>JBGGMV010000065.1:0-8769 GCA_041287865.1 Alphaproteobacteria bacterium | reverse complement strand
GTTCGATTTCTGCTTCATGGGCAGAATGACCGTACCGACGCGCTCTCCCTTAACCAATCGCAGCAGCACGTCTTTTTCATGCAGGCCCGCGATATGCGTGGTGATGCCAAGCTCGCTCATCTTGCGCGCGGTGCCCAGCTTGCTCAGCATCCCGCCACGCCCCTGCGCGGTTTTCGATGTAGAGACTTCGGGCCAGCCGTCTTTCTGCGGATCGATCACGGAGATCATCTTCGAACCCGCCACATCCGGCGGGCCATCGAAGACGCCACCGACGGTAGTGAGGATAATCAGTTTCTCCGCATTCAATTGCGCGGCAATCAGGCCCGACAATTCATCGTTGTCGGTGAACATCAGTTCTTCCACGGCAACTGAATCGTTTTCATTGATAACCGGAATAATATTCCGGCGGCGCTGCACTTCGCGGAGCAGTCGTGCGATGTTGAGGTAATGCTGGCGCGTGTTGAAATCCTGTTTCGTCAGCAGCAATTGCGCTGCGACCAGCCCGAAGGGTTCGAACATGCGCGCATAGGCGTTCATCAATTCATGCTGGCCAAGGCTGGCGAGCACCTGTTTCTCGCCAATGGTTGATCCGAATTCCAGATCGAGCATTTCACGCGCAACGCGGCGGCCGGAGCCGACAGCGCCCGACGTCACCACGGCGACATCATGCCCTGCTTTCTGCAGCGTGGCGACCTGGCTGACCAATGCCGTCAATGCGCGTTTTTGCAGCGTGCCGTCCGCCGCGAGTATCGCCTGTGTGCCGACTTTGATGACAATCTTCATCTCTTTAAATCTCCTGTCGGACAGTCTATCGCGGACGGGGCCAATTTATGTAGAAAAAACAACCACGCACGTTTATTATGTAAATTTATACAAGTTTGATGTTTTGTTATGAAAATACTCTTGACCTTAATATATAATTTCACTACTCTGCCCTGCATCAACATAAACATACCGAAGGCGTAACGACGATGGCGAAGAAATCCCCCTCCACCGATCCGTTTTTCAAGAACAGCGACCTTACGCTGGAGAAGACGAAAGAAATCGTCAAGGAAGGCCTGACCGGCGCCGATTACGGCGAGTTTTATCAGGAGATCACTGAATCCGAAGCGCTTGTCTACGACAAGGGCGAATTCACCACCATTTCCGTCGGCAACAGCAAGTCGGGCTTCGGCTTCCGCGTCGGCAAGGAAGAAAAAGTCGGCTATTCGTTCTCCGACATCTTCAACGAAGCCGCGCTGAAAGGCGCGATTTCTGAAACGCGTCAGGTGCTGGACGGCAAGCCCGTGACGGCCAAGCCCGTCAGCACGCCCCTGCCCGACGTGACGGCGGAACTGAAAAACCCGATGGATCCGCTCACGCTCGAGCAGAAGATGAAGAAGATCGAAGAGATCGAGAAATACGTCCGCAGCCTCGACCCCGATATCGTCAACGTCACCGTGCAATACTCATCGGCCTTCAAGGCCGTGCATATCATCACCGCCGACGGCCAGAGCATGGTGGACAACCGCCCCATGTCGACCCTCAGCATTTCGCTCAGCATCAAGGACAAGGACGGCAAGATCGAAAACGGCTACGCGCTGGCCGGCGGCCGTGAAGACGACTGCCGCAACGTGTTCGACACCGCCGTTTACGAAGCATCGGCCAAGAAAGCACTGAAAATCGGCAAAACCCTGCTGATCGCCGAGGAAGCGCCCGCAGGCGTGATGGATGTGGTGCTGAACCACGGCTGGCCCGCCGTCATTCTGCACGAAGCCATCGGCCACGGCCTTGAAGGCGACTTCAACCGCCGCAATATCTCGGTTTATAGCGGCAAGATCGGCCAGAAAATCGCGGGCGACGAAGTGACCGTCGTCGACCAGGGCGACATGCCCGGCGAACGCGGTTCGCTTGGCTTCGACGACGAAGGCACGCCGACGAAAGAAAACGTGCTGATCGAAAAAGGCGTGCTGAAAGGCTATATGCAGGACAGGCAGAACGCGCAGCTGATGGGCGTCGAGCCCACCGGCAACGGCCGCCGCCAGACCTACGCCCACACCCCCATGCCGCGCATGACCAATACCTATTTCCGCGCCGGCCCGCACAAGCCCGAAGACATCATCGCATCGGTGAAGGACGGCATTTATATCGAAGACATGGGCGGCGGGCAGGTGGATATCACCTCCGGCAAGTTCAACATGAACGCAACGCTGGCCTACCGCATCCGCAACGGCAAGCTCTGCGAGCCGCTGAAGGGCGTGACGCTGGTGGGCGACGGACTTACCGTCATCAAATCCATCACCATGGTCGGCAACGACCTGAAGATCGAGAAATCCGCAGGCATGTGCGGCAAGAACGGCCAGAGCGTGGTTGTTTCCTGCGGCCAGCCCACCGTCCGCGTGTCGAACATGACCGTCGGCGGCAGCAAAAAACAAGCGCCCAAAGCGCCGTAAGGAGAATTCACATGGCAATGACCGAAAAAGAATTCCTGAAGCAAGCCCGCCCCCTCGCCGAAGCGCTGCTCGACTTCGGCAAGACCGAAGGCGCAAAGCACGGCGTCAGCGACGTGCGCGTCGCCATCTCGGCCGGCACGAAGCAATCCAACAGCGTCGAAAAAGGCGAAGTCGTCAACGTCGTCTCGGGCACCTCGTTCGAAGTCACTGTGTCGCTCTACGCCGCGCGCGGCGCCTCGATCTCGTTCACCAAGAACGTGCGCGACGAAGCGCAACTGAAACAGGCGATGCTGCAGAACATGGACGCGCTGAAAGTCGTGCCCGGCGGCAGCAAGAAAGGCCTGCTGGAACCCGACAAGGTCTTCAAGGGCCCCAAAGCCGACCTCGACATGTACGACCACACCCCGCCCACGCAGGCGGAGCTGATTAAATACGCGAAAGACGTCGAAGCCGCAGCCCGCGCCGAAAAAGGCACGAAGGCCGTGCGTTCGGTCAGCGTTTCCGCCAACGACGGGCATTATCTTGTGCTGGCCACCAACGGCCTCGATATTTCCAACAGCTCGACGATGTACAGCGCCGGCGCTGCCGTGATCGCCGAAGACGCGAACGGCATGCAGATCGGCGGCGAGTCGAGCTTTGCGCGCCACTTCAACGACATGGCGAAACCCACGGCACTCGGCGCCGCCGCCGGCAAAGATGCCGTCAGCAAGCTGTCGCCCACCCTGCCCAACACGGGCGAAATGCCGATCGTGCTCGACCGCGACGCGGCGGAGGCTTTCTTCTCCTCCGTCTTCTCCGCCATTGACGGCACGGCCATTTACCGCGGCACCAGCTTCATGAAGGACAAGCTGGGCAAGCAGGTCATGAACAGCGAGATCACCATCGAGGATGACCCGACCATTCCGCGCGGCGCGTCTTCGGGACAAGTGGACGGCGCGGGTCTTGAAATGCGCAAGGTCACCTTCGTGAAGGACGGCGTGCTGGAAGCCTTCAACCTCACCCTGTTTGAATCGCGCCAGCTGGGCATGGAGCCCACAGGCCGCGAGGGCGGCGAGACCAACGTCCGCATCCTGCCCGGCAAAGTATCGCCCGACGAGCTGATCAAGGACATCAAGGAAGGCGTTTACATCAACGGCTTCAACGGCGGCACGGTCGACGTCAACAACGGCCAGCATTCGCGCCAGGCGCACGGCTTCCTGATCAAGGACGGCAAGGTGACCGATATCGCGGTCGCTGGTTTCGTCGTTTCGGGCAACCTGAAGGACATGTTCATGAAGGCGCAGATCGCCAATGACACGCCCTCCCTGCCCTCGACCCGCCACGGCCTCGCCGCGCCCACCACGCGCATCGACGGCCTGACGATCGCCGGAAAGTAAATTGGGCAAGACGACCGACCTGCGCCGCGAGATCACGACGATCTTTGTGCCTGCCATGCAACGCCGTGGCTTCACCGTGGACAAAAGGGATCTGCCCGTCTTCCTGCGTTTCTGGCGGATCAAGGACGACGAGGCGCATCTTTTCGATATCCAATGGGAAAAATACGGGCGTCCGCGTTTCATCGTGAACTTTGGCCGCTGCCCTGCCGCCGGCCTCGTTATTCGCGGCAAGCATTACGCGCCGCAAGACGTTCTCGCCAGCTGGACGCCCGAAGGCGGCCGGTTGCAACCGCAACCCGGCACGTCCTCCCGCAGCTGGTTCAGACAGGACAAGCCATTCCTGCAAAGCCTCTTCTCGCGCGAGAAACTCCGCCCCGCCGACGAGGTTATTGCGGTCGATTTACTCTGCACTTTCGGCGAAGTCGAGATGTGGTGGGAGTCACGCACGAGGATGGCTCACATGCACCGTCATCTGCACCTGCGCCAGCACTAAAGCTTAACGCGCACATATTTATAGGAAGGCTGTACCCCAAGCCTCTGATATGCCTAAATATACCTTATATATTTGACATAACTGTGTATTTCCTGTAAATTCGGGGTGAAAGATTAATAAATGGTTAACGTCCAGTAACCCACAGGAGACCTGATTTGGTCGGCAATATCTTCGCAAAAATTTTCGGCACCGCCAGCGATCGCGAAATCAAGCGCATGCAGCCCTTGATCAAGGAAATCAACGCGCTCGAACCGCAGATGAAAGCCATGACGGATGAGCAGCTTGCGGCGCAGACGGATGTCTTCCGCAAGCAGCTGGCCGGTGGCGCCAAGCTTGAAGATCTCATGGCCCCCGCCTACGCGACCTTACGCGAGGCAAGCTTCCGCGTGCTCAACATGCGAGATTTCGACGTCCAGCTGATGGGCGGCATCGCGCTCCATCAGGGCAAAATTGCCGAGATGAAAACCGGCGAAGGCAAGACGCTCGTCGCCACGCTCGCCGTTTACCTGAATGCGCTCGAAGGCAAGGGCGCGCATGTCGTGACGGTCAACGACTACCTCGCCAAGCGCGACGCCGAGCAGATGGGAAAACTCTACGGCTTCATGGGCTTGACCACAGGCGCGATCGTCCATGGTCTTGACGACACCGAACGCCGCGCGGCCTATGCCTGCGACATCACTTACGGCACCAACAACGAATTCGGCTTCGATTACCTGCGCGACAACATGAAGTTCGCGGCAGCCGACCGCGTGCAGCGCGGCCATAATTTCGCCGTCATTGACGAAGTCGACAGCATCCTGATCGACGAAGCGCGCACACCCCTGATTATTTCCGGCCCCAGCGACGAGCCCACCGAAGCCTACCGCAAGATCGACAGCATCATCCCCCTGCTGGAACGCGGCGAGGAACTGAACGCCGACGACCCCGACCTTAAAACCACCACCGGCGATTTCACCGTCGACGAAAAGCAGAAGACCGTGACGCTGACCGAGCAAGGCACGGCGAAGGTCGAGCACCTGCTGGGCCTGAACGCCTCCACCGCCAACTACATCGACGTCAGCAACCAGGTGAACCGCGCGCTGAAAGCGCATGTGCTGTTCCAGAAAGACAAGGATTACATCGTCAAGGACGGCGAGATCATCATCGTCGACGAATTCACCGGCCGCCTGATGCCGGGCCGCCGCTGGAGCGACGGGCTGCATCAGGCCGTGGAAGCCAAGGAAAACGTCAAGATAAACCCCGAAAACCAGACGCTGGCCACCGTCACCTTCCAGAACTACTTCCGAATGTATAAAAAGCTTGCCGGCATGACCGGCACGGCCATGACCGAAGCCGCCGAGTTCGGCTCCATCTATAAACTCGACGTCGTCCAGGTTCCCACCAACGCCCCCATGATCCGCGAAGATTTCAACGACGCGGTCTATCGCTCGGAACAAGGAAAATTCCACGCCGCCGCGCGCGACATCAAGGCGCTGCAGGAAAAAGGCCAGCCCGTGCTGGTCGGCACCGTTTCCGTCGAAAAATCCGAATACTTAAGCGCGCTGCTGACGCAAATGGGCGTCAAGCACGAAGTGCTGAACGCCAAGCAGAACGACCGCGAAGCCGCCATCGTGGCGCAGGCGGGCCGCAAGGGCGCCGTCACCGTTTCCACCAACATGGCCGGCCGCGGCACCGACATCAAGCTGGGCGGCGACGCCGACTTCCTGACGCGCGAAGCGCTGAAGGCCGAGGGCTGGGATCTTGACGAAGTATCCAAGGAAGATTTCGAGCTTGCAAAAGCCCCCATCAAGGCGCAAGTGAAGGCCGAAAGCGCCGAGGTCAAGGCGCTGGGCGGCCTGCACATCATCGGCACCGAACGCCATGAATCGCGCCGCATCGACAACCAGCTGCGCGGCCGCTCCGGCCGTCAGGGCGACCCCGGCAGCTCGCGCTTCTACATCTCGCTGCAAGACCACCTGTCGCGCGTCTTCGGCGGAGAGAAGCTCAGAAACTTCATGACCATGCTGGGCATGGATGACGAAACGCCGATCGAAAGCAAGATGGTGTCGAACGGCATCGCCAAGGCGCAAAAAGGCGTCGAAAACCAGAACTTCATGACCCGCGAAAACCTGCTGAAATACGACGACGTGATGAACAAGCAGCGCGAAGTCATCTACGGCATCCGCAACAGCCTGCTGGACGGCACCGGCGAAAAAGAACGCATGGAAGACATGGTCGACAGCGTGGTGACCGACCTGTTCGAAAAATACGTGGGCAAGGACGGCGTCAACCCCTTCGCCAACTGGGAAGGGCTGGAAACCGAAATCATCCAGGTCTTCGACCAGCGCATCGACATCGAGAAACTGCGCGAAATGGAAGTCATGGACGCGGCGAAAATCGTCTACGGCCAGCTGCTGAAAGCCTACGATGAAAAAGAGAAGACCTATGGCGCCGACAGCATGCGCGGCTTCGAGCAGACCATGATGCTGAGCATCATCGATAACCACTGGAAAGACCACCTGTATAACATGGACGGGCTGAAGCGCGGCATCGGCTGGAGATCTTACGCGCAGCTTGACCCGCTGCTGGAATACAAGAAAGAAGCCTTCAACAGCTTCCAGGCGATGATGGATCACGCCAACGTCGAAACGCTGCGCTTCCTGTTCAGCACGACCAGCTGCAAGCAGGAAATGACGCCGCAGCAGATGGCCAACCTCGGCGTGGAATTCTCGAGCGCAGCGACTCCCGTGCCGGGCATCACGGCAGGCCCGGCGGTTGAAGAACCGAAACCGGTGCCGGCCGCAGTCACTCCGCCGCCGCCTCCCGCGCCGAAGCCCCCCAGCGCCGCCCCCGGCCCCTGATGCCAGCGGAGAAAGCCACCGCCGACGCCTCCGTTTCAAGCGAAAGGCTTGAACGCATCCGCCAGTATATATCCGAAAACGCGCCGCTGGTCGCCAAGGGCACCCGTATCACCGTCGATGAAAAAGACGTCGAAAGCCTGCTGCCCGCGGCCGTCGCGGCCAGCCCGTCATTGAAGGAAAACCTCCATAACTGGACATGCTGGATATGGGGCGGCCAGAAAAAAGACCCTATGGCCGAGCCCGAAAAACTAAAGAAATCGCTGATGGCGGAATTCAACCGCGTTGCGGCAAAACTGCCCTTCGACGCCGCCGAGCTCGACCGCCAGCCGCAAAACCCGAAACGCCACATCATCATGGCCGAACCGCTGCAAGTTACTTATGCTGACGAAGAGAATGTGAAGATCGATACCTACCGCGAGTGGTTCTGCGTCAAACACGCGCTGCTTAAGGCCGGCGCGCAGGTCGATACCATTCCCGCCAATGCCAAAGGCGGCATGAGGGAAGTATACACACGCGACCGCTACGTCATGATCGGCGACACCGCCTACCTGCCCGACCCCGAGGAGCTGCAAGGGCTCAATGACGACGGCGAACTCGACACCGGCGAGCAGGATATCGAATGGTATAAAGGCGAGATCGCGCAAGTGAAGGAAGAACTGGAATCCCGCGGCGTTAAAACCGTCACCGTCACGGGCGCATGGTTCGAGGGCGGGAACGTGGTGCGCCTCTCCAGCAGCCGCACGCTTTGCGTCGGCATCGACGGCGCCTGGAGCTCGGAAGACTCGGCTGACCGGCTTGTCGACGCCATCAACGCAACGCAGGATAAAAAATGGACATTGCTGCCCGTGCCGCTGGCCGATCCCGACGTGATGTATCACCTCGACACCGGCATGTCGGAAGAACTGCCGAAAGGCGAAGTGATGATCTCGCCCAAGGTGACCGACCAGAAAACCTATCAAGCCATCATCGACATCGTCGGCGCTGATAAAATCATCAAGCTCTCGAACGCCGAAGCGCGCAAGCTCGCCACCAACATGATCGACGTCGGCAATACGCTTGTCATGACCGGCAACTGCAAGAAACTCAGCGCCAAGCTGGAAAGCAGGGGCTATGACCTTATCCAGCCCAAGGATTACAAATTGCCGGATTTCGAATTCGGCGCAGGCGGCGTGCATTGCATGACCAACGATGTCCGGCAGCCCCGCCGCAAGCCCGCTATGCCCCGACCAGTGTAGAATCGCAGGTTTTCACTCTCCCGCTCCGTATTACAATTCATTGATAAATAACAATAAATCTCAAAGTTAACTTGATAGTAACCATCCTTACCGTAGAATTAATATTATGTAAAATTGTAGATATGGGGGGATCCATGGGTGATACAATGTCAGGCGACAGCCGTCCCCTCACCCGTGGCGAAATCGAGCTCGCCAAGAAGCTCTTCGGCGACTCTATCAATTACGAAGACGTGCGCATCCAGAACGGCAAGGATACGCCGTTGTGGAAAGCGTCATCGTATATCGGTGACAAATGTGGCGCGAACAACACCTGCTGCCGCGCGCAAACTGTCGGCAGCACCATATATATGCCCGCCGACCAGTTCCGCGACGATTATTCCAAGGGCGACAGCC
>JBGGMV010000064.1:0-109227 GCA_041287865.1 Alphaproteobacteria bacterium | reverse complement strand
CGTCGGTATCATACAGGCGGAGCAGCATTTCGCCCGCTTCTTCGCGCGTCAGGTTGCCGTCGTGGTTCAGGTCGAAATCCTCGAAATGGATGGCGCGGCTGCCGTCGGCGGGCTTGCCGGGCGTCAGTACGGTTTCGGTTTTGACCGAGCTTGCCTGCGTCGAGGTCGTGGTGGTGATCATTTCGGTCATTTCCTTTTTCGCCTCTTCGGCAAAGGCGGGGGCGGTGAAAAGGACGAACAGCAGGGCGAAGAGGATGCGGGACATGAAACGGCTCCTTTGAAAAGGTGACAATCGAGAGGCTAGTTTAGCCAAGGCGGGCGGAGATTCGCAATCACGAAATACCAGTCTTTTCAATGATATGGCATATTAAATTTGACATAATGTCGCCTTCCGGTAAACTGCGCTCACAGTATTATAGAGAGGGTGGGATCATGGCAGCAGCGGCAGATAAACCAGTACTGGCAATGGCGGTTCCCGCCGATACAAAAATGACGACACAGGCAAATCCGGGCAACATCATCTGGGCCGAAAAACTGGCCGCCGGCGCGCTGGGCCTGCTGCGCCGGTCAAGCGCCGAAGCCTACTTCGCCAATCAGATGGCCGCTGCGATCGAGCGCAAGGATGCCTGGCGGCTTGAATATCTCCTGACGCAGCCGCTGGTGTTCCGCCACGGTCTTGCGACCGCCGCGCTCAGCGCCGAAGACGGCATGAACAAGGCGTTCCGGCAGATCATGTGGCGCAGGAAACGTGAACAGAAATTTCCCGCGCTCAGCCAGTATGGCGGCATGGCACCGCTGACGCATGCGGTGCGGCAGGATTTTGCCGAAGGCGTGAAGGTGCTGGTAGCGCAGGGCGCGGGCCCCTTCGCCGAGAAAAGCAACGGGCGCGGCGAAGAAGCCTATTACCACCCCGCGCTGCAAGTCGCGCTGCAATTCGGCCGCGTCGATTGCCTGAAGGCGATGTTTGAATCGGATGGTTTCAAGAAAGATATGGCCGAGCGCCCCGCCCGCGTGCGCGGATTTTTGATGGAATGGGGAATCAAGGGCAACCAGGTTTCGTCGCTGAATACGCTGCTTGAACACGATCATCAGGTGCTGGATAACGTGGCCATGCCCTATGTCGGCTTCCTCAAGAAAGAACGGGGGCAGGGCGCGCTTGACCTTGCGATCTCCCGCGACGTGAAACCCGCGATTTTCGACATCGTTTTCTCGCGCAAGCCCTCCACCGAGCCTGCCTATCTGTTCAAGGCGATTGCCGAGCATAACGAACATGCCGCCGCCGCGTTGGTGAACGCGGGCGTCGACATGGAGGCGCGGGATCCGAAAACAGGCGCGACGCCGCTGCTGCTGGCGGCGAAGGAAGATATGCGCGGGCTGGTGTCTCTGCTGATCGACAAAAAGGCCGACACAGCCGCGCGCGACAAGGGCGGCAAGGACGTCATCGCCTATGGCATGAAAACATACCGCGAGGGCATGGTCGAACTGCTGCTGCAAAAAGCGAGTTTCAAGCCCGCGCGGTTACTGAAGGCCGCGAAACGCTGCACGCGCTTCCCCGGTATGGCCTTCGCGCTTAAAAAAGCCGCGTTCGAAACCGCCGGCACGCTGTCCGACGGCAATGCCGCATGGCAGGTGACGGGCGCGGAGCAGGTGTCGGTTTTCTCGCGCGATGTACAGGCCGGTTTCCAGCTGGCGGAGGTGTTTAACTTCGCCACCCAGCAGCATTTGATCGTCTCGCGCGATCCCGAAACGCTGGAAGACCGGATTTTGCTGCGCGAGGATTTCGGCGCGATGAAAAACCCGAAAGTGCTGGAAACGGCACGGGCCCATCTGCCTAAGCCTTAAGGCGTGGGGTACCATACTACTTTTTCCTTGAAATTACTGAACAATTAAGTTATATTCTGTCAAATTCAATCACTTGTTCAAGGCAGGGGGTGAAAATGACAGTTCGACAGGCCTTCCAACGCTGTTCTGCATGGGCGCAGAGCCTGCGCGACAGGCGTTCTGATGCGGTTCTGCGTGCCGAGGCGCTTGCGCAAGCCATTGAAAACAAAGACATTCAAAAAATGCAGGTCCTGCTCTCGCCGGGGCTGAAAACCATATTTAACAATGATATAGCGGCGCTCACCCCCGACGCTGCCTTCAAAACGGCCTTTGAAAAGACTGGGAAATTAGACGCAACAATCTTCCGCAAACGCTATCCGTACCTCTATAAAAATCAGAAAACCACTCCAATTTCTCTCGCCGTCATCACCGGATTTCATGAGGGTGTAAAACTTCTGGTCGAAAAAGGCGCGAAAATTTTCGAGGAGAATCCGAAAGTAAAATCCGGCTACACCGGCGCGCTCGGCGCCGCGATTTTCCGCGGCGATGCGGAAATGATCACGCTGCTGATGAATCATGAAAGTGTTCAAAACGAATTAAACACAAAACCCGCGTTTAGAAATTACCTGCTGCACACAGCGGCAAGCGCGGATAACGCGCTGTCGTTGCAAACAATCGCGGCATGCGATGCGGATTTCATGGAAAAGGCGCGCGCCTATGACACGATGAAGGCGTCGGATTTCAAGCTGGGCACGGGTATCTCTAGAAAAGCCCGAACTTTTGGCGCAGGTTGAGGATGCTGCGCGCAATCACGCGCGCGTTTGATTTCTGATATCCCCCGCCGAGTAGCATCACGATCGGCTTGTTGCGATCCCGCGCGGCGCGAAAAACCATTTCGTCGCGTTTGATAATGCCATCCTCCGAAATCGACATCGCGCCCAGCGGGTCGCCCTCCAGCCCGTCGGTGCCGGCGATATAGATCACGATATCGGGATCGAAGGCCTTGAACGCTTCGGGTAGCGCTTTTTCGAGCGCGTCGAAGAAGATCTTGTCGCCCGAAAAGGCGCGCATTTCAAAGCCAAGGTCGATGCCCCGCTTCGCGTCTTCGTCGCGCGGATAGACATCGGCGTTGTAGAAATCGACGATATAGACGTCCTTGTCGTCGATAAAATCCCGCGCATGGCCGTTGCCCTGATGCGCGTCGAGGTCGATGATCATCGCCTTGGTAATCTTCTTTTCGCGCCGCAAATATTTCACGGTCAAGCCGATATCCGCCAGCGCACAGAACCCGCCGCCATCGTCGTACGAGGCATGGTGAAAACCGCCGCCCAGATTGATCGCCCAGCCATGCTCTATCGCGGCAAGTCCCGCCAGCAGGCTGCCGCCCATGTGGTAGAGCATCGGTTCCAGTATCAAATTCCGCGCCAGCCGGTCGGGGAAGAAGCGCAGAAAGCCAAGCTCGGTAATGCGCGCCAATACCCACGACGACCGCAGCGAGGCGAAATAGTCCGCGCCATGTGCCAGCTGGATCAATTCAGCCGACGGTTTATAAGCCGTGATGAATTTTTCCACGGCCGCCGGATGCTGCGCCTTCAGCGCATCGTGGATGCGCATGTATTTCTTGGTGTCGAAGGGATGCAGTTCCTCCAGCCCCCAGAATGAAATATTGTATTTGTCGCTGTAGACGACGGGCACGTTTTCTTTGAAAGACTGTGTTGCGTCCAGCAGCCTTCTATCGCTGTTAACGGACAAAAATCCTGCGACATTCAGGATAAGGAACAATGCCAGCGCAATGGGCACATAGATATACAGGAACCGCTTGCGCACGTTCTTGTTATACAGCCTGTCCTTCCAGAAATTTTTGGAGCCGTCGCCCATGGCAACAGCCTAGATCAACCGCGGGGCAAATCAAGCGGCTTGTTCCTGGGAGCAATCTTCAGCGGGCGCATGACCTTGACGGCCTTCTGCGCCTGGGGGTTGAAAACTTCCTGCGCGATGGGCTTCAGGGCGAAAGCTTCCGGATTGTTTTCGAATTCGCGTTCCGCCCATGACTTTCCGGTGTTGCTGAAGACCTGATGCATCCTGACCGTGCCCCTGACGAAGCACCAGAGGCCCGCTGCCGCCGTGGCCGCATAGGCCGCGCCCATTGCTACGGCGGCGACCCCGCCAAGGCCGGTGGCGATAATTGCGGAGAGGCCCGCGAGCCCGGCGTATCCCAGCAGGCCGCCCGCGCCGCAGAGGCCGCCGCCATAAAGCACGCCGAATTCGCGCATCATTTTTTTATCGAAGAGAGAGGGCTTTGCCAGTGTCATGGCTGCGCCTGCTGCTGTTGCGGCGTCTTGGGGCCGAATTTCAGGGGGCGCATTGTCTTGACGTCTTTCTTCAGTTTCACGGCGGCCTGCGCATTGTATTCGATCACGACGGCGCGGCGCTGCTTTTCCTGTTCTTTCTCTTGCTCGGCCGCTTCCCTGTCGGCGATCACTTTGCGCTCTTCCTCCAGCTTGCTCTGCGCACGTTGTTTCACCAGTTCGTCAAGGTGCGGCTTGTTGCGGAGGCCGACAAGACCGATGCCGCCGTAGGAGGCCGCCGTCACGCCGCCGCTGCACGCCAGGAAGGTGCCCGCCCAGCCGAGCACCGCCGCGCCCTTGCCCATCGCCAGCATGCCGAGGCCGACCAGGCCCCAAAGCGCGCCGCCAGCCACCGCCAGCGCGCCGAAACCGACGCCGAACAGCAGGACGGCTATTTTCTGCATGGCGACCCGGCCTTTTTCCGCATCTGGCGTGACCTGCGCTGCCATCAGGGTTGGGCCTGCGGCTGTTGCGGCGCGCGCGTGTTGAATTTCAGCGGGCGCATCGTCTTGACGTCATTATCCAGCTTCACGGCGGCCTCGGGGTTGAAGGCCTTTTTGGCGGGGCGGCGCTGTTTTGTCTGCCTTGCCGCCTCTGCAGCTTCGGCGGCTTCGGCAGCGCGCCGTTCCTTTTCCAGTTTTTCCCGCTGCTCTTCCTTCGCCAGTGCCTCGAGATGCGGTGCATTGCGCTTGAGCACGTGTTTTCCTGCGAAGAAAGAACCAGCCGCGGCGCCGCCGCCCATAGTGAAAAAGCCGCCGGCGATGCAGAGGGCTGTCGTGCCATAACCGGACAGCACGCTGATCAGTCCAAAAACGACGCCGACGACGCCGAGCCCCGCCATCAATACGCCGCTGACGCCGAAGAAGGCCAGCTTTGCGATTTTGCGCACCGCTTCCCTGCCTTTGTCCGCATCGGGTGTGACCGGTGTTGCCATCAGGCCTGTACTCCCGGCTGCTGCGCTGTCTTGCGCTGGAATTTCAGCGGCTTCATGGCAGTGACGGGCGAGTCCGTCGTCACGTCGGCTTCGGTGTTGAAGGTTTCGGCGACGGGTGGCAAATCCTGCACGCGCTTGCCCGTGATGTCGGGGTAGAGCGGGTCGAGGTAGGCGTTGATATGCTCGCCGTGCCGGTCGAAAATCTTGTTCGCGCTGTAAACGGCGAGCTTTTCGACGCCGGCGCTTGCCGCCATCATAAGCGCGCCTGCCGCTATCATCCCGATCGTGAAACTGAAAAGCCCCGCAAAACAGGCTAGGCAGCCCGCAAGCCCGAGGATGGCCGTCGTGATGCTCACGCCCATCAGCATGCCTACCTTGCGGCTGGCCTTGCGCCCGCGCGCGAGGTCGGGCGCTGCGCCCGTCGCTGGTGCGCGCCTGTCGAGGCGGATGGCAAGGTCATCCAGAAAAGCCAATGTACGTCTCCTGCCCGTGATAACGGGGCCTTGGGGCCCATGTGTGGCGTTTTGCTATCGGGAAGGGAGGGGCCGGCGGGAAACCTTCAAAACCGCTTGGGCCTAAAGCCTCGATAAGCTTGGTATTATGTATAATGCCATCCCGTGACAATATCAAGAGATTAAGCTTAACAGGCTGTAAAATATAGATTTTTGAAATGCTATTTATAAGCTGAGATCAGCTGATAATCGGCGATTCCGGCAGGACGACCAGGTCGTCGGGCAGCTCGTTCTTGTCGTTGCGCTTGCCGGGGAAGCAGCGGGCCAGCACCGCCGCGCAGGCCGTGATCGCGCCGACGAAGCCCTCGTGCACACGGCCCTTCTTCAGGTGTTCGGTGAAGGCGGCAACGATATCGTTCCATTCGCCTTCCTTCACCTTGCCGTTGATGCCGTCGTCGGCGATCAGCTCGACATAGTGTTCCTCCAGCGAGACGAAAAGCAGCACGCCGGTGCGGTGCGCTGTTTCGTTCAGGCGGCGGATGAAAAACTGTTCGAAGGCGGTGCGGCTGCAATTGGCCTCGCGCACCGCGCGGGGGGTGACGCAAATGCGCAAGGGGGTGTGCATCAGCACCAGCGCCAGCATGACGAAGACCACCGCCTGCAACTCGAAGGTGATGACCGGCTGGCGGCCGAAAGACGCCAGCAGCGGGTTCATGACCGGCAGCGCCAGCGCGGTGAAGGCCGCCCAGAGCAGCGGGTAGTGCACATAGCGCGCCGAGGATTTGGCCACCACGCAGATGATTTCGCCGCTGGTGGTTTTCTCCAGGTTCTTGACCGCTTTTAGAATATCTTTGCGCATGGCGTCGGAAATATTCATCACCAATATCCTCTCGCGCCGCCGGGGGGTCTGGTGTCGGGCCTTGCGTCGTAATAGCTGTAGCGCGGCGAACGGCGGCCCAACACGCCTGCGCCCAAGAGCGCCAGCACGATCAAAGGCGTCCAGTTATAGGGCGCGGGTTTCGGCACGACGGACGGATCGGGCCGTGTATAGGCGCCTTGCAGCGCCATCAATGTCGCGCGCGTGCCGTCGATGATGCCGCGCTGCAAATGCCCGTTGCGGAAGTTGGGCATAATGATGCGGTTGATGATGGCGGCCTGCACGTTGCCCGGGAAGCCCGGCGTCAGTTGCGGGGCGACGTCCAGTATCGCCATTTTTTCTTTTTCGAAAACGACCAGCGTCACGACCGGTTTCTTGTCGTCGGTGGGCTTGACCTTTTCGGGGTTGAATTTGGCCTGCGATTTGGCGATGTAGAGGATAAATTGCGCGCCCGTCCAATATTCGTTGCTGCCGGCGATGCTTTCCAGCTGCTTGATGATCAGCGGGTGCAGAACCTTCGCCTCGTCGGACACCTTGCTCGAGAGGCGGAAACGCGCGGGATCCAGCTTGTCGTTGGGCGAGAGCGCGTCTTTCAGCGCCTCGTCCATGGCCATCGTGATCGCAGCATCGCTGATCGTGCCGGCGATACCCTGCGCGGGCACGGGCTGCGGCGCAACGGCGACGGCAGCAGCGATCATGAAGGCGACGATGTAAGCGTGAAGCGGTTTCATCCGTTACCAGCTTCGGGTGAAGCGCAAATTTTGTCAACGCTGCAAAGCAATAATGGGCTTATGGAGAATGGAAAGTGGCCGGTTACGGCCATTTTGCCAAGGTTTTTATTTTAAGGCCAGCGGGCCTCGGGCGGCAGCGACATCAGAATCGCCTCGGGGTTGCCGCCGGTTTTCAGGCCGAACTGCGTGCCGCGGTCGTACAGCAGGTTGAATTCGGCATAGCGGCCGCGCTTCACCAGTTGATGCTCGCGCTGTTCGGGCGTCCATGTACGGTTCATATGGCGGCGCACCAGTTGCGGATAGATGGACAGGAACGTGGTACCCACATCCTGCGTGAAGGCAAAATCGCGCTGCCAGTCGGCTTCGAGATAGTCGTAGAAAATGCCGCCCACGCCGCGCGGTTCATTGCGATGCGGCAGGAAGAAATAATCGTCGCACCATTTTTTGAATTTCGGGTAATAGGCCGGATCGTGCCTGTCGCAGGTGGTTTTGAAGGCCGCGTGGAAATCGGCGGTGTCTTTATCGTCGGGATACATCGGCGTCAGGTCTGCGCCGCCGCCGAACCATGCTTTCGACGTCACGATATGCCGCGTGTTCATGTGAACGGCGGGCACCAGCGGCGATCTCATATGCGCGACAAGGCTGATGCCGGCCGCGAAAAATTCACCGGTGTCGCCTGCGCCCGGGATATTTTTTCTGAATTCGGATGAAAAGGTGCCATGCACGGCGGAGATATTCACGCCGACCTTTTCGAAGACGCGGCCCTTCATCAATGATATGACGCCGCCGCCGTTCAGCACGCCGTCCGAATTGGGGGCGTTTTCGCGTGTCCAGGGCTTGCGCTCGAATTTTCCGGCGGGCTGGTCACTGTTCTGCAGTTCCGTTTCGATCTTCTCGAATTCGGCGCAGATTTGATCACGTAAGGATTCGAACCACGCGACGGCGGTTTTTTTGGTGTCTTCCTGTTGCTGCTTCGCAAGGGCTGTCATGGCGAATCCTCTTTTTCCGCCCGTATTAAGCGCTTTTCCGCCGTGGTTTGCAATTGACAAAAATCAAGTTTTAGCGGGAAAACCGCCCGTTTGACGCAAGGCTTCGGCCAATACCATCGAGGCCGCCACGGCGACGTTCAAAGACCTGACTCCTGCCGCCATCGGGATGGTCACGCGGGCAGGGCAGGCGGCATGGACGTCCTCGGGCACGCCCGCGCTCTCGCGCCCCGCGATCAAAATATCGCCTGCCGCGAATTTGAAATCGAGGAAGTTGTCGGAGGTCTTTGTCGTCATCAGGACAAACCGCGCGCCTTCGCGGGTTTTACGGAACGCTTCCCAGCTGCTGTGGCGCGCCATGTCGAGCTTGTCGAGGTAATCCATGCCCGCGCGTTTCAGGTTCTTGTCCGTCAGCAGGAAGCCGCAGGGCTCGATAATGTCGAGGCTCACGCCAAGGCAGGCGCAGAGCCGCATCAGCGTGCCCGCGTTCTGGGGAATATCGGGTTGGTAGAGGGCGAGCCGCATTGCGCGTCCTGTATGTTTAGGGCTACCATAGGCATAGACTTTTTATTGCGCGAAAGCCAGCCCGATGCGCTTCCCGACATGCCCACTGCCGCGCCTTGCCACTTACCAGCTGACGGCGCTGGCGGTGGCGGCGTTCCTGATCGACCATTTCGGCTCGGATTTCTTCTGGGAGGTGCCGTGGTTCAGGCAGCTGAAGTTCATGGTGATCCTCTGGTTCTTCCCCGCCGGGTATAATGCGGGGTGGCGGCCGCAGCCCATTTTATGGTGGGGGCTGGTGGCGCTGACGGCGGTGACGGTTTTTTACAGCGGCTTCTATTTCCCGCTGACCGTGCTGGCGACGATGATCGCGGTGAAATACATCGTCGATCCGCTGATGGAAATATCGCTGAAGAACATATTCCTTTTCTGCTTCGTGCAGTTCGTGCTGCTCTGGCACGCGAACTGGACGCATTTCAAGGCGATGGAATACGGCACCATGGCGCTGATCCTGGCCTGTTCCGGCTGGCTGGTCAGGCACCGCGACATCATTCCGCACGGCCGCACGATCGCGGGCTGGCACCTGGCGTTCTCCGGCCTTTCCTTTGCGGCCTTCCAGTATCTTTTCCAGCAGCATATGCGCGAGATATGGCCCTTCATGCTGGTCATGACGCTGCTGATGAGCTGGTATATGTGGGATTTCAAGGATTCCGTGCTGCTGGCGATCAAGCAGAAACCGGCCACTGCCTTCGGGCGCTTTGTGCGCTTTGTCGGCCATAACAGCCTCGAGATTTTTGTCGTTCACCTGCTGCTCTTCAAGGCCGTCGCCTGGGTTGTGTTCCGCGCATGAGATACAGGTTCACCACGTCGGAAATGTTCGCGCTGGGGGTCGCAGCCTTCCTGATCGACCATGCGGGGCTTTATTTCTGGACGGATAATTTATGGCTGCGGGTCTTCCGCCTTTTCGCCATCGTCTGGTTTATCCCCTGCGGCTACAATTCCGGCTGGCGCGCGCACTGGAAAGTCTGGCTCGGCCTTGCGCTGCTGATGGTCACCGACGTGCTGATGGGGGTGGAGGTGATGCCGCTCTCGGCCCTTGCCACCATCATCATCACGCGCATCTTTATCGACCCGGTCATGGAGCTGGCGATCAAGAGCCGCGGGAATTTCATGATTACCATGGGCATCCTGACGGCGCTGATCATGCCCTCTGTGCTGGTGATGGAATACGGCACGCTCGGCCTGATGATCGCGGCCATCGGCTGGCTGATACGGCACAAGGGGCAGTATGACGAAAAGATCGTGGATCTCCGCACCTTCGCCTATTACGTGGTCGTCTGTTACCTGATCCTCACGCAGTACACTTTCCACTTCAATTCGACGCAGTTCATGGTCGTGATGTTCTCGACCGTCGTGGCGATGGAGCTGCATTTCGACTACAGGCAGCTGATACTGGAAGACCTGAAACGACGCCCGAAGGACTGGGTATCGAAGGCCTGCAAATGGATCGGGCACAAGAGCCTTGGCATCTATGTGGTGCACCTGTTGATCTTCCGCCTGATGTTTATCCTTTAAAGCCTGAACAGCGACCAGAGCGCCAGCATCTGCAGCGGGTAAAAGGCATGCAGCGCGTATTTCGGCAGCAGCCGTCCCGTCTGCGGCGCGAAAACGGACAGTTGCAGGACGAACAGCGCCAGCGCGATGCCAACGCCCGCATCGGCCAGCGCCCAGCGGTGATCGGCGAAGGCCATGCCCGTATCGAGCAAATGCCCCTTCAGCGCGATCAGCGTCACCGCCAGCGCGGCAAGGCCGAGGGCGGGGCGCTCGCCCTGCGCGGCCAGCAGCAGCATCGCCGGCAGGACAACGCCGGCAAAGCCGGTTTCAAAGGGCGGGCTTGCCGTTGAAGCCAGCAACAGGAAGACGGTGGCGGCATAGCATTCGACAGGTTTCAGCTTGCGGCAAAATCCCGAGAAGACCGCGCCCAGCGTCAGCGCGAACAGGACGTTGGGCACGGTGATGTCGCGCGTGAAGAGCGAGACAGGCTCGACCAGCACGGCCAGCAGGGCAAGGCGCATCCCGTATTTCATCATCGCATAGCGGGGCGCCTTCTGCGGGTCGTGGCGCAGCATGGCCATGGCCTGCGCATGGCAAAAGAGGATAAAGGCGGCGAGCCCGAGGGCAGACTCGAAACCGCCGCCAGCCGCCGCATTCGGCCCCCGCCAACTCTCGTGGGCCTGCGCAATAACCATAAACATGGCCGCGCAGATTTTTATGACATCCAGCGCCTTGCCATCTGTCTGAGGTATCAGCCTTTTGAGGAGGGAGAGATTAGACATAAGAGAACTTTTTTTAACAGCGGGTATTTTAATTTATATAGAGATCAGAGTAATATCCTTCCAAGGCAGTGTCGACCCCCATCCAAAAGGGGCTGCACGTCTTCGGTGGGGGCTTCAAGCGCCGCTGCCGGTCCAAAAACCAAGGAAAAACAAAATGGACTCGTCCGACGACAGCGCCTCCCGGCGCGATTTTTTGTATCTCACGGCAGGCTCGATGGGCGCAGTGGCGGTGGGTACCGCCGTCTGGCCGCTGATCGACGCGATGAACCCGGCGGCCGACACGCTGGCGCTGGCCGAGACCGAAGTTGATCTCAGCAAGATCGAAGTGGGCCAGACCATCCAGGTCGTGTGGCAGGGCAAGCCGGTGTTCGTCCACCGCCGCTCCAAGGAAGAAATCGACGAGATCCGCGCGGGCGACAAGGAAGCGCTGCCCCCCATCGACCCGCAAAGCGACGAGAGCCGCGTGAAAGCGGGCCATGACGAATGGCTGGTGCTGGTCGGCATCTGCACGCACCTCGGCTGCATTCCCATGGGATCGAAGGTCGGCCAGCCGAAAGGCGAATTCGGCGGGTTCTTCTGCCCCTGCCACGGTTCGCACTACGATAAATCGGGCCGTATCCGCAAGGGCCCCGCGCCCAAGAACCTGAAGGTGCCCAACTACACCTTCCTTTCGGACACGCTGCTGCGCATCGAGAAGAAATAACAAGGAATAAAAAATGGCACACCCGCCCAAGAACGCCGAAAAATTCGCCAACCCTGTCGTGCAGTGGATCGACGAGCGCCTGCCGATCTTCACCATGCTGATCAAGGAATACGGCGTCTTCCCGATGCCGAAAAACTGCAACTATCTCTGGAGCTTCGGCGGCATCGCCATGACCATGCTGGGCATCATGATCGCCACGGGCATCCTGCTGGCCATGAGCTACACGCCGCATAACACGCTGGCATTTGAATCCGTTGAACGGACGATGCGCGACATCAACTTCGGCTGGCTGCTCCGTTATGTGCACATGAACGGCGCCTCGTTCTTCTTCATCGCCGTCTATATCCACATGGCGCGCGGCCTTTACTACGGTTCCTACAAAAAGCCGCGCGAACTGCTGTGGATCGTCGGCGTTATTATCCTGCTGCTGATGATGGCGACTGCCTTCATGGGCTATGCGCTTCCATGGTCGCAGATGTCGGGCTGGGGCGTGACGGTTATCACCAACATGTTCTCTGCCATCCCGCTGGTCGGCGACGGTCTCGTCACTTGGCTCTGGGGTGGCTTCGCGGTCGACAACCCGACGCTGAACCGCTTCTTCGCGCTGCACTTCCTGCTGCCTTTCGTCATCGCCGGTGTGGTCTTCATCCACGTCTGGGCGCTGCACATGACGGGTTCCAACAACCCGACGGGCGTCGAACCCAAATCGTCGAAAGACACGGTGCCCTTCGCGCCCTACTTCAGCACGAAAGACAGCTTTGCGATGGTGGTGTATCTCACCATCTTCTTCGCCGTGGTGTTCTTCGCGCCGCTGGCGCTGACCGAAGTCGACCACTTCCGCCAGTTCGACCCGATGCAGACGCCGCCGCATATCGTGCCGGAATGGTACTTCCTGCCCTTCTACGCGATTCTCCGCGCCATCACCTTCGACATCTCCATCCCTTTCACGGGCATCCTGATCGCGCCTGCGAAACTGCTGGGCGTTATGGCGATGTTCGGCTCGATCATCCTCCTGATGTTCCTGCCCTGGATCGACGGCAACGCGGTGAAATCGGCGCGCTATCGCCCGACCTATAAAATGATGCTGCTGTTCCTGCTGGTGTCGTTCTTCGGCCTGATGTATTCGGGCGCGAAACCGCCGGAAGGCATGCCGCTCTATATCGGGCAGGCCGGCACCGTCTACTACTTCGGCCACTTCATCATCCTCTTCTTCCTGTCGCGCCGGGAAAAAACGCTGCCTGTGCCCAACAGCATCAGCGAAGATCCCTGCGTGAAGAAATAAGACTTTAGGAAACGAAAATGAAAAAGATCCTTCCTCTCCTCGCGGCCGCCGTCCTGCTGGCAGCCCCCGCTTTTGCAAGCGAAGGCGTCGAGCTCGACCACAAGAAATGGCAGCACCAAGGCGTCTTCGGCACCTATGACAAGGCGGCGGTGCAGCGCGGCTACCAAGTCTATAAAGAGGTTTGCTCGGCCTGCCATGCGATGAAGTTCATGGCCTACCGCAACCTCGCCGACCTCGGCTACAGCGAGGCGCAGGTGAAGGCGATGGCGGCGGAATTCAACGTCACCGACATCAACGACGACGGCGAGGCTTATGATCGTCCCGCCCGCCCCTCCGACCACTTCAAGTCGCCCTTCGCCAACGACAGGGCGGCCCGCGCTGCCAACGGCGGCGCGCTGCCCCCCGACCTCTCGCTGGTCGTCAAGGCGCGCGCAGGCGGCGAAGACTACGTCTACTCGCTCCTCACCGGCTATGTCGATAAGCCCGCCAATTTTGAGCTGCTGGCGGGCCTCAACTACAACAAATATTTCCCGGGCCATCAGATCGCCATGGCAAAACCGCTGTCGGAAGGACAGGTGACCTATGGCGACGGCACGACCTCGTCTGTCGAGCAAATGGCTAAAGACGTGACGCAATTCCTCGCCTGGGCCGGCGAGCCGCACATGGAGCAGCGCAAGGGCATGGGCATCAAGGTGATGCTGTTCATGTTCGCCTTCTGCGGCATCATGATGGCGTCGAAGAAGAAAATCTGGGCTAAAGTCCACTAAGAGACTGGCTTGTTTACGATGGTGTGTCGTTGTGCCGGAGCGCATCCGGCGTTGGATTTTGGAGACTGACCATCGACGCCTCGCATACCATATTGCACATCATCGGCGGCGTCTGCCTCCTGCTCTGGGGGGTGGGCATGGTGTCCGTCGGGCTGAACCGCGCCTTCGGCACGGCGCTGCGGCGTGTGATTTCCAATTCCACCTCCAACCGCTTCAAGGCCTTCGGCGTCGGCATCTTTACCGCGACGATGCTGCAGTCTTCGACCGCCGCCGGCATGATCGTTTCATCCTTCGCGGCGCGCAACGTTATCACCATCACCTCCGCCATCGCCGTGATGCTGGGCGCGGATGTCGGCACGACGCTGGCGGCGCAGCTGATGTCCTTCGATTTGAAAGCCATCGTGCCCGTGCTGCTGATCGCGGGCTATATCGTCAACAAATCGATGGAGGACAGCCATTATAAACACGTCGGCCGCGCCTTCGTCGGCGTCGCGCTGATCTTTATCGCGCTCGGCATCATCAAGACCGTGGCCGCGCCCATCGGGCAATCCGAAGGGCTGAAGGTGCTGATCGAGCCGCTGGCCAGCCAGCCGATTCTGGCGCTGCTGCTGGCGGCGCTGCTGACATGGCTGCTCCATTCCAGCCTAGGCACCGTGCTGCTCTTCATGTCCTTCGTGCAGTCGGGGCTGATCCCCGTGCAGCTGGGCCTTATCCTTGTCCTTGGCGCGAACGTCGGCGGCGCCTTCGCCCCCGTCATCATGACGCTCCGTGATATCCCCGCCGGCCGCCGCGTGCCGCTCGGCAACCTGATGATGCGCAGCATCGGTGCGGCTGTCTTCCTGCCCTTTATGGCGCTTGTCGGCCCGACGATCGCCAGCATCGATCCGGACCCCGCGCGCCAGATCGTCAACTTCCACACCTTCTTTAACATTGCTGTCGCCATCGGTTTCCTGCCCTTTATCGGGCCGATGACGAAACTGTCGGAAATCATCCTGCCCGACCGCCCGCGTGAAGAAGACGAAAGCCTGCCGCGCTACCTCGATCCCACCGCTTTCACCACGCCGCCGGCAGCGCTTGCCTGCGTCGCGCGCGAAACCTTGCGCATCTCCGACATCGTGCAGCGCATGATGCACGACACGCTGGAGGCGCTGCGCACCAATAACGCGCATCTGGTACAGGCGATCCGCGACCGCGAAGCGATCGTCGACGGGTTGTACGAGGCCTGCAAAAACTATCTCGCGCGCCTGTCCACCCAGAACCTCGACCGGCAGGAAAGCAAGCGCTACATGCAGATCCTGACCTTCTCGACCAATCTCGAGCATATCGGCGACATCATCGACAAAAACCTGATGGATCTCTGCTCGAAAAAAATCCGCAACCAGGACAACTTCAGCCGCGCCGGTTTCGCCGAAATCTCCGACCTGCACCACCGCGTCATGGAGAACATGGTGCTTGCCCAAAACGTCTTCATGACCGGCGACGTGAAAATGGCGCGCAAACTGTTCGAGGAAAAAGCGGTGCTCAGGAACCAGGAGATGCTGGCCTCCGAGAGCCACTTCAAGCGCCTGTCGGAGGGCATCGCGGAGACCATTGCGACATCATCCCTGCACCTCGACATCCTGCGCGACCTGCGCCGCATCAATTCCTACGTTTCGCTCATCGCCTATCCCATCCTCGAGGAGGCCAAAGTCTTAAGCCCGACTCGCCTCAAATCCAGCCGAAATGTTAAGAAACCGGGACGCGGCAAAGGCAAAAAAACGCTAGATGAGAGTGGTTCTCAAGAAGAATCCGACAGCTAATTCATAGGGTTACAAATTATTACCTGTTTCTAAAACGGTAAGCTTACCCTGTTAACTTCTCCTTAACCTCGGGCATGTATTCTGAAACTAGGAACACCACTGGTTCCACGGAATTTTGAGCTTCATCTGTGCCTCCTCGTGACGTCTTCACCCCGCCCTGAAAAGGGCGGTTTTTTTTGGCGCGTATCACGAAAGATTCTTAGCGTTTCGGCGCAGGAGGTTGCGGCGCGGACGCAGGCCCGTTTTTCTCCAGCACCTGCAGGTGCCAGCTGCCGACGCTGCCCTTCATCCAGAAGCTGCCCGCGCGGAAACCGTCCTTCACCAGGTCGTCGCCGACCTTCATTTCTGTGTAGACGTTGCCGGGCACCTGCCAGTTGAATTCGACGGCATTGGCCGAGTTTTTGATGTGCTTGCCGATATCGATCGTGAAATTCGACTGGTAAAGCCTCAGTTTCACGTTATAGGCCGATGCATCCGCATCCGCCGCAATGGCGGGCAGTTTGTCGACCGTCATCTTGGTCGAGCCGATCGAGCCTTCGATCCAGAAGCTGGCCGAGCGGAATTTGTCGACCAGGTTGTCGCCCTGTTTCAGCTTTTCGTACTGCGCCTTGGAGGCGGGCAGGGGGAACTGCACGGCGTTCCATCTGTCCTTCATATGCTCGAAGGGGTCGAGGGTGAAGTGTGACTGGCGGAGATCGACCTGCACGTAATAGGCGGGTGCTGCCTGCTGCGTCTGTTCGACGCGGCGGGTTTGCGTCTGCGTCGCCTGTTGTTGCGACGGGGGAGGGACATCGCAGCCCGTCAGCAGGACGGCGGCGGCGAAAACGGCGGCCAGGCCTTTTCTAGATGCAAACTTCATCATGCGCTCCGTTAAAAAAACCATGGGAAGACTAGCAATTTTGTAATATTATGTCAAACGCTTTCTGAGCCCCCCGTTTTGCCGCCCCCATGGTATAATGGGGGGTATGAGCACAGCCCGCAAAACCATCATGGCCATCCATGGTGCCGGCATGACAGCCAGCGCCTGGGGCGGCATTGTGCCCCACCTGCTCGACCACAGTTTCCGCGCCATTACCCTGCCCGGGCATGACCCCAAGGCAGGGGGCAATCTCTGCCCCGATATCGCGGCCATGGCCGCCTATGTGCGCGACAGGGTCACCGGCATGCCCGAGGGCTCGGTCGTGCTGGCAGGCCATTCCATGGGAGCCTTGGTGGCCCTTTCTGCCGCCGATCACCCCGCCGTCTCCGCCCTTGTGCTGATGGGCACGGCGGCCGAAATGCCCGTCAATGCCGACCTGCTGAAAACCGCGCAGGAAAAGCCCGCCGAAGCCATCGGGATGCTCATCAAATGGGGCGTTTGGCAGGGCCATCAGCAAGTCGGCGCGGTGCGCACGGTGCTGGGCTCGGTCATGAACGGCGCCGATCCGAAGGCCGTCTATAACGACCTTAAAGCCTGCGCCGATTTCAAGGATGGCAAGGCACTCGCCGCCTCCTGCAAGCTGCCTGTGCTGGTGATTTCCGCCGAGCACGACAAACTCACGCGCGCAGCCGACGGCGAGAAACTCGCGGGGTATTTCAAGCACGGTACTTATGCGCTGTTGAAGGATTGCGGCCATATGATGATGGTCGAGCGGCCCATCGAAACCGCGCAGGCGATCAAGAGTTTTTTAGCAACAAATTCAACGGCCATGGCCGTGAAAGGAGGGAGCGCGGGGGGTTAACTGTTTGTCAATTTGATACTGGTAAAATGTATTTTAGCTTGAGTGATAATCTATCATCTAGAGGAGTTACCGACATGGCACATCCACATCTGCGCGCTCTGAAGAAAAAGCACGAAAAACTGGAACACGACCTTCAGAAAGAACTGGCGCATCCCGCGCGTGACGAAGGAGCAATCAAGAAAATGAAAGCAACAAGGCTCCATTTACGCGAGGAGATCGAGGCTCTCGAAACCCGTTAAAGAGATAGCGAAGTAAAAACGGCGCCACCTTCACAGGGGCGCCGTTTTTTTATTGCGTCAGCGGCTGTATCAGCCTTCTGCTGCCTTGTTGCTATCGGGCGTTTCGTCGGTTTCCTCGTCGTCGAGGTCCTCGTCGTCAATGCCCGTGATGGGCTGCACGCCGCCAAAGGGCGCGCCGTTGTTCTGGGCGGGGGTGGCGGGCTTGCCGGCGGCTTTCGCTTCGCGCTCGATGCGGCGCTGGGCGCGGCGGACGGCCTTGTCCAGTTCGTCCGCGGTGCAGAGACCCAGCGACACGGGGTCGGCGGGCTTCAGCGTGGAGGATTGCGGATGCGTCTTGTTGCGGATCGCGTCCACGGTGGGCTTGGTCGAGCCGATCAGCTTGGCGATCTGCACGTCGGCCAGTTCCGGGTGCTTTTTCAGCAGGTAAGCGACCGCATTGGGTTTTTCCGCGCGCTTGGTGACGGGCGTGTAGCGCGGGCCTTTGGAACGGGCGCGGGGCTTGGGCAGGTCGGTCTTCTGCATCTTCAGCTTGGCGTTGACGTTTTTCTCGCAGCGCGCGATTTCTTCGGGCGTCAGTTCGCCGTTGATCACGGGGTTGGTGCCCATGATGCCGGTGTTCACTTCGCCGTCGGCAAGCGCCTGAATTTCCAGCGGATGCAGGCCGCAGAATTCCGCGATCTGGTCAAAGGTGAGCGCCGTGTTGTCGACCAGCCATGCGGCGGTCGCCTTGGGCATAAGGGGGAAAGCAGCCATCTTGTAGTCTCCTTTTCTAAACTTTTTCTCTCCCTATCGCGCAGATACAGTTCACGCTTTCGCGCCCTTTGGAAAAAAGGCGACGATTGAAAAAATTCTTCAATCGCTTTGGGAGAATTACCAAAGACAATATAAATAATCGGCGGGAAAGTCCAGCGATTCCCGAATTTTCTGAGGATTATTTTACAAGCCATTGAATATAATGACTTTTACGGCTATCTTGAGCCTCCAGAGGAGAGCCCATGGCCAAACCGCAGACATTCGTCCTGAAGCACAACGACAGTTTCGCCGTTCTGGACGCCGCGGGCGACATGCTGGCGCGGAACGAGAAAGACCACGACATCGCCGACGGGCTGATCACGCGTGACACGCGCATCCTCTCGACCTGTATTCTGAAGATCGACGGGGTGAAGCCCGCGCTGCAGGAAAGTTTACTTGAAAACAACAACGTCGTCTTTCACGCGCGCCTGAAACAGGGCGCGGTGGCCATCGAGCGGGTGATGTTCGTCTATCACGACAGCCTTTATGAAGGCATCAGCCTGCGCAACGACAGCGGTCGGGCCCTGCAGACGGTGCTTTCCTTCGACCTCGACGCCGATTTCCGCGATATGTTCGAGCTGCGCGGCGCAGTGCGCCCTTCGCGTGGCGAAACCTTGCCGCAACAGCGCGGCGATAACAGCATCACCTTTTCCTACAAGGGGCTTGATAACGTCACGCGCCAGACCGCCGTGGTCTTTTCCGAAGAGGTGAGGGAAGGCGGCATTGCCTTCGCCCTTCAGGCGGGCGAAACCCGCAGCCTGTATGTGCGGGCAGGGGCGGGCGCAGCACCTGTCACCGCCGCAGAATTTGAAGCGATGCGCAAGGCCTGCACCGGCTACGTGCAGCAGCATGTATCTCGCCGCCCGCAATTTTCATCGTCAAATGCGCAGTTCGACAAATGGATCCGCGCCAATGCGGTCGATATCGCGCTGCTGACGACCGAGACCAGCGACGGGCCTTACCCCTATGCGGGCATCCCCTGGTACAGCTGTCCCTTTGGCCGCGACGGGATTATCACGGCCTTCGAACTGCTGTGGCAGGATCCCGCCTTGGCGCGGGGCGTGCTCGCCCTGCTGGCGCGTCATCAGGCGCTGGAGGAGAGCAAGTTTCACGACAGCGCGCCCGGCAAGATCATGCATGAAATCCGCTACGGCGAAATGGCGGCTTTGAGAGAAATTCCGCACACGCCCTATTACGGCACGGCCGATGCGACGCCGCTGTTTATCAGCCTTGCGGGTGCCTATTTCGCGCGTACGGGCGACGTGGCCTTCATTAAAACGCTCTGGCCGCATGTGATGCGCGCGTTGGAATGGATCGATACCTATGGCGACCGTGACGGCGATGGATATGTCGAATACCAGCGCGGCGCGGAATCGGGCCTGGGCAATCAGGGCTGGAAAGATTCCGTCGACGCGATTTCACATGCCGACGGACGCCTCGCGCCCGGGCCGATCGCGCTTTGCGAAGTGCAGGGCTATGTCTATGCGGGCAAGCGCGACGCCGCAGTGATGGCGAAGGCGCTCGGCTATCATGACAGGGCGCAAAACCTTGAAAAACAGGCAGCCGCGCTGAAAGAAAAATTCAACCGTGATTTCTGGTGGGAAGAGGCGGGCACCTACGCGCTGGCGCTGGATGGCGATAAAAAACCCTGCCATGTCCTGTCCTCAAACGCCGGGCACCTGCTGTTCTCGGGCATCGTGCCGGAGGATCGCGCGAAGCGCGTCGGCGCGGCGCTGATGTCGCCCGCGATGTTTTCAGGCTGGGGGGTGCGCACGCTGGGCAGCGGCGAGAAACGGTATGAACCGGTGAAACCGCCGGAAGGCTACCACAACGGCACGGTCTGGGTGCATGACACGGCGCTCTGCGCCGCGGGCATGGCGAAATACGGGATGAGCGAGGCCTCCGCACGATTGATGCAAGCGCTTTTCGACGCCGCGCAGCATTTACCCGGCCTGCGCCTGCCCGAGCTTTTCGGCGGCTTGCCGCGCGAAGCGGGTCAGCCCCCCGCACGCTACCCCGTCGCCTGCAGCCCGCAGGCCTGGGCCAGCGCGTCGGAATCGCTGCTGCTGCAGGCGATGCTCGGCATCACTGTCGACGGCATCGGGAAGGCCCTGCACGTGCGTCAGCCGCGCCTGCCGGCGTTTCTGGATGAACTGACGGTTTCAGGTTTAAAGATTGGTGAGGGCGCGGTGACGCTGCGGTTCTACAAGGAAAACGACGAAACGGTTGTCGAGGCGCCGGAGCGCTCAAACGGCATCACGGTCGTGCTGGAATAGGATTATTTGCCCTTGGCGGCTTTTTTCAGGGCGGCCAGCTTGTCGATGGCGGTTTCGACGTCTTTCGACAGGTCGCGACGTTCGATGAAATTGCGGCCGCCGGCATTGCGGGTCAGCGACATTTCAAGCGCGCGCGACAGGATATCGGCAATCGCGACGTCTTTCTGGTCGAGGGCGAGGTGCATGGCCTCCAGCACGAGGTCGGAGAGCCGCGTGTAGGCTTTTTTGGGGGAGAGAATTTCGGCCATGGAAGAGCATCCTTAAATCAATCGTGTTCGCACATGATATAGCGTTAATCCGCCCCCATTGCAATCGGGGCAGCGTATCCCTTACATGCCAGGCGGGCGGGGCGGCCTGATGGCGGGCGGACTAGGCTTTTTTGGCGCTGGCGCCGCCAGCGCAAGGCGTTCGTCAAGGAAGGCGGAAACCTTTTGCAGCCACTGGTCGCGCAGCTCGTCGCGCTCCATCCAGATTTCGTGCTTCGCGCCCGCGATCTCGACCTTCTTGGCGCTGGGCAGGAAGCCCAGCGCGCGGTCCTGGGCGGCGCGGTCGACGATCAGCTCGTTATCCGACACTTCCATCAAAATCGGCGTGGTGATCGCCTTCAGGTATTTCTCGTCGTTCAGGATATCGATCGAGGCGAAGGTGTGATAGATCCAGCCGTAGGTGGGATCGCCGATTTTCAGTTTGTCGTTGGCGCGGCAGATCTCTTTTGAAATCTCGAAGCGTTCGGGGCAGGTGGTTTTCTTGTTCTCCTCGAACTTCTCCAGATCGTTCCAGTCGGTGCCGCCCGGAATGTATTTGTCGAGGTAGTTGCCGGCCTTGGCGAATTTCGCCATCTGGCGCGCCAAAGGTTTCGGCAGGCCTGCCGTGATGATATCGACCATCGGGGATGTCATGAGCGCGCTGTCGAACACGCCGTCATGTTCCTTCAGGTAACGCAGGCCGATATGCGCGCCCATCGAATGCGCCATCATGACCAGCGGCTTGCCGTCTTCTTTGGCAACCACGTTCTGCGTGAATTCGTGCAGGGCTGCGATATGCTTGTCGTAGCCGTCGCCATGGGCCTTGTGCGGATTGGCGGCGATCAGGCGGTCCGATCCGCCCTGGCCCTTCCAGTCCATCACCCAGACGTCAAAACCTTTCGACTGCATTTCGCGCGCGACTTCGAAATATTTTTCGACGCTTTCGCGGAAACCCGGCAGCATGACCATCGTGCCCTTGGTTTCGCCTTCGGGCTTCAGTCTGCCGTAACGGATATTCGCGCCGTCGGCGTCCTTGAAGGACCCCCACTGGAATTTATCCGGTTCCTTGAATTTGTCTTCGATCATGGAGCAGGGCCTCTGTGCGTCGGAGGTGGCGCCGTTTTTGAAGGCGGCGGCGGGGAGAAGTCCAGATGCTGTTGTGTCAGGAAACTGTCGATATGCGACCACCAGTCCTTGCGCTGCGGGTCGCGGTCGAGCCAGAGCGCATGGAGGCCGCCATCGATCTCGGCGGCCTTGGCGTTGGGCATGGTTTTTGCGGCGCGGCGCACGGCGTCGTTGTCGATGACATCATCATCCTTGCCGATGCCGAACAAAACGGGCGTGGTGATGGATTTCTGGAACGCCGGCTTTGCGGATTCCTCGGTCGAGAAAAGCAGGCTGGCGACGTAGCCGATCGCCGGGTCTTCGGCCTTCAGGGTATCGTCCAGCAGCATCAGCGTTTTGTGCAGCGTCATGCGCAGCGGGTTGTCGTTCTTCATGCCGCCGCGCTCTTCGGTTAGGCCGCGTGTCAGCTGGCGGCGGCCGTCGGGAATGGGTTCGTCCGCGCCGCCGTAATAGAGCGCGCTTGCATAGGCGACCTTCAGGAAGTCGACAGTGGGGCCTTTCAGTTTCGCCTCCACCAGCGGTGTCGCCAGGATCGCGGCGTCGAAATCTTTTCCATGGCGCGACAGGTAATGCAGCGCGATCTGCCCGCCCATGGAATGCGTCGACAGGAACACGGGTTTGCCTGTCTGCGGTTCGACAATTTCCTGCCGGAATTTGCGAAGGTCTTCAATGTGATCGTCGACGGTCTGGCCTTTTTTCGGGTTGGCGGGATCGCGTTTTTCCGATCCGCCGTGGCCGGCCCAATCCATCATCCACACGGCGTAGCCGCGGTTCAGATATTCGTGGATGGTTTCGTGATAGGCTTCCCTGAAATCGGCATAGCCTGTCGTGATGACGACAGTGCCCTTCGCGGGACCAGCAGGTTCCGCGTGGCCGTAGCGGATTTTTTTACCAGAGGTGCTGGTAAAATGATCCGTCTGCCATCCTTCCGGTTCGAAAAACCGGTCCAGGTGTTTCATGCCTTTGGCGTCTTTCATGAACAGATGTCAAAGTCGATGGGGAAGTATAATCCTGAAATATCCTTATTCCAAGACGGGAAAACGCTGAAGAATATTGCTGCATTGCGCCAAATTTTGAAATGATGTTTGAAGGTTATGGCGAAACGAAAACGGCGCGGGAGTACCTCACCGCGCCGTTTTTATTTTCATATTTATGGAGTTTTAGTGCTCGAGCGCTTTAATCACGCCTTCGCACATGGCCTTCGCGTCGCCCAGCAGCATCATGGTGTTGTCATAAAAGAACAGCTCGTTATCGATGCCCGCATAGCCGGAGCCGAGAGAGCGCTTGATGAACAGCACCGTGCCCGCCGATTCGACATCCAGAATGGGCATGCCGTAGATGGGCGAAGCCGGATCTTTTTTCGCGGCGGGGTTGGTGATGTCGTTCGCGCCGATGACGAAGGCGACGTCGGTCTGCGGGAAATCGCGGTTGATATCTTCCAGCTCCAGCACATCGTCATAGGGCACGTTGGCTTCGGCCAGCAGCACGTTCATGTGGCCGGGCATGCGGCCCGCGACCGGGTGAATGGCGTAGCGCACCTTCACGCCGTGCTTCTTCAGCTGGTCTGCCATTTCGCGCAGCGCGTGCTGCGCCTGCGCCACCGCCATGCCGTAACCGGGCACGATCACGACGCTGGCCGCGTTCTTGAGAATGAAGGCCGCATCGTCGGCAGAACCGATTTTCACCGGCTTGTCGGATTTCGCAGCAGCCGCGCCACCGGCCACTTCACCGCCAAAGCCGCCGAGGATGACGTTGAAGAAAGAACGGTTCATGCCCTTGCACATGATATAGGACAGGATCGCGCCCGACGCGCCGACGAGAGCGCCGACGATAATCAGCAGGTTGTTCTGCAGCGTGAAGCCGATGCCGCAGGCCGCCCAGCCGGAATAGCTGTTGAGCATCGACACGATCACCGGCATATCCGCGCCGCCGATCGGGATGATCATCAGCACGCCAAGGGCCAGCGCGATCGCCACGATCGTCCAGAAGAGGAAGGCCGACTGCGTCATGCAGAGCAGCGCTATCAGCACGACCAGCGCGAGACCAAGGCAGGCGTTGATGAAATGCTGACCCGTAAACACAATCGGCTTGCCGGTAATCACGCCTTGTAATTTACCCCAGGCAATAATGGAGCCGGTGAAGGTGATCGCGCCGATGGCGACGCCAAGGCTCATTTCAATCAGGCTGCCCGCATGGATATTGCCGGCCTCGCCGATTTTATAAGCCGCAGGCGATGTGAAAGCCGCGCCTGCGATCATGACAGCGGCCAAGCCGACAAGGCTGTGGAACGCCGCCACCAGCTGGGGCAAGGCCGTCATTTCGATTTTTTTCGCAATCACGCCGCCGATCACGCCGCCAAGCGCGATGCCGCCGAGGATCAGGCCGAAGCTGTGCATATTCGGGTCAAGCAGCGTGGTGATAATGGCCAGTGCCATGCCGCCGACGCCAAAGCGTATCCCGCCCTTGGCGGTATCGGGGCCCGACAGGCCGCGCAGCGCCATGATGCAGCAGATGGCCGAGACAAGATAGGCATAGGGGGAAAGGGTGGCTAGCATGGCTGCTCCTTACTTCTTTTTCTTTTTGGTGAACATGGACAGCATGCGCTGGGTGACAATGAATCCACCAAAGATATTGACCGAAGCCAGAGTGACGGCAAGGAAGCCCATCATCTTGGGCAGCGCGCCATCGGAAAGGCCCACGGCGATCAGCGCGCCGACGATAATCACCGACGAAATCGCGTTAGTGACAGCCATCAGGGGCGAGTGCAAGGCGGGCGTCACGCGCCAGACAACGTAATAGCCGACGAAGCAGGCCAGCACAAAGACTGTAAGTCCGACGACGAAGAAGGGCGTGCCCGCGGTAGCGGCCGCAGCCTGCGCGGCTTCCGCTTGTGTGGCGGCCTGTGCCGCCAATTGCTGCACCTGCGCCTGAAGGACACCGAGTGTTCCGTTGATCCTGTCGGCCTGCGCGGCCACTTCAGCGTTTGCCATGGGTATTATCCTTTGAAGTTGGGGTGGATGATCTCGCCGTCTTTGGTAAGGGCGGTCGCTTTGACGATTTCATCTTCCCAGTTGATTTTCAAATTCTTCGTTTCTTTGTCCACCAGGGGCGTCAGGAAATTGACGAGGTTGCGGGCGTAAAGGGCGGAGGCATCCGCCGCGATGCGGGACGGCAGGTTCAGGTGGCCGACAATTTTGACGCCGCCCACATCCACGACTTCACCGGGTTTCGCCAGCGACACGTTGCCGCCCTGTTCAACCGCGAGGTCGACAAGGACGGAGCCCGGCTTCATCGAGCGCACCATTTCCTCCGACACCAGCACCGGCGCCTTGCGGCCCGGGATTAGCGCGGTGGTAATCACGATATCCTGTTTTTTAATAGTTTCGGCGATCAGCGCGGCCTGCTGTTTTTTATAGTCTTCGCTCATTTCCTTGGCATAGCCGCCGGCGGTTTCCGCCGCTTTCGTCTCTTCGTTTTCAACCATGACAAATGTCGCGCCAAGGCTCATCACCTGTTCTTTCGCAACGGCGCGCACGTCGGTCGCCGAGACAATCGCGCCAAGGCGGCGCGCGGTGGCAATCGCCTGCAATCCCGCGACGCCCGCGCCCATGATGAATACTTTCGCCGCAGGCACGGTGCCTGCTGCCGTCATCAGCATGGGAAAGCCGCGGCCGAATTCATTCGCGGCCTCGAGCACTGCGCGGTAACCGGCAAGGTTGGCCTGCGACGACAATACGTCCATCGTCTGCGCGCGCGTGATGCGCGGCACCAGTTCCATCGAGAAAGCGTTGACGCCTGCGGAGGCGTAGGCCTTCAGCAAATCTTTTTCCTGATAGGGGGCGAGCATGCCGATCAGCACCGCGCCTTTTTTCATTTTCGAGACTTCGGCGGCGGCGGGATGGCGCACGCGCAAGACAACGTCGGCGTCCTTATATATGTCGGCAGCCGAGGCGAGCTTCGCGCCAGCGGCGGCATATTGTTCATCGGGGAAGCTTGATGCCGCGCCCGCGCCCTGTTCGACCGCGACCTCCGCGCCCAGCGCGATCAGTTTTTTGACTGATTCAGGCGAGGCCGCGACGCGCTTCTCCGCGCCCAGCGTTTCCTTGCCAACTGCGATTTTCATATGAACCCCCTGTATCAAGTACCGAAAAATCAGGATTCAAGAATGACGCATTCGCATGGTTTTGGGAAGGCGGAGTTCTGCAGTGCGGGATTTACGAAATGACGCGAGCGATGTTTATATGGTTAGTGGGTCGCTTTAACGTCGAATTTTTTCAGAAGGGTCTTTTGACGCTGCGACAGGGTGGCAGGGTCGAAATCGGCGATCAGCTCGTTGAAGATCTTGTGCCAGTTTACTTCGGCCTTCAGGTGCAAAAAGACGGAACCGAGGCCCAGCGCCGCGCGGTCCATGAAGACGAATTCGCGCGGCACCTTGATGCCGCCGGCTTTCTTCAGTTCCGCATGAACCTTGGATGCGATCTCGCGGCCATAGACGCCGCCTTTTTCCACCGTGCCGATGGTGCGCACCTTGTCGTCCAGCACGGGACCGTAAAGGAAGCCCGCCCAGATATTCAGCACCTCGATCGTGCGCTTGGAAAGGCCTTTGAAGCCCCAGCTCTCGTAAGCCGATACCGCGGCCTCGTCATCCTGTTCCTGCAGCGCGTGGTAGAGCGTGATGACGCCCTTCACGAAGCGCGGCGGGAAGACGCGCACGCAGCCGAAATCCAGCAGGTTGATGGAATTGTCTTTCTGCACCGTGTAATTGCCCAGATGCGGATCGCCGTGGATGATGCCGTAGTAATAGAGCGGCACATACCAGGCGCGGAACAGGTTCAGCGCAATTTCGCTGCGGCGGCCCGGTTTTTCCTTGATGAAATCAAGCACCGGCGCGCCCTCCAGCCATGTGGATGTCAGCAGGCGGCCGGTGGACAGGTCGTGAAACACGCGCGGCACATGCACGCCGTCTTCTTCCTCCAGCATTTCGCCGTACATCTCCTGGTGGCGGGCTTCGAGTTCGTAATCGAGTTCTTCGTACAATCTGTCGGAAACTTCTTTCTGGATGTCGCCGGTGAGGAGAGAGCTGTCATATTTTTCAAACACGCCCATCACCAGTTTCAGCTGTTTCAGGTCGGCTTCCACCGCCGAAATCATGTCGGGGTATTGCAGCTTGCAGGCCAGTTTTTCGCCCTTCAAACTGACGGCGCGATGCACCTGACCTAATGACGCGGCGGCGGCGGCTTCTTTCTCGAAACTTTTGAATTTCTTTTCCCAATCCGCGCCCAGTTCCGCGATCATGCGGCGGCGGACGAACAGCCAGCCCATGGGCGGCGCCTGATTTTGCAGTTTCTGCAGCTCCGCCGCATATTCCTTGGGCAACGCGTTGGGGATGGTGGCCAGCAGTTGGGCCACTTTCAGCAAGGGGCCTTTCAGGTCGCCCAGCTGTTCCATCAGCGCCTTGGCGTGAATGGGTTTGTCGATGCCGATGCCGAGATACTTTTGGCCCGCAAGGCGCGCGCCCAGCCCTGCCATGGTGGAGGAAACTTTGGCGTAGCGCTTGATACGGTGGCGCATGGCGCCTTTTTCACCCTTCTTGCTCATGGCGCTAAGATGGGCTCGGGCCGTGCAAAAGTCGAGGGGATTTTATCTTTTGGGCGCTTTGAGTTTAGCGGCCGGTTTGGCCACGGGCTTGTCGTCCATTTTCTCAAGCTCTGTCATGTATTTATCCATCAGCGACAGGCCGTTCTGCCAGAATTCGGGCGTTTCGGGGTCGAGGTCGAAGGGCTTGAACATCTCGTAGAAATTGCGCGTGATGCCGGTTTCGAGCAGGCCGATGTAGTTTTCGACGAATTCCTCCTTCGCCGCCTGACCTTCTTTCTCCGACGCTTTGTAGGACTGGTAAAGGCCCGAGACAAGGATCTGCGCGAAGGAATAGGAATAGACGTAGAAGGGGCTGTCGAAGAAATGCGGCACCTGCATCCAGTAGTACCGGTCTAGGTTATCCATTTTAACAGCAGGGCCGAAATAATCTTTTTGCGTCTGCACCCAGATGTCGGAGATTTGTTCCGCATCCAGCTCGCCCTTTTTGCGGGCCTCGTGCACCTTCATTTCGAAATCGTAGTAGGACAGCTGCTGCAGCCCGTTCAGCATCATGCCTTCGGTTTTTTCCATCAGCAGCTGTTTCTTGCGCGCGGGGTCTTTTTCCCCGTTCAGCATTTCCTCGAAGACCAGCATTTCGGCGAAGATGCTGGCGGTCTCCGACACGGTGGTCGACATTTCGGACAGGAACAGCCCGCGTTTTTTCTCGGCCAGAACCTGATGCACGCCATGGCCCAGTTCATGCCCCAGCGTCACAAGGTCGACAAGGCTGCCGGTATAGGTGAGCGCGATATAAGGATGGTTGCCGGGGCCGGTGGCGAGCGAGAAAGCGCCCGTTTCCTTGTCGGGGCGCGCTTCGGCGTCAATGTAGTTATCATCGAAGAATTTTTTGGCGATGCGCTCGAACTTCGGCGAGAATTTGCGGAAAGACCGCAGGATGGTCTTCTTCGCATCGGCGAATTCGTAATCTTTATCTTCCGTCGGTTCGCCCGGAATAGGCTTGCCCACCAGCGCGCGGTCCATCACCTCGACACCGTGCTGCTTGGCCTTCCACGCATAGAAACGATGCGAGATTTTGGAATAGGAATTTTTCACCGTATCGGCCATAGTGTCGACAATTTCGTCCGTCACGGCGTTGGCGATATTCTCGCCATGGTCGGGGCGGCCGTGGCCGCGGATTTCCATGTCGGTTAAATTGTCTTTGACGATGGTGTTATAGATCAGCGCCATGCGCTTGGCATTGTCCTTCAGCGCCTCGGCCACCAGGTCGCGCATCTCGGCGCGTTTTTCGACCGACAGGTCTTCGTCGGTCAGCACTTCCCAGGCTTCGTCGACGGTCAGTTTCTTGTCGCCCTGCTCGACGCGGATCGAGGACAGCGTTTCATAGTAAAGCCTGCGCCACGATTCACGGTTCACCGACTGGAAGTCGGAGGCCATGCTTTCGACATCGGCGTCCAGCGTGCTGGTGCCCGTGCGCACACGCGCGATCCAGGGGCCGTAGGGGGCAAGCTCGGGCGCGGACAGCTTGGTCATCAGGTCGCGCTCTTTCATCTCGCAGAGCCCGTCTTCGAAGAAGCCGATAATGCCGGCGGTTTCTTCCTGCCATTTTTTCAGCGCCGCGGTTTTGGCGAAATTGCCAAGGCTTTCGGCCTCCATCAGCATGGTGTAGCAGCCGATGGTATTAAGATCGACCTGCAGCGCTTCATAGGCCGCAACCGCTTCGCCCAGCTCGGGGCCGGTCAGGTACGTTACGCCGTCTTCGTATTCCTTGCGGAAATTTTCGGCGCGGGTGGTGATGTCTTCCTTCGCGGCCTCCAGCTCTGCCGATTCAAGGCCGGGGTAGAAATGCGTCAGATCCCATTTCGGCAGGCCGGTTTTTTTCGGCTTGGCGGGTTTCGCATCATCTTTCACATCATCATTGGCGGGCGCGGCAGCGGGAACGGCTTTCTTTTCCTCGATCACCGGCGGGGGCGTCGGCGGCGGGGCGGAACCGCCCGGGCCATGCGTCAGTTTACGCGCTTCATGCCCTGATTTGCGTGCGGTGGCGCCGAAACGGGCGCGGAGATTTTTATCCGGCATCATGGCGCGCCTCCCGGACCCTTGGGCTGAATCCTGATATTCACGACGGGCTTTTGATCATTATCATTTGTCGCGGGCTTCGTGACGTCGTCGGCAGCCTTCTTGAAATCGTCTTTCGATTTGAGTACCGATTCAATCTTCGCATCGAGCGCGACGAGATCGTCGATATAGCGTTCGATAACGGACAGGCCTTTCTTCCAGAATTCGGGGTCGGTGGTGTCGAGCCCGAATTCGGCCAGCGCGCGGTCATGGCGCTTGGTGCCGCCGGCGGCCAGCAGGTTTTCGTACTTCTGCGCGAAACCGGGCTTATCGGCGGCTTTGGTATATTCGTCATAAAGCGCGTTCACAAGGCAATCGCCGAAGGAATAGGCGTAAACGTAAAAGGGCGTATGGATGAAATGCGGCACCTGCATCCACAAATTCTCCGCGCCCGGCACATCCATGTTGACGCTGGGGCCAAGGCTGGCCTTTTGCGTTTCCAGCCAGATTTCCGAGATGCGTTCGGGCGACAGCTCGCCCTTGTCGCGGCGTTCGCCATGCACTTTTTGCTCGAAGGTGAAGAAAGCCGTCTGGCGCACGACGGTGTTCAGCATATCCTCGATCTTCGCGGCCGTCATGTTGCGGCGGGCGATCAGGTCGTCTTCGCGCGACAGCAGCTCGCGGAAGGTCAGCATCTCGCCGAACACGCTGGCGGTTTCGGCCAAGGTGAGCGGCGTATCGGATTTCAGGTGCCCCTGCTTGTTGGCCAGCACCTGATGGATGCCATGGCCCAGTTCATGCGCCAGCGTCATCACATCGCCGGCGGTGCCGTAGAAATTCATCAGGATGTAGGGATGCGCGTCGGGCGTGGCGGGGTGCGAAAAACCGCCGGAATCCTTGCCAGCGCGCGGCTCCGCATCAATCCAGCCTTTATCGAAAAATTCGCGGCCGATTTTGGCCATTTCGGGCGAAAGTTTTTCGAAGGACGTCAGCACGATTTCCTTGGCTTCGTCCCAGGTATAGCTGCGGCCCTTTTCGCCCGGCAGCGGCGCGTTGCGGTCGGCGGGATGCAGGCGTGCGACGCCTGATTTCTTCGCCTTCCATTCGTAATAGCGGTGCGAGGTTTTGGTGTAATTGTCGCGCACGGCCTTGGTCAGCGCGTCCACGGTTTCGCGGTCGATCTGGTTTTCAAGGTGGCGGCTGTCTTCGGGGCTTTCGAAGCCGCGCCAGCGGTCATCCATGGCCTTCAGGTCGGCCAGCGTATTGGTAATCAGCGCGAAGGCTTTCTTCTCGCCCGCCAGTGTTTTGCCGAAGGCGGCGAAAACTTCGTGGCGATATTTTTGATCAGGGCTGTTATCGATGGCGTTGACGGCGTCGCCCTCGGTCAGCTTCTGCCCGCGCACAGGCACGCGGAGATCAAGAATGAGTTGATCAAACAGGCGGCGCCAGGCTTCTTCCGCCACCGGTTCCATCTTGTGCTTGTACTTTTCTACGTCGTCCGACAGCTGATATTCCTTGAAGGCACGGATCTTGCCGATCCAGGGGCCGTATTGCGCCAGCTTGGGCGCGGCGATTTTTTCCAGCAGGTCGCCTTCGCGGAGTTTATTGATTTCCAGCGTGAAGAAGAGTGTGTGGTCTCCCGCCTTGCGCACCTTGTCCATCACGTCGGCGGTAAAGGCAGACTGGCCATCGTCCACCGCGCGGGTGAGGTCGGCGAAAGTGGTGATGCGGGTGGCGAGGTTGGATACTTTCTCGAAAGCCTCGATCGCCTCGCCCAGCTGCTGGCCGGAGAGCTTGCCGATCTTGCCTTTGTATTTGTCGGAGAGCGCTTTTGACTGATCTTCGAGATCGGTGAGCGCTTGTTTGAATTCCGGGGAGTCACGACCGGGATAAAGGTCGGCAAGGTTCCAACGCGGTAAAGCCGCCGGCGCTGCGGCGGGTGGGTTGTTCTGGTCGGGCTTCTTACGCTCGGTTCCCATCAGGCTCCACGTCAGTTGCTTCCCGCGCGTTTTATCGCGCGGTTACACACTCTATCCCCCGTAAAAGCAGTGCTGCCGTTGATTGGCTTTAGACTACCATGGAACGCATATTCCGCAAATTAAATCGGGTTTTATTGTAATTTAGTTGCGGAAAACCGAAATACGATTGCGTCCGGCCTTCTTGGCGTCGTAAATCGCGCTGTCGGCGCGGCCCAAGGGCCCGTCGAGCGTGGTTTCGCCGTCCTTGTACTGGGCGATTCCCACCGAGACGGTAAAGTTGATTTTGTGGTCGTGATAGGTGAGCACGCTCTCGGCCACCAGTTTACGTAAACGCTCGCCGATGACCGCCGCGCCCTCGATATCCGTCTCGGGCAGCAGCGCCACGAATTCTTCCCCGCCCCAGCGGCCGAAGAAGTCGACATTCCGTAAAGTATTGGTGCAAAGCGTGGTGAAGCGCTGCAAAACTTTATCGCCCGCCGCATGGCCATAGGTGTCGTTGAGCCGCTTGAACTGGTCGAGGTCCATCATCAGGAGCGACAGTGCGTGATGATAACGGTTGGAGCGGAGCGCTTCACGATCCGCCAGCAGCGTAAATTCGCGGCGGTTGAGCGCGCCGGTCAGCGGGTCGGTGGCGGCGAGGCGCAGCAATTCTTCCTCGGTCTTCTTGCTCTCCGACACGTCGCGCAAAATGGCGGCGTAATAACGGTGGCCCGCGTCGCCCACGCGCATGATCTGCGCGCTGGCCACGAATTCATTGCCGTCCTTGCGGCGGCCGTAAATCTGGCGGTTGCGCTGGCCCATTTGACGGGTTAAATCCGGCGTCTGGCCGAATTCATCGACCATCACGTCATGCTGCAACTGGAAACGCTCGGGCAGCAGAATATCAAGCCGCTCGCCGATTACTTCTTTCGGCCCATAGCCGAACATGCGCTCCGCCCCGGTATTGAAGGATATAATCACATGCGTGGCGTCGATGATGACGACGGCGTCTTCGGCCAGATTGACGATCTGGGCGCTGATCGCGGCCATGCGGGCTTTTTTTCCGGTCAGAAACATCGGGCGGGCGGGGCCTTTTCAGGGTTCTTGTCCAAGTTTTGCAACATTAACAGCGTTTCGCCGCGCCGCCAACAACTGCAAAATTTCCGGAATACCCCTTTCGCGCCTGTAAAGGGCGGTTTTGGCGTGCTAGGATGGCCGCGTGCTTAACAAGGCGGTGGCAGATGGCGAAAAAGAATCAGGGCAAGAAGACGGCGGCGGCTTTGCCGCGGGAAAAAAAATCGAAAGTCTCGCCGCAGGATAAAATCCTGGCAGCCGTCCTGCCCGATGTCGCCTTTGATGGCTGGGACGACAGCCTGTTCGATCGCGCCGACAAGCGCCTGGGCCTTCCCGCCGGCAGCGCGGCCAAGGCCTTCCCCGACGGCACCTTCGGCCTTGTGCTCCATTTCTCCGACTGGGCGAACCGCCAGATGCTGGAAAAAATGCCCGCAAAAAAAGTCGCCGATATGCGCGTGCGCGATAAAATAGACCTCGGCGTCCGCGCAAGGCTCGAGGCGCTCGCGCCGCACAAGCAGGCGCTGTCAGCCGCGCTTGCCTACCTTGCACCGCCGCCCCGCAACCTTTACCTGCCGCGCCTTGTCTGGCGCACGGCGGATGAACTCTGGCGCCGCGCGGGCGATACTTCGACCGATTACAACCACTACACCAAGCGGATTCTGCTCTCCGGCGTCATCACCTCCACCACGCTCTACTGGCTGAACGATTCATCCAAGGGCAACGAAAAAACCTGGGAATTCCTGTCGCGGCGCATCGACGATGTGCTGAAGGTGGGGCAGAAACTGGGCGGGATACTGAAAAAGAAGCAGGCAAAAGCGTGAGGGCCTTGCGCTTCATCGCGCCCTTTGCCTGCCTGCTGCTGGCGGCTTTCGACGGCTGCAGGCCGGCGCAGAGCCCGAAGGTGACGGCGGTGTTCAACAACAACCTGCCCATCGAAAACAATTCGCTGCCCATCACCGAGCTCGGCAAGTTCACGATCAGCACCACCTTCTCGAAAAAGCGCAAGGAAACCTTTATCGTCGGCGGCGTGACGGTCAGCGATTTTGTGCCGCAATTCCTGCTGACCTTCGACGGCTCGACCGATCCCGTCTCGGGCAAAGCCTGTCTCGCGGCCAAGACGGTGGAGCTCACGCTCAATTACAAACCGACGGTTTATATCGCCAGCCAGTACAAGCCGGGGTCGTGCCGCTACAAGGAAGTGCTGCTGCACGAAGTGCGCCACGTAAACACCGACATCATCACCTTCAAGGAATACCTGCCTATCATCCAGGCGGACATGGAACGGGCCGCGGCCACGCTGCATGTCATGGGCCCGCTCGACAAGAACGAAGTAGATCCCGCGCGCGAAAAAGCGGCGGCGGTGCTGAAGGAGGCGCTGACCGCATCGGTCGACAAGGTCAGCGCTGTGCTGCACCAGCGCCAGCAGGCAATTGATACCCGCGCGGAATATCTGCGGTCTTCTCGCGCCTGTCCGCATGAGCCTATTTTGGGCGCCCCCTGATGTTCGCCGCGCTGAAAGTGCCTGTTGTTGCCGCCTATATGCTGGCCGCCTTCGGCGCGTGCAAGGCGCCCGCGTCCGCCACTTTCGATTTCAAGTTCGATATGCTGGCGCCCATTTTCCACTTCGACCGCACGTCAGACGAGCTGGAGAAAATGAAGGGCGCGCATGAAGGAGCTGGGCGCATCGGCGGGCTGACCAATAACGAAAGGCTAAGCTCGCTCAATATCGTGTCGGCGGAAACGCCGCAGGTCTTCGGCGATGATTATTGCCACTGGCCCACGTCGGTTACGCTGCGCATCACGCTGCGCCCGACAGTCTGGGTGGCGTCGCAATATGCGAAGGGTTCCTGCCGCTACAATGTCGCCTATGTGCACGAAATGATGCATGTCAAAATCGCGCGCGACACGCTGTCCGAATTGATGCCGGGGATAGAAAGACTGCTGCGCGCCCATGTGGCGGCGCTGGGCGCGCTAGGCCCGATGCCCGAGGGCAGCCTCGACGCCGCCAAGCAAAAACAGCTGGGGGAAATACAGGCGGCGCTGGACGGCGCGCTGCAGCGCGCCGACATGGTGCTGGATCTGCGGCAGGCGCGGATCGATACACCCTATGCCTATGAACAGGCGAGCAGGGCCTGCCCCGCCGAAGGCGAATGGGGAAGGCGCTAGATGCTGGCCCTGTTGAAAGCGCCGGCTACGGCCGCCTATATCCTGACCGCGACGCATGCCTGCCCCGCCTCGCCCGCGCCGCAGCTTGATTTCGATTTTCGCGTCACCAAAACGGAATTCGTCCATAGGTTGTCATGGCAGGAGCTCGAACGGCTGAGACGCAAGATTTCCTCGACCGAGGTGGAGGGCAGGCTGAGCGGCCTGACCGAAACCAAGTTCAATCACAAAATCGCCATCCACGGCAAAGAGATGAGCCGGTCCGACGGCTGGTATTGCTACACGCCGGGCAGTGTCGTGGTGACGCTGGAACTTTCGCCCACTGTCTACATCGCCTCCGCCCACCGCCCGGGCGGCTGCAAGTACGACGAGACGCGCAAGCATGAATTGCGGCATGTCGCCACCGCGACGCAAACGCTGGAGGAATTCGCCCCCGCCGTCATGGCGGCGCTGCGCAAGGCGATGAAGGAATTCCGGCCGCAGGGGCCGGCGACGCTCAAGCAGCTGCGCCGCGAGAGAAACCGGATGAGCAAGATCATCAAGAACGCCTATGCAGGCGCGGTCGAGGAAATGACGCGCACGCTGCAAAAGAGGCAGGCGCGCATCGACACCCCCGAGGAATACCAGCGCATCGGCGCGGCCTGCGCAGGGCTGGACGATTAAGACAGGGGGGATTAAGGCAGGTTCAGGTCGGCCTTGGCGATCGTGCCGGCGCGCGCGGCCGCCATGGCGTCCCGCACATATTGCTTCCAGTAGGCAAGCGGCGTGCCTTCGCCCAGCATCGACGACCATTCGGCAAGCGCCGCCTCCGTCTTGCCCTGCTGGGCGAGGCGCAGCGCAAGGTAATAACGCGCGATCGGCTCGTTCGCGTGCAGGGTAAGCACAAACTGGAATGTTTCGGCCGCATTGTCGCCAACGAAGCCCTTGTTCGCCTTCACCTGCGCGCGCCCCAGCCCGCGCGCATAGATGCGCAGGTTGGCATCACCGGTCTGCTGTGCCAGCTCCACGGCCTTGGCATAAAATTTCGTGGCCTCGCTGTAATTGTTGAGACGCATGTAAAGCACACCCAGCTTGATCAGCGCGCCGATGTCTTCGGGGTTTTCCTCCAGCAGTGTGCGCAGGGGGCGTTCGGCCATCAGCGCGGCTTCGCGCTCGACCATGCCCAGCGGGTCTTCCAGCACGGCCGGCCGGCCGGCCAGATCCGGATTGCCCAGCGCAAGATAGAGCGCCAGTGCGGCCAGCGGCAGCGCGCATGACAGCGTGATCGCCAGCCGCTTGTCGGTGGCGTTACCGTGTTTCAGCAGGGGGGCCGTGGTCTTGATGACAACGCCTGCCGCCAGCATGCCCATGACGATATAAAGATGCAGCATGCTACCCTTCCTTCCCCGCACGGCGGATAAAGAAGAAAGCGATGCCTGTGCCCAGCAGCAGCACCACCAGTGGTGCTGCCCAGAGCAGGCCGGTCGTGGGCGAGAAGGGCGGCGTCATCAGCACATAATCGCCGTATCTGGCGCGCAGGTAGGTTTCGATGGTCTTTTCGCTGTCGCCGGCCAGCAGGCGTTCGCGTACTAATTTGCGCAGGTCAGCCGCCAGCGGGGCTTGGGATTCATCCACGGCTTCGCCCTGGCAGACAAGACAGCGCAGGTTGTGCGTGATGGCGCGGGCGCGCGCCTCGAGCGCGGGGTCTTTCAGCATCTCGTCCGGCTCCACCGCCAGTGCGGGGAGGGAGAGGATAAGCAGCAGGAAAAGGGCGGAGATTATTTTCATTTCCTCATCTCCTCCAGCAGCGGTTTCAGCTTCGCGGTGTAATCCTGCATCGACAGCGCGCCGATATGCTTGTGTCGCACGATGCCTTCGGCGTCGATGAAATAGGTTTCCGGCACGCCATAAACGCCCCAGTCGATCGCGGCGCGGCCTTTTTCGTCAAGGCCGACGGCGGAAAAGGGGTTGCCGTGTTTTTGCAGCCATAGGGCGATATTCTCGCGGCTGTCTTTATAGGCGATGCCCAGCACGGTCACGCCGTCTTTTTTCATCTGCATCAATGTTGGTTGTTCGCCCACGCAGGTGACACACCATGAGGCGAAGATATTCACGGCGGTGATGCCACCCGTCAACGCTTCGGGTGTCAGGCCCTTGCTGCCCTTCAGCGCGGCGGGCAGTTCCAGCGCGGGCGCGGGCTTGCCGATCAGGGCGCTGGGCAGGATGGCGGGGTTATGCTCCCTCAACAGCGCCATCGCGAAAACACCGGCCAGCACGGCGAAGCAGGCGAGCGGCATCAGGGCGGCTTTATGCGCCATGTTCGCCCCGCTTCCTGCGCAGCAGCGCGACCGCGCCGCCAAGCGCGATCAGGGTCACGCCCAGCGGCAGCAACAGGATAAAGGGATGGAAATAAAACCGCAGAACGCGGCGCAGGGGGTCTTTCGCATCGGCATCGCCCAGCGTGGCATAAACGATGCCGAGGCCGTCGCGCAGCAGGCCGGTTTCGGATGTCGCGCGCTGCGCGCCCGGATACCAGCGTTTTTCAGGCGCCAGCGTGCCCACCGCCAGTCCCTCGGTGGCGACAGTCAGCTGCGCGCGGTCGAAATCGTAATTCTTGCCCAGCCCCGCCTGTATGCCGCGCAGCGTGATATCGTAATCGGCGAAGGCCAATATCTGCTGCGGCTTCATCCACAGGGTTTCTTCGGATTTCCACGCGGTCGACGCTGTCGCGCCCGCCAGCATCACCGCAAAGCCCAGATGCGCCAGCACCATGCCGTAGAACGACGCCGGCAGGCGGAAGTGGCGGAAGCGGTTTGTCTTGGTAAACAGCTCCTGCAGTGTAGCTGCGCCGATATAGGATGCCGCGAAGATGAGCGCGGTCGCCACAGGCTGGAATTCGCTGCGCAGGAAACCCGGCAGCAGCGCAAGCCCCGCCGCCGCCACGAAGGGCAGGATCAGTTTTTTCAAAACTGGCGCCAGCTGCGCCTCCCGCCATGCAAGGTTCGGCCCCGCGCCCATCAGCAGCGCAAAGGGCACCAGCAAGGGCGTCAGGCAAAGGGTGTAGTAGGGCGGGCCCACCGTCACCGTTCCAAGATCGAGCGCGGAGAGGATCACCGGATAAACCGTGCCCGTGAAAACAGTGGCCAGCACGGTGAAGAGGAAAACGTTGTTCAGCAACAGCGCGCTTTCGCGGCTCACAGGGCGGAAGCCGCCTGCGATTTTCAAATAAGGTGCGCGGAACGCATACAGAAGTAGCGCGCCGCCCGTCATCGCGCCCAGCAGCGCCAGAATAAAGACGCCGCGTAATGGATCGCTCGCAAAGGCGTGGACAGAGGTAAGCACGCCCGAGCGTACAAGGAAGGTGCCGGTCAGCGACAAGCTGAAAGCCAGGATGGCAAGGAAGACAGTCCAGCCGCGCAGACTGCCGCGCTTTTCCAGTACGGCGACGGAATGCAGCAGCGCCGTGCCCGCCAGCCACGGCAGCAATGATGCGTTCTCGACCGGATCCCAGAACCAGAAACCGCCCCAGCCGAGTTCGTAATAGGCCCAGAAACTGCCGAGCCCGATGCCGCAGGTCAGGAAAATCCATGCCGTCATCGCATAGGGGCGCAAGATACCGGCCCAGTTGCTATCCGCCTTCTTTTCAATCAGCGCGGCGGCGGCAAGGCAGAAGGCGATGGAGAAGCCGACATAGCCCATGTACAGAACAGGGGGATGGATGGCCAGCAGCACATCCTGCAGCACGGGGTTGAGGTCGAGCCCTTCCTTGGCCGGCGGCTCAAGGCGCTGGAAAGGGCTGGAGGCGAAAAGGATAAAACTTAAAAATCCCGCCTGCAGCAGCCCCGCCACGCCCAGCGCGCGCGCCTGCAGGGGCAAGGGAATTTCCTTCTGCCGCACCAGACGCGTCGTCCAGAGCGCCAAAATCAGCGCCCAGAGCAGCATCGAGCCTTCATGATTTCCCCAGACGGCGGCAATTTTATAGATCACCGGCTTCATCGTATGGCTGTTCTCCACCACCATGCGCACCGAAAAATCCGACAGCGCATATGCATGGATCAGCGAGAAGAAAGAAATGGTGACAAGGCCGGAGATTGAAATCGCCGCGGGCTTCGCAAGGCGCATCCAGCTTTCGCGTTCCCGATGCGCGCCGAACAAGGGCACCGCCGCCATCGCCAGTGACAGCAGCAGGGCGAAGACAAGCGCGAAATGCCCCAGTTCAATGATCACGGTTGGCCAGCCCTTTCGGCCTCTTCCGCCGCCCTCTCCATGGCGTCATAGCCCTGGTAGTATTCCTTGCTGAAGGTTTTCTTCATCTCGGGCGGCGTGTATTTCTCGTCGTGCTTGGCGACGAGGGAGGTGGCGTAGAAAATCTTCCGATCGTCGAACGACCCGTGTGCGACGACGCCCTGTCCCTCGCGGAACAGGTCGGGCAGGATGCCGGTGTATTCGACGCGCACATCGGCCTTGAAATCGGTGACGGCGAAATAATGGCCCGTGCCGCTGGTGGTATAGCTGCCCTTGCGCACCATGCCGCCGACGCGCAGTTCCGCGCCCGCATCGACGCGTTTGTCTTTCCGCGCCCGCATTTTGTGAATCTCGGTAGGCGTATAATAATAGGACACGTTGCCGCGCAAGGCATAAAGCGAAATCCCCGCCGCAAGGCCAAGGCAGGCCAGCACGAGGAGAATAAACGAAAGCCTTTGCTGCGCCCGCGTCATAGTTTTTTCGCCTTCTGCCATTTCAACAGGCTGGTGCCCAGCATCAGTCCCAGCACGATAAAAGTCACGGCATAGGAAGCGGCGATATACTGTTCGTGCGTCATGCGCCCCTCCGCGATTTACGCTCGAAGACTTCGGCCTTGAGGCGCAGGCAGGCAAGGGCCACGAAGAAGGCCTTGAAGCCCAGCGCCATCAGCAGCAGGGGGATCAGCATGGATTGATCGATTGCAGGGCCGTCAAGGCGTAGCACGCTGGAAGGCTGGTGCAGCGTGTTGAACCAGTCGACCGAAAACTTGATGACGGGAATATTGATTGCGCCCAGCAGCACCAAACCGTTTCCTGCGTTCAATCCCTTCTGCTCGTCATCAAATGCGCCCGACAGCGCGATATAGCCGGCATAGAGGAACAGCAAAATCAGCATCGACGTCAGCCGCGCATCCCATGCCCACCAGGCACCCCACATCGGACGCCCCCAGAGCGAGCCTGTAGCAAGGCAGATGAAAGTAAAGCCTGCGCCCAGCGGCGCAACCGCCTTCACATACAAATCGGCCAGCATATGTTTCCACACCAGCCCCGCCAGCGCGGCTCCGGCCATGGTGCAGTAAACGAACAATCCCATCCAGGCGGCCGGCACATGCACATACATGATGCGCACGGTTTCGCCCTGTTGATAGTCGGGCGGCGAGCCCCAGAAGGCGTAATACATCCCCGCTGCAAACAGCACCGCCGCCAGCGCGCCCGCGCAGGGAACAATTTTATCCGCCAGCGCCAGGAAGCGCCCGGGATTTGCAAAACGGCCTATAACAGATGTCGTATTCACGTCATGACCTCAGGTGCAGGGCAAGGAAAGATGCCGCGGCAAAGGGCATCAGCGGCAGCGCCGCCACCACCATCGCCAGTTGCAGCAGAAGATAAGGCGTAACGCTTAATCCCGCAAGACCGGCCGACCCCGCCATGACGCCAAAAACCAGCATCGGCGTGAATAACGGCAGCACAATCACGGCCAGTAACAGGCCCGACCGCCGGCTGCCCAGCGCCAGCGCCGCTCCGGCCCCGCCCAGCAGGCTCATATATAACGTGCCCAGGGTCAGCGATACCGCCAGCACCCCCGCCACATTCAGCGGCAGGTCAAATAACAGGCAGGCGACAAGACTGCCCAATACCAGCGGCAAGCCCGACACCAGCCAGTGCGCCGCCATCTTCGCCGCCGCGATTGCGGAAGGGGAGAGGGGCGAGAGCAGCAGCAGGTCAAACGTGCCGTCATCGTAATCGCGCGCATAGGCGGTATCGAGCGAGAGCAGGGCCGAGAGCAGCGCCGCCACCCAGATAACGCCGGGCGCGATGGTGCGCAACACCGCCGCGTTATTCCCCGCCGCAAAGGGGAAAAGGCAGGCGACGACGGCAAAGAAAGCCAGCGCCGCAAAGGCATCAGGCCCGCGCCCCATCAACAGGCGCATATCGCGGCGGATAATGACAAGATAGGGTTTCGCGCTCATGCGGCCCCCAGTTCAAGACGCGACAACCGCCCGCCCTTGGGCGGATGGACAGGGTAATGGCTGGCGATGATCGCCATGCCGCCCGCCGCTACATGACGGGCCAGCGCGGCATCGAAAAGCGCGGTCGCCTCCGTATCCAGCCCGTTAAAGGGCTCGTCCAGCAGCCAGAGTTTCGCGGGCTTCACCAGCACCCGCGCAAGGCTGAGCCGCCGTTTCTGCCCCGCCGAAAAACGGCGCACCGGAGTCTCCTTCAGTTTCTCGATCCCCATCTGCGCCAGCGCGCCATGGACGGCCACAGGTGCCGCGTTCCAGAGCGTCGCCCAGAACGTGAGATTCTCGTAAGCTGTTTCCAGAACCTTTAAACTGCGATCATCGGGCGGCAAAAAGGCATAGCGGGCGGCATGGAGCGTGCGCCCATTTTCCAAAAAGTTCTTTCCATCCCATAATATCTCGCCCTCGAAGGGCAGAGCGCCGGCCAGCGCGCGCAGCAGGCTGGTTTTGCCCGCGCCATTGGGGCCCGACAGGTGCACGACATCGCCGGCGCCTGCCTCGAGGTTCAGGTTTTGGAAAAGTGCCCTGCCGCCCCGCGCGCAGGCGAGGTTTTTAAGCACAAAAAGCCGGTTTGAAGCGCCCACTGTTTCGCCTATGATGTCTTCACGCGACTATAGACCAGGTAGGGGCGACCTGCAAAATCAAATAACCGCCTGATAACAAGGAGTTCAATCCACGTGACGACGACCGGACAAGATACCCTGCAGACCCGCAAGCAGCTGACAGTAGACGGCAAGGACTATGATTACTTCAGCCTCGAGGCCGCATCGAAAACCATCGGCGACGTCAGCCGCCTTCCTTACTCGCTGAAGGTGCTGCTGGAAAACCTGTTACGGTTTGAAGACGGGCAGAGCGTCACGGTCGACGACATCAAGGCGATGGGCCTGTGGCTGAAAGACAAGAAGAGCGACCGCGAAATCGCCTTCCGGCCTGCAAGGGTTTTGATGCAGGATTTCACCGGCGTGCCCGCCGTGGTCGATCTGGCCGCGATGCGCGACGCGATGGTCAGCCTCGGCGGCGATCCTAAAAAAATCAACCCGCTCGCCAACGTCGATCTGGTCATCGACCATTCGGTGATGGTGGATGAATTCGGCTCGGCCCATTCGTTCCAGAACAACGTGCGTATCGAATTCGAACGCAACCTCGAGCGCTATGTCTTCCTGCGCTGGGGCTCCAAGGCTTTCAATAGATTCAGAGTTGTGCCCCCCGGCACCGGCATCTGCCACCAGGTCAATTTGGAATACCTCTCCCAAACCGTCTGGGTCGAAGACGACGAAAGCGGCCCGAACGCGCAGGTCGCCTATCCTGACACGCTGGTCGGCACCGACAGCCATACGACGATGGTCAACGGCCTTGCGGCTCTCGGCTGGGGCGTGGGCGGCATCGAGGCGGAAGCCGCCATGCTGGGCCAGCCCGTTTCCATGCTCATCCCCGAAGTCATCGGCATGAAACTGACGGGACAGATGAAGGAAGGCACGACGGCAACCGACCTCGTGCTCACCGTCACGCAGATGCTGCGCAAAAAGGGCGTGGTGAACAAGTTTGTCGAATTCTACGGCTCCGGCCTCGATACGCTGCCGCTGGCCGACCGCGCGACGATCGCCAACATGGCTCCTGAATACGGCGCCACCTGCGGCTTCTTCCCCATCGACAACGAAACGCTGCATTACCTGCGTTTCACCGGCCGCGACGAACACCGCGTGCGTCTGGTCGAGGCCTACGCCAAGGCGCAGGGCATGTGGCGCGATAAGGGCGCGCCTGACCCCGTTTTCACTGACACGCTGGAACTTGACCTGTCGACCGTCGAGCCCTCGATGGCAGGCCCGAAACGTCCGCAGGACCGCGTGGCGCTGGCCAAGGCGACGGCAGGCTTCAACGAAACGCTGGCGAAAGACCTGCCCGCCGAAAAGCTTTCCAAATCGGTCAAGGTCGCAGGCACGGATTACAGCCTCGACCACGGCGCCGTTGTGATCGCGGCCATCACCAGCTGCACCAATACCTCCAACCCCTCCGTCATGCTGGCCGCTGGCCTTGTGGCGAAGAAGGCGGTTGAAAAGGGCCTGAAGGTGAAGCCCTGGGTGAAAACCTCTCTCGCCCCCGGCTCGCAGGTTGTGACCGATTACCTCAATCAGGCTGGCCTGCAAAAAGATCTCGACACCTTGGGCTTCAACCTCGTCGGCTACGGCTGCACGACCTGCATCGGCAACTCCGGCCCGCTGCCGGAAGCGATCGAAGCAGCGGTCAAGGAAGGCGACCTCACCGTCGCGGGCGTGCTCTCGGGCAACCGCAACTTCGAAGGCCGCATCCATGCTTTCGTGAAGGCGAACTACCTCGCCTCGCCGCCGCTGGTCGTCGCCTATGCGCTGGCGGGCAACCTGAAGATCGATATCACGAAAGATGCGATCGGCACGGGCAAGGACGGCAAGCCCGTCTACCTGAAAGACATCTGGCCCTCGCAGAAGGAAGTGCGCGACACGCTTGAAAAAGCGCTGACGCAGGACATGTTCAAGAAGCGCTATGCCAACGTCTTCCACGGCCCCAGCGAATGGCAGGCCGTGAAAACCGAAGGCGGCATGACGTACAAGTGGAACATGGCCTCGACCTACGTCCAAAACCCGCCCTATTTCGCGGGCATGAAGATGCAGCCGGAAGCGGTCACGGATATCAAGGGCGCTTACGCGCTGGCGGTATTTGGCGATTCCATCACCACCGACCATATCTCGCCCGCAGGCTCGATCAAGAAAGACAGCCCCGCTGGTTCGTATTTGATGAGCTATCAGGTGCGCCCTGTCGACTTCAACTCGTATGGCGCAAGACGCGGCAACCATGAAGTCATGATGCGCGGCACCTTCGCCAACATCCGCATCAAGAACGAAATGCTGGGCGGCAAGGAAGGCGGGATGACGAAATTCATCCCGACGGGCGAAGAAATGCCGATTTACGACGCCGCCATGCGCTATATCGACGCCGGCACGCCGCTAATCGTCTTCGCAGGGAAAGAATACGGCACGGGATCGTCACGCGACTGGGCAGCCAAGGGCACGCGTCTGCTGGGCATCCGCGCCGTGATCGCGGAAAGCTTCGAGCGCATCCACCGCTCCAACCTCGTCGGCATGGGCGTGCTGCCCATGCTGTTCAGGGAAGGCACGACGCGCGCGAACCTGAACCTGAAAGGCGACGAGCGTTTCGACATCGCCGGCATCGCCGAAGGGCTCAAGCCCGGCATGGAACTGGTCGTGAAAATCCACCGCGCGGACGGCAGGGTCGACGAGCTGCCCGTCAAGTGCCGCATCGACACGCTGGACGAACTGGAATACTACCGCAACGGCGGGATTCTGCATTACGTGCTGCGCGAAATGGCCAAGGCAGCGTAAAATCGAAAGGGAACTTGCATGAAAAAACTTCTATGTGCCGCGGTTCTATGTGCCGCGCTGGGCTTCGGGTTTCAGGCCCTCGCGCAGGAGGAAGCCGCGCAGCCGCTGACGCCGGCCGCGCCCATTCCACAGCGCGTGGCGCCCCCTTCATCCACGCCCGCAGCGCCGGCCGCGCCCGGCGCCATCGACTGGCTGAAATACAAGGACCCCTACGTCGGCGAGCAGAACGACATCAAGAATTCCAACCGCACGCTTGATGAAATCACCGTCTGGGCGCAGAGCCGCGCGACCGAGCTGATGAGCTTCACGCCCGAGGACTTCAGCAAGAAACTGTCGGACATCAAGAAAACCTTCGTGCCCGCAGGCTGGAACGAATACGCGACCTACCTGCAGACATCGAAGATGGTCGAAATGGTGCGTGACCGCCAATACACAGTCACCACCATCGTCAACGGCGACAGCCTGATCCTGGACAGCCGCAGCGTCGCGGGCGCCTTCCACTGGATCGTGCAGATGCCGCTGATGGTCACCTTCCTGCATCCCGACAGCAACAACGAAATGGCCGCTGTCGCCGGCGGCGAATTCCGCCTGACCATGTCGATCGGCCGCGTGCAGGCCGGCGGCATCGAGGGCATGGCCGTCGAAAGCTGGAAGATAGAGACCATGCTGCCAAAGGAACCGCCCCCCGTGGCGCCGATGCCGGACGCCTATGTCCCGCCGCCCGAACAGTAAGCCGCGCATGCTGACCGACGACGATACAGATCCGAAAACGCGCCGCGCCAGGCCAAGGCCGCTCGACAATATGTCCGTGCCCGACCTGAAGGAATACGTGCTGCAGCTGCAGGCCGAAATCGCGCGCGCCGAAGCGGAAATGGCGAAGAAGGAAAAGCATAAAAACGCGGCCGACGCCATCTTCAAGACCAAATGAAGAAGAAACCCGCCCGCAAAATCACCATCCCGCAGACCATGAAGGCCGTGGCGATTATATCGCAGCGGCTGGAGCTTGCCGAAATTCCGGTGCCGAAACCGGCGGCGGGCGAGGTGCTGGTGCGCGTGCGTGCCGCCGGCGTCAACCGGCCCGACCTGCTGCAGCGCAAGGGGCTCTATCCGCCGCCCCCGGGCATCACCGACACGCCGGGGCTGGAAATCGCGGGCGATATCGTGGCGCTGGGCAAGGGCGTCAAGGGCTGGAAAAAGGGCGACGCGCTTTGCGCGCTGGTCTCGGGCGGGGGTTATGCCGAATATTGTGTCGTGCCCGCTCCGCAATGCCTGCCAATCCCCAAGGGCCTCGATTACGCGCAGGCCGCAGGCCTGCCCGAAACCTTCTTTACCGTCTGGACGAACCTGTTCGACCGCGGGCAGCTGAAAAAGGGCGAACGGCTGCTGGTGCACGGCGGATCCTCCGGCATCGGCACGACAGCGATACAGGTCGCCAAAGCCTTCGGTGCGAAGGTCTTCGTCACGGCGGGGTCGGAAGACAAATGCAGGCAGTGCCTGAAACTGGGCGCGCAGCTGGCCATCAACTACCGCGACCGCGATTTCGTGGCCGAGGTTTTACAGGCCACCGAATCAAAGGGCGTCGATGTCATCCTCGACATGATCGGCGGCGATTACGTGCCGCGTAACCTCAAGGTGCTGGCGACCTATGGCCGCCATGTCAGCATCGCCATGCAGCGCGGCCGCAACGCCGAGATGGATATCTTCCAGGTGATGTCAAAACGCCTGACCCTCACTGGCTCTACCCTCCGCCCCCAAAGCGTGGCGGTGAAGGGCGCGATTGCCAAGGCGCTGCAAAAACAGGTCTGGCCCCTGATTTCAAAGAAGAAAATCCGCCCCGTGGTCGATCGTGTCTTCGACCTGTCCGAGGCGCAGGCCGCCCATGACTATCTCGAGGCTGGCGCCCATTTCGGCAAGGTTATCCTTTCCATCGCCTGATTATCATTGATCCCTGCTGCGCCCGCTTCGTGAGAAGTGCTTGCCATGCGCAAGGACTTATCCCCAAAATAATGTTTGACAGAACCGTCCTCGACTGCTATTTTCTTTCAAGATTTAGTCTTTAAAAGGAATTTAATTATGAATTTAATTGAAAAGTTTAACGTTTCTTATAAACAGTCAAAAGGCGTGGATGTCGCGCTGGAGATGATTCAAACCTCCACCTATGGCTCGAACAGCTTCTGCTATGACCGCTATGCGCATTTGCAGGCGAATGATTCGACCGCCCCTGCGGCAACTGCGCCCGCCGCCAAAACGCGCAACTGGTAGGGGTTTGCGCGTCTTTACATAGAAATACCCGCGTGCTAACGTCTTTGCATAACCCAGTGCAGAGATATATTTATGCCGCTCACCCCGCGCTTCAACGAGCAATACAAGGCGTCGAAAGAGAACGACAGCGTTCTCTGCGTGTCCTATTCCGCACGCGGCATGACCAATTATCTGCTCTATGACTTCATGGCGCGCGTGATGATCGTGCGCACGGGGTCGTCGGAAGGCGGCGGCCATGTGACGCCCTTTTCGCAGCTGGACCGCGAAAGCCTTGTCGAGATGCGCGAAAAACTGATCGAGCTGAAAGGCAACCCGCCCGAGCTGCCCGCCGAAAAACCCGCGACCGGCAAGCCCGGCAACGGCCTCAATCTATGAACCTCCCCATGCCGAAAACCCCGCCCACGCTGAAAGACGCCTTCAACGGCTATGCCGCCGAGAAGATCACCGACTGCATGCTGCGCGTCAGCAACGGCCGGCATTATTATTTCTACGATTTCACGCTGCGCGTGATGACGACCTCCGTCCATCACGGCGGCAATTCGCTGCCCTTCGCGCTGATTGACCGTGACGTGCTGGTGGAGGCGCGCGAGAAACTGATCGAGCTTGGCGGCAACCCGCCCGAGCTGCCGCCCGAAAAACCCGTCACGCCCGGCTCCGGCGGCAAGTTCAATCTGTGAGGATAAGATGGGATTAACCGCCGCCTTCAACGCCCAATACCGCGCCGTCAAGAACAACGACTATGTTCTGTCGGTGCATTACGAAGCTTCGGGCTACGATAATATTCTGACGTTTGATTTCATGGCGCGCGTGATGATCATGCGCACCAGCAGCCACGGCGACGGCGGCGCGGTGGTGACGCCTTTCTCGCAGCTCGATCGTGATACGCTGGTTGAATTCCGTGAAAAACTGATCGAGCTGAAGGGCAACCCGCCCGAGCTCTCGCCCGAAAAACCCGCTGTCGGCCAGCCGGGAAACAAGTTTAATCTTTAAAATTTTTTTACGCTGCCATGCCCGCCTTGCGCGGGCATCCAAAAGCGCGTCTGCGCGTCTTGTTACTAAACTTATATGACGGCTGGACAGCCTTTTGGACCCCCGCGCAAGGCGGGGGTGGCAGTTGTATTAGCCGCCGCCAATCAGCTCTTTCCACCCGTCTTCGGTCAGAACCTTGACGCCCAGCTCCGTGGCTTTTTTCAGTTTTGATCCGGCATCGGCGCCCGCGATCAGGTAATCGGTGTTTTTCGATACCGCCCCCGCGACCTTCGCGCCCAGACGCTCCGCCTGCGCCTTCGCCTCGTCGCGGCCGAGTGTGGAGAGCGTGCCGGTGAAAACAACCGTTTTGCCGGTGACAGCCGATTGCACCGTTTTCGGGCGTTCGTAATCCTTGATATCCAGTTCTTTCTGAAGATCCTTGATCACTTCAAGGTTATGCTTCTCCGCAAAGAAATCGATAATATCTTCCGCCATGGACGCGCCGATATCGCCGATATCGTCAAGCGCCTGGAATGCCGCGCTGGAGCGGTCTTTCGCTTCCTTCATTTGAGACAGCAGGTTATCGATGCTGGCGTAATGCATGGCGAGTTTCTTGGCCGTTGCCTGACCCACCTGACGGATGCCCAGCGCATAGACAAAGCGTTCCAGCGAAATGGCGCGGCGTTCCTCCACCGCCTCCAGCAAATTCTTGACCGACAATACCCCCCAGCCCTCGCGCGTTTTCAGCGCTTCGGCGTGCTTCTTCAGGCGGAAGATATCGGCGGGGCTCTTGATAATGCCCTCGTCCCAGAATTCTTTAATAATCTTGTCGCCCAGCCCCTCGATATCAAAGGCGTATTTGGAGACGAAGTGTATCAGCCGTTCCACCGCCTGCGCGGGGCAGATCAACCCGCCGGTGCAGCGCGTCGCCACTTCGCCTTCCTCGCGCACCGCGGCGCTGCCGCATTCGGGACATTTGGTGGGGAATTTGAAAACTTTTTCCGGCTTGGGGTTGACAACGCGCACGACTTGCGGAATAACATCGCCCGCGCGCTGTATCACGATCTTCGCGCCCACATAAGCGCCCTTGCGCTCGACTTCATCGGCATTGTGCAGCGTGGCGCGGCTGACCATCACGCCGCCGACGTTGACGGGCTCCAGCTCCGCCACCGGCGTCAGTGTGCCGGTGCGGCCTACCTGCACGATAATATCGTTGATAACGGTTTCCGCCTGTTCGGCGGGGAATTTGTGCGCCGTCGCCCAGCGGGGTGAACGGCTGATAAAGCCGAGGCGCCCCTGATAGTCGAGGCTGTTTACTTTGTAAACCACACCGTCGAGGTCGTAAGGAATATCGGGCCGCGCGTGATAGGTTTTCTGGTGATAGGCCAGCAGTTTTTCCGCGCTGTCGGCAACCGTCGTCGGCTCCGGCACTTCAAAGCCCCATTTTTCCAGCTTCTTGCGGATACCGGCCTGCGTTTCGGCAAAGCTTTCTGACACTTCGCCCAATGAATAGCCGAAGAAGCGCAAGGGGCGTTTGGCCGTGATCGTCGCGTCCAGCTGGCGGATCGATCCCGCCGCACCGTTGCGCGGATTGGCGAAAATTTTATCTCCCGCTTCTTCCTGCGCCTTGTTCAGCTTCATGAAATCGGCGCGGGTCATGTAAATCTCGCCACGCACCTCCAGCACATCGGGCACGTCTTTCGGCAATTGCTGCGGCACGGATTTGATGGTCTTGACGTTCTGCGTGACGTCTTCGCCTTCCTCGCCATCACCGCGCGTCGCGGCATAAATCAATTTTCCCTTTTCGTACCGCAGGCTGCACGACAACCCGTCGATTTTGGGTTCGGCCAGCACTTCCAGCTTCTCGCTATCCGCGATTTTTAAAAACTTGCGTACACGGTCGACGAAATCGACCACATCCTCGTCGCTGAAGCTGTTTGCCAGCGACAGCATCGGCACGCTATGGCGCACTTTTTTAAATTCGCGCAACGGCGCGTAGCCCACGGTCTGCGTCGGGCTGTCCTTGGTGATCAGGTTCGGGAAAGCCTTTTCAATATCGCGCAGCCGGTTTTTTAGCGCGTCGTATTCGGCGTCGGAAATTTCCGGGTTGTCCTGCTGGTGATAGGCCTTGTCATGCCGCTTTATCTGGCGGCGCAGCGTATCGGCCTCGAGGGCCGCTTCCATGGGGTTAAGCTGATCCGCTGCCGGCAATTTCTGTTTTTTAGGCGGCATGACTGTTTATCTCAAAAAACTTTTCAACGGATGCAGCGGCGGCAGGCATTTGACCAAGTTCGCTTTGTAAATCGGCTTGAAGTTCCCATTCTTCCGGGGAGCCATCGCGCTTGCGTATTAATATGGCGAGAGTTATGTGCCCCATGATGTCACAGGCAGCGGAGATTTTAAATTCGTGCTCAAATGAATACCATTCTTTTGTCCCTGCCCACGGCTTGCGCTGTGTGGCGAGGTCGTGAAAAAACTGCGGGAGATTCTTGTAGTTGATAAATATATTATCTTCTCTGCAAACGTCTCGCGCAATTCGGAATGTGGCGCATTCTAGCTCCACAGTGTAAAAGTAATCGCGCAAATTAAAAATGCGTAATGTCAGGTCGGATGTGGACGAGCGTAGCCTAAACTCGGCGTCGGTGCTTCGGTCAGGCGGCTGCGACATGATTTTCCAGCAGTTTGACCGCCTGCGCGCGGGCTTCCTTGGTGACTTCCGCGCCGGACAGCATGCGGGCGATTTCTTCGGTGCGTTCCTGCAGAACCTTCAGCGGCGTAATACGTGTAATCACCGTGCCTTTTTGCTCGGTCTTCGCCACATGCCAGTGGTTGGCGGCGCGGGCTGCGACCTGCGGGCTGTGCGTCACGACCAGTACCTGATATTTCTGCGCAAGGCGCTGCAGGCGTTCGCCCACGGCGTCGGCCGTTGCGCCGCCGATGCCGCTGTCGACTTCGTCGAAAATCAGCGTCGGGATGCTGGCGGTTTCGGCCAGAATTACTTTTAATGCCAGCATAAAGCGGCTGAGCTCGCCGCCCGAAGCGATTTTGTGGATCGGCCCTGCGGGGGCGCCGGGGTTGGTGGAGACGATGAATTGCACGCGGTCGAAGCCTTCCGCGCTCCAGCCGCTTTCGTCGGCGGCCTTGACGCAGTCGACGGCGAATTTCGCCTTGTCGAGTTTCAGGTCGGGTAGCTCGGCATTGACTGCTTTCGACAGTTTTGCGGCGGCCTTCTGGCGTTTCGCGCTGGCCTTTTCGGCTTCGGCGATGAAGATAACACGCGCGGCGGCGACGGCCTTCTGCATTTCGGCCAGCGCTTCCTCCTGGTTCGTAATCAGTCGCAGTTTTTGTGACAAGTCCTGATAAACGCCTGGCAGGCCGTCGACGGTGGTGCGGTGTTTCTTGGCAATCTCTTTCAGGGCGAAGTAGCGCTCTTCGATATCCTCAAGGCGGTCTTTGCCGCCGCCGTCGCCGGATTTCAGTTTTTCGACCTGCCAGCCGATATCCTCGACCTCGCTCTGCGCGCGGCCCAGCGATTCCAGCAGGGGTTTGACCTGCGGCATTTTATCGGCAAGGCGTTCCAGCGTGGATTGCAGTTTTCCTAGTTGCGCCTGCAGCCCGTTTTCGGCTTCGATCAGGCTTGTCGCCTGCGTAAAGCCGCCCGCCAGTTTCTCGCGGTTCATCAGCAGCTGGCGTTTTTCGGACAGCACCGCGTCTTCGCCGGGCTGCGGGTCGAGTTTTTCAAGCTCGGCCACGGTGTATTTCAGGTATTCTTCCTGCAGCCGCGCGGCCTCGATATCGGTCATCGCGCGTTCGATACGGTCGCGGGCGGTTTTCCATGTGGCGTGCGCGGCATGGATGGCGCGGGTATCGACATCGGCGTAAATATCCAGCACGCCAAGATGCGTGGCGGGGTCGAGCAGACCTTGCGTTTCAAACTGGCTGTGAACTTCAATCAGCAGCGCACCTGCTTCTTTCAACAGCTGTACGCTCACGGGCGCATCGTTGATAAAGGCCTTGCTGCGGCCGTCTTTCGCAACCGTGCGGCGGAGCAGCAGCGTTTCGGCAGGGGCGATGCCCTTGTCCTTCAGCAGCGCATGGATGGGATGTTTGGCGGGCATATCGAAACAGGCGGTGACGGTCGCTTGCTCTTCGCCACTGCGCACCAATCCGCTTTCGGCGCGGGCGCCGAGGGCAAGGCCCAGCGCGTCCAGCAAAATAGATTTACCCGCGCCCGTTTCGCCGGTCAGCGCGAGCAAGCCATCGCCGGCCTCTAACGTCAGGCGGTCGATCAAAATCACGTTTTGTATGTTCAGGCTTGTCAGCATGCCTTTACCGTATCAGAAGATTTTTCCGATAGTCCGATCGTAAACGCTTTTCTTGGTGCCCACCTGATAGTCCTTCTTGAACAGGCGGTAGCTGTCTTTATACCAGCTCGAATGCGGATAGTTGTGGCCCAGCACGGCGGCTGTCTTCTGCGCCTCGGGCAGCAGGCCCAGCGACAAATAGGCTTCCGTCAGGCGGTGCAGCGCTTCGGGCACATGGGTCGTGGTCTGGTACTGGTCGATGACTTTCTGGAAGCGCGGGATGGAGGCCTGGTACTGTTCGCGCAGCAGGTAATAGCGGCCGACTTCCATTTCCTTGCCGGCAAGGTGGTCCATGGTGAGGTCGATTTTCAGCTGCGCGTCCTTGGCGTATTTGCTTTCGGGGAAGCGTTCCTTCACCTGCCGCAGGTTTTCGAGCGCCATCTGCGTCATGCGCTGGTCGCGGCGCACGTCGGAGATCTGCTCGTAATAGCAGAGCGCGCGCATGTAATAGGCATAGGCAACGTTTTCGTCGCCTGGGTGCAGCTCGATAAAGCGGTCGAGCGATAAAATCGCCTGATCGTATTTCAGGTTCTTGTAATGCGCGAAGCCCGCCATCAGCTGCGCGCGCGTCGCCCATTGCGAATAGGGATACTGGCGGTCGACTTCGTCGAAGAGCAGCGCCGCCTTGTAATATTCCTGCTTGTCGAGCGTAGTGGCCGCCGCGTTGTACATTTTCTCTACCGGCACCTGCTGGTCGGCGGAGGCCTTGGCGATTTCCGCTTTCTCTTTATCCTCGCTGGTACTGCAGGCCGCGAGCGTCAGCGCGAGGAAAAGGCAGAGGAAGAGGGCCGGTTTGAAGCGGGAAGACATGTCATAATCCAGTGAACAAAAGCGATACAACAGCATGGTTTCTTATACCATGCTTTAAAAGCACGTCAAATATGGGATTACGCTCCCGACGGCGTTGCCGTCATTTATGCGATAGCGGCTTCCGCGCCTTCATAGAAGCGGCCGGGCAGGGCGAAGGGCACGCGCTGCGGTTCGGCCGAGCCCAGCTCGTCGATCTCGAAGGCGTCGGGCTGCGAGAACAGCACATGCAGGATCTTGTTGTTCATGGCATGGCCGGCCTTCACGCCGTGGTAATGGCCGATCATCTGCACACCGGCGAGGTAGATGTCGCCGATGGCGTCCAGCACCTTGTGGCGCACGAATTCGGTGCGGAAACGAAGGCCGCCCGGGTTCAGCACTTTATCGCCGTCGACGACGATGGCGTTATCCAGCGAACCGCCGCGGGCAAGGCCCATTTGTCTTAATGCTTCCACTTCGTGCAGGAAGCCGAAGGTGCGCGCAGGGGCGACTTCGGATCTATAGGTATCTTCCTTCAGGCGGTGGATGAATTTCTGGCGGCCGATGAGGGGATTGTTGAACGAGATTTCAAATCCGAAGTATTGCGCATCGGCGGGTGACAGGAACACTTCCTTGTCGCCCTCTTGATAGGAAACGGTTTTCTTGATGCGCAGCACGCGGCGCGCGGCGCGTTGCTTTACAAGGCCAGCGCGATCCAGCGCTGCCACGAATTTCAGGGCCGAGCCGTCCATGATCGGAATTTCGGGGCCGTCGATGCGCACCAGCGCGTTATCAAGGCCCGCAGCGGCGCAGGCCGACAGCAGGTGTTCAACGGTGGAAACCGTCACGCCGGACTTGTTGCCGATGACGGTGCAGAGTTTCGTATCAACCACATGATCCCATTTCGCGGGCACGACATTGTCGCGGTCTTTAACATCCGTGCGCACGAAGACGATGCCGGTGCCGGGAGCGGCGGGCTCCATGGTCATCGTGGCGGTCGCGCCCGAATGCAGGCCGATGCCGACCAGAGTCAGCTCGTCGCGGAGCGTGTGTTGCGAAACAGACAAAAGCATGAAAAACCCTTATGGATTAGATGAGTAGAAGACGTTCCCCTGTCTCCTTCCTAACAAGCCGGCAGGGGTGGTTGAAGTCACCTTTTGTGACAGTGTGTTACAAAATTAAGCTATTGACTTTGTTGTATAAAAACAGTGTTTAGATGGCGGTTGAGACGCACTGCACCAATTAGAATTGACATAACAAAATCGATACACTATCTTTGCGCACATCCGAACAAAAACAAACGACTGCAACTGGCCAGAGCGCATGACGCCCGACGAACAAGAGCTGGATATCGACTTTGTAGACGCGCCTCCAGCCGGTGGCGCGCCGCCAAAAGGCCCGGGCCGTGGCCGCAGAATCCTGAAGGGTACGCTGGCGGCGGGCCGCGACCTGCTGGGTCTGGTTGTCGGCGTGGTCGCCTTCGTGCTATCGCTCTGCGTATTGGGCGTGCGCAAAATCGGGCAGGGCATACAGAAATTCAAGGCAAGACTACCGAAACAGAAACCAAAAGTAACGAGGAAGCATATGGGTTTAAGACATGCATTTTACGGCGCGGCGATACTGGCCGGCGCCATCGTGGGCCCCGGCGTCTATCATATGACGCAGCCGAACGAAATCGTCACCACACGCGTCATCGGCAAGACCGAAGCGGATACGGACAAGGAATATCCCGGCCGCAAATGGGTCATCCAGACCAAGGAAGGCAATTTCGATACCAAGGGCGTGTCGGGGGGCGGCGATATCCGCATCGGCTGCACCTATGAATTCAACCTGAATGGCGCGCGCATCAATTACTGGCCCCTTGGCTATACGCGCAGCGTTCAAAACTTCAAGCATGTGCCCACGCCCGGCTGCCCGGGGAACTAAAGTTTCGTCGTCCAGAGAAGAAAGAAGGCCCGGAAGAATCCGGGCCTTTTTTTCGTTTGCGCAAGAAAGCCACAACTGCGCCATAACGGCTGCACAGGGGGCTGCTACGACTTTGCAAATAGAAACCTTAATTGCAGAGGAATTTCATGAAACCGTTTTTAGCCGCCCTTGTCCTGTCCGCCGTTTTGCTTTCCGCCTGTTCACGCACAACCCAGACGACATCGGGCGATGCCTATCTCTCACAATATAGATCCGTGCCCGTGCCCGCGCCGGTCAGGCAGACAAAACTGGCCGACGGCACGGTGACGGAGGAAATAAAATCGATCGAACAGCGCATCAGGGAAGCCGCAGCGGTGGAACCGGTGCTGAAATTTCCCGCCCGTATTGGCCTGGCGCGCGTCGAAAACGGCTACCTGACCGTCCTGCCGATGGAAGAAGCCGACGGCTGGAACAAGGCGGCGCAAAAACTGGGCCGCAGCTTCGGCGAATTCGTGCCCGTCAACCCCATGATTGCGCAGATGGCGGAATCCGGCAGCTACGGCCAGTCGCGCAGCACCAGCACCATCAACATGATCCGCCTTGGAGCGGCGCGTCAGCATCTTGACGCCGTGCTGGTCTACGAAGTGATTACCAAGGAAAGTGAACACCGCAATATCCTCGCCGCCGCCAACACGACGATTTTAGGCGGATATATCCTGCCGTCGGAACGCCATGATGCCGAAGGTCTCGGCAATGCGCTGCTGATCGACGTGATACAGGGTTACCCCTATGGCACGCTCAGCACCGTGGTAGAGACAAAGAGCCGTTCGGCATCCGCCTGGGGCTGGGGCTCCAAGCCCGGCGACAAGGTGGAGCTCACGCGCAAGGTCAAGGCGCAGGCGGCGCAGCAGCTGGCCGATGAATCAGTCGATCTTTTCACAGACCTGCGCCTGCAACTGGCCGAGCGCGGCCAACCGATGAAACTGACAAGGAATTAAAGTTACTCCCTGTGAACCCCGACGGCCATGCTTCGTGGCCCGCACAGAGAAAAGGCCGGTAGCAATACCGGCCTTTTTTTTTTAAGGCAATTTTTTCTTCTGAGGGGGTAAGTAAGAAGCTCAAGACACAGCTTGGTAGTCTCTATAGATTTTTATGTTCTCATCGGAAAAAGAATGTTTCATCCTACCCAGAAAATAAGCTTCGCCCAAGTCCACGCACAAGCACGGAATCCTCTTGTTTTTATTCCAAGGCATTTGAGACCCGTCCCACTGAACTCCGATAACCTCTGTGTTTCTAACCAGTCTCGCAAGAAGGTCTGCAGCCTGGAGCGGAAGCGATTTTTTGTCGTCCTCAAAGATAGGCATAGCCCCCAGTTTTTCTAACGGAATTCCCACTTTTGTTGCCGAGTAGTGAGTGTATTTAAAAGACCGACTAATAAGCGCTTTGTATTTCGAGGTTTCATCAAAGATAAAATCAATTGGTTCATATATATGGAGCAAAGTCTCTTTGTCGTGTAATGAAAGCTCAATAAACGCTTGATACATTAACGCGAAGGGATCTTTTAATTTTTTAAACTCTTCTATTTCTCTAAACTCAGCGGGAAAATCGATTCTATCCATGAGCTTGCGGTAATTCGGTATATTCGTAGTGACGGAAATGCCGAAATCCGCATGTCGTTCTATAATCCTATAAAATTTTTCGGCATTTCTAGTCGACCCGCCACCGGAAAATATCTTCTTGGTGGCGCTAAAGAATGGCTTTTTTTGCCTATCAAGCTCTTCTTTCCACTCAGCAGAAAAATTGACCCACGCTTCAGGTTTGGCTACGTAACCTGCCATTACGGCCGTATGTGAGCCAAGTCCATCGGCGCTTTCATCAATGTATGCTCGAAGGGCCATTGAGTGATTCTTGAGTTTTTTCTAGGAGTAGTTAAGCATAGCACAAGCGGGTTTCTTTGCATATCACGCGCGCCTGAAGAATAGAAAGCCGCCCATAAAGAAAAACCCCCGGGATCGCTCCCGGGGGTTTTTTACTTACCGAAGCGGCGAAGGATTAGTTCGCCTGGCGACGCAGGAAAGCCGGAATATCCAGCTCGTCCTCCGCCTGCTTGCCGCCTTCCTGGACGGTAAGGCTGGGCTCTGCCTTCGGCGCGGCGGGGGCAGGAACCGTAACTTCCTTCTCCCGCTGGAGCGTAAAGCGTTCGAACAGCGACGGCGACTTCTTCGGCTGTTTTTCAACGGCCGCTTCGGTCTTGGTCGCGGTCAGCGTCTCGCCCGCGAACAGGTCTGCGCCGCTGATGCGGGGGTCGACCGGTTTCGGGGGGATGAAGCTGTTGCCGTGGCGCTGTGCTTTGGGCTGGGCCGCTGTCGCGGGTGCCGTCACATTGCGCTGCGGATAGTTTTGCGTCACAGGGGGCGTGCTGGGCTTGGTGCCCCAGCTGCCTTCCTGCTCGTTCAGCTTGCGTGCGGCTGCGGTCTGTGCGTAACCGCCCGTTGCCCCTTGCGCGAAGCCCGTCTGGGCCTGCGGTTCGGGAGAACGATCCCAGCCATCGCCGGGTTGCGGCGGCGCATAGCCTGCAACCGGAGCGGCGGGCGCTTGCGCGACCGGCTGTTGCTGTTGCGGACGCTGCGCCATAGCGGGTTGAGCCGTTGCCGAAGCGTGCGGAGACACGACCGGACGCGACGCCGAGGGCAGGATGGAAGCCGGAAGGCTGCCAGTGCCGTAGCTGTCACGCACGGTATCACGCGCACCAGCCGAATTGCCGCTGTAAGCGGTGTAACCGGGTTGCGTATTGACGGCGGGGCGCACGGGAGCCTGTTGCGGCGCCTGCTGCGTAATCGGGCGGCGGGCGGGTTCAACGCCAGCGCTCGAATAATGCATGGGGCGGGCAGCAGCCTGCGGCGCTTCGATGCCGGTTGCGACAACCGAGATGCGCATCTTGCCATCCAGCGTGTCGTCCTGCGTCGAGCCGAAGATGATGTTCGCATCGGGATCGACTTCATCGCGGATGCGGTTGACGGCTTCGTCAACTTCAAACAGCGTGAGGTCGGAGCCGCCGATGACGTTGATAAGGACGCCGCGGGCGCCTTTCATCGAGACATCGTCGAGCAGCGGGTTGGAAATGGCGGATTCAGCGGCCGCAACTGCGCGACGCTCGCCTTCGCCGTAACCGGTGCCCATCATCGCCTTGCCCATCTCTGCCATGACCGCGCGGACGTCGGCGAAGTCGAGGTTGATGAGGCCCGGCATGACCATCAGGTCGGTCACGCCGCGCACGCCAGACTGAAGCACTTCATCGGCCATCTTGAAGGCGTCCGCGAAGGTCGTCTTCTCGTTGGCGATGCGGAACAGGTTCTGGTTCGGGATGATGATCAGCGTATCGACGTGCTTTTGCAGCTCGTTGATGCCGTTCTCGGCCAGTTTCATGCGGTGCGTGCCTTCGAAGTGGAAGGGCTTGGTCACGACGCCGATGGTCAGGATGCCCGCTTCGCGCGCAGCCTGTGCGATCACGGGAGCAGCGCCGGTGCCGGTGCCGCCGCCCATGCCGCATGTCACGAAGACCATGTTCGAGCCTTCGAGATACGCCATGATTTCGTCGATGCTTTCCTCGGCTGCCGCACGACCCACTTCGGGGTTTGCGCCAGCGCCCAGGCCGCGCGTGACGTTCACGCCGAGCTGGATTTTATGCGAGGCAGAATTGCCCTCGAGCGCCTGCGCATCGGTGTTGCACACCAGGAATTCGCAGCCTTCGAGATTGGAATTGATCATGTTGTTGACCGCATTGCCGCCGGCACCGCCGACGCCAATCACGGTGATTTTCGGCCTGAGCCGGTTCGTCTGTGATTGCATTCTAATGTTGATTGCCATTGTTTTTATTCCTCCGCTTCGATTGATGATTCTACCTTGAAGTGATTCGAGCTTTCCAGAGTCATCATGCTTTGATCTTGCACTTTTTTTGACAATCTCTTTCCCCTAATATTCCCCCAAGAATTAGCAAGAGGAAGAAGAAAGCGCGAAGTTGTTTGCAGTTTGAGTCGCTTACCAGTTCTCCTTCAACCAAAGAGTTACCTTGTGGAGCAGTTGCGTGTTAAACGGCAGGTTGATGCCGAATTGGTTTTGCGCAGCGCGCGGAATTTCATCCTGATGTTCCGCGGCGTAGTGAAGCAATCCCGCGCAGGCAGAAAATGCGGGGCCGCCGGTTGATTCAGCGAGGCCCTTGATGCGTTGCGGACGGCCGAGACGAATTTGTTTATCAAGAATAAGCTGCCCGATTTCGCAGAGACCCGGCAGCTGCGATGCGCCGCCCGTCAGCACGACGCGGCGTCCGGCGATTTTGCCGATGCCGCTGTCATCCAGCTTTTGACGCACTAATTCGAATGTTTCCTCGATGCGCGGCTGGATGATATTGCCGAGCACGGAGCGCGGCACGTAGTTCGGTTGCGAATGTTCTTCTTCGCCGACCGGCGGAACGTCGATCATCGCACTGTCGTCAAGACCGCCAGCCTGCGCTGATCCGTAGAGCGTTTTGATGCGCTCGGCATCGGTCATGGAGGTAAGAAGCCCGCGCGCGATATCGCTGGTCACATGGTTGCCGCCGACGGGGATGGCGGTCGAATAGACCAGTTTTCCACCGGAAAACACGGCAATTCCCGTCGTGCCGCCGCCCATATCGATCACGGTGCAGCCAAGGTCTTTTTCATCTTCGACCAGCGCGGCAAGGCCGGCGGCATAGGGCGCTGCGCAATAGCCTTCGATCTCGAGGTGATTTTGATGGACGATACCGGCCAGATTGCGCGTGGCGGGCGTAAGCGCGGTCACGGGCGCGATATTGACTTCAAGGTTCTGGCCCGTCATGCCGCGCGGCTCGGAAATGCCCTTCTGCTTGTCGATGGAATAGCCGGTGGCGATGACGTGGATCAGTTCGTCACGGCCGGGCACGGCGACATTGCGGCTCTGCTGCAGCGCGCCGCGAATGTCACGCTCGGTCACTTCATGGCCGCCGATGCGCACGTTCACGGGCAGGCGATGGGTAAGCGTATGCATGCCGGGCACGGAGACAAACACTTGCCGGATGGGGCTGCCCTGCAAATGGTCTTTCGCCATCATCTCGGCGGACTCGACCGCTGCGGCGACCGCGCCTTCGGCAGCCTTCAGGTCGACGATGGTGCCGGATTTCACGCCCTTGGATGCCTGATGGCCGATGCCGACCACTTCGATCGTGCCGTGGCTCTTGATCTCGGCGATAAAGCAGACAACTTTCGACGAGCCGATATCGAGCGCGGCAATGATGTTCTTGGAAAACAGGTTTTCCTGATGCTTTTGCCGCTGCGGCTGGGTTTTGCCAGCCTGCGGTTTATGTGCCTTCAGTTCGCCTTTGTCTTCCTTCATCATCTTTTCCCCGCTTTTTTAGATGGTTTTTTTATCTTCTGTGACTTGTGCCGGCCCGGGCTGCACGGTGATTTGTTCCGGCAGGCGCAGGTCGATGGATACGATATTCTTGGTCAGCAAGCCGTCGCTTTCCGCAGCAAGGCGCGCCAGCGCCAGTTCGGCCTCGGCCTCGGGCAGCTTGACGTTGATGCCGTTTTTCAGGCGCAGGTCCCAGCGGCGCGAACCGACGCGCACCGCGCTGGACAGCTGCTGCATCACCGCAGGCTCCGCCGCCAGCATGCGCAGCAGCGCCGCCGCATGTTCGGGCGCGTCTTCGCCGACGACGAGCGGCAGGCTCTGGAATTCACCAAGGTCTTTGGATGCCAGTGTGCGGCCGTCGGCGTCGATGACGGAAAGTTTCTTCTGGTACTGCCACAGCGCGGCAGGCGCGCGCTCTTTCAACTGCACGACGATTTTATCGGGCAGGCGGCGGGTGACGGAAATATCCTTTACCCATGAAATTTCGGCAAGCTGGTCGCGCGCGGCGGTGACATTGACGCCGAAGATCGGGTCGCCGTAATGCACGTTGAGGCGCGCCAGCAGATCATCCTGCGAAATGCGCTTCCTGCCCGTGACCAGAATTTCGTTCACGTGGAAACCGGCGGCGGCAGTCGTTGTCAGTGTTTTTTCGGATACCCAGGATGATACCAGCGCGAAGGGCAGGCGCGTCCAGCCGTAATAGCCGGCGCCGCCGGTCAGCCCGACAACGCCCAGCACAATGCCGCATGTGCGCAGCCGGAGCATCCATACGCGGGCGCTCCGGCGCGAAAGCGGAGCTCCGCGCCAATTCAAGAACTTCATCTATCCCCAGTCTTAACCTTATGTATGTATCGCCGCGTTTTCGACGAGCCATTCCACAAGGTCCCCAAAAGTCATCCCCAAGTGAGCCGCCTGCTCCGGAACCAGCGAAGTAGGCGTCATGCCGGGCTGTGTATTCGTTTCGAGATAAAAGAGTCCCGAAACACCCGGTTCTAAATCATTATACCTGAAATCGCTGCGCGTGACACCTGTGCAGCCAAGTTTTTCGTGCGCGAAGGCGGCAATGCGCTTCGCTTCCTCGAAAACTTCCGCATTGATGTTGGCGGGGATCACGTGGACCGATCCGCCGGCAGCGTATTTCGCCTCGTAGTTATAGAAATCGAGGGCTGTCTTTATTTCCGTAACGGTGATCGCGCGCGGCTTCTCGCCCTGTGCGCCCATCACGCCGACCGACAATTCGCGGCCCGGAATGTATTTTTCGACGAGCGCATAAGGCCCGTAAGACCATTTGTCGAGGCCCAGCGGCGGCTTGTTGTCGCCCTGACGTACAATATATACACCGACGGAGGAGCCCTCGTTATTCGGCTTCACCACGTAAGGCGGCTCGAAGGGGATGCGCCCCTTCCGGATCTCGTCAATATGAATGAGCTCGCCCTCGGGGCAGGGAACGCCCATGGGCTTCAGGATTTCTTTCGCGCGCTGCTTGTTCATCGCCAAGGCAGACGAGAGCGAACTGGAATGGGTATAGGGGATGTTCAGGATTTCAAGCACCCCCTGCACGCAGCCGTCCTCGCCCCATTTGCCGTGCAAGGCATTAAAGACAACATCGGGCGCGGGCGTGAGCGCCGCGATCAGCAGCGAGAGGTCGCGCTGCACGTCTATCTCTTTGACGTCATAGCCTTTTTCGCGGAGCGCCTTGGCGCATTCCGCGCCGGAAGACAGGGAAACATCGCGCTCGGAGGACCAGCCCCCTTTTAACACTGCGACTGTCTTGCGTTTAGTGGCCATCGCTCTTTCCAATCATCTCTTTAATGTCGTTATCTTTTTCAAGCGGGATGCCGATACGCTTGATTTCCCAGCGTAACATGATGCCCGACTTTTCCGCAACACGTTTGCGCACTTCTTCGCCCAGACGCTCGATATCGGCGGCGGTTGCGTCGCCGGTATTGATCATGAAATTGCAATGCATCTCGGAAATTTGCGCGCCGCCGATTTTGAAACCGCGGCAGCCAGCTTCGTCCACCAGCTGCCAGGCGCGCTTGCCGTCCGGATTGGCAAATGTCGAGCCGCCGGTTTTTGTTTTAATCGGCTGGCTTTCCGACCGCTTGGTTTTAATCTCGTCCATCTTTTTCTCGATGTCCGGCACCTTGCCCGTATGGCCGCGCAGGCGGCAGCCCATGAAGATCACGTCCTTCGGCAGGTCATTGTGGCGGTATGAAAGCCCCATGTCCTTCGCCGTCATTTCCTTCACCGTGCCGTCGCGGAACAGGACTTCCGCCGCAATCAATACGTCCTTCACCTCGCCGCCATAGGCACCCGCGTTCATGCGCAGCGCCCCGCCGATGGTGCCGGGGATACCCGACAGAAACTCGAGTCCCGCGATGCTATGCTTCGCCGCATGCAGCGCAACGTTCATATCAAGCGCAGCCGCGCCCGCCGTCACGTTGGTCGACAACGCCTCGATGGTCGCAAATTCACGCCCCATGCGGATAACAACGCCGGGCACGCCGCCGTCGCGGATAATCAGGTTCGACGCCACGCCCAGCACAGTAATCGGAATATCCTTCGGGCAGTGCGTGACGAAATTGACAAGGTCTTCTTTATCTGCGGGCTTGAACAAAACTTCCGCAGGGCCGCCCACGCCGAACCATGTCATATGGCCCAAGGGCGCATTCGGCGTCAGCCGCCCGCGCACCTTCGGCAGCTTCTCGACCAGCCCCGCGGGAAAACGCGGGCCGTCTTGCAGCGACTGCAATGTGGGGGCGGTGGTGGTCATTATTTATGCGTCCCGTTCGCCTTGGCGGGCGCGATGCCCCAGATTTGTTCCAGTTCCTTCGGCAGCGCATGCGCCCATTGCGTAATCGTTCCTGCGCCAAGGCAGATCACGAAATCGCCGGGCTTCGCGATGCTGGCCACCAGCGGCGCCAGATCGGTTGGTGCATTCAATGTATGCACCCTGTCCTTGCCCGATTTACGGATGCAGCTTGCCAGCGCTTCCTTGTTCACACCCGGAATGGGTTCTTCCCCCGCCGAATAAACATCGGCCACGATCACTTCGTCGGCCAGCGTGAAACAGGTGCAGAATTCATCGAACAGGGATGACAGGCGCGTGTAACGGTGCGGCTGCACCAGCGCGATCAGGCGTCCCGCGCGATTATTCTTGTTTTGGGCCTTGTTGCCCGAAATCGCATCGCGGCCCGCGCGCAGCACGGCCGCGATTTCGACCGGATGGTGGCCGTAATCGTCGATCACCGTCACGCCGTTGACGATGCCGGTGGTCGAGAAGCGGCGCTTCACGCCCGAGAATTTCGACAGCGCCGCGATGATCTTCTCCGCCGGAATGCCGATATCATGGCCGATGGCGAAAGTGGTCAGCGAGTTCAGCACGTTATGCGGCCCGAACATCGGCAACTTCACGCCTTTGATTTCAGGGCCGAAGCCCGTCAGGCGCGGATTGTTGATCTTGATATCATAGGTCAGGCCCTCCGGTGTCGTTTCGACATTCACGGCCTGAATATCGGCCTTGTCCGAAAAACCATAGGTCGTTACACGGCGCTGGAAACGCGGCAGCAATTCTTCGACAACCGGATGGTCGATGCAGGCGACCACCAGGCCGTAAAACGGCAGGTTCTGCGCGTAAGCGACGTAAGCGTCCTTCACCGTCTCGAAATCGCCGAAATAATCCATATGCTCGGGGTCGATATTGGTGATGATGCTGGCAACCGACGGCAGCTTGGCGAATGTGCCGTCGCTCTCGTCCGATTCCACAACCATCCAGTTCGATGCGCCCATGCGCGTATTGGTGCCATAGGCGTTGATGATGCCGCCGTTGATGACGGTGGGGTCAAGGCCCGATTTTTCCATCACATGGCCGATCATCGACGTGGTGGTCGTCTTGCCATGTGTGCCGGAAATATTCACGCACCATTTCGATTTCATCAGCTCGGCCAGCAGCGCGACGCGCGGAATGACCGGCACATTCTGCGCCTTGGCGGCGATAATTTCGGGGTTGGTGTCCTTCACCGCCGTCGATTTCACCACAACGGCGCAGGGTTTGCCATCGCCGTTGATGATGTTTTCGGCCGCATGACCGATCGATACCTTGATGCCCAGCGCGCGCAGGCGCATCACGTTGGCGTTTTCGGACTGGTCAGACCCCTGCACCTTGTAACCAAGATTATGCAGCACCTCGGCATAGCCGCTCATACCGATGCCGCCGATGCCGATAATATGCACCGTGCCGATGGGGAAGGGGAAAGCCTGTTTCATCTGTTTTCTTTCTTTTTCTTTGTCTCTAATTTATCCACAATCTTGTCGAAGAACTTTCTCAGACATTTTGTCGAGCAAAAATTTATTTCGAACTGGCCTTGAGATTGGTCCGTGTCGATATGATGGATCACATCAGGCGTGGATTGGCCGCCGTGAATTCCTACATCGAAAAGCGCTTCCATTTTTTCATGCGGCCCGCCATTTTTCTTGTCCTGCATGAAGAGGGCTCCGCCCCCTAAGAACACAAAGGAGCCGTCTTTCTGAATCGCGCGCTTTTTACAAAAACTACATTTCATTACGGTTTCGGTGCCGCCAGTTTCTTTTCAACAACATCTGCCAGATTTTTTGCCGCATCGGGCTGGCCGCAGGCTTTCGCCGCCGCCGCCGCAATCACCAGTTTATGCGGATCGTTGATAATTTCTTTCAGCTGCGCGGCCAGCGTTTCGGGCGTAAAGCCGTCCTGCATCATCAGCCACCCGCCGCCATTGCTGCAGACGGTTTCGGCATTGTGTTTCTGCTGCATATCGGCGTGTCCCGGATAGGGCACGAAAATCGCGGGGCGCCCCACGGTTGCAATCTCCGCCACCGTCGATGCGCCGGATCTGCCGATAAACAGGTGGCAGCCTTTCAGGCGGTCGGCCATGTCGTTGAAGAATGATTTAATCTCCACATTCACGCCGGCCTGCGCATATTTCGCCTCTGTCGCCTTGATATCGTCCTCGCGGCACTGGTGCACGACGTTCAGTTTTTTCTTCATATCGTCGGGCAATTGGCCGACGGCGGCGGGCACGACCTCGGCGAAAACTTTCGCCGCCTGGCTGCCGCCGGTGATGAAGATATTCATGTTCGTAGCGGGCGGCTGGTACACGGCGTTCCGCGTCGCGACAATGTCGGCGCGCACGGGGTTGCCGGTGATGACCAGTTTTTCCTCGTTCTTTTTCTTCACGCCCTTGGTGCCGGGCAGCGATACGGCGATCTGCTCGGCTTTATCTGCCAGCCAGACATTGGCCTTGCCCAGCACGGCATTCTGTTCATGCAAAATGGTCGGGATGCCCAGTTTCTGCCCCGCGAAAACGCCGGGGAACGAAGGGTAACCGCCGAAGCCGACGATCACATCGGGCTTCCATTGCTTTAATTTTACACCGGCCTGCACGATGCCGATGCCCATATCCAGCACGGCCTTGGCTTTCGATACGATGCCCGCCTTCAGCGTCGCGGCGCGCACGGTGTGGATCTCCACGCGGTCGCCAAGGCTCTTGAAGGCATTGCCGCGCTTGTCAGTGACGATAATCACCTTATGCCCGCGATGCAGCAGTTCCTGCGCCAGCGCTTCGGCGGGGAACAGATGCCCGCCCGTGCCGCCTGCGGCCAATACGATTGTTTTTTTATCAGGCATGTTGTTCTCCGGTTGTCCAGTTGCGCCACTGCGCCGATGGCGCAGCCTGTGTGCGTTTGCGCGTAAGTGATAACAGCATCCCCATGCCGATGCCGAGCGCCAGCAGCGACGATCCGCCGTAGGAAATAAACGGCAGCGTCATGCCCTTGGCGGGCAGCAGCTGCAGCGACGATCCCATATGGATCAGACTCTGCAGCGCAAATTGCGTCAGAAGGCCGCCGGCGGCCAGCACGATAAACAGGTCCTCACTCTTCATCACGCGCGCCAGCGAACGGATGAGGATAAAGCAGAACACACCGACGAGGAATACAGCGGCCAGCATCCCCAGCTCCTCGCCCGCAACCGCGAAAATGAAATCCGCATGCGCGTCGGGCAGCGTCATCTTTACCATGCCATGGCCGGGGCCGGTACCGAACAACCCGCCGTTCGAGAAAGCATCCAGCGATTTCTGCACCTGATAGTTATCACCGCTGGCGGGATCAAGGAAACGGTCAACACGGCTCGCCACGTGCGGGAAGAAGGCGTAGGCGCCGCCAACGGCCGCAAGGCCCGCGCAGCCCAGCGCCAGAACCCAGATCATCGGCAATCCGGCCATGAAAATCTGCACGCCCCAGATCGCGGTCAGAACGAACGACATGCCGAAATCGGGCTGCAGCAGCAGCAGGCCCAGCACCGCCCCGAACAGGCCGGTGGCAAGGAAAGCGCCCTGCAAATTGTCCTGCGCCTGCCCGCGCGAAATCAGCCAGGCGGCGGCAACGGCAAAGGCGGGCTTGGCGAATTCGGAGGGTTGCAGCGAGAAACCGAACAAATGCACCCAGCGCGTCGCGCCTTTGACCTCGGGGCCAAATAAAACCGCCGCAATCATCAGCAGCATCGCCATGCCAAGGGTAAGGACGGAGGTACGCCACAGTAATTTTCTGCCAAAAACAGAAATGCCGAACATCAACAGCAGCGACGGCACAAGGAAGGCGATATGGCGCATGACGAAGTAGAAGGGCGGCAGGTGCAGGCGCTCGGCGACGGCAGGGGATGCCGCAGTCACCAACAGCACGCCGGCTGCCACCAATACCAGCAGCGCGCCCATCGTCCAGCGGTCAACCGACCACCACCAGCGGCCGAGGATGGATTTATCGCTTCTGGCAAGGTATTCCGTCATCCGTTACCCCTTTTAATGGTGGCGGGCGGGACAAGCGCCTGCACGAGGCCCACGAAAGCCTCTCCGCGTTTCTCGAAATTCTTGAACTGGTCGAAACTCGCGCAGGCGGGAGAGAGCAGCACGACGGCTTTCTCCTTGCGTTCTTCCTGTGCCATGCGATGCGCAGCTTCGACGGCCTTGTCGAGCGTGCCACAGCGCGTGAAATGGACGTTCTTGCCGTTCAGCCATTCGGCCATGCCGGCTTCGGCCTCGCCGATCAAAAACGCATGGCGCACGCGCTCCAGATATTTTTCGCAGTCCTTGTACCCGCCGTCCTTGGGCTTGCCGCCTGCGATCCAGTAGATGGGATCGAAGGTACGCAGCGCCATGGCGGCCGCCTGATCGTTGGTGGCCTTGCTGTCGTTGATATAGGCGATGCCATTGATGATGGCGACGGTGTTCTGGCGGTGGGCAAGGCCGGGGAAGGTCTGCATCGCCTTGGCGATCACATCCGGCGCAACGCCCGCCTCGCGGCAGACGGCGAAGGCGACGCCGGCGTTCTGCCAGTTGTGCTGGCCCTGCAATGCGGGGCAGGTGTTCAGGTTCATGATCTTGTCGCGCCCGTCGAACATCACGCCCTCGGCGGAAACATAAATGCCGGAGGTAAGCGGGCGGCCGACGGAAATAGCGATCGTTTTGCGCAGGCCTTTTTGCTTTACGCGGTCCAGCAGCCCCTGCGAATATTCGTCGTCGACGCCGACAACGGCCACGCCCGCGCCCTTGAACATACGCTCCTTCGCCGCGACATAGCCGTTCATGTCGCCGTGGCGGTCAAGGTGGTCAGGGCTGATGTTGAGCATCGCCGCGATCGTCGGCGCGAAGGTGGGGCAGAGGTCGGTCTGGTAGGACGACATCTCCAGCACATAAATCGCATCCTCGGGCAGGTCGGGCAGCGTCAGCACGGCTTCGCCGATATTGCCGCCGACGGCGGAGGGCACTTTGGCTTCTTTCAGAATATGGCCGATCAGCGCGGTGGTGGTCGATTTGCCGTTCGTTCCTGTAATGCCAATCGTGCGGTTCTTCGGCTTGGCGCGATGGAATAATTCGATATCGCCGATAATTTCTACGCCTGCCGCCTGTGCCTTCAGCGCAGCCGGATGCGGTTTCGGATGCGTCAGCGGTATGCCGGGCGACATGCAGAGGAAGGCGAATTTGGAGAAATCGGCCTGTGACAGGTCTTCAACAGTTGCGCCTGCCGCCACAGCAGCCGTGCGCGCATCGGCGTTATCGTCCCAGAGCACGCAGGGAATACCCGCACGGCGGCAGGCCTCGAACACCGGCATGCCCGATTTGCCAAGGCCGAGGATCGCGGCGGCCTTGTTGTTCATTGCGGGTTTGAGGGGGCTAAGGTCGATCATTTTACCTCAGCTTCAGCGTTGACAGGCCGATGAGGGCCAGGACGATGGAAATAATCCAGAAACGGATGACCACCTGCGTCTCCGGCCAGCCAAGTTTCTCGAAATGGTGGTGGATGGGTGCCATCTGGAAGACACGCTTGCCGCGCGTCTTGAACGACACCACCTGTATGATCACCGACAGCGTTTCGATCACGAACAATCCACCGATAATGCCAAGGACGATTTCATGCTTGGTAACGACGGCGATGGTGCCGAGCGCGCCGCCCATGGAGAGCGAGCCGGTATCGCCCATGAAAACCATCGCAGGCGGCGCGTTGAACCAGAGGAAGCCAAGGCCCGCCCCCACCAGCGCGCCGCAGAAAATCGCCAGTTCGCCGCAATCGGCCACGTAATGCACCTGTAAATAGTTGGCGAAGACCGCGTTGCCGATCAGGTAGGCGATCACGCCGAAGCTGGCGGCAGAGATCATGATGGGCCCAATCGCCAAACCGTCAAGCCCGTCGGTCAGGTTCACCGCATTGGCCGCGCCCACGACGATGAAAATGCCGAAGGGCACGAAGAACCACGACATGTTCAGCAGGAAGGATTTGAAGAAGGGGAAGGCCAGCGCCGCCCAGCCGACAGTGCCGGTCGTAAGGTTCATATAGGCCAGCACCGCAACGGCGGCGATCGCGCATTCCAGCAGCAACCGCACCTTGCCCGGCACGCCCTTGCTGCCCTTTTTGGTCAGCTTGGCATAGTCGTCAAGGAAACCAATCGCGCCGAAGCCGATAAAGACCCAGAGCACCAGCCACATATAGGGGTTGGTGATATCGACCCACAAAATGCTGGAAACCGTGACCGAGAACAAAATCATCAACCCGCCCATGGTGGGCGTGCCTTTTTTCTTCTGGTGCGTTTCCGGCCCGTCGGAGCGGATGGGCTGTTCCGCCTTTTTCGATTTCAGCCAGCGAATGAAAGAAGGCCCGATCACAAGGCACATGATCAAGGCCGTCATCATCGCCCCGCCGGTGCGGAAGGTGAGGTATTTAAGCAGGTTGAAAACCTGATACTGCTCGGCCAGCGGGAAGAGGAGGTTATACAACATGGCGTTTATGCCCCTTGTCCTGCTGCAATGATTGCAACGCGTGGATGATATAGCCCATTTTCGATCCGGCCGAACCCTTCACCAGCAGCACGTCGCCGGGTTTCACAATGCCCGTCACCACAGCCGCCAGTTCCTTGCTGTCATGCGTATGCGCGCCGCGCCAGTCGGGCGGCAAAGCCTGATAGAGCGCGTCCATCAGCGGGCCGCAGCAGTAAAGAACATCGGCCTTGGCCTTCAACAGCGGGTTGGCGATATCGGCATGCAGGCGCGGGCCGTCCTTGCCCAGCTCCAGCATGTCGCCCAGCACCGCAATGCGGCGGCCGCCCTCGACGGGCACCACCATCTCGAATACTTTCAATGCCGCCACCATCGATGTGGGGTTGGCGTTATAGCTTTCGTCGATAATCACCACCGGCGGCTGGCCTTCGACCAATGTCAGCAGGCGGCGATTGCCGCGGCCCTCGACAGGTTCGGAATTCTTCAGCGCCTCAACTGCCTCGGTCAAATTCCCGCCAGCGAGTTTCACGGCGGCAAGGGCAGCCAGAGAATTGATCACGATATGCTTGCCGGGAATGGCAAGGCGGTATTTGACGCGCTCGCCCAGAATATCGGCGGTCACGCGGCTGCTGTCGGCATGGAGCGTGCAATCGACCAGCCGTATCTGCGCCTCTTCATCCTCGCCAAAGCCGTAGATTTTGCGCAACCCCTGTTTTTCGGCGGCGGCCTTCAGGCGGCGGAAATGCTGGTTGTCGGCGGGTAAAATCGCAATGCCTTTATCGTCCATCGACTGGAAGATTTCCGCTTTCGCGTCGGCAATCGCCTCCACGGTTTTAAAATGCTCGATATGCGCGGGCTCGATCGTCGTGATCAGCACGATCTGCGGGCGCACTTGCTGCGTCAACTGCGCCATCTCGCCGGTATGGTTCATGCCCATTTCGAACACGGCGTATTTTGCGTCGGGCGCAAGATTGGACAGCGTCAGCGGCACGCCCCAATGGTTGTTGAAACTTTTCTTCGACGCATGGGTTTTGCCGAGCGCCTCCAGCATCGTATAGAGCATTTCCTTCGTGCCCGTCTTGCCGGCCGAACCGGTGACGCCGATCACGGTTGCGGTTGCGCGGTCACGCGCCGCATGGCCCAGCGCCACCAGCGCCTCCATCGTGTCGCCGACGACCAGCAGCGGCCAGCTGGCGTCCGCAGGCTTGAAATCCTTGCTGACGATGGCTGATGACGCGCCGGCCTTGAAGGCGGCGGCCACATAATCATGGCCGTCCAGCTTGTCGCCCTTCAACGCCAGAAAGGTTTCGCCCTTTTTAATCGTGCGCGTATCGATGGAAACGCCCGTGGCGGTAAACTCATGCGTCACGCTGCCTTTCGTGGCAGCGGCCATATCCTTCGAGGTCCAGATTACTTCATGCTTCATTTCGTCACCTCGAGCACGGCGGCTTTCGCCTCGCTCACATCGTCGAACGGCAAAACTTCCTTGCCCACAATCTGCCCCTGTTCATGGCCCTTGCCGGCAATCACCAGCACATCTTCGGGGCCGAGCGCGCGGATCGCGGCGCGGATCGCCTCGCGCCTGCCGCCGATTTCGGTCGCGCCCTTCGCGCCCGCCATGATTTCAGATCTCACAAAGGCCGCGTCTTCGGTGCGCGGGTTGTCATCGGTCACGATCACCTTGTCGGCCAGCCGCACGGCAATCTCGCCCATCATCGGACGCTTGCCGCGGTCGCGGTCTCCGCCGCAGCCAAACACCACATGCAAATGTTTATGCGCATGGGGGCGCAGCGCCTTCAGCATGGTTTCCAATCCGTCGGGCGTATGCGCGTAATCGACATAGATGGCCGCACCATTCGGGTGACGCGCGGCAAATTCCAGCCGCCCGCGCACGCTCTGCAACCGTTCAAGCGCGTAAACGCCCTGCATATGCAGCAGGCGGTTGTCCACATCCTGCGCGATCACAAGGCCCAGCGCGCAAAGCGCGTTCTCGGCCTGGAATTCGCCCACCAGCGGCAGTTCAAGCTCGTACCGCTCGCCGAAGACCAGCAGGTCGACGAATTGCCCGGAGGGCAGGGGCTTCCGCTTGTTCAGGCGGATATGCCTTGCACCCGTGCCGTATTCGACAACGCGCACGCCGCGTTTCTCGCAGGCCTCGACAATGCGCTCCGAATAAGGCGTGTTCGCGTTAATCACCGCAACGCCGTTTGGCTGCATCACTTCGGTGAACAGGCGCAGTTTGGCCTGGAAATAATTTTCCATCGATCCGTGATAATCCAGATGGTCGCGCGTCAGGTTGGTGTAACCGGCGGCCGTGATGTGCAGGCCGTCAAGGCGATATTGATCCATCCCTTGGCTAGATGCTTCAAGCGCAAGATGCGAAACGCCGGAAGCTTCAAGCTCCGCAATTTCCGCATGCAGCGTCACGGGGTCGGGGGTGGTCAGCGCACCGGGGCGGTTGACGCCGGGGGCAATCACGCCCAGCGTGCCCAGCGATGCGGCGGCATGATCCATCGACTGCCAGATCTGGCGGCAGAAATTGACGGTCGAGCTTTTGCCGTTCGTGCCCGTGACGGCGGTAATGGTTTCCACCTGCTTGCCGAAGAAATTGGCGGCAAGGCGCGCGAAGCGCTGGCGGGGGTTTTTATCCTCGATCACGATCGCGTCGATGCCTGTCGTATCCGTGCCTTCGGGCACCAGCACGGCAACCGCGCCGCGTTTCACCGCATCGGTAATAAACCGTCTTCCATCGGCCTTCGCGCCCGGGAAAGCGGCGAAGAGATAGCCCGCGCGCACTTCGCGGCTGTCGGACGTCAGGCCTGTGATATTCAGGCTGGCGGCTTTTTCTTGATCTCCCGCTTTAAGCGGGCCGGTGTCAGCGGTCAGTTCCAGCAGATGCACGGCCTATTCCTTCTTTCATGTATTTGCCCATGGCCTGAAGCACGGCGGGGCGAGTGTCTTCTTCGGGCGCCATGCGATAGAGCGGCGCCAGCTGTTCCACCACGCGGCTGACGACGGGCGCAGCCGTCCAGCCGCCGGTGGCATAGCCATAGCTTTCCTTGGTCGGCTTCGGTTCGTCCAGCATCGCCAGCACGGCAAAACGCGGGCTTTCGATGGGGAAGACGCCGATGAAGCTCGACAGCAATAAATCGTGTTTGTAATTGCCGCCGGTATTTTTCTCCGCCGTGCCGGTCTTGCCGCCGACGTTGTAGCCTTCGACGCCGGCCTTGCTGCCCGTGCCGCTGGCGACGACCAGTTCCAGCAGCTGGCGGATCTGCGCCGATGTCTGCGGTTTCACCACGCGCTCGCCTTCGGGTTCGGGCGATAGCGATTTTTTACCCTTCAGCAGCGTGGGCACCACCAGCGTGCCGCCGTTGGCTAGAGCGGCGGTTGCGCGCACCAGATGCAGCGCGGTCACGGCGATGCCGTGGCCGAAAGATGTGGTCAGCGTCGAAATATCGCGCCAGGGCTTCGGGTACAGCGGGCTGCCGCGCTCCGGCAGTTCGATCGGCACGGCTTCGAAAAAGCCCAGGCGCTTGTAGAAATCCTTCAGCCCGTTGTCGCCCAGCGCCTGCGCCATGCGGGCCGTGCCGATGTTGGACGAATAGATGAAAATCTCCGGCACGGTCATCGCGCGTTTCTTGGCGTGGTAATCGTTGATGGTGAAACGGCCGTATTTGATCGGCTCGCTTGCGTCGAATACCGCGCCCATGCCCACCTTGCCGCTATCAAGCGCGGCGGCGGTGGAGAAAAGCTTCATGGTCGAGCCCATCTCGTAAACGCCGAGTGTCAGGCGGTTGAATTTTTCGTCGTCCGACGCTTCCTTGGGCTTCAGCGGGTCGAAATCGGGCAGAGATACTGCCGCGATAATCTCGCCGCTGTTCACGTCCATCACCACGCCGGTCGCGGCCTTGGCGCTGAAGGTTTTCATCGACGCCGCCAGCTCGCGGTGCAGGATATGCTGCACGCGAAGATCGACGGACAGCTGCACGGGCTCTTTGCCGGCGGCCAGCTGCTTTTCAAAGAATTTTTCCGCGCCCGCAATGCCCCTGCCGTCGACATCGGTATAGCCTGTCAGGTGCGCGGCAAGCCGTTCGGAGGGGTAAATGCGGCGTTCTTCCTGCTGGAAGCCGAGCGCGGGATTGCCCAGCGCGTTGATCGCATATTCCTGCTTCGGCGTGATATTGCGCGCCAGCCAGATGAAATGCTTGCCCGATGATAATTTTGTTTCAAGTTCCTTCACCGACACATCGGACAGGATCGCGGCCAGTTCCTGCGCGGTTGCCTTCGCATCCTGTATCTGTCCCGCGTCGGCATAGAGCGAGGCCATGGCCAATGATGCCGCCATGATCTCCCCGTTGCGGTCGAGCAGGCTGGCGCGGAGCGGCTTTGCAAGCGGGCGCACGTCCTGCGCCTGCGCCAGTTGCGGCGATGAGGGCGTGGAGAGAAGCGTCAGGTCGGCAAGGCGCAGCGTGATAGCGAAATAGCCGAGCAGGAAAGCCGCCGCCACCATGGCGAGGCGCACCTTGGCGGTGCCCAGCGATGCTGCGTGATGGCCGGTAAAATCTTCGTCTTGATGATTTTCAGCCATTACTGCACCCCCAGGCTTTTCATCAGGTCGCCGAACTGGCGGTTACTTGCCGGTGCGGGCGCGGGGGCTTGCTTGACGACCGGCTTCGGCGCGGCGCTGGCCTCGACGGGGCGTTTCGGCGCGGGTTTTACGGCGGGCGGCGTCGCGGCGGGGATGATCTTGACGACTGGTTTCTCAGGCGCTTTTTCGGCTTCGGGCGCGGGCAGGGCCGATGCGATGGCTTCTTTGGTGCGTTCGGCGAAATCCTCGACCTTGCCGAACTGCTTGCCCTTCAGGGGGGCGAGATCAAGGTATTGTTTTACCAGCTTTTCAAGTTTTCCGGGCTGGTTGAGGTATGCCCATTCGGCCTCGAGTACGCGGAGCGCTTCGGATTCTTTCGCAGTGCGGGCGGCGATAGCTTCCAGTTTCGTGCGGCCGTCGGTAACCTTTTGACTTGTATGGAACAGGGCTGCGCCCGAAATCACGGCCAGCATGATCCAGATAAGGGCGGATTTACGCATGGGCGTCTCCTGATCTGATGTCTGTTCTGATGCCCCACCGCAGGCGGGCGGAACGGGCGCGGGGATTGCGCGCGGTTTCGGCGGGGGTGGGCTGCAACCCGCTGTTTTTCTCTACCGTGAAAATCGCGGGCGGCGCGGGCGCGGCAATGGGCAAGTGGCGGGAAACATTGGGCGCGCGGCCCGATTTTTCCTTCAGGAAATTCTTCACCCGCCAGTCCTCCAGCGAATGGAAGGAAACGACGACAAGGCGGCCGCCGGGCGCGATCAGGTGTTCGGCGGCCTCAAGTGCCCGATCCAGCTCGCCTAATTCGTCGTTCACATGGATGCGGAGCGCCTGGAATGTGCGTGTGGCCGTATCGGTTTTCATCCCGCCGTGCATGGGCAGCACGCTATGCACGATATGGGCGAGTTCCTTGGTGGTTGTGATGCGCTTCTGTTGCCGCGCGGCGGCGATGCTGCGGGCGATCTTGCGCGAGGCGCGTTCCTCGCCATAAGTGAAAATAATATCAGCCAGATCCTCTTCGGATGCGCCATTCACGACGTCCTCCGCGCTTTCTCCCTCTTTGCTCATGCGCATATCGAGCGGGCCGTCGTGCATAAAGGAAAAACCCCTTGCAGGGGTCGAGAGCTGTACGGAAGAAACGCCGATATCGAGCACAAGACCGTCGATCTTGGTAACGCCTTGGGATTTCAACAATTCTGCGACGCTGCCGAAGCAGCCGTGAAGGGGAATAAGACGGCCCTCAAATTCACGCGACATTGCGGCCGCGCGCGCCTGCGCTTCCGGATCGCGATCAATGGCATAGAGGGTGCAGTCTGCGGATTCCAAAATCGCGCGGGCATAGCCGCCGACGCCGAAAGTACCGTCGACATAGACGCCGCCGTCGCGCGGCGCGAGGGTCTGCAAAACTTCCTGCAGCATCACCGGGATATGACCCGGCTCACCCGTCGCAAGGCTGGTGCGTTTGGAAGACATCCGTTATCAAAAACCCCGTGCGCGATCCGTTTTCTGTGAACGGATTCTGTGAACTTTAGACCCTGCTAACACTATATAAAACAAGGGCTATTGCGTCAATGTCACGCGGGTGCGGAAAAGCCTGATTTATCGTGCGTTTTTCGTGCAATGGCCAAATCCCGCCCTGCCCGCCAAAATTCATAATATGGAAAAAATACCAGAAGGCCTGTAAGCCGGGTTCTGTACGTCTTGCAACGTGGTAACCATTCGTCTGCGGCGCCGGTTACCCGGCGCCTGTGGCAGCCAACCCGGAAGACGGGCTAGAAAACAAGCCTTGCTACCGAAGTAGCGTTGCCTTCCCTATTTGGCCTTGCTCCTGGTTGGGTTTTCCCTGCCAAAACTGTTGCCAGTTCCGCGGTGCGCTCTTACCGCACCTTTTCACCCTTACACCCCGACCGAAGCCGGGTAGCGGTATGTTTTCTGTGGCACTTTCCCTGGGCTCGCGCCCGCCGGACGTTATCCGGAACCGTATTTTCATGGAGCCCGGACTTTCCTCGATTTGCATCGCGGTTACCCGGCCTTCTGGTAGCGGGGACTATAGGCGATTCCCGCCCGCAGCGCAAATCGCCCCTTTCCCTAACCCTTTGAAATTACTTATATCGCAATTTTTATTTGACATTCCATGCAAAAAGGCGTAGGCTGGAATAATGGAAAAATTTGCGACCGGAACTGCACAAAAAGCACAAAAGACTACCAGAAAACAAGCGAGGGCCGACGGGGCCCTCTTTTTTATTGCGGCAACGCTCAGTTTTATTTATTGCGTTTTCAAGAAGTTAATCGGGAGGTTAAGCAGATATTCAAAGTGCCTTGGGGCGCAGGGCCAGACGTTGCCGGATCAGGGCCATCATGCGGGCGACAGTGCGGGCGTGCGGCTTGCCCACAATCTCGGGCAGCGTGAAAATATCGCCCTCGAAATGCCGCTGGAAGGCGGTGATGAGCGTCGTGAATTCCTGCGCGGGGTCATAGCCATAGCGCGTCATCAGCAGCTTGATCGCATCCTCGTTACCCAGCAGCTCCGCCCCGTCCAGCATTTCGGTTTCGGTGGGCTGCGGCCAGAGGCCAACACCCTGCCCCGCCAGCCATTCCCAGGGGAACAGCTCACCCGGGTCGATCTTGCGGTTGGGGGCGATATCGGAATGGCCCAGCACATGGTAGGGCAGCACGCCCCAGCGCTCGATAATCCCGCGGCAGAGATCCAGCACCGCGTTCATCTGCACCTGCGGGAAGGGGACATAACCGAAGCCATGCCCCGGGTTTTGTATTTCGATGCCGATGGAGCGCGAGTTCAAATCCCCCTCGCCCTCCCACCACGATTGCCCGGCGTGCCATGCGCGCATTTCTTCGGGCACAAGGCGCATCACCTGCCCGTTGTCGCCGACAAGGTAATGGCTGCTCACCTTGCGCTCGACGCTTTGCAAAATCTGCAGCGCGTCAAACGTGGTGCGCGTATCGGTATAGTGCAAAATGATAACATCAGGGCGCCGCCCGCCCGCGCGCGGATTGAAATTGGGGGAGGGCGCGTCGGTGATGATCATGCTGCGCCTCTCGTGGTCAGGATGTATGCTGATGAAGCGCCAAGATACTTCAGTCGATTTCGATTCTTCACAATTAGCCCCCCATCTTGCCGTAACCACCATCGCCGAAGTCGTAGCCCATAATCAGGCCATATAATGTGGCATATATAGGGTACAGGAATAAGGGCAATATCAGAGCTAATAAGTAGCAGAATAACCCGACCGCTGCCACAATCAGTGGTGTCTTTAATTTAAGTAGTAATTTTTTAGAGGGCTCGTTTTCAGCTTTGTCGGTGGGCTCTGTCATATCTACCATCTAAGCCTAAAAGCAATCATTTATGGTGCGGGCGTCGAACCGCTATCGGGTTTCTTCTGCGCCGCAGCGTTCATGCGGGCCACAGCGCGCAGGCGCGCGACGGTTTCTTCGGTCGCCTCGCCGGGAGTTTTGGAGGCATCGCTGAAAGCTTCGGGTTCGAAGTGCCGCTGGAAAGCGGTAATGATTTCTTTCAGCTTGGGCTTGTTCTTGCCAAAGGCGCCCACGCCGTATCCGGCTTCGTTGAACAGTTTCTTCAGCTGCTTTGGGCTTTTTGCGGCGGCGGCGGCGTTGAATTTATCCTTTGCCTCCACCTTCGGCCATGCGCCGACATCGTGGCGCGACATTTTGGCCCAGGGGAAATGCTCGCCCGGATCCTGCTTGCGGTCAGGCGCCACATCGCTATGGCCGATAATATTTTCGGGCGGGATGCCGTGGCGGAACATGATGTCCTTGCACAGCAGTGCCAGCGAAAACAGCTGTTCCTTCGTATAGGGCTCGCTGCCGCGGTTTGAAATCTCGATACCGATAGAGCGCGAATTCACATCGTCCTTGCCCTGCCAGCTGGAAATGCCCGCATGCCATGCGCGTTTTTCTTCGTCCACCAGCTGATAGATATTACCCTTTTCATCGATCAGGTAATGGGCGCTAACGCGTTTGGGGTAAGCTGCGTCGGTCAGGCGCTCAAGCGCGGCCTCCGCGCTCTCCATGGCCGTATAGTGCAGCACGATCAGCTCGGGCTTTGCGCCGCCTTTGCGGTCGTCGAAATTCGGCGATGGGCGGTCAAAACATTTCATGGGCATAGCATCTCATAACGCTTTCACGAACTCCGTTACCAGTTTTTCAAAGGCCGTTGCGCCCCGCGCCGCCATTTCCAGCGTATGCGCATGGCTCAGTTTTTCGTCAGACAATCCTGCGCCCATATTGGTGAGCATCGAACAGCCGACGACTTTCATGCCGCAATGACGCGCGATGATGCAATCCGGCACGCTCGACATGCCGACGGCATCCGCGCCCATTTTAATGGCCATGCGGATTTCGGCGGGGGTTTCGAATGTGGGCCCGCGGAAAGCCATATAGACGCCTTCGTGCAATTTGATGTTCAGTTTTTCTGCCGTGACGATCAGCTTCGCCCTCAGGTGCGGGTCCCATGCCTCCGTCATCGGCACGAAGCGCGGGCCAAAGGCCTCGTCATTGGCACCGGACAGCGGGCTCAGGCCCATGTAATTGATATGGTCGGATATCGCCATCAGCTCCGACACTTTCATATCGGGGCGCAGTGCGCCTGCTGCGTTGGAAACGAACAGCGTTTCCACGCCGACAGCTTTCGCCGCGCGGATCATGGTTTTCAGCGGATAGGGATCATCAGTTTCATAGAAATGCTTGCGGCCCTTGAAGGCGATAACGTCGACGCCGCCCAGTTTACCCGCGATCAATTCGCCGCTATGGCCGACGACGGTGAGGATAGGAAAGCCCGGCAGGTCGCGGTAGGCAATTTTAACAGGGCTGTCGATTTTATCGGCAAGACCGCCAAGGCCGGAGCCGAGGATGATCGCGACCTTGGGCTTCAGCGTGCCCAGTTTCTGCGTGATAAGAACCTTGCAGGCCTCGACATTCGCCACATGTGCGGTCACGGCATCTTCGATGCCATTATTATTGCCATCGCTGCCGGTAGCCTTGGTGCTGGGTTGCGCCTGTGCGGACATATAAAGCTCGTGAAAATGGGTTGCCTGAAAATCTATAGAGCCTTTATGGCATGGCCTGCAACAGTAAAGGGTAATGCATTGATATTCATTGATAAAAACGCCGTATAGAATATTGACATAACGTTGGAATAGTGGTTATCTATGAAAATTATTTTACCGCACCGGAGTCGCCTTGTCTTGACCTTGCCGCTGGATACAACCATTACCAGAGCGCTCTGCCACAGCGCGCGCCTCGTCTTCAGCCCGAAGACGGAGGAGGAGGCGATTTTCATTCAGGAACGCCTTTTCGCGATGGGCTGCGCCTGGGGCGACGGCCGCACGAATGTCAGCGAGGTCGCGAGCTGCGTTGCCAAGGGCATCCTCGTCGACCACGGCAAGATTTATTACAACCCGAACAGCGATCCGAAAAACATCCTTTGCCGCACCGACCAGCTCGACAGCAATTACGTGCCGCCGGACAAGGCGTTTTTAATCGAGCAGTTTAACAAGGTGCATGCGCGGCTGGAGGCGATTGAAAAACGCCTGAAGGTTTTGGAAGAGCCGGAGCCGCTGGATAAATTGCCGCTGAAAAGGCCGAAGGCATGAAAATCACCGTCGTTACCGGCAACGTAGGCAAGATCGCCAGTTTCCGCCGCTGCCTCGAACCGCTGGGGTTTGACGTCGCCCATGAAAACATCGACCTGATCGAACCGCAGCTGGACAGTATCGAAGAGGTCGCACTCTCCAAGGCGCGTCAGGCGCATGCGGCGCTGAAACGCCCCTTGATTGTCGAAGACACCGGATTTTACGTCGAAGCCCTCAATGATTTTCCGGGCCCCTATAACAAGTATGTGATCGGCAAGGTCGGTGTGAAGGGGTACCTCGCGCTGATGGACGGCGAAACGAACCGCAACTGCCGTTTCTTTAGCGCGCTGGTCTATATCGACGCGGGCGGCAAGGAACATGTTTTCACCAGCGAGACAAAGGGCACCCTCGCGCTGGAGCCGGATAAAACGCCGCTCCGCAGCGATGCCAAATCGACGTTGTGGCAGCTTTATATTCCCGATGGGTTCGACAAAACGTTGAACGAGCTGAATGGCGCGGAACGGCAGGCTTTCCGCAAGTTATCGGAAGACACATCTGTTGCCGCTATTTTTGCAAAATGGCTGGCCGCGCAGGAACAGCCGCAGCCGCTGAATAAACTGCCGGTGAAGAAGCCGCGTCCCTGACGCTTCTATATATCTATATCAAACAGCGCCACCCCGCCGAAGGGCGGGGTCCGGTAGCGCGTCTGCGCGTCGCATGAGTCTGAGTCATATGACGGCTGGACAGCCTACCAGACCCCGCCCTTCGGCGGGGTGGTGCATCTGGTTAGTTACAGTCTTGTAGATTAAGCGCGGCGCTCTACCATCAGTTTCTTGATTTCTGCAATCGCCTTGGCGGGGTTCAAACCCTTGGGGCAGGTATTGGTGCAGTTCATGATGGTATGGCAGCGATACAGGCGGAAAGGGTCTTCCAGCTGGTCGAGGCGTTCGCCTGCGGCTTCATCGCGCGTATCGGCCAGCCAGCGGTAGGCTTGGAGCAATATCGCGGGCCCGAGGAAGCGGTCGGCGTTCCACCAATAACTGGGGCATGATGTCGAGCAGCAGAAGCAGAGGATGCAGGCTGCCGGGCCGTGGCCGTCTTCGCCGTTCAATATATTAGCGTCATGCGCGCTCTGCAGGCGTTCGCGTGCAGGGGGCGGGCTGTCGGTCTTCATCCAGGGCTCGATGACGTTGTACTGCGCGTAGACATGCGTGAGGTCGGGCACAAGGTCTTTCACCACCGGCATATGCGGCAGCGGGGTGATTTTCACGTCGCCCGAAATATCGTCGAGGTGCTTGGTGCAGGCCAGTGTGTTCATGCCGTCGATGTTCATCGCGCAGGAACCGCAGACGCCTTCGCGGCAGGAACGGCGGAAGGTGAGCGTCTGGTCGATCTCATTTTTAATGTAGATCAGCGCGTCCAGCACCATGGGGCCGGATTTCGCGGTGTCGATCTCGTAACGGTCGAGCGTCGGGTTGTCGGGCGTGTCGGGGTTCCAGCGGTAGATGGTGAAGGTGCGCGGCTTCTTCGCGGCTTCAGGCTTAGGCCATGTCTTGCCTGTTTTGACTTTGGAATTTTTGGGGAGCGAGAGCTGGACCATTTTTTTAGAACCTGTGTTTCGACACATATATATACCGGTATTGTGGACATGTGAACCCCCGCTGTAAAGGCCGGATTATTGATTTATATCAGGGAGATATGCAGGGCTGTCGCCACTCATTATTATGGCAATATTATTTGACATATTGCAGCAATAGGTCTAGTCTCTGCCCGTCGCTTCAAGACTCGAAACAAAGGAAAAAAATCATGGGTGTTCCAAAAGTTTTCACGGCGTCGCTGCTGCTCGCCTTTGGCGTCGTCGCCGGCATCGGCATCTCCGAATATCGCTACAAGCAGCAGCAGGAACAGGACCCGCAAAAACAGGAACTGGTCGAGAAGAAGGAAAGCGGCAAGCAGATCGTGAAAACGATTTTTGTCGGCGAAAAGTACGAGAACGGCCCCGTCGAGCTGACGCCCTACCAGCACCCCGTGCATACCGCCGAAGTCACCGGCAATTTCCCCGCCTCGCAGGCCTATCGCTATAACATCGTCTTCACGCGCTCGAACGATCGCAACGCGAACCAGCTGGTCAGCTTCACCGCAGGCTATGACATGACCGCGCAGATGAACAACCGCTACCGCACCTACAGGCTCGATATTCCCGCGCATGCAGAGGTTTCCTCCCTGCCGTCGCTGACCCCCGAAGCGCGCGCAGGGCTGACCGCCGCCTTCCATGCGCTGGACACAAAAGAAAACATCGGCGCGCTGCCGACCGGCCTTGCCGATCCGGCATCTTACATGAAGCCCGGCTTTGACGGCTATGCGTTCCGTTACTGGAGCGACGCGATGAACGGCGGCGGCGGTTTCCGCGACGTGACCGGCGTCTACCCGCCCGAAGGCGGCAAGCCCAGCACCAAGGTGCTGACCGAAGCCGTCATCAACGCCGACGGTCGCGTCTGCCAGGTGCAGGGCGACAACCGCGGCGATTACGAGGAATGGAAGGCCTTCAAGCACAGCTGCCAGCGCATCGAAACGATGAAGCCCGATGAGCTGCAGGCGCTGAAAGACCGCGCCGCCGCGCTGGGCGTGCCGCTGGTCGATGAAACGATCCATACTTATGTGCGTGACGCCGCCGGCAAGACCGTCGCGCAGGACGTGACGCAGTCGCTGCTGCCGGGCCCTGTTAACCTGCGCGGTCATTGGGATTACAACCCCGACGCGCCGACAACCCGCGCGGAAGCGGTGGATTCATACGTCTTCATGACTCTCGACGCCAAGGGCCGCGTGGCGCTGGTGCTCGAAGCCTCCTTCCCCAAAGGCACATTCAAGCCGGGCGAAGTGCCTGAAATCAAGAAAACGGGCGGCACGGAGTACAAGAAGAACACCGATGCCTTCGGCTATGGCCGCGCTGAATACGACGTCGGCGGGTACATGGTGCTGGGCGATACCGATCCCACGGGCTATGAAATCCGCTACACCAACGACCGCTTCGCGCAGCACGGCAAGCCATCGAAACTGCCGCGCAACCAGGTGAACCAGTTCGGCGGCTGATAAAGCCCTGTAATCTATCGCCAATTTTTCGTCTATGGACATGCCGGCCCGCAGCCGTTATGAATCCCGCCGGTATTCATTATTTTTGAAAAGGATTTTCAAGATGCGCAAACCCGGTCGCCCGATGGGCATCATGGCCAGTTTCTCCACCGTTTCCTTCAAGAAGGACGGCAAGGAAGTTTTTTCGGCTTCCGTCACCTCCGGCGGCTGCTTCGGCCCCGATGATACTGTTGACGTCATCAACCGCGGCTATGACGCGATGAAAACCGCCATCAACGAAGGCAAGGCCACCACGGCGGCGCTGGATTTCAATTCGGTTTCCGTCGGCCAGCGCAGCTTCGACGTCACCGGCCACAGCCCGGTCCGCATCGAGCGCAAGAACCTGAACCCCGCGCCGAAGGCGAAGCGTTAAGCGCTAAAGACAGCAAGTGGATACTTTTTTCGGGATTGCAGAGAATGTTCTGATTTTTCTGCTGAAGATTTTCGGCATCGAGAGAAATCCAAACATTTTTTGGTCTCTCCCGTTTTTTATCAGTATCGCGGCAATTTTTGCCACCGGCGTACCCGCCTACTTATTGCTGCGTTCTTCGTTGTCTAGAAAAATAAAATGGTTTGGCCAGCTTGGAATAATGACGGCAATTATCGCGCTGGCTGTTTTTTTAACAAATCATACCCTAGATCCGTTCTTGCAAATGCTGCCGCTGGCGCTGTATTGCTCCGTAATTTCCCGCAATCTTGCAAAAAATGTCGAGTGGTCTGAATTAAAGCGGGCTGACCGGGTAAAGAAACTTCTCAGTGCCTTTGTGATACTGGCGCCGCTTCTGCACTATGTGTATACGCAATATGTATTTCTTACATGGAAGTCGCCCTGCCCGCATTTCCATGGGCTCTCTACAAACCCCATTCCCCAAACTTTCTGGGAGGGCGTGTTCGGAGTTCCTCCATTGGGAAAAAGAGACTGTGTGCCTGAGGGGAATTGGGACGAATATAGATATTACATTTATATGGGAGAAAGATTGCACAAGCGAAATCCCGTCACCGGCCAAGTGCCGGGATCTGCTGAATAGGCAAAGTTCAGTGCTTCTTCGCCGGCATAAAATGCCATGATTTTTCCGTAGGGTCGTAAACCGGCCCGTGGTCGTCGTTGGGGATGTCGAGGGCGACGGCGCGTTTGTTGGCCGTGGCGATATGCTCGACCAGCGACAATAAAATCTCCCAGGCATCGGTGCCCAGCCGGTCGAAATGCTGGCGGCTGATTTCGATGGCGGTGCGGATTTCGTCGTTCTGGATGCCGGGGGCGACGTAGAAGATTTTATCGCCCTTGCCGCCATAGAGCACGATATGCCCCTTATAGGGTTTTTCGCGTTCTTCCGTTTTTATCTTTTTCTCGTCGAAAAAGGCGCCTGCCAGCGCGAGCTGCCGGTTCATTTTCAATTCCGCCGCAGCTGCCTTTTTGCCCGCCTGTATCGGCGGCACGAAGCGGCAGATGACCAGCGTATCCTTGCCGATCGCCTCGGCGATTTCGACATAGGGCCTGCCGGTCGCTTGCAGGCGCAGGGCTTTCAGGAGGTCAAGGTCACCGCGTGACGTTCCCTTGGGCATCGATCAATACACGCGCGCCTTGGGCGGGATAGATTCAACATCATTCGTCAGCGTGTTCATGTGAACGGGACGATAGGCCATCGTCGTCTTGCCGTTGTCGTTGATATAGATGGCGCTGTGCTTCATCCAGTTCTTGTCGTCGCGTTCCTTGAAATCTTCGCGTGCATGCGCGCCGCGGCTCTCTTTCCGGTTCTCGGCGGAAACGATGGAGGCGAGGGCCTGATACATCAGGTTATCAAGCTCGATGGCCTCGACCAGATCGCTGTTCCAGACCATCGAACGGTCGGCAAGGTTCATGTCGTGGCGGCCGGCGAAGCATTTTTCGATCTTGCCCACGCCTTCCTTCAGCAGATCGCCGGTGCGGAAGACCGCGCAATGTTCCTGCATCGCCTTTTGCATGTTCAGGCGCAGGTGCGCGGGCTTGGTGCCGCCGGCGGCGTTGCGCAGTTTATCAAGACGGTCGATCGCATTGCTGCCCGCATCGGAGGGCAGCGGTTTATGCGACGCGCCCGGCGTAATCGTCTGCGCCGCCTGTATCGCCGCCGCACGGCCGAACACGACCAGATCGAGCAGCGAGTTTGAACCCAGACGGTTCGCGCCATGCACCGAAACGCAGGCCGCTTCGCCCACGGCAATCAGGCCGGGCACGACTTTATCGGGGTCGTTCTTGGTCGGATTAACAACCTCGGTGTGTACGTTCGTGGGAATGCCGCCCATGTTGTAATGCACGGTCGGCAATACCGGAATCGGCTGCTTCGTCACGTCGACGTCGGAGAAAATGCGCGCAGTTTCTGAAATACCCGGCAGGCGTTCCTTCAAGATCGCGGGGTCGAGGTGTTCGAGGTGCAGGAAAATATGATCCTTGTGCTCGCCCACGCCGCGCCCTTCGCGGATTTCGATGGTCATCGAGCGCGACACGACATCGCGCGAAGCAAGATCTTTCGCATTCGGCGCATAGCGTTCCATGAAACGCTCGCCCGCAGAATTCGTCAGGTATCCGCCTTCGCCGCGTGCGCCCTCGGTAATCAGGCAGCCCGCGCCGTAAATGCCGGTCGGGTGGAACTGGATAAATTCCATGTCCTGTAGCGGCAGGCCGGCGCGGAGCACCATCGCATTGCCGTCACCCGTGCAGGTGTGGGCAGAGGTGCAGGAGAAGTAGGCGCGGCCATAACCGCCCGTCGCCAGCACAACCGAATGCGCGCGGAAACGGTGCAGCGTGCCATCGGCAAGGTTCCATGCCATCACGCCACGGCAGGCGCCTTCGTCGTCCATGATCAGGTCGAGCGCGAAATATTCGATAAAGAATTCCGCCTTGTATTTCAGCGATTGCTGGTAAAGCGTGTGCAAAATCGCATGGCCTGTGCGGTCGGCGGCGGCGCAGGTGCGGCGGGCGGTGCCCTTGCCCATATGCGTCGTCATGCCGCCAAAGGCGCGCTGGTAAATCTTGCCTTCGTCGGTGCGCGAAAACGGCACGCCGTAATGTTCAAGCTCGATCACTGCGGGAATAGCCTCGCGGCACATATATTCAATCGCATCCTGATCGCCCAGCCAGTCCGAACCCTTGACGGTGTCATACATATGCCAGCGCCAGTCGTCCTCACCCGCATTGCCGAGCGCGGCGGAAATACCGCCCTGCGCCGCGACGGTGTGCGACCGCGTGGGGAATACCTTGGTGATGCAGGCAGTCTTCAGCCCCTTTTCGGCCATGCCGAACGTGGCGCGGAGCCCTGCGCCGCCGGCGCCCACGACAACGACGTCATATTCGTGTTCGATGATCGGATAAGAATGCGGCATGTCAGTTCCCCGCCTGCGCCACTGGGGCGAAATTGATGTAAAGCACGGCAAAGATGCAGACCGCGCCGGCCGTAAAGAATGCAAGTTTGTTGAGCAACAGGGTCACGATCTTCGCGCCCTCGCCATGGACGTAATCCTCGATAATCACCTGAACGCCCAGCATCGCGTGATAGAAACTGGCGATGATAAACAGCACGGCGGCGATGCCGTTCACGGGCTGATGCAGCCATGCGGTAAAATCGCCATGGTCGGTCTCGGTGATATGTTTCAGCTGGAACAGCCAGTACAGCGACAGCGGCAGCAGCGCGATAGACGTCACGCGCTGCATCCACCAGTGGTGCGTGCCTTCTTTCGACGATCCCAGACCGCGTGCGCGGCCCAGCGGCGTGCGGATGCTGTCTTTATTTTTTTTCATGCCGCCACCCATACCAGCGCGGTGCCGATGAGCGAGAGGAGGAATACCGCCTGCCCGCTGCGGCTGGCGCCCTTGATCGTAAAGCCGCGCCCCGTATCCCAGACCAGATGGCGGATGCCGTTCAGGAAATGAAACACAAAAGCCCAGACCCATCCGGCCAGCATCAACTGCCCGATCAGCGAATGGGTAAATTCATGAAACTGCGCAAAGGCGCCCACGCCCGTCACCGCCGCCATCAGCCACCAGGCCATCAGCAGCGCGCCCAGCGCCAGCCCCGCGCCCGTCGCGCGATGCAAAATCGACAGCACCATGGTGAACTGCCAGCGATAGACCTGGATATGCGGGGAAAGGGGACGGTTATTTGTTGACATAATGCGAAGCTGTTTTGGTTATTTGTTGCCTGATGCAACATACTCCCGCTGGGCGTTGGGCGCTAGGGGGTTTTAAGGCAAAATTCTGTCCGATTTCACGACTTTACCTCCCCCTCGGGGGAGGAAGGGGCCCATGCCTTTATATGCGCTGCGAAGCAGCGGGGCATGGGAAGGTGAGGGGCACTTCGTGAGGCAAGCACCGCAAAGCGCCCCTCATCCTCCCATCGCAAGAGCGATGGGCCCCTCCTTCCCCCGCCGGGGGAAGGGGAGAGCGCGTCTTTTCACATCACTCTGACTCTTTTGGTCGCAGATTGCGGCTGTTTTTGACTTCGCTTTCAAATTTTGCGGCAATATCAGCTTGTGGCTCCATCTTGCTGATAACTTCGTCCGCGATGTCATCTAGCCTTTCCATCATTTGTTGTTCATCCTGCACTCTGTTTTGAAGAGCCTTTTGATAGCCAGCCGGCCCTCGATCGGGTGGTGGAATCCTGACACATTTAATAGCATGGTTTTCAGGCCAGCCTGCCTGCATTTGGGCATCATATTTTTGCCGGAAATAATCGCTATGTTTGGCCATACTTTTGGCTTGGACATAGCAGGATCTCTCGACCATAGGCGTTAGGTGAAATTTATCGCCGTGTTGCCATACTTCAATTACCAGTGCCAGATTCATCGGGTTAGACGAAAAAGTGTAAGGCTTGTTGTATCTACCGCACCCGATGACTTCCTCCTCGAACTCATCAATGATTTTGGGGCAAATTTTTTCTACTGCAAGGTCACTTAACTTGTCAGGACTGTAGCCGAAAATATTTTTTAGTTTGGAGCTGGGGAACTCGACCTCAATAGTGACGGTCTGGAATTCGATAAACTTTTGTTCTGGTTCTTTCGTGGCGTAGTAATATGCACCAGCAATGTAAAGGTAATATCCAGCTACTAAAAAAATTACTGCCAACACGGCTAGAAGTGGCAACATCAGAATCCAGAAAATAATCTTTTTACGATTCATCAGCCGATGACCCCATAAGAAAAATACGCTTAATCAACGTAGCGCATGGAGCCTGTGTTTAAAAGAACTACGGCGAGGGCTGCGCTTGCGCCTTGGGCTTTCGCCCCGCCTGCGGCTTCACCCGTTCCTCCGCCACCTTCGTCACCGTCTCCTGCACGGCCTTCGACAAATCGCCTTCGGTGCCCTGCCAATAGGCGGGGCCGTTGACGAGGTGGTGTTTGACTTTTCCGGGGAAGGTTTTGGCGAGATTTTCGGAAAGGAATTCCATGCCCGTGCCGGCGCGGCCCAGTATCACGAAATCGATGGTGGCGCGGCTGGCGCTTTTCAGCAGTTTTTCCAGCTGTTCCTTTGCCTTGGGGTAATCGGCGAATTCGCCGTCGCTGATCACGACGAAATGCGTGGGCTTGCCATTGGTTTTGTTCAGCGCGGCGGTTTTGATCATTTCGTCGGCGACGGGGCGGAAATCGGATGATGCTCTCTTTTTCTCGAAGCCTTCGCGTGTGGCGGGGTCGCAGATATCGCCGCTTGCGCTGCGCACCTGCGCGGATGATCCCCACAGCGACACTTCCGCATTCGCGGCGGTTTTCAGCACGGCGGCGCCGTCGAGCGCGGCGTAGAAAGGTTTTTGCGTCATGCTGCCGGTATGGTCGACGAAGACGGCGAAGGCATGGGGTTTTTTCTCGTGGGCCAGCAGGCCTTTTACAAACTCCGCCTTCAGCGCGATACGGTCGCGGTAGCGAGCCTTCTCGCGCGCTTCGTCTTCTTTCCTGTTTTTCTCGAGGGCGGCCAGGGCCTGATCAACGGTCGCCAGACGCTTTTGCGCGTCCGTCACGGCTGCGGCAAATTCCTCGCGCAGCTGTTTCAGCTGGATGGCGGGGTCGGGCTTCTGATTCTTCTCGGTTGGCTGCATAGGGGATTTTTATGGCTATAAGCACCCCGCGTCAATGTGCAGCGCATAGAATATTTACATAACTATCTCAGAAAGCAATAAAAGCACGATTGCTGCAGTGCACTCCGGCCCAAGACGGATTGACTCTCGGGTGGGGTAGTTTAGGCTTCTCATAATACGTAAACAGCGTCCAGATCACTGGAGATAATATAATGAATAGGCCATTCCCATGGCCGCGATTTCGTTATATTTATGTCTACAAATCTGGACACAAAATTGGATACACAGGCGGCGCACCAGCACCGCTTGCGAAAGGGTTAAGGCACTTGGCAGAGAACGCCAACAACGGTTCGCCCTCTCCGCAGCCTCCGGTACCTCCGGTGGTGGCTGCACAGCCGACTCTGTCGGCAAATCAAAAAACGCCGACTCCTAAAATTTTTACCGTCGCGCCCGATAAATCATTCCTTGATGCCATCGCGCGGGGCGTGCTGTCGAAAGCTTCCGATGATCCGCTGAAGCTTTCCGATTATTCCATCCTCGTGCCCGACCGCGAGACCAAGACGCTGCTGCGTCAGGCGCTGATGGAGCAGCAGGCGGGCAAGCCCGGCATGATGCCGCGCATCGACGCGCCGGGCGATATGGATGACGACGATCTTTCGCTGAAAATTTCCAACAACCATATTCTCTCTCAGGCGCTGATGGATATCCCGCCGGCCGTGCCGCGTCTGCACCGCCAGCTGATTTTAGCCGAAGAGATTTTGAAGCTTCCCGGCATGGCGTCCTCGGTGCAGAAGGCCATCAAGCTGGGCGGCGAATTGGGGTCGTTTATCGATGACATTCAACGCAACAATATCGAGCTGAAAAACGTCGATAAGCTCGTGCCCGACGAATTCCGCGCGCAGTGGGCGCATACCGCCGAATTTTTGAAGATCATCACTGAAACATGGCCCGACCGCCTGCAGAAAATGGGCATGGTCGACCCTGAAGATCACAAGAATTTGCTGATCTCGGTGCAGGCCGCGCATTGGCAGAACAACCCGCCCTCGACGCCGATTATCGCCGTGGGTTTCACCGATACTTCGCCTGCCATCGTCACGCTGCTGCAAACCGTGGCCACGCTGCCGCAGGGCGCGGTAGTGCTGCCGGGCGTCGATATGCAGCTCGACCAGAAAAGCTGGGATGTGCTCACGCCTGTGCATCCGCAATATGCGTTTAAAAAGATGCTGAAGGATCTGGGTGCTGGCCGCGCCGAAGTGCACGAATGGCAGGCCAATATGCCGGTGCCTGCGCACGCGCGCGCCGTCGACCTTGCGAAAACGAATAACGAGCGCCAGAAACTTTTGCGTGAGGCGATGCGCCCCGCCGGCACGTCCGAAGGCTGGAGCGCGCTGAAAGGTCGCAAAAATACCAAGCGCGGGCCGCTGGCCGATAACGACAACGATGCGATTGGTATCGAGGCGCTGTCGGGCATGGATCTGATCACCTGCTCCTCGCAGCAGGAGGAAGCATCAGTGATCGCGCTCAAGATGCGCGAAACGCTGGAAGCTCCTGGCCGCACCGCCATGCTGGTAACGGGCGACCGTTCGCTGGCTAGGCGCGTGTCTGCGCGCCTACGCTACTGGAAGGTAGAAGTTGATGACGAGGCAGGCACCTCGCTCGCTGAATCGCCCGCCGGTGTTTTCCTCTCCTCCACCGCCAACATGGCGGCGGAAGAATGGTCTCCGGTTGCGACGCTTGAAGCCCTGAAACATCCGCTGGCAGGACTGGGCGGCAAGCCTGAAGATTTCGCCAAGAAACTGTCGAAGCTGGAAGACATGGTTTTCCACGGTCCGCGCCCCGGCGCTGGTGTGAAGGGCGTGAAGGGCGTTTTGTCCGCTGCCTTCAACCGCGCCGCGCGCCGCCCTAATGCACGCCCACAGGCCGAACTGAAGGCCGAACAGGCGGAGCTGGATACATGGCTCGACGGCATCACGGCGGCGGGCAGGGATTTCTTTGAAAAGATGTCTGCCGGCAAACCGCTGCCGTTCAAGGAATTCCTCGACGACCATATCCGCTTCGCCGAAGCGCTCTCGGCCACCGACACCGAAAAGGGTGCTGCGCGTCTCTGGCGCGGCGATGATGGCGTGGGGGCTGCCCGCTTCCTGACGCAGCTGCGCGAAGCCGCTGCCTTTATTCCGCCCGTCACGGGGCAGGATTATGTGGACGTTCTTCAAGGGTTGATGCGCGACGTGCGCCTGCGCTATACGGCGGCAGGGCATCCTGCGCTCAAAATCGTCACGCCAGAACAGGCGCTGCTGCAAAAGGCCGATGTCGTGATCATCGGCGGTTTCAACGACGAAAGCTGGCCCAAGAAGCCGGACGAAAGCCCCTGGCTGTCTCCCGATATGGCCAAAGGCCTCGGCCTGCCGCCGGTGGAAGAACAGATCGGCCGCGCCGCTTACCATTTCGTGCAGACGGCCTCTAACCCGAATATCCTGCTGTCGCGCGCGGTGCGTACCGGCGATGCGCCTGCCGTGGCTTCGCCCTTCCTCACGCGTCTTTCAATGGTGTTGAAAGGCGCGGGGCTTGATCAGGAGATCGAGAGCAAGACGCAGCTGCTGGAAATCCACAACGCCATGCAGACGCCCGCGACGGTGACGCCCATCGCGCCGCCCGAGCCGCGCCCGCCGAAAGACGCGCGCCCGAAAGAACTGCCCGTGACCGCCATCGAAAAACTGATGCGCGATCCTTACGCCGTTTACGCGAAATATATCCTCAACCTGAAGCCGAAAAGCCCGCTGGATGCAAGCCCGAGCGTGGCCGAGCGCGGCACCTTCACGCACGACGCGCTGGATACTTTTGTTAAAAAGTTTCCCGACAAGCTGCCCGACAACGCCTATGACGAGCTGCTGAAAATCGGCCGCGACGCTTTTGAAACCCGCATCAACAACCCGAACGTGCAGGCCTTCTGGTGGCCGCGGTTCGAGCGCATCGCCAAATGGTTCGTGAAGTTCGAGGAAGAACGCCGCGAAATGACCAAGACGCTGGGCACCGAAGTGCGCGGGAAACTCGAGATTGACATGGGGGGCGGCGAGATTTTCACGCTCACCACCATCGCTGACCGCATCGACCGCAACGCCGACGACCAGCTGGCGATCATCGATTATAAAACCGGCGCGATCCCGACGCAGAAATCGGTCGCACTCGGCTATTCGCCGCAGCTGACGTTGGAAGCCCTGATCGCTTATCGCGGCGGCTTCGCGCAGGTGGATGCATCGGATGTCGGCGAACTGCAATACTGGAAATTATCCGGTGGCAAGCCCGCAGCCGAAGTCACCAACGTGCGCGGCGATGTAAAACAGCTGGTCGACGAAGCGAACGAGGGCATCCAGAATCTTGTGAAGGCCTTCAACGACCCGAAAACGCCGTACCTGTCGACGCCCGACAAGGCGAAGGCGGCGCGGTATAACGCTTACGAACACCTCGCGCGCTCGGGTGAGTGGGGCACGGTGAAGCCCGAAACGGGCGCCAAGAAGCCCAAGACGACAACGCGCCGTAAAAAACCGCCGGTGAAACACAAATGACCGCAAAGAAAAAACCGGAAGCGGAAAAAGAGACAGACATCAAGCGCGTGCCCGAGGCCGCGCCCGCGATCCCGCGCGGCAAGCCTGATCCGAACGTCGTGCAGCGTCAGGCCTCCGATCCTTCGGCCAGCGTCTGGGTGACGGCATCTGCAGGCACGGGAAAGACGAAGGTTTTAACCGACCGCGTGCTGCGCCTGATGCTGAACGGCTCCGCGCCCGATCAAATCCTCTGCGTGACCTTTACGCGCGCGGCGGCATCGGTCATGACCAACCGCATCCGCGAAGAGCTCAGCAACTGGGCCACCTGCGACGATGCGACGCTGGAAGATCGCCTGACGAAACTGAACGGCATTAAACCTGACGATGTGACGACGAAACGCGCGCGCCAGATGTTCGCGGAATTCCTCGACGCCTACGGCGGCCTGCGCGTCCAGACCATCCACTCTTTCTCGCAGACGCTGCTCCGCCGCTTCCCGATTGAATCGGGCATCCCACCTTACTTTGACGTGATGGATGAACAGTCGTCATCCGAAATGCTGCGCGAGGCGCAAGCCGATGTGCTGCGTCAGGCGCAGAAAGACCCCACCACGCCGCTCGCCCGCGCCGTGCAGCTGATCACGCCCGAAGTATCCGAAGACGAATTCGCCGCCACCATCGGCGACCTTACCTATCGCCGCGGTCAGTTGTTCTCCATCTTCAACAAAGATGGCGGGATGGAAACGACCATCGACAATATCTACAAATACCTCGGCGCGCCCAAGGGGCTCGATAGCACGACCATGAGCCGCGACCTCAATTCCAACGCGGGCCTCAATGGCGACGCGCCCGACATCAAGGCGCTGAAGGAAGCAGCCGACCTGCTGGCCGGCGGCACGCAGGGTGACCTTGAAAAGGCGAAAGTCATCAAGGCGTGGATTTTGCACCCCGCACAGCGGCAGGAATTGTTCTGGGACTACGTCAACGTCTTCCTGACGCAGGATAAAAACGTCCGCAAACGCCTGACCACCAAGGCGTCGGAGGGCGCGCAGGAGGCGATGGAACGCGAAGCCCAGCGCCTGATCAAGGGCATTGAAGCTATTTCAACCATGAACGTCGCGCGCGGCACGGAATCGCTGCTGCGCATCACGGGCGCAGTGCTGGAGCGTTATACCGAGAAAAAACGCTCTCTCAACCAGCTCGATTACGACGACCTGATTTATCACGCCAACAAGATGATGAAGCAGGATAACGCCGCCGGCTGGGTGCTGCAGAAACTGCCCGGCAACATCAAGCATATCCTTGTCGATGAAGCGCAGGACACCAACCCCGACCAGTGGGAACTGGTGACGGCGATTGCGAAGGAATTCTTTGAAAACCCCGCGCGCAAAGCGTCGAAAGATAACACCATCTTCGTCGTCGGCGACGAAAAACAATCGATTTTCAGCTTCCAGCGTGCCGACCCCCGCGAATTCAACCTGCACAAGCAGGCGTTTGAAGACATGGTGAAAAAATCCGGCGGCCGCTGGCGCGAGGTCGAGATGGAAATCGCCTTCCGCTCCAGCCCTGCCATCACGCGCGCGGTTGACGCTGTCTTTGCGAACCCCGCCGCTGCCGATGGTTTGTTCTTCGACGGTGATAAAGATAAACAGGTGCGCCATAACCCCTTCCGCCGTGGACAGGCAGGCGTGGTCGAGGTGCATCCGGTCATCCGCCCCGGCGAAAAAGAACCCGAAACGCCTTGGGAACTGCCGCTGAAGATGAAAGAAGCGCCCGACCCCTCGGGCGATATGGCCGACAAGATCGCCGACCAGATCAAGGGCTGGCTGGATAGTGGCGAACAGCTGCAATCGCGCAAGCGCCCGATCAGCCCCGCGGATATCGTTATTCTTGTGCGCCGTCGTTCCGAATTTGTCGACAACATGGTGCGTGCGCTGAAAAAACGCGACATCCCCGTCGCAGGCGCGGATCGTATGAGCCTGCGCGAACAAATCGCCGTCATGGATATGGTGGCGCTGGGCGAATGCCTGCTGTTCCCCAAAGACGATTATAAACTCGCCTGTGTGCTGAAATCACCTCTGGTGGGCATGAACGACAAGCAGCTGGAAAACCTTGCCGTTGGCCGCCCCGGCGATCTCTGGGATGCGCTGGCCGCCAAGGCGAAAGACGCGAAAGCGGATAAAATTTACCGCGAAGCTTTCGGCTACCTTGAAGGCCTGCAGAAATCGCTGAACGACGAACGCCCTTACGAATTCTATTCAACCGTGCTGATGAATGCCTGCCCCGCGAACGCGATGTCGGGCCTGAACGCGATGTACAGCCGCATGGGGTTCGAGGCGGAAGATCCGCTGGTCGAATTCATGAACGCGGTGGAACGCTTTGAAAAGCTGCATGTACCTTCGCTGCAGGGCTTTATCTCCTGGCTCGACGCCGGCGAAGCAGAAGTGAAGCGCGAGCTGAACATGAACCCCGAAACGCCGCGTGTCCATATCATGACCGTGCATGGCGCGAAGGGGCTGGAGGCGCCGATCGTCTTCCTGCCCGACACCACGGGTCTGCCCGAAGACAATGCCCGCGCGCGCCCGAAATTCCTCTGGCCCGACCATGAACGCGCCGTGCCCCTCTGGGTGCCACGCGCCGAGCTTGAAAGCAGCGTCTTCGCCGCCGAGCGCGAAAAGGCCGAGCAGGAACGCGACCAGGAATTCCGCCGCCTGATGTACGTGGCCATGACGCGCGCCGCCGACCGCCTGTATGTCTACGGCTACCAGAACACCGACGACGTCTCGCCGAAAAGCTGGTATTCGCTGATCCGCAAGGGCATCGCTGAAAACCTCAAGGACGATATCACCGTCATCAAGCCGCCGAAGGATTACGGCGCGCCGAAACCTGTCTCCGCCACGACCGATTTCAACAAAAAGGCCAAGCCCTCGCTGGAGCCCGAAGATACCGATGAAACCATCCTGCGCTTCGCCGTCAAGCAGACCGCGCGCCAGCAGCCCGACGGGTTGAAGGCCGCGCCCAAGGGCAAGACGGTGGGCATACCGGTATGGGCGCGCACCGCGCCGAAATCAGACCAGACGCCGGTCGAAAAATTCAGGCCGTCGGAATATAAATCCACCAACGATAATATCAGCGCGCCCTCGCCGCTGGAGGCCGAGAAAGAAACTTATTACCGCCGCCTGGGTTCTGTCGTGCACGAATTGTTCGAATTCCTGCCTGCGCTGCCGGCAGACGAGCGCGAAGCGGCGGCCAAGAAGCATGTGTCCAAGCCCGGCTTCGGCCTGACGGCGCAGGACCAGGAAGTTTCGGTCAAGGAAGTGCTGAAGATATTGAACGATCCGCATTTCGGCGGGCTCTTCGGCCCCAATTCACGCGCGGAAGTTTCCATCACCGGCCTGTTCGAGCGTGACGGCGTGAAACAGATGATGTCGGGCCAGATCGACCGTCTTGTCGTCGATGATAAATCTGTCCTGATCGTCGACTTCAAGAACAGCGTGCATATCCCGAAATCGGCCGATGAAGTGACGGATAAATATGTGATGCAGATGGCCGCTTACCGTTTGGCACTGCAGCAGATTTATCCTGACAAGGAAATCAAATGCGCGCTGCTCTATACGCGCAAGGCGAAAATCGTCTCGCTGCCGAACGACAAGCTTGATGCCGCGCTGAAGAAGATTAACCTGACGCCGCACGACCCGAAGAAGCCTGCAGCGCCCAAGGGGCCGACGCCTTAATTTATACCGGAGAGAGAGCCGCTTTGCGCAGGCCCTTATAGGGCTGTGGCGGCGCGCATTTCTGCGTGGATGCAGCTGTAAAAGCGGGCGTGCAGCGTTTCGGGCCGGTATAGGCGCTCGGGCGACAGAAAATATCGCGCAGTTTTTCCACGCCTTTTTTGGCGGCGGCCAGCGCGAAATCGCGCATCGACTTAAAACGCTCCCAGTTGTCTTTCGTCAGCTCCCAGATTTCCTGCACGGCTGATCCGCCGATATAATGGCTGGCTTCTTTCGTGCCCAGCAGTTCCGCGCCGGTTTTCAGTTTCAACTGGCGCGAGGCTTCGTTGTCGGCGGCGTTCTTGATGACCAGTTTATCGAAGCCGAGCGCGCCGAAGGCGTAGTCGTTGACGGCGACCAGCGCTTCCTTCATGTAGCCGCCGTTCTGGTATTCCTTCGCGATCCACAGGCCGCGGTTGCCCGATGCGGTGTCGCGGCGCAGGTGAATCACGCCGATTACCTCGCCCGGATTTTCGCGGCGCGTGATGCCCCAGTACCAGTCGTTGCCGCGCTCCATGGCGGGCAGGGCGATGTTCTTCAGGAATTTTTCCGCGCCGTCATCGGGGTAGGGCCAGCGCACGGCGTTCTTCGACAGATATTTGACGATATCCCACTGCGGGAAATGGCGTTGGATATCCGCCTGATCGGTCAGGCAGAGCGGGCGCAGCACAAGCCTGTCGGTCTCCAAAATCATCTAAAAATCCTGATTCATCAACGGCGGAAGCAGCTAACTTAACAGAGATAACATTATTCTGTCAAATAAATTAAGGATTGCGGCAGAACATTTGGTAGTGCCTTCTAGCGTGAACAGCGGAGGAGCGCGTCATGACGGAAAAACTGGGATTTGTCGGCCTTGGCATTATGGGCCTGCCGATGTCGCTGAACCTGCGCCGGGCAGGGTTCGAGCTCGCTGTCTACAACCGCACGGCGGCGCGTGCTGCACCGATGAAAGATGCAGGCGCGAAGGTCTGCGCAACCCCGCGCGAGGTGGCCGAAAACGCCGATATCATCTTCACCTGTGTTTCCGACACGCCCGATGTGGAAGCGGTATTGTTCGGCAAGGACGGCATCATCCACGGCGCGAAAAAGGGCAGCATCGTGGTGGATATGAGCACGATCTCACCCGCCGCCACGAAAGATTTTGCGAATCGACTTGCCGAAAAAGGCATCAGCCTGCTGGACGCGCCGGTATCGGGCGGCGAGGCGGGGGCGATTGCGGGCACGCTCACCATCATGACAGGCGGCGACGAAGCGGCCTTCAACCGTGTGAAGCCTTACTTTGAAAAAATGGGCAAGACGATCGTGCTGGTGGGATCATCGGGCGCTGGGCAGGTGGCCAAGGCCTGCAACCAGATTATCATCGCCGTCGCCATCGAAGGCGTGGGCGAGGCCATGCTGCTGGCCGAAAAATGCGGCGTCGATGGCCGCAAGGTGCGCGAGGCCTTGATGGGCGGCTTCGCGGGATCAAAGGTGCTGGAAGTGCACGGCAACCGCATGCTGAACGACGATTTCAAGCCGGGTTTCAAAACCCATTTGCACCGCAAGGATATGGGCATCGTGCTGGACACGGCCAAGGCCTATAAACTGCCGCTGCCCGCCGCCACGCTGGTCACGCTGCATATGGATGAAGTGATCAAGAAGGGCGATGGCGAGCTGGACAGCTCGGCGATTTTTAAAGTGCTGAAGAAGAGCTGAAATTAAGCTTTATTAATTTCCTTCAGGGCGTTTTCGAGGATATGGGCGGCGGCGAGTCTATCGACCTGCTTGTCGCGTTTTTTGCGCGACATCTGCATTTCGTCGATCATGAACTGCTCGACCGCGAAGGTGGAGAGGCGCTCGTCAAAGAAGGCGATGGCGGGTTCAAACCCCAGCGTGTCTTTGGCTTTGATAAGGTTGGTGGCGAACGTACGGACCGATTCAGCCCTTTTGCCCTCTGTCCCGTCCATGTTGAGCGGTAAGCCGATCACGAAGCCGCCGACGCCATATTCCTTGCAGACAGCCGTCAGCTGTCGTAGATTTTCCGTAAACTTGGCTGATACAAGGGTTTTTAACGGCGTTGAGATGGTCAGCTCGGGGTTCGACAGCGCAAGGCCCAGCGTTTTTCCACCATGATCCATGCCCAAAAGCCTTGATTTGGGGGGTAAAACGCTTCTCAGGTCTTTGATCGAAACTATCGGCATGCTAAATTTTCTGTCGATATTATTTAAATAAGGAAACGGGTGATGTCTATCGATAAAAACACGGTCAGCAGGATCGCCAAGCTGGCCCGCATCAAGGTTCCGGAAGAGGACAAGGAAACCCTCGCCCGCGAACTTTCCAACATACTCAAGATGATCGAGGAGCTGAACGCCGTCAATACCGATGGCGTCGAGCCTTTGACCTCCGTCGTCCAGATGCAGATGCATGCCCGTGAAGACAAAGTCACCGACGGCGGCATCCCCGAGAAAATCCTCGCCAATGCGCCCGAGCAGACGGCTGGCTTCTTCGTCGTCCCGAAAGTGGTGGAGTAATCATCATGGCAAATCTGACCCACCTGACGATCAAACAGGCGCTCGACGGCCTGAAGAAAAAAGAATTCACGGCCAGCCAGCTGGTGGAGGAGCATATCAAGGCCTCCGAAGCAGCGCGTCACCTGAATTGCTACATCACCGAAACCTTCGACGCCGCGCGCGCCGAGGCGAAGGAGTCGGACAAGCGCTATGCCGCCGGCAAGCCGCTGCCGCTGGACGGCATTCCGATTGCGATGAAAGATCTTTACTGCACCGAAGGCGTGCAGACGACGGCCGCCAGCAATATCCTCAAAGGCTTCAAGCCGCCCTATGAATCGACCGTTTCCGCGCAGCTGAAGCGCGACGGCACCATTTCGCTGGGCAAGGCGAACCTTGACGAATTCGCGATGGGGTCGTCGAACACCACCTCGGCCTACGGCAATGTTATCAACCCGTGGAAACGCAAAGGGGACAACAAGGATCTCGTCCCCGGTGGTTCTTCCGGTGGTTCTGCGGCTGCTGTGGCGGCGCGTATCGCTATGGGTGCCACGGGCACCGACACAGGCGGTTCGATCCGCCAGCCGGCGGCTTTCTGCGGCATTACGGGCATCAAGCCCACCTATGGCCGCTGTTCGCGCTTCGGCATTATCGCCTTCGCGTCATCGCTCGATCAGGCGGGGCCGTTTGGCAAGGATGTCGAGGATTGCGCGCTGCTGCTGAAATCGATGGCGGGCTGGGATCCGAAAGACTCAACTTGCGTCAACCTGCCGGTTCCGGATTATGCCGCCGCGCTGGGCCAGAGCGCCAAGGGCCTTAGAGTAGGTATCCCGAAAGAATACCGTGTCGAAGGCACCAGCCCCGAAATCATCGCGCTGTGGGAAAAAGCTGCCGCGATGCTGAAGGACGCTGGCGCGGAAATTGTCGATGTTTCCCTGCCGCATACCAAATACGCGTTGCATGCCTATTACGTGGTGGCACCCGCCGAATGCTCGTCGAACCTCGCCCGTTATGACGGCGTGCGCTTTGGCGCGCGTGTCGAGGGCGACAACCTGATCGACACGTATGAAAACACCCGCGAGAAGGGTTTCGGCCGTGAAGTACGCCGCCGCATCCTGATCGGCACTTATGTGCTGTCCGCCGGTTATTACGACGCCTATTACAACAAGGCGCGTAAGGTACGCAAACTGATCTGGAACGATTTCATCGAAGCCTACAAAAAGTGCGACGTGCTGCTGACGCCGACCGCGCCCACGGCTGCCTTCGCCATCGGTGAAAACCAGAGCGATCCAGTGACGATGTACCTGAACGACGTCTTCACCATTCCGGCATCGATGGCGGGCATGCCCGGCATGTCGGTGCCGGTGGGCCTGTCGTCTGATGGCCTGCCGCTTGGAATTCAATTAATTGGCCAGCCGTTCAAGGAAGAAACGCTGTTCCGCGCCGCGCATGCGCTGGAGCAGGCCGCCAAATTCACCGCCGTGCCGCAGAACATCGTCGGCAAGGCCGCGTAAGGGGGAATGAATGTCTTACATCGTCAAAGGCGAAAAAGGCGACTGGGAAGTTGTGATCGGGCTTGAAGTCCACGCGCAAGTCTTGACCAAATCGAAACTGTTTTCGGGCGCTTCCGCCGATTTCGGCGCCGCGCCCAATACGCAGGTCAGCCCCGTCGACGCGGGCATGCCGGGCATGCTGCCTGTCATCAACCGCGACTGCATCGAAAAAGCGGTGCGCACGGGCCTTGGCCTGAATGCCGCCATCAACCGTGTGTCGGTGTTCGAGCGCAAAAACTATTTCTACCCCGACCTGCCGCAGGGCTACCAGATTTCGCAGTACCAGCAGCCCATCGTCGGCAACGGCGAAATTGAAATCGACCTGCCCGACGGCACGATCAAGAAAGTCGGCATCGAACGCCTGCACCTTGAACAGGATGCGGGTAAATCGCTACACGACCAGCACCCGTCGAAAAGCTATGTCGACCTCAACCGCAGCGGCAACCCGCTGATGGAAATTGTTTCGAAACCGGATATGCGCAGCCCCGAAGAGGCAGGCGCCTATGTCACCAAGCTGCGTTCCATCGTGCGCTACCTTGAAACCTGCGACGGTAACATGGACGAAGGTTCCATGCGCTGCGACGTTAACGTTTCGGTGCGCAAACACGGTGCCGAACTTGGCACACGCTGCGAGATCAAGAACGTGAATTCGGTGCGCTTTGTCCAGCAGGCCATCGAATACGAAGCCAAGCGTCAGGTAGAAGTGATCGAGGGCGGCGGCAAGATCGTGCAGGAAACGCGCCTGTTCGATACCAAGAACGGCACGACCCGTTCCATGCGCTCGAAAGAAGACGCGCACGACTACCGCTATTTCCCCGACCCCGACCTGCTGCCGCTGATCGTCGAAAACGATTTCGTCGAAGGCGTGCGCAAATCGATGCCGGAACTGCCCGATACCAAGAAAAAACGCTTTATCGAGGGCTTTGGCCTCTCGGCTTACGACGCGGGCGGTCTGGTCGCGGAAAAAGAACGCGCTGTCTATTTCGAGGAAGCCGCCAAGGGCCGCGACGCCAAGCTTGTCGCCAACTGGCTGCTGACCGAACTGCTGGGTGCGCTACACAAGGCAGAGAAAGAGCTGAAAGACAGCCCCGTTTCCGCCAAGCAGCTGGGCGAACTTGTCGGCCTGATCTCCGACAACACCATCTCGGGCCGTATTGCCAAGGAAGTCTTTGCCGAGATGTTCGGCACCTCGAAAAACGCCGGCGACATCGTCGAAGCGCGCGGGCTGAAACAGGTGACGGATACCGGCGCGATCGAAAAGATCGTGATTGAAGTGCTGAAGGAAAATCCGGATAAAGTCGCCGAATACAAGGGCGGCAAGGACAAGCTGTTCGGCTTCTTCGTCGGATCTGTCTTGAAGAAGTCGGGTGGCAAGGCCAACCCCGGCATGGTCAACGATCTCTTGAAGAAAAAGCTGGAGGAGTAATAGATGCCCACGCTCAAAGGCCCCAGGCCCGGCACGCCGCCTGTTCCCTTCGTTATCTCCAAGGAAGGCGCACAGCGCTATCTGGTGGGCCTGTCGTGGGACCCGCGTGAAGCGCCGAAGCTGGACGTCAATGTCTCCAAGGGGCCGCGCAAGGGTAGCGCCAGCAGCGGCATCCTGCATGCCCTGATGATGCCTTTCGAATTCCTCCGCGTCCTGTTCCTGACGATCATCAAGCAGATCACAAACGATATGCATCAGGCGACGCTGAAGAAGGACGATGACGCCGAGGGCCGCGACGTGAACGCGAACCAGTATGACCTTGATCTCGACTGCTATATTTACGATGCCGATTTCAACCTGAAAACCATCGTGGGCGTTGAAGACGGCGAGCTGATTGATTCCAGCAAGCGCGTTTACCATTCGGGCGACAATCAGGGCGGTGGCGGTGGCGGCGATGACGAGAAATTATTCGTCGAAACACGCGGGCTGCCGGCCGACTATCACCACATTTATTTCGTTGTGAAAAGCGACTGCAAGTTCAGCATGGCGGAATTCAAGAACGCCAGCATCCGCCTTGCCGACAGCAAGACCGAGGTGGCGACGCTGCAAAACAGCCTCGCTCCGCCCGAAGGCATGCCGAAAATGTTCAACTATGTCTTCTGCCGCGTGTCGCGCGACGGCGAGGGCTGGAGCTTCGAAAATATCGACGAATTTACCGATGACGGCGTGAAGTGGGAAGAATACCTGCCCACGCTGCCCGCCATAAAGGCAGCCTGACCATGACGCATATCGGACCCGCCAAAGGTAAAACGGCGCCCCTGCAGCTTTCCACCGACGGCCCCTCGCGGTTTCTGGTCGGCCTGTCCTGGGCGCCCAAGGACGGCAGGAAGCGCAAAAAAATCGAAGTGCCGCACCTTAAGGACGAAAACGGGAACTACGATAACCTCTATTTCCTCAAGCTGCCCGTCTATATCGGGCAGGTTCTGGTGCAGGGGATCGTGGGCCTGCTGCCGCAAAAAGCGGCTGCGCCGAAATCCGAAAATGCAGCCAATCCGTCCGACGGGCACGACCTTGACCTTTACTGCTATATCTTCGACCGCAATATGCAGCTCTATCAGGTTATCGGGCCCAAGGTGGGCGTGCTGATCGATCCTTCGCAGAAAATCTACCACAGCGGTGAAAACCAGCAGGGCAAGCAAGGCAACGACGCCGAGCAGATTTTTGTGGAAACGCGGGGCCTGCCGCCCGATTACCACAACTTTATCTTCGTGGTGAAAAGCGCCAACAGTAACGCCATGTCGGACATTCCCGAAGGCATCATCCGCCTTGCCGACAGCGCGTCGAACACGAATGCGCTTGAAAATCACATCGCCGAAAAAGCGCAGCCGCCGGCCAATTCCTTCGGCTACGTCTTCTGCTGCGTGACGCGCGAGGGCGACCAATGGGCCTTCCGCAATATCGACAGCTTCACCGGCCGCACCGTCGACTGGAGCCTGATGCTGCCCGCCATCGAATGGACGAAGAGCGCGGGATGAATATGGAGGAAGTATCCTTCCGTCTCTACACGCTTAACCGGCGCTGGACGAATGCCAGCCTGCTGACGCACCGTAATTTCGACGGGCATATCGTTTCCATGCAGCAATCGGGCAGCCACTGGATTAAGAACATGCTCTCGCATGTGCTGATCAAGCTTTATAACCTGCCGCCTATGGCGCATATACAGGACGATAGCATTATCGGCCATACCAAGACGCCGCCGGCCTACAAAAACATCCCGCAGATCGTGCACTCTCACGGCTATCCGCATGCGCTGACTCTAAAGGTGCCGGGCCTGCACTTCCCCAAATACCTTGTGCTGGTGCGTGATTTGAAAGAATCGCTGGTGTCGCACTATGACCGCTTCAAGGGCGACTACAAGGGCGCGGATTTCTCGACCTATCTTCGCGGCGACGTGCACCAGAAAACCTTCCACAGCGATATCTGGTCGCGCATCCGCTTCATGAACGAATGGGGCCGTGTGCTGGAGAAGAAACCTTCCTCCGTCATGCCGCTGCGCTATGAAGACGTCAAGAAAGATCCTGCGGCAGCTTTGCACGCTGTATGCGGTTTCTTTGGCATCCAGGGCCTGACGGATGATATCGCCGCCCACGCGATTGCCGAAAGCAGCAAGGAAAAGATGGCGGAGAAACCGAACCCCGATATAACGACGACGGTGGTGCGCACCGAAAAACGCGCGCCGCTGGAAAGCTACTTCACGCCGGAAAACGAAGCTTTCTTCCGCGCTGTCTGCCGCCAGTATCTGAAGCATGATTTCGGCTATGGTTATTTAACGCCGGAGGCGAAAGCGGCATGAGCGGTCTGGTTGTTTTTGACGTCGACGGCACTTTTCTGGACAGCTATACGCTGTTCGAAAAATCCATTCGCGACTATTCGAAGCTGAACGGGTTGCCCGAGCCTTTTTACGAAGCGATACGGCATGGATATAGCGATCCGCATGCGCATGATTTCAAGTGGGGCGTTTCCCGCGAGGAACAGGTCGCGCACCTGATCACCGTCTTCAACCAGATGGACGAATGGTCGATGTCGGGTGATCCTGAACGCACGCCGTCGCTGTTTGAAAGCGTCGAAGAAGTGCTGCTGACGCTGAAAGACAACGGTCATACGCTGGCCATCGTCACCTCCAAGCCCGAGGCGCCGCTGTTGCATCTGCTGGATTACCACAAGATCAAGAACGTCTTCTCAGCGCACCGCACCTGGGACGACATCGCGCGTCGTAAGGAGAGAGAAAAGCCTGAACCCGATATGCTGATTTCGGTGATGAAGGAGCTGAGCTTTAAACCTGACCGTACCGTCATGGTGGGCGATACGACCATGGATGTGCGCATGGGGCGTGCGGCGAATACGCATACCATTGGCGTAGCCTGGGGCATGCACCCCGTCCTTCATCTGGAAGGCGCTGGCGCGCACCATATCGTGGACACGCATTTCAAGAACATCGTGCCGGCGGTCAAGAAGCTGCTGGGTTAACCTTTGGCGGCAGCCGGCGGCTTGGGCTGGCGGGTCGCTGCGGTAGGCTGTGCGTCCATGCCGAATTCGGACGCGCTTTCGACGTAGGGAAGCGCACGCAGCCGTTCTGCTACGCGATCCGTGCATTCGATCAGGGTTTTGCGCTCGTTGGCGATCAGTTCGCTTGCGCCCACTTCGTTCAGCAGGTCGTTGGCGAAAAGGAATTCGAGCAGGTTTTTGTGGCAGTCGCGCGCATGGCGCATGAAGCGGTGGAAGTTCAGGCTTTTGCTGGGGCCGGTTTCTTCGGCCATGTTTCCGGGCATAACGTAAGTGATTTCGAAAGGCTTCAAACTACTACTACTGTCCGGGTCCAATGTATTCTCCAGCGGTTGTTAACGGGGCTTGCGGCCGGATCCGCGGCGCGATGCCGGGACAGCCTTGCGGTCGGAGGGCTTTTCGACGTATTGCACGCCGTCCAGCTTCTTGACCTTCGCCGCGAATTTCTCGGGCGCATTCATGAAAAAGATACCGGCCTTGTTGAGCGAGCCGTCGTCGAACTGCACCTTGACCATCTTCTCGCAGCCTTCCTCGACGGCGAGTTCCTTGATGAGGTCGGCGGTTTCCTTGATGTCCTCCGAAAAATCCTTGCGGCGCGAATAGGGCGGGCGTACGCTGATCGAGTAGAGGAAGGTCTTGGCTTTTTCGTTGAATTCCTTGCGAGGCATGTTTTCCCCTTACAGCTTGAACTTGGGGGAGGGGGGAGGCACGTTCATTTCCTCGACCGAGGACACGAAGGGCTGGCTGCGCAGCTTATCCGCAACTTCATCAGTGCAGAGCAGCGCGATGCCGATTTCGCCCTTCATCGAGACGATGGACTTCACGCTGTCCTGCAGCTTCTCGGCAGCGATAAACGCGCGGAGGCTCTTCATGGCGCTGCGCTGGGCATTATCCATCTGCTGCACGATTTCAAACGGAGTCGTGCAGAAACCGCCGGAAGACGGTTTCAAGGTGAACGGATAGGTGATCTTGTACTGTTTCATTGCCCAATTTTTTACAGAGCCCGCATATCCATGCGGCTCAAATAGAATCAATGCTTAGCGAATGCCATAATCTATTAAAACGGGGGCGGGTTGTCAATTTAGCCGTGGGGCCCTAGAATCCATGAAAGGATTCAAAGAGATGCAGACCACCCATCCCGGTATTTTACATATTAAAACGAGACGCTGATGGATCAGGCGCATTTCCTGCTGGCCCTGCTGTTTTTCCTGACCATCGGGCATCTTGTCACGCTGAAGCTCTGCAGCGTCAAGCTAGACCACCGCACCGCGCCGCTTTTTATCAGCATCTGGACGCTGCTGGGCGCGGCCGCCGTCTCGCCCCACTACGGCCACCTGTGGATAAAAGGCTGGGACAAGTTCGTCGAAGCGCCCTGGCTGCTGGCGCTGGTGACGGTGAAGGGGCTCGCGCTCTGCTACCTTTTCGTCGTTAGCCAGCAGCTGATGAAGGTCAGCCTGTCATCCCGCCATTATGTGACTCCGCTTGCCGTTGGCCTTATCACGGTCAGCAATTCATTTTTTGGCGAGAAACTGAAATTCCACGAGATGTTCGCGGGTCTCGGCCTCTGCGCGCTGGCGGCAGCGTTCTTTTTTAAAGGCCATTTGTCGTCGCTCGATCGTCCCTCCCGCATCGCCTATGCCAAGCTGGTACTGCTCTCGACCTTGTTGTCGACTACCGACCTTGTGCTAACCAAGGCCACCAACTGGTATGCGCTGGTGATCCTGACCTATGCGGTCGTCTTTGTTGTCGCCTGCATCTGGAACTTCCGTGCCCCCGAAAACTTCAAGGCAGCGCTGTTCCACCGCTCCGCCGCCATGGCGGGTGTGCTTTATGCGGCGACGGAATTAGTAAAGTTTTACCAGCAGGTGGAGATTAACCCCGTCAGCGTCGTCGTGACGGTGCAGGCCATGACCAAGCCGGTGATACTGGTCTTAAGCGCGCTGATCTGGAAGGAGCGCACGGTCAGGGAACAGCTGGTCTGGGGCCTGGCCGCTTTCGTCATTACTTTGCCGCTGTTTATCCCGCAGGATGTTCTTGAACAGCTGCTTCCCTTCCTCAAGGAGGATGGAGTAGTATCGGCGCCATGACGACGTATCATTACGACATGATTATCTTCGGCGGCGGCGTGGCGGGGCTCTGGCTCGCCAATACGCTGAAACGCGCGGGTTATAACATCATCGTCATCGAAAAGGACAAGCTGGGCGCGGGCCAGACGCTGGCGTCCCAGGGCATGATCCACGGCGGGCAGAAATACGTGTTGCAGGGCGCGATGACCAAACATGCGTCATCGATCGCCAAGATGCCCGAGCGCTGGGATTCGAGTCTCGAGGGCTGGGGCGAGATTGACCTGACCGGCGTGCAGGTGTTGTCGCAAGACCAGATCATGTGGCCCGCCGGTTCCGCCCTGTCGCAAGCCGCCGTGCTGGGTGCGGCGAAGATGGTCAATGCTGCCACGAAAAAGATGAAGGCAGATGACTATCCCGAAATCCTGAAGCTCAAGAAAAAATTCAAGGGCCCTGTTTATCAGCTGCCGGAAAAAGTCATTGATGTACGCTCGCTGCTGGTCGCGCTGACAAAAAACCTGAAGGGCCGCATCCTGCAGGGCGAGGCGACGGAAGTGCTGCCCGACGGGCAGGTGGCTGTGGCGGGCGAAGCGCTCCGCGCGCAACTGGTGATCTTCACCGCCGGCACCGGCAACGAAACCGCGCTGAAGCTGATGAAGGTGCAGGAAAAGCAGACCCAGCGTCGCCCGCTTCGCCAGATCATGGTGCGCACCTTGCCCTATGCCTTGTATGGCCACGGTATCGTCGGCGCGCCCAAGCCGCGCGTGACGGTGACAAGCCATGCCATCGCGCGAAATGAATATGTCTGGTATCTGGGCGGCGCGGTTGCGGAGGAGGGCGCGAAGATGGACGAAGCCGCGGCCCTCGCCCACGCAAAAAAAGAAATGACGGAAATTTTCCCCGAAGTGGAATGGGACACCAAGGAATGGGCGACATGGTACGGCGACCGCGCCGAACCTTTCGACGAGAAAGGCGATTTGCCGCCCGGCCCCTTTATCCACCAGCGGGGGCGAATCCTGCTGGCATGGCCGTCGAAGCTGACCTTCGCGCCTGCGCTCTCCGATCACGTCTTCGACTGGCTGAAGGACAAGGATATCCAGCCGGCAGGCAAAGACCGCGCGCCGCCCAAATTGCCCTCTGCCACCATCGGTTCCTACCCTTGGGAAGTGGCGGAATGGAAGAAGCTGGCGTAAAGTTAATTTTCATAATAAATTAAATTAGCCATGGGCTGGATTTTCGGAAAATAATAGGCTAGTGTCACCCGCATAAAGAATCCGAGGATCATCATGACTGCCAATCCCTTTACCGCGAGAGTAAGACAGGAACTGCCCGCCGGCCGCTTCTCGTGGAAAGAGGTCAGCCCGCTGGGCCTCGGCACCGTCAAATTCGGCCGCAATCAAAAAGTAAAGTATCCGGGCGGCGAAGGCTTCGCCCTGCCGACCGACAGCGAAATTGAATCGCTGCTCGATCTTGCCATCGATTGCGGCATCACGCTGCTTGATACCGCCCCCGCCTATGGCGTGGCGGAAGAACGCCTTGGCCAATTGCTGGGCGCGCGCCGCGATAAATTTTTTATCGTCACGAAAACGGGCGAAGAATTCACCGACGGTGAATCGCAATATATCTTCACCGCCGCGCATACGCGTATGAGCGTGGAGCGCAGCCTGAAGCGCCTGAATACCGACTACATCGATTGCGTGCTGCTGCATTGCAACCGCAACGATCTTGAGGCCGTCTGTGAAACAGATGCGCTCGAAACCTTGTCGCGCCTGAAATCCGAAGGCAAGATCGGCGCGTTCGGCGCCTCCACCAATACCGTCGAGGGCGGCAAGATGGCCGTTGTGCTGTCGGACTGCGTGATGGTGTCGTACAACAAAAATTATACCGACGAACGCGATGTCATCGCCTATGCCAACGAACTGGGCAAGCCGGTGCTGGTGAAAAAAGGCCTGGCCTCCGGCCATGTCGGCGACCTCGGCGATCTTGGCGAAAACATTCGCTATGTGGTGGGCACACCCGGCGTCACCAGCCTTGTTTTCGGCAGCCTGAACCCCTCGAATATCCTCGCCAATATGCGGGCGATGACGGATCTTTAAAGGCGTTTTGCCGTTAACCATTGGAATCAAACGATAAACAAGCTTTATAAGAATCTTGGATTCTGCGGCGCATCTATATATTATGTGCCAATTGCCTTCGACGGAGACGTGGCCGAGTGGCTGAAGGCGGCGGTTTGCTAAACCGTTATACGGGTGTTAGCCTGTATCCAGGGTTCGAATCCCTGCGTCTCCGCCATTAAAAAAGCCCCCTTGCGGGGCTTTTTTAATGGCAAAGACGGAAAAGATGACGCAAAAAACGCTCAAGCCCGAAACCTGTTACCTCTTCCTGATCCTCGCTGTTGCGGGATGGTCAATCTATCAGCCCCATGACATGTTCACATGGTTCATGGAGGCAGCCCCCGTCATGATCGTGCTGCCGCTGCTGATGGTGACGCGCAAGAAATTTCCCCTGACGCAAATGCTCTACTTTCTCACGCTGCTGCATTGCCTGTTGCTGCTGACCGGC
>JBGGMV010000063.1:0-9795 GCA_041287865.1 Alphaproteobacteria bacterium | reverse complement strand
GATCGGGTTGGCGCGGATGATGGCGCAGGCGGGCGGGGGCGATACGCTGTTGCCGCACATCCGGACGCTTGCGGTATTGGTCATGGGCTTGCCGTTGAAGGTCGGGTCGATGATGTAGTCGCGGCGGAAGCCCTGCGCGTTGAACAGCTCGCGCCTTGCCAGCATGCGCATGTAGATATCGGCGATGACGTAGGAAGCCTCGCCAAGGGTGACCATGACGAATTCGCCACCGTTCCACAGGCCATGGCTGCGCATCAGGTCGGCCACGGCGCGGGCGCGGACAGGGTCGAAGTCTGTCAGCGGGGTGGTCAGCAGCTCGCCAGCCACGAGGCCGAAGCGGTCCTGCGCGGTGATGGTATGGGCCGGCTCTGCCACTTCCGCGCCGTCCTTGTCGCTGCCGTAGTATTTGGTCAGGAAGGCGGCTGTGTGGGCGAGGTGCGTGCCTTGGGCGCTGACGGTCGCAGCGGGTTCGTCGCTGGGCTGGCCGTGCTGGCAGGTGCCGCGCAGCTTTACCAGCGAGCTGGCGACAAGACCCTGCTGCGCACCGCTGGCCGCGATCGTGCTGGCGGGATCGTCCACCGGCCTGCCCGGATTGACGCCGGTGCCGTTATGGTTGTTATGCTGGGCGAGGTGGGCGGCGATATAGCTGTCTTTCGATTTGCTGCAGACGGTAGCCTGCGGGTCGTCGATGGGCTGCCCGATGCTGGTGCCGAAGTGTCGGACAAGATAGCCTGCGACAACAGCGTGCTTGCGACCGCCGGAGACGACAGTGCCCAAGGGCTTTTCAGGATCGAGCGAGCGCGGTTCCTGCCCCTCCCGTTCCCCGTAACCCATTTGAACGAGCGCCGCGCCCAGCGTGGCGAAGTGCCCGCCCTTGACGCCTGCGCAATGGGTGCGCAACGGCTCGCCGGCGTCGAAGCTGCGCGGGCGGGAGGCGTTGGCATGCTCGGTCAGGCAGACGCCCAGCAGGGCATGGCGCGGATCTGTCATGATGGTATTGATCGGCTCGAGCGGGTTGTGGGTGCGGTGGTCTTTATCCGATTTCGCGGAATTGAGGGAGGCCAGCACAGGGGCGACCACGGCGGTGTGGTTTTCCTTCATGATCGTGTTGAAGGGCTCGCCTCCCGAACGGGGCTTGCCGCTGTAGATCGGGCCGCCTGCGCCGGTCAGGATGGGGGAAATAACGCAGGTGTCGGCCTTGGCTGTCGTGGTGTGGTAGGGCTTGTTGACGGGGCGGGGGTCGGACTGCCCGGCACGGCCACCGCAGCCCGCCAGCACGGGTGAAACGATGCCCATGGCATGGGCGTGGCCTGCAGGGCGGGCGGATTTGCCGCCTGCGGTGATGGTGTGCAGGGGCTCGTCCATGCCGCTGCCGGTGGAGCCGGTGCGGAATTTGGTGATGTGGGGGCTGACGATTGCTTTTTCACCGCGGTTCGCACCTGTGATGGTCTTGAACGGCTCGTCGGTCGGCTCGACCCGCACCGCGCCGTGGTGGGTCAGGTTAACGATAAAGGGCTTCTTCGAGCGCACGACGTATTTGTCGATGCCATGGGCGACGCGGCGCAGGGTGGCATCGGCCAGCGGGCGCTTCGCCCGGACGGTCTTGCCTTGGTCTTTCGACAGGAAGATGGAATGGCCGAGGTTGTTGAAATCGATGCATTCGGCGGCGGTGCGGTAGGGCAGGTCGCGGCCTGGTCCATGCGTCGGCTGCGGCCACTGGATCTCCTGCGCGTCCCAGCGGAAGATGATAAACAGGCGCTTGCGGATGGTGGGAGCGCCGTAGTCGCAGGCGCGGATTTCCTTGTATGACTCGCGATAGCCGAGCTTGCGCATGGCGGCGATCCACCGCTTGAACTCGGCGCCGGTCTTTTTCGGGTCGGGCTGGCCGTTTTCCATCAGGTCGCCCCAGTCGATAAACTCCTCGACGTTCTCGACATAGATCGTGCGGGGTCGCTGGCCGTTCCAAGTGCCGCGCTCCGCCCAGTGCGGCACCACCCATGCGAGATCGCGGATGTGTTTCTGCTTCGGCTTGCCGCCGCGCGCCTTGCTGTGGTGGGTGCAGTCGGGGCTGAACCATGCAAGGCCGATCGGGCGCTTGAATTCGTTGACCACGTCTTCGGGGTCGACCTGATAGATTGACTGGCAGTAATGTTTCGTGCCGGGGTGGTTGGCCTTGTGCATCGCCACGGCCTCGGGGTCGTGGTTGATGGCGGCATCGGGGTCGCGGCCAATGGCCATGCGGATGCCCTCGCTGGCTCCGCCTCCGCCGCAGAAGCTGTCGACCACGATTTCCCATGGATAGAGGATCTCCTGCGTCGGCTCGAAGCCTGCGGGCAGGGCTGCGGGCTGGTAGGGCATTTCGCCGAAGGCGAGTTCAAAGGGGTATGCCATTTTACGCGGCCTCCGTTACGGTTGGAAATTTCTCGGTCTGGTTGCCCCAAACGCTCCAGCCTTCGCGCTGCGTGCGGGCGAATAGCTCGAGGTAGGGGCCTTCGAAGAGCGCCTCGATCAGCGGGATCATTTCGTCGGGCTTGCGGGAATGTTCACGGCGGAGCGTGTCGACGATGACGGAATCAAGCTCCTCCACCGTCGTCGGCCATTCTCCGGTCAGCAGGACGTTGCGGGTGCCCTTGTTTTTCGTTTTGGGTCTGCCGGTGGTGCCGATCAGGAACAGCTCGGCAGCCGAGCGCAGGACATAGCCCGTGCCCATGGCGGGGTTACCTGTGCCAGCGCGCTTGATCCACGGCCCGCCTGTCTTGTAGGTGAAGCCCCAGCAGCGCATCAGGTCAAGTGCCTGAGGGAGCAGGGCAAAAGCCGTCCACATGATGCAGACGGAATCGGTGTCGCTGGCGAAAATCACCTCTGCCGCCATGGCCTTCAGCTCGTCCAGCGACATGCAGTCGTAGTGCGCATCGGGGCTTTTCTCGTAGCCTTTGTCGGAGCGCATTTCGTACTGCCAAGCGGGGTCGGCATAGATCAGCTTGAACTTTCCGGCGGGGAGGGGGGCGCGTGTCATGACGACACACAGCTGGGTTTGTGGCTGCCGCCGATCGCGCTGCAGGTGGGGCAACGGCGGTGGTTCTTGGCGTTGGCAGCGGGGTAAACATGGCCGCCGCTGGCGAAACCGTTAAGGAATTTCGCAAATACGCCATTGTCAGGCGCGAAGACCTGGTCGAGGGTCTTTTTCAAAATGTCCTGCAAGGTATCCGCAGCAAGGGCTTGCAGCAGCTGGCGGTCCTGCTCAACCTGCTCGGCCACGAGTTCGACAAATTTGGCGGCGATGCGGGCGGTCTTTCCGAGATATCGCGCGCGCTCGATCGTTTGATACCGGCGGGCATTGATGTCGATGGTGATCACGCGGGGCGCGAAGGTGATGGGCATTGCCGCGCCGCCCGCCGCCACTGCGTGGGTGTCGACGATCTTGGGAAAGTGGGTTGAAAACGTTTTAATTGGCATCACGGTCTCGCCGGCATTCAGGTACATCAGTGTGGTCCTGTCGGCGTAGGCGTTTCCGGTATAGAAGGCGTGGTTCATGCTGAAACCCCGTCGACCTTGATGCGCAGGCTGGCGATCCAGACATTCAGGGTGCCGTAAACCTCTTCGATATCGGCGCGATACGTCGACCCGAAAGTCGTGCCGTGCTGTTTCTTGAATTCGGTGATTGTGCCGGGCAGGCGGTGCTGCTTGCCGTAGCCTTTTGAAATCGTCACGCGGCGGCCCGGCTTGCAGGTGCGCTCGTTCCACCGTTGGCCGTAAAGGCGCAGTTCGTGGATTTTTGTGCCTTCGGCGAAGCGGTTATAATATTCAGTTTTGAGCGGTATGAAGATGGCAGGCCGGTCGCTGGGCTGGCCGTCCCAGTAGAGGATGAACTGCTCGCACGCGCTGAAGGGTTGTTGTGCTATCTGTTTCATACGCAGCAATCCCCGATAACACGTACCCCATGCCGCCAACTAATGAGGGGCGATGCTGGTGCGGCGGGCCTTGCCGGTGGATCTTTCAGCTGCGACTTTACCTGCGCCCACAGGGCCGGATGTACCAGCATCATGCCGTCGGGCAGATGCAGGATTGCAGGCTTCCATTTTTCCTGCGTGCCGTGGCGCTTGAGCAGTTTCTTGTGCAGGCGGTTCGAGCGGTGCAGGGAGGGTGGGAAGTTCCAGCCGTCCTGCGTGCGGGCCTGCGCGGTGACATACATCGTCGGCATGGGCTCCGCGCGCTCTACCAGCTTCATGGCATCCTTGAGCATGTCGAGGGTGAAGTTGGTCATGCGCCACCTTTGGCGATGATGTCGCGGATCATCTGGTGCCAGCGGTGGAAGCCGGTGACTTTGGCATCATGGCGCTCGATGTTGTTGTCGAGATCGACCATTGCATTCGTGTACGCGACATGGATGCAAGCCAGCACGTCCGCAATTTCCCGCTCCAGTTCGCCGCGGTTGGTGCGTCCGCTGTCGGGGTCAATTTCGTCAAGCCCTTGAATTAGGGTGCGGAAGCAGCGCTGGGCCAGTTCGGCGGCTTCCTCGCCCAGCTTGCCCACGGTGGCGATGGTGATGGGGTTTTTCTCAGGCATCCACGGGGAGATCGTCCCGTTGATCGGCAGGGGCGCGGCAGGCGGTTGCGGGGTGAGCGCGGCCATGATGGTCGCCTCCACGTCCTCAGGGATGTCGAGCGGATGCTTGAAGTCGGGGTGGTGGCTGGACAGGTTCGACTGCTGCATCCAGAGTAAAGCGCGCTGTTTTTCTTCCTCGGTGGGGGTTGTCATTTCGATAACTCCGAAAGCTTGCTTTGATAGACGGTGCGCGCCCATACCATGGGCGGGCTTTTGATCTGCTGCTCCAGCAGGGCGGTCTGGACCTCCAGATCGGCCACGCGCCCGTGCAGCGCGACGACGCGGTTGGTCTGGATGACGCCGTAGCCGGTGAGCAGCATGATGCAGACGGCGACTATGATCAGGGATATGGTTTGTTCGCGGTCGCTCATGGTTGATTGCCTTTCCTGCGGGGGAGGAGGGCTTCGCCGCCGTGGATGCCTCCGTGCAGGGAACGACCGCCAGTGAATGTGCCGCCGTTGGGTAAGGCGGGGCCGCCGGTGAAAGGTATGCCGACGACGTTGTTTATGAACCGCGACAGACTGTCCTTCACAAAGGCTTCGTTCATCAAGAGGCGGGCAATCCGGTCCCACATTTCCGTTGTCGTGGGTCCGCAGGGCATGCAAGCGCCTCCGGCTGCGACGTTGTGCTGGAAAATGGTTTTCATGGTCAGTCCTCCGTGACGGCGCAGAGGCGCAGCCAGCCGTCGGAGAGTTCGACGTCGAAGCCGGCGAGGAGGGCTTGATGGTAGCCTTCGACCTCTTCCTGCTGGGCGGGGGTGGCTTCGCCGTGGAACAGGCATTTAAAGATGGCTGTGGTCAGCTCGGCATCTGTGCGGAAGAGGTAGACGGCTGCGCCCTCGCCGCCTGCGACCAGTGCGCGAAGCTTGGGCATTTCCACGGGCTCTTCGGGGGTCTTCATGGCCTGCAGCTCGACCAGGTTGTCCTCGCCCAGTGGGGCGGGTTTGCCCTGCATGGCGTGGTATACGAAGTGGTCCATGTATTCGGCGGCTCGGGCGAGTTTCAGGGCGAGGTTGCTGATCAGCTGCTGCTGCAATCCTGCGACTAGGTCAGCACGGACATAAAGTGTTTCCGGCTGGCCGATCGGGTCATGGGTATCAATCCATGTTCCGTTCACAGGCTCGTCATCGCCAAAACGGACGGCGTAGACCTTCTCTGGCATATCCTGTGGATTATTGTGTGTTTTTTGTTCGGACATTGGTGTTTACTTTCTAGGCGGCGCGTTGGACGGTGACGGTGGGGCTGGCGTGTTTTTCGAGGCGGAAGCCTGCGTCATGCAGCGCCGCCACGATGCGTTCGGCTGCGGTGTCGGGGTTATCGCTGCATTTGTAAAGCACTAGCGCGTCGGCGATGATGTCGCGCGCGATGGGGGAGGTTTTAACTTCGGTTGCCATTTGTCGTGTCCTTTCGTGGGGAGAAGTCGGCGGCGCGGAAACCACTCCCGCGCCGCCGGTTACTGCTACGCTTCTCCTGCCCGTAGCAATTTCGGGAGCCACTGGGTGCCTTCCTCGTGGCGTTTTTCGAGGGCTTCGACGGCGACGCCGACGACAGTGCCCTTGGTCTTGCAGGCATTGGCGTGGCCGAACAGTTCGGGCGCGAAGTCCCTGATGTCTTCCAGCACCTGGTCGCGGCTGAGTTTGCCGAAGTAATTGTCGGCGGAGGGGGTGAACCAGCGGGTCATGTCGAGGTTGAGCGCCTTGGCGACGGCCTCGGCATCACGCAGGCGGGCCGTGGGGTTGTGGCGCAGCGCGTCGGCCTTGAGCAGCTTGGCGTTTAGCGTCACGGCTGTGCAGAAGGTCAGCAGCATCAGCAGGTGGTCCTGCGTCTGGTCGGCGATCCAGCCGCGCAGGTCGGCTTCGTCCTCCGGCAGTTTCTTGAGCCATGCCTGCTGGTGTTCGGCGATCACGGCCAGCGCCTTGGTGCCCTCGACGGCCTCGAAGCTTTCGGCGTTCAGGGTGATCTGCAGGGCGGTGTCGTGGCTGTTGCCGTCGTAGAAGACCTGCGCCGCGAAGTTATAGGCCAGCGCCCGCAGGCCTGCGTCGACGTCGTTAAGCAACTCGGCGGTGATTGCGGCCGATTTTTCTGCGGTCAGCTGCTCGACAAGGCTGTTGGGGAATTCGGGCTTTGCCGGTTCGTGGCTGTTGCCGGCATCATCGCCGCCCGCGTCGTCGCCTTTGGCGGCTGCCTTGGCTTGGCTCTTGTCTTCGGGCTTCACAAGGCCGCGCACGATCTCGACGCCGTTGTAGTCGAGGTGGATGATGCAGCCGGCCACGGCAAGCTTGTCCTCCGGCCAGAAGGTTTCCTGCAGCGCTTCCAGCTTGGCGATCTTGGCAGCGACCTTGTCCAGCCGGGCGTGCTTGTCGCCGGTGTCCTCGTCGACATCTTCCTGCGCGTTGAAGGCCAGCTCCAGCTTCTTGAATTCGGCCTGCAGCCTTTCCAGCTCGTTCTGTTTCTTGGCGGGCAGGGGCTTGGCTTCTTCCTTCAGCTGCAGGAAGCGGGATTTATCGGCGTAGCTGAGTTCGCTGCGCACCTCCACCCATTTCCAGCCCTCGCCGCGCACCTTTTCGGCGATGTCGTCCAGCTTGGACTTGACCAGCTCGTCAAGCAGGCCGACCTGCTCGATCACGGCTTCGTCGTCGTCGCTGAACAGGTCGGTCTTTTTCACCGTCCCGCCAGCCTTTTCATAGGCCTTGAGGCCGACGAAGGCGACGCGGCGATCGCTGGTGTCGACTTCCTCGCGCTGCAGGGTGCGGCGGATATCGCCCGCGTCCATGTGTTCAAGGCGGTTATTGGAGAGGATCTCGTCCATCTGCTTGTGGTTGTCGGTGATGGTCAGCGCCTCGGCCATCGACAGGTTGATCGCGCCTTCGCGGGACAGTTTCTTGGCCTTCTTCGACAGCCCGGCCAGTTTCAGGCGCTGCTCCACATAGCGCACCGGCTTGCCGAATCGGCTGGCGATGTCGGCAGCTGGCACCTTGTCGTCGATCAGGCTGGCGAAGGCCTCGGCCTCGTCGATGAAGTGCATGTTCGCGCGCATGACGTTGCTGGCGAGGCTGATCTCCGACGCGCGTTCGGCGTCGGTTTCCAGCTTGCACTCGACCAGGTGGCTGTCCTTGATGTCGCCGTCCTTGGCGCGTTTGCGGAAGGCGGCGAGGCGGTATCCGCCGTCGATCACAAGGTATTCCTTGCCCTTCTTGATGACAGTCAGGGGCTGGCGCTGGCCGTGGGAGCCGAGACTGACGGCCAAGCCCTCGACGATAGCCTTGTCGTGGGTCTTGCGGACGTTTTCGTCCGATACCTCGAGCTTGTTCAGCGGGACGAAGATAGTGGGGGCGTTTGCGGCGGTCATTATGTGGTTTCCTTTTTGGCGGTTGGGGTTATTGAGCTGTTATTCCCACGAGCGGGGGCTGCGGTATTGTTCGACTTTTGACTCGGGCTCTAAGGGGGAAAGCGGGGTGCAGACGCGGGTCAGCAGGCACTCGAGGTTTTTAAGGCAGTCGAGGACCAGTATCATCTCGAGATTATGGTCGATGACAATGCGCCCGCCCCTATGACGGCTGATGTAGCGCAGCATATCGAAGAGCTGGTCGGGGTTATGCGCGTGCCTGACGACCGCTTCGCACTCCCTGTCCTTAAGTACGCGACGGAAGCGCGCAGCAGCGCGGTCGTCGTGCGCGACAAATATGTCGGTAGCGTTCAGGCTCTGCAGCTGCAGGGTGCTGCGGCCTGATTGGCGCTGCGTTTCATCCAGTATCTGGATCGCTGCAAGGGTCTGAGAAATGAAGGGCGCTTTGCGAAGTGGTGTCATGCCAGTTTCTCCAGCTTGTCGGCGGTTTCGCGCAGCAGGTTGACCATGGTCGGGATGCTGTCGGTCATGAAGCCGTCGCTGAGTTCTTCGACAGGAGACGGGTTAGGCGTCCTGCGGTTGTCGATGAAGTTGATTTCAATTCCGAAATTGGGAACGTCGATGCCCATAGCGGTGTCCTTTACTGTGCGGGTAGGGGTTAGCAGTTACATTCGTCCTGCGGCTCTTCCTGATACTGGCTGTTGTAGTCGTCGATGATCAGGCGGCTTTTCTTGATATAAAGCTGCACGATGAAACGCTCGAATTCGTTGAAACGACCAAGGAAAAGTCCTTTGTCGATGTCGTGTGCGTTGTCGATCGAGACGGAGTAAACGACCCCCTTATCGTCGATGGCGATGCGGAGGTTGCGCCGCCATGTCGTGGTGCGCTTTTGCTTGCCGTCGGGATGCAGGTCGAGCCAGCCGCCGCCGTATTCAGAAGCCTCCCACTTGACATGCGCCTTCTCCGCGCCGTCACGGTCGTCATTGTGTTCGTTCGCCGCCACGAATTTTGCGACCAATTCGGAAAGCTTGATTTCCTCCGGCGCGGGGGTGTCAAAGGCTTTCTCCAGCAGCTTGTCCAGCTGGGCGGCAAAGTCTGCGTTCATCTTGGCGTCGACCTGCCGCTGGACGATCGTGCGCACCAGAAGGTTGTAGCGTTGAATGTCGAAGTCTTCGGGGCTGAAGTTCAGCGCGGCTTTCATCGCCTGGTCGAGTGACTCGCGGAAGGGGCTTCTCCAGCTGAACTGCTCCTCGAAAACCTTGCTAACAGCATCCTCGATATGCTTTTCAACAAGGGCGGCGAGCTTTCCGCTGGAGATCATGTCGTTTGCGGCTTGCTGGACAGTTTGCTTGAGATCGAAGGCCGGTTGATGTGCTGGCTGGGCGGTCATGTGGTTTCTTTCAAATTTCAGGGAACCGAGGCGGTCTGCCAGCGCCTTGTTCCGGGGTGTACACAGGCCGCGCTGGGGTGTGGGGGTATGGCGCGGAGGGCAGACTTGTCGGGGTCGGGGTTGTTAAGCTGCCTTCTGTTCGCTGGTGACGGCGACGGGGGCGGAGGGCAGGGCGGCGCGGACAGCGGCGTCCTTGCCTTCGAGCAGCTTGCGCAGCGCGACGGTCTTTTCCGCGCCGTTGGGCAGGTTCTGGTCAACCCAGCTGGCGGTGGCGTGGAACGTGCGGCTGATGGGCTGCAGCTTTTCCGGCAGGTGGTCGAACTTGAAATACTGCAGGATCGGGCTGGGCACATAAGCGGCCTGAGAGGGGCCGGTTTCGCATTGGTTCTGGTCGGACATGGTCTTTTCCTTCGTCGTGGGCTGCTGTTATCCCCGGCAGCGTTACGGGGTCTTAT
>JBGGMV010000062.1:0-43464 GCA_041287865.1 Alphaproteobacteria bacterium | reverse complement strand
GACATGCGCACCAGCACATAGGGGATGGTGGGGTTCCAGGTCGTGCTCAGCACCCCCCGCGTCGAGGTGACGAGGTTCACGCGCGGGCGGATAAAGCGGGCCGTGATGACGGCGCTGAAAAACACGTTCAGCACCACAAGGCCGATCGAGAGGACGGAGAGGATCAGGATCACAAAGGCCGTGCGCGCCTGCGTGCCGCTGCTGATGGGCATGTTGTCGGGTATATTGACGCCAAAGGCCGTGGTGAGCGTCTGGACGAGGTTCAGCTTGGCCTCCGGCACGGCGACGCCCAGCAGCATCCAGCACAGGAAGAACGTGATGATGATGCCAATCGTATAAAGCCCGGTTATCTTGAAAAAATCGCGCTGGATCATGCGGCCAACCCCCTCGGCTGCCTTTAATGTAGCAAAAACCAGACAATATAATGAATATTGCTGTGAAAGGGGTCGGGACGACTCATGAATTGCGGAAAGGGGTCGAATCGTTATAATAAAATTACATTTTACAGAATACTTATGTCGCTTTAAATTTCCCTTTACCTTTGCATCCTGAAATAATCATTCAAATCATGGGGTTGTGAAATATTAAAAGTTTTCGGTGGAATTTAATCATTAATTAAGTATTATAGAAAATAATTGGTGACATGCTTCCAACGAAAAGCGTGTCGATTAGTGCCAAATAAAAAAGAACATAATGGGTGTTGAGATATGGCTTTTAACTTCACAAAAGCGGTCAAAAAGGCATTTTCCGGCAAGGACGAGGTTGATCGTATTCTCGATCTGCCTATCACCAAGCTCCGCCTTGAGCTGAAAGCACAATTTCAGGAAAAGAAATTCACCCAGGAACAATTCGAAGCCTTCGTTGAAAAGTTGGCTAAAGTCGACGATCTCGGCACGCAGCTGGATTTCGCCAAGAATGCCGTCGAGAAAAAAGAAGTTGAATCCGAAATCGATATCGAGCTGAACTCGCCCGCCAAGCAATTATTGTGGGCTGCGGTCATCACGCGCCTGATGGACGCGGCGACCGAAGGCCCCGTCGCACAAACGCGCCTGTGGAAACAGCTGCAGGGCACGATCGGCGTGCACAACGAATGCATCATCGTCTCCAAAATGCTGTCGTCTGCGCTGCAGAACGACGACGTGACGTTCGAACTCGGCCAGCCCGGCACCTGGTTCTACCAGGACCCGCGCAAGAACCACCTGAACTTCGACCTCTACTTCATGCTGCTCACGGGCTTCGAGCATATCCGCCCTGTCGAAGCGCACGAAGTCGGCCACAGCCAGCTCAGCACGGAATACCCGCCGCGCATGAAAGAGCTGTACGAAAAAGTCAAAACCGTGATCGATCCGCGCACGATCGAGGGCGGCGACGGCGCCGAAGCGCCCAAGATGACGAAAGACCAGCAGAAGGCCCTCGCGCTCGACGTCGCGGAGTGGAACCTCTGGCACCGCGCCTGGAACGCGATGGAAGACATCTGCGTCGACCAGTACGCCATCGACATGTCCAAATTGTTACCGCAGGACTACGGCTATTCGCTGAACCACGCGGCCACCGTGCTGCGCGGCTATGCCGAAATCTTACGCGGAGACGACCTGAAAGGCCACGTCGACGTCACGACCAACCTGCCCAAAGGCAAGACCAAGGCCGAGCAGGACATGATCGACAAGATCCGCGAAGACATCGAAAAGCAGCAAAAAGCGCAAGAGGAAATGATCAAGGTCATGACCTCGCCGCTCAAAGATAGCGACATCAAGGACATCAAGAAGGGCAACATCACGCCCGCGATCGCCCAGAAGATGTACGACATGGTGTCCAAAGCGTCACTGCTCACCGGCTACGTCAAGAACGGCCTGATCAGCAACGACGATGCAACTTGGGAGCGCTTCCGCGTCTTCCCCGACGATATCCGCAAGACCGTCGACATGACGAAGCTGCCCAACGCCGGCAGCCGCGACGCTTTCGAATACCTCTTTGACAAATCCTGCGAAGGGCCGGATTCAATCCGCCTGCTGCAGCCCGAGCCGAAGGACCGCATCCTTGTCCACGAGCCGCATACCAGCATCCAGGAAAGCTATAAAGCCGTCGTCGCCGACACCACCAAGAAGCGCGGCGAAGTCATGCAGGAAATCTGGGACGTTTACATCAAACCCTACGCAGACGTGCTGATCAAGGAATTCGAAAAGCAGGTCGACAACCAGCTGAACCAGCAGGGTCAGGGCCAAGGGCAGCAGAACCAGCAAGGGCAGGGTCAAGGACAAGGCCAAGGGCAGGGTCAAGGACAGGGCCAAGGGCAGGGTCAGGGACAGGGCCAAGGGCAGGGCAATGGCCAAAGCCAGCCTTCACAGGGCGGCCAGGGCGGTCAGGGCAGCAGCGGCGGCGGCCAGCAGCAGGACAAAGACAAGCAGAACGGCGGCGGTGGCGGCGGCGAAAAGCAAGAGCCGCAGGAAATGTCCAAGGACTTGAAAGAGTCGCTCAAGAACATGGCCGAAAACCCGAAAGAAAAGGGCGAGAAAGAACAGCAGCAAGCCAAGGACGGCCAGAAGCAGGACGGCCAGGGTCAGGGCCAGGGTCAAGACGGCCAGAAGCAGGAAGGCCAAGGCCAAGACGGTCAGGGCCAAGGCCAGCAAGGCCAGAACGGCAAGGACAAAGACGGCCGCGGCGGTCCGGGCTGGGGCCAGGACCAACAGCAGGAAGCGCAGCCGATCAAGGTCGGCGATATGCGCCAGAAAGACGTCATCGAAGAAAAGATGACGGACGAACAGAAAGAACAAATGAAGCAGGCTGCCAAGAGCATGCCGAAAGTCGATCCGAACGCGATGTCGTCCAACCAGGCCGGCCATCAGCGCGGCGTGGACCTCGCGGCGCTCGCCAAAGGCGACTGGCGCGACTTCAACCGTCGCTGCGTCGAACTCGCGCCTGTCATCAACCAGGTGGCAGAGTCGTATAAACGCATCCGCGAGGAACAGCGCCGCCAGATCCTCAAGACCTCCAAGAACCTCGACTACCTGCCGCCCGACGGCGACATCCAGGAGCGTCTCGACAAGGACAAGGTGCTGGAAACGAAGTTCAAGCAGGCGACCAAGCAGAAACAGACGCTGGACGACGCCAAGAAATTCCGCGACGACAAGATCGCAACCACCGAAAGCACGATCGAAATGGTGGCCATGATCGACGGCTCTGGCTCCATGCCCTCCGTGCGCCTCGGCAACGGCGTGACGGCGATGGAAGCGGCGCTGCAAAGCGCGGTCATCAACTACATGGCCTGCCGCCAGGCTAAAATCGACGCTTACATCGTGATGTGGGGCGACAGCGAACCGATCATCATCGCTGACCCGACCACCCCGCTGAAAACCGTGGGCGAGAAGGTCGAAACGTTGCGCAACGGTACGGGTTCGGGCACCAGCCTTGCGCCCGGCATTATCCGCACGGTTGAAACGATCGCCAACCACAAGAACAAGAACGGCACGGTTTCGGGCTCGACCCACCTGCTGGTCTATTCCGACGGCGACATCGGCGACTATCACGCGACGGTCCAGAAACTCGAGATCGTCAACAAGAACGCGCGTAACCTGTCGATCGACGTGGCCATCCTGCGCGGCGACAGCTACGAGACGCAAATGGAACAGGCCTTCCAGGAAGCCATCAACAAGTCAGGCGGCAAACTGGTCGGCATCGTCAAGGGCAACGATCCCAAGCAAATCCCGCTGGATCTGGCCAAGCTGATGCTGCGCCGCGTAAGAAACTACAAGGTAAAAAGCGAACCCGACAGCGAGAAGCGCCGCAGGCTGAAACAGCTGCACGGCAAACTCGAAAGAGGCGGACAATAATAAAAAAAGCGAAAGCACGGACTAAAAAATATCAAGGGTAAAACGGAATAACGGTAATTAAACGGATTAATAGAGGAGAATAGAACAATGGCAACGCCTAAAGAACCGGTCCACAAGAAGATCTCAGATATGACGGCAGATGAAAACAGACAGCTGATGAAACCCGTCGGCGTCCCCGGCCTGCCGTATCCGATGGCGATGCTGCGCAAGACCGACAAAGGCATCATGGAACACGATGTCGGCGTCGTCGAAAGCGCGCAAAACCCGCTGCTCATTCCCTCGAGCCAATCCGTCGAGCGCGTCAACGGTATGCTTTTCCGCCAGATGCCCATCCCTGCCATGATGTTCATGCTGCGCGACCTCCTCAAGAAGATCGAGCCCGAAAGCAAAAACCGCATCATGACGGTCTTCGGCGACGCGGCCTTCGGTAAATCGCACCTCTTCAAGCTCGTGGGCGGCATCGTGCACCCGCAGGGCCCCATCTCCGTCGACTGCGGCGGTATGAACATGCGCGAAATCTTCTTCCGCACCGTGATCGACTACGGTCAGGGCGTGAAAGAACAGCTCGACAAGCGCGCGGCAGCGGGCCAGCTCTCCGAAACCTCGCTCAAAGCGCTTGAAGAAGGCTTCAAGGGCTCGGTCGTGACGGCTGCAGACGGCACCAGCACCATCAACTGGGACGCCATCGGCCAGCCCCGCCAGGAAACCAAAGACGACAAGACCGTCAACGTGGAAGACCGCGGTGAAGCGGCCGATCGCGCCAAGAAACTGCTGGAATCCATCTACGCCAAGGAAGGCATCAACTACCAGACCAACGCCTTCGGTATCAAAACCGTGCCGGGCGAATGGTTTGAATCCGTCTGGTCGGGCCGTCCGCTCTTCCTCGACGAATTCAACAAGTCGAAGAAAGGCACGCTGGACGCGTTCCAGACCGCGCTGCAGTTCGCCAACGGCGAGATCGACGAAGTCACCATCTACAACCCGATGGCTGCCTCCGGCGATACCGACAGCCCCAAGGCCCTGACCATCAAGCGCAGCGACCTGCGTGCCGGCTGGCACATCGGCGTTGCGGGTAACGACGCGTCTGACGGCGACACCACGCAGGAACTTTCGGTGTCCATGATGACCCGCCTTAACCCCTTGCGTGTCGGTGAACCCGCGCTCCGCGACTGGACGCACCGTATCGGCCAGGTCTGGACGGGTATGCCTGTCGTGACCCTCTACAACCTCTTCGAAGGCACCGCGAAAGCCAAGCCCGCCGAATTCGGCGAATGGCTGGTCAAGCTGCGCAAGGAAGGTCTCTCGGCCGAGGAAGTGAAAGCGATCCCGCCGCATGAAATCTACTTCCTGTCCAACTTCCAGGAAACGGTGCAGGCGATCAACCAGGTGGCGAAATACTATGACACCCGCCTGAAGCTCTCGAACCCTGAATCCGAGCTGTACAACCAGAAAGTCTACCAGGACATGTCGGACGAGATCGCTGCGCACGGCGATCGCATCCACGTCTCCTTCCGTAAGGTCATCGCCGACTTCAACAAGGCGGTTCAGTCCATGCCGGAAGTGCGTAACGCGAAGGAAGCTTCTCTTTCGCTCGACCTGTCGTCGGTCTTCAAGGCGATCGACCTCTCCGCGGTCGGCCGCACGCTGCCCGGCTGGCACCGCTTCGGCGCCAACATGGTTCGCTCCGTGCAGGAAGACATCGCCAACGACACGCTGGGCATGCCGCGCACCAACGCAGCCCTCGTCACCGTTTGCGAAACCAACGGCATCGGCTCGGCCAAGCTGGCCGAAGGCCGCGCCAGCAAAGACGTCAAGCTGCTGGCCGACCTGCTCAAGTACGACGAGTTGAAAGACCTCGGCGGCACCGAAGAGCTGATGGAAGTTCGCAACGTCCTGATGGCGGGCCTGCGCAGCAAGCACAAGAACATCCAGGGTAACGACGACGCGGTGATCCCGCTGAAGACGCTGGGTCGCGTGCTGAAAGAAATGGCAGACCAGAAAGAGCCTTCTCCGAAGAGCATCGTGGTTCCGAACGACGACCCGAACGGCGTCACCGGCACCCCGCTGATCCGCGGCCAGGCACTGCCCAACTACATGCTCGAAGACCCCATGAAGTCGAAAGAGCTGGAGCTGGTGGACTTCCGCACGGCGCTTGCCGCGCTGGCGGAGCCCAAGCACGCGAAGAAGAACCGCGAGCGCATCTGGCCGGTTGACCTCGATGACTATGTCACCGACCAGTCGACCGATCCGGGCGAAGTCGAAGCCATGAACACCGTCAAAGGCAAGTCGAAGATCAAGTTCGACCTGACCATCCTGGCGGCCGCGAACGGCTCGGCGAAAGAACCGGTGTACCTCTACATCATCGACGACAAAGAGCGTAACAAGATGATGGTGGTCGGCCCCGAGGAGATTTCTTCGCAGCTCTCTTCCGAGATGAGGAAGAACGGCCTCGACTACGTTGTTAAATCCGACAACGGCTCGATCCAGAAGATCAACGACTTCCTCGCCGAAGGCGCCAAAGTACGCGGCGAAAACGGCAAGCTGAACTCCGGCAGCACGCAGAACGTGATCGAAGGGCTGATCAAGGCCTTCTCGGCACTGTGCGAACTGGCCGAAGCAGAAGCAGGGGACGACCCGAACCAGCTGACCGTCGAAAAAGGCAGCACGCTGGGCCAGGTCATCCACAAGTCGAAGTCGCGTCCGGCAGTTTATACCAGCATCATGAAGCCGAGGGCCGCTACCCGCTAATCGCGGGTAGCCCCCACGGGGCTTCACTCTGGTTTAACGCAATGTTCTTAAGGGGAGTTTGAACTATGCTGAAAATGCAGGAAAAAGAGGCACGCGAAGTGCTGGAAACCATCGCCGTTCAACACGCGGCCGACAAGTCGATGCAGGGTATGCAACACATGAGCCGCCTTGCGCGTCTCACGCCCGGCAGCTGGCAGGCCGAAGTCATTCGCAATGCGCCGAGCGCGCGCACGGCGATGAACGCGACCGAATTGCGCGAGCTGATGGGCGATCCCGATGCGGCTGTGATATTCTTGCCGCACAAGGCCGCAGTGAACGCTGGAATCATTGAGAGAATTTGCTCTGAAAGTTCTCTGAATAAGATGATTATTTGGGAAGCGGACGAGTAATTCTCGTCCGTTTTTCTTGCACCGCAAAAAATCTCGCTTCCCTGTGGCACGATTCTGTGTCATAGTCGTCACAACATCAACCCTAACGAAGGAGGAAATGACATGGTTACACTGAATTCTATTGCTTCATTTCCGGGCCTCCGCTGACGACTTAAAGTCTCATCAGGCGCCTGGATAAACAAACGATCCAGGTTTCAGCCGACGGGCACTTATCCTTCACTGAATACCCAAAAACAAAAAGCACTAAGGCACTTTTACTCGCCTCTGGCAAAGTCTGGATCGCAACAGGTTTTTTCAAAAGGGAACGCGTCGCCGTTAACAATGGCGCGCATACAAAGTCATGAGTAACGAAGAAGAGAAAAAAGAACGGCAGGTAACGTGGAAGGAAGTCTTCCGCTTCTCTTGCCATTACTGGAAGCCTAACAAATGGCTGGGTGTGGGCGCTGCTGTGTTCATGCTCCTATCCGTGTCGATGGACGCGATTGTGCCTGTTTATACAGGTAAAATCGTGGACGCGATGACTAGTCACACGCCCGGGGATAAAGTGGCGTTGGAAGCGGCATGGTCGGCGTTTATCGCCTTTACCATTCTTGCCTTCCTGCACCAGGCCCTGCGCATCGGCTCGATGTTCTTCTGGAACGCCTTTGCCGTGCGCAACCTCTACGCGATCGTGACCGATGGCTTGCAAAAGGTGCAGCGTTTCAGTTCCGACTGGCACGCCAACACCTTCGCGGGCGGCACGGTCAGGAAGATCACGCGCGGCATGTGGGCGATGGATACCTTCGAGGATACGCTCCTCATGGGTCTGCTGCCCGCGCTCACCATCATGGTGGGTGTGATGATCATGCTGTCGATCAAGCTGCCTCTCGTGGGTCTCTCGGTCGGCGTGATGATCGTCGCTTACTGCGCGCTGTCGATCTGGATGTCGGTTAAAATCCTGGCACCCCGCTTTATCGCCTCGGCTGATGCCGATACGAAGGTGGGCGCAAGCTTGGCCGACATCATCACGGGCAACCCGACGGTGAAGTCGTTCGGCGCGGAACTGCGGGAAGACGAAAACTTCCACAAGGTTGCGCACCAATGGCGGCAGAAGTCGTTCCGCGCCTGGCAGACGGGCGTGACGGCGGACGCGGCACGGTCGGTGTTCCGCCTGTTGATGATGGCAAGCATGATCGCGACCACCATCTACCTGTGGAAAGTGGCGAAAGCCACGCCCGGCGACATCGTGCTGGTGATCACGACGTTCTTCATCATCGGCGGCTACCTGCGCGACATCGGGATGCACATCTCGCACCTGCAGCGCTCGGTATCCGACATGGAGGACGTGATTTTGTTCTGGTTGCGCCAGGACGACGTGCAGGACGCGGCCAACGCCGCGCCCCTGCAAGTCAAGCCTTCGCGCCGCAGGGACATGATCGCCTTCGACAAGGTGGGCTTCAAGTACCCGAGCACCGGCAAGTATATCTACGAGAATATGTCGCTGGATATCGGCGCCGGCGAGAAACTGGCCCTCGTGGGCCCGTCGGGTTCGGGCAAGTCCACGTTCGTCAAGCTGATCCAGCGTCTGTATAACGTCACAGACGGGCAGATTAGAATTGACGGGCAGGATATCGCGGGCGTTACGATGGAGTCTCTGCGCAAGCAGGTCGCCCTTGTGCCGCAGGACCCGACGCTGTTCCACCGCACGCTCTCGGAAAACATTGCCTACGGCAATCCGGGCGCGACGCAGGAACAGATTGTCGAGGCCGCGAAAAAAGCCTTCGCGCACGAGTTCATCGAGCTGCTGCCCAAGGGTTACGACACCCTGGTCGGCGAGCGCGGTGTGAAACTCTCGGGCGGGGAGCGCCAGCGGGTTGCGATCGCAAGGGCGATATTGGCCGATACGCCGATACTGATCCTTGACGAGGCGACCTCCAGCCTGGATTCGATTTCCGAGCACTACATACAACTCGCGCTCGAGGAATTGATGAAGGGGCGTACCACGATCACCATCGCGCACAGGCTTTCCACGATTCAGAAAGCCGACCGCATCCTGGTGTTCGACAAGGGCGAGATCATCGAGCAGGGCGACCACGCCAGCCTGATGTCACGCCCGAACTCGAGGTACAAGGCGCTCTACGACATGCAGGCGCTCGAACTCACAGGCGAGGACGAGGATACGAAGCCCCGTCTTGTGGCGGCCGAGTAAGCCGAAACCTCATAACAAACAGAAAGCCCGCCGGGTTAACACCGGCGGGCTTTTTTTCTCCTCCTCTCCAAGTGGGAGAGGAGGGGGACCCGCGAAGCGGGGGAGGTGAGGGGCACTTCGTGAGGCATAGACTGCTGATAGTTCCCCTCACCCTCCCATCATACGCAGGCTACGCCTGCGCATAAAATATGATGGGCCCCTTCCTCTCCCGAGGGAGAGGAAGTTTACGCGCTCAATTAATTTAATTTTTTGTGAGAGGAGTTAAGCGGCAACACCGAAATAAAGCCATTCCTCGCCGATCTTCACTTTCGGCCCCGGCATGATGATCACGCCGTCGACGGGCGACGTCACCACTTCGCCGTCGTCGTATTCCAGCACGGGCGTGCCCTTCGCGACGGGGTCGAGGTGCTGCCAGGGCTTCAGCAAGCGGCCTTCCATTTTTTTAATCACGACGGATTGCAGCTTGCTGATTTGCGGGGCAGGGGCGTAGGGCGCTTCATAAACATCCGTCAGCTTGAAATGCGAGAGCGCCGCGCGCAAAGACCGGTAGCCGACATGCGCCGCCGCCGGGTCTTCGTGCGTGCCGCATTCGATCAGCAGCGGCAGCTTGCCCTGCTGGAAGGCATAGGTGCAGGTGTCGCCCTGCCACAAATCTTTCTTGTCGGCATAAAGATCGCCCCAGCCCGTCACCCAATAGGGGATATGCATGGCGGCGGCAAATGCTTTTTCTTCCGGCGTATCGAATTCGATGAACAGGAAGGGCCGCACGCCCGAGGTATAGGAATGAAGATCAAGCATCACGTCGCAACTGTCGATCACCTTGATAAGCTCGTTGGCGATTTTTTCTTCGTACTTGACCGGCTTGTCGTGCTTCTTCACCACGCGGTTCAGGTTCGCATCGACATAACGCACATTCAGGCGATAGGCTTCGGGGTTGCAGATGGGCACGCAGACCAGTTTGCCGGCGGTCAGTTTGAAAATGCCGGCGCGCAGCTCCATCGCCGCGCGGCCGATGGCATGGGTGCCGCATTTTTCATTGCCGTGCACGCTGCCCAGCACAAGGAAGGTGGGGCCGGGCTTGCCGCTGTCGAAGGTGAGGATGTCGAGCATGATGGGCTTCCTGTTTTTTTAACTATACGCCTGCACCCCGTTTTTGGAAGTCTCCGCGTCCTAAAAATCGCCCTCCCTGTAACCCGTTGATTTTACATGCGTATTTGAAATGAAAATTTCGGGCGCGCGGAAGGCCAAGTGCCTGAATTTGCTGCATTCACGCAAGCACCAGACGCACGGCGGGGTATCGGAGCAGGCTTTTCAGGCTTCGCGAGGCCATTAGAGGCCCAAATCCGGCGGGAATTGAATGAAATCAATGCCCGTTGTTTTCTGCCGTCTGTGCTAGTGTGAGGGATGAAACCACGCATCATCAAAATCATCATCGAGCGCCAGCCCGAAAACGTCTGGCTGGCCACAAGCAAAGACCTGCCCGGGTTTACGGTTGAAATAGCCGACGGCGTCCAGATTTACGATACCGCGCGCAAGCTGGCGGTGGAATTTCTGGAGCTGGATGGGGAGCATAAAAAAGGCCAGCCGCTGACGTTTGAATTCGATACGCGGTAGAAAACAAAAAAAGCAGCCCCTACGGTATCACGCCACAATTCGTCATAGTCACTCTGCTTGCAATTGCAGTGGTGCGCGGCGTACCGCTGTCATCGAGGTACTTTGCTGTATAATTCATGTTTACGTCTCCCCGATAAAACCCAAGCAAGCGGGTCATAATCCCTGGCGCGGCGACATCATCGCCTTTTCGTACGCCTATCGTAACGCTGCAACAGTTAGGGTTGTCACGTAGAAATTCCTCTGTATTGGTGTAGTTAATTTGCTTAAAAACGCGGTAAACGCCATCAGGAGTTTGGATATTGAGAGTGTCATGGCTGTTAATACTGGTGACTGCAATGTTGATCATATCCGCTTCGGATAGCTTGCTCATGTTTGCTAGGCAAACACCGGAGTAATTTAAGCCACCAAGATACAGGCCGGCACCAAATAGCGAAGCGACAACAAACACTGGTACGCCTATCGCTAACTGCACGATCTTGCTCATGCGGCTCACCTTGACGGGTTGATTACGGCTTCGGCGCGCTGCTGCTCGCACCCGGCGGATTACCTTTCGACAGTTCCACCTTCACGACCTTGTCGAGGCTCGCTTCGCCCGAGAGCACGATCGTGCCAGCGTCGCGGTCAAGCTTCAGGCCCTGAATGCCGCCGACATATCCGGCCTGTCCGGGCGGATAGGGGTAGACGACCTTGAACACTTCCGTGCCTTCGGGGAAGACATTGCTCTTGGTGCCCCAGTAGGGGATGACGGAGCAGTTGCCAGAGCCGCAGGCCACGTCTTCGTTCACATCGATGCCGGGCAGGAAAACGCGGTTGATGACGTCGAAACCGGCGATATTCGATTTCGCCGTGCCCATCAGGCCTTCGTGAACCCAGGGGCCCTCGATTGCCATTTTCTTCAGCGCGGGGAAATCGGGGTCGAGTTTCAGCAGCACGTCGGGGTCCTTGAATGCCACGACGAGGTCGCGGATGCGCGGCGCGAAGTAGACGGGTTTTTCCAGCGCGTCTTCCGATACGCGCAGGCCGGCGCAAAGTTCTTTATAGAACGCGGGGTCGGTCATCGGCTGCAGGTCAAGGATCGCGGGCATGGTGAGCGAGATGTTTTTGCCGTTGATATGCGCGTCGATTTTCGAATTATCGCTGACGCCGAATTTTGGGTTCATCAGCATGGTGATGTGCTTGTCGTTGCGCAGGCCCGGGTTCTGGCGCGCCAGCAGTTCCACCGCCGCCATGGTCGCATGGCCGCAAATGTGGCATTCGTCGCCGTCGGGCGAGAAGTGGCGCATCTCGAAAACATCGGGCTGGGCGGTCGGTTTGACGAAAGTTGTCATCGGGCTGCCGAGTTTCTTGGCGGCGGCGCCCATCGTTGCATCGTCGGGGAAAGCATCGACAATCACGACCGAAGCCGGGTTGCCGATGACGTTGACGCCTTCTTTCGTGAAGGCCTTGATGTCGTGGAATTCCATTTTATCGTCTCCTGAATCCATTATATATCAATCGGGCCGAAGGGGCATTCACTTTTGCCCTTCAACACGGCCCACTGGTGATCGCCATAGCTGAAATGCCACCATTCGGCGGGGTAATTGGCGAAGCCCGCACCCTCCAGCGTGTCCAGCAGGATTTGTCGGTGCTTGACGCTTTCCGCCGAAATATCGGGGTGCTTGGTGACCGCATGGGGGTGGAATTCCTGGCAGGCGGTGCCCATGCCGAATTCCTTACCGTCCTTGTCGCACAACGTCACGTCGATCGCGCAGCAGGCCTGATGGCCGCTGCCGATGCCGTCGTAAGGATTGGCGACGAAGGTTTCCGTGAGCGCCGCGATCTTGGCGGCGTCTGCGTCGGGATATTGCTTTTTCATTTCCAGCGTCACCATATCCCACAGCTGCACTTGGCGTTTCAGCGGGCGATAGGCTTCGTAGAACATATAGAACATGCCGGCGGGCAGTTTCTTCGCGGCCAGCTTGATCTTCTCGTAAACTTCCTTGCGGATGCGGAAGTCCTGCGTGTAGGTGCGGTTGATGAAGAAACCGTCGGCTTCCGAAATTTCCACGATCTCGGGCGCAGCCGTGCTTGTTACCTGAACGGCCTTCATTTGCTCGTATGTAACGGGAAGAACCATCATGGTTTGGGCCCGCCTTTAACGATTTTCAACGCGGGCGTGGCCTTATCATCATTGGCTGATTTGGGCAGCAGTAGCGCGCGCTTGTCCAGTTGCCGCTGCTTGTAAAACTGGTCCTTGTTCTGGAACAGCAGCATTCTGGGCTCCAGCCCGTTCACGGTATTGATCTGCGTGTCCTTGATGTGCTTGTAACCCTCTGACAAAAACACATGCTGCGAGGCATGGTTGTCGGGATGCACTGTGATGGTATAGCCCTTCTGGCCTAGCTCTTCGTAGCCGTAATGTTTCATGTTGATCAGCGCTTCGCGGCCATAGCCCTTGTTCTGCATGTCGGGGTCGATGAAGAAATTCGCATCGAAGGGATAGCCATCGATGTGCTTCACCCGTTGCAGCGCGACATGGCCGATCAGCTCGCCGGTGTCTTTCAGAGTGATGGCCAGCAGGATTTCTTCGCGCAGCCCGTCGGCATGCGTCTTGCGCGTATCGACGGCTGATTGAATGAAGGCATCGACGGTGTTCTGCGTGCCGTCGAAGCAGTAATAATGGAAACCGGGCTTTTGCGTGATGGCGAGGATCGCGGGCGCATCTGACGGTTCAATTTCGCGCAGGATAAGGCGCGGGGTTTCGATGGTGACGGGATAAGCGCCCTTGGCGGGGGCGGGCACGGCGTTCTTGTCGAAATCGGCTTTGATCTTTTTGTTCAGCTTGTCGGTCATGGCAGTAACTCCGGGGAAGACATTAAATTATCCCTTTTGGGGACCATTCATATCGTTTTTTTGGAGTTGTGCCCGTTTTCAAGACGAGGAAGGCTCCATCCGCTGTCAGCGGATGAGTCGTCGCACGCGGGGCAGCGTGGCGGCGGAAAAGGCCTGAAATGTCATCTTTTCAATAATCATAATGCGTTAACTGTAGCGCGATTCGCCGTTACGTCAAAACAATTCTTGCGGCTGTTGCATTTTTCCCAGCATTTTCAGCGGCAAAATCTTTGATTTGCAGGTGGAAACTGCTATTAATCTCTATGGCATCGTTGGCAGGTCTCTGCCCGTAGTAGAAGAGTTTCGGAGTTCGAAAAAACATGAAAAAACATATCGCCCTGACGGCATTGGCCCTTATCCTCGTGGCCCCCGGCCTTGCCCATGCGCAAAGCACCAGCGCAGTGAGCCGCACCAGCACCGTTGTTGAACGCGCCGCGCAAGAACAAGGGTTCGAAGCGCCTGCCGCGACCTCCGGCTACGTTGTGCCCTCGCTCGCCACCATGGCGCCTGAACCGCCCGCCGCCAGCGCGCCTGCTGCGCCCTCGTCGCGCCCCGGCGCAGTGCCCTTCGGCTCCGATACGGGTTCGCGTCCCAGCATGGTCACCAACGGCCTGCCCGCCGGCCTCGTCATGAACGGCCCGGGTACCGAGGAATACAAAAAGAAACACCGTAAAAAGAAGAAGAAAGCCGCCGCTCCCGTAGCACCGGTTGAACAGGCCGCGCCCGTGGAAAGCAGCTTCGCCGCGCCAGAGCCGACGCCTGAACCCGCTCCTGCCGCCCTCGATCCGACGCCTGCGCCTGCGCCGGAACCGGCTCCCGTCGCGCCGCCGCCTTCCGCCGATATTCCGCCCGTCCCGCAAGGCGCCGATCCGGCCGGAAATGGCGACCTGCAGCCCGGCGACCTTGGTCCCGGCGGCATCGAGCCCCCGGCGCCTCTGGCACCCTAAGGTAATAAACAAACAAAAAAGCGGGAGACCTTGAAAAGTCTCCCGCTTTTTCTTTTATTTCAGGCCGACTATTCGCAGCGCAGCAGCACCGGATCCCATGTCCGGGGGGCAAGGCAGGTCATGCTATTGGCCGGATCGAGGGGCGTAGGGGCGTCGAGCGTCTTGGGCGTCACCAGCACCGAGGGCTGTTCCTCGATCACGACGGGCAGGGGCACGCATTCGCCCTTCGTGTTGGGGGCCGTGTTGGAGGGGCAGGTGACAGGGCAGAGACCCGTGTCGATATTGGGGGAATAGCCCTTCGGACAGGTCGCGGGCACGCGCGCGGAGACGGCGTAGGTGCTTTGCGCCTGCGCACCGCCCGATCCGGCGACCTGAAACAGCATTACCGGCAGGATGAACATGACGAACAAAATGATCATATCGAGGCGCATGATATCCTCCTTTGCGGGCGTGAGGTTTAAAGGCTTGAGACACCTACACAAAATCCAGCGTTTGGGTTCCCTTTTTAGATGGACAAGGTGTCAATTATTATGGTAATTTCAATGACTTCTATAAAAAAGGGTGTCCCGACATGGCCGACGAAAACAAGAAACCTCAGGCGAAGATCATTGATAAAAAACGCCTTTACGACGGTTTCTTCAAGATCGACGAGCTGACCATCGAGGCCGATATGCACGGCGGCGGCACCCAGACGGTGAAGCGCCTGAACTTCGAGCGCGGCAATGCCGTCGCCATCCTGCCCTATGACCCCAAGCGCGACGAGGTGCTGCTGGTCAACGAAGTGCGCCCGGCGATGCTGGTGCGCAAGGAATACCCGTTCAACGACAGCCTGCCCGCCGGCATGATCGACGACGGCGAAACCGCCATCGACGCCGCGCTGCGCGAGACGGAGGAGGAGACCGGCCAGCACCTGCAGAACGCAAAGCTGCTCCACGCGGGCGCCTTTGTCAGCGCCGGCGGCACCTCGGAAAAAATCTCCATCGTCTACGGCAATATCGACACGTCCAAGGCCGGCGGCATCCACGGCGAAGTTTCGGAAGGGGAGAATATCAAGAGCGTCGTAATCTCATCCGACGAATTCATCGCCCGCGCCAACGACGGGCGGCTGAAGGACATGAAGAGCCTTGCCTCCGCCTTCTGGCTTGCGCTGCACCGCGACGAGCTGCGCGAAGGCCCCGCTGCGACAGCTGCCGAAAAACCGGCGCTCGACAAAATCGCGGGCGTCGCCCCCTCCAGCACCGCCAAGCGTCCCGAAGCCGAGATCACGGCAACGAAAACGCTTTACGACGGTTTCTTCAAGATCGAGGAAATGACGATCGAGATGGACAAGCACGAGGGCGGCAAGCAAACCCTGAAACGCCTGAACTTCGAGCGCGGCGATGCCGTCGCCATGCTGGGCTACGACCCCAAGCTGGACAAGGTCGTGCTGATCAACGAACTCCGCTCCGGCATGCTGGCGGCGGGCGAAGACGGATTCTCGGAAACGCTGCCCGCCGCGATGCTGAAGGCCGGCGAGGACAAGATCACCGCCGCCGTCGACCGCATGGACCGCGAAACCGGCCTTGCGCTGAAAAACCCCAAACTCGTCCACGCGGGCGCGTTCGTGAGCGCCGGCGGCACGTCGGAGCGCATCGCGCTGGTGGCAGGCACGGTTGATTCAACCAAGGCCACGGGCATTCACGGCCGCGCCGATATCGGCGAGAATATCAAGACCGTCATCGTCGACGCCGACGAATTCATCGCCCGCGCCGAAGACGGCCGTTTGAGAGACATGAAAAGCCTCGCCTTCGCCTTCTGGCTCGCCCTCAACCGCGAGGGCATGAAGAAAGAAGCCGCAGCGGCGCAGGACGCGCCGGCGGCGAAGAAGATTGCGAATATCTTCAAGTAAGGCAGTCAATTAAAACGCCGCCCTGCCGTAAGCCGGTGCACTGCGGGAAGGTCGTTTTAATGCGACCTGCTCTTACTTCCCCGCATCCTTCTTAACACTCCCCAAAACCGCCGCGCCCTTGGTGGTGATTTCGAATTCGTGGACGTCGAGGTCCTGGGCGGTGCCGCGGGCCTTCAGGACGGAGAGACGACGTTTTACTTTGTCGTTTACGTCGATCGAGAGGAAGACGATGTTGTCGGACATGTAGCTGAATTTCGCTTCATGGTCGCCGAGGCGCGAGCCGGAGGAAAGTTCGCCCGGTGTTTCCAGCAGCAGGAGGCTGGAGATGCCATTCACGTTGAAATGCTGCACCATGGCGTAGAGGTAATCGTGCAGGCGCTGGCGATCGCTGGCGGCGGCCAGCAGGTCGCCGACGGCGTCGATGACGATGCGGCGGATATTGTGTTCGCGGGCATGCCGGAAGAGGGTGACGATCACGCTGTCGATCTGCATTTCGACCGGCGAAATATACATTAAATGGAAACCCCTGGCCTGCAGGTCCTTCAGGTTCGCGCCGAGGCTGCGGATGGCCCGCGCCAGCTGCGTGGGGTTTTCCTGGAAGTTGACGTAGAGCGAGGGTTCGCTCTGCGTGATGCCCTCGATCGCGAATTGAAGGGCGATGGTCGTCTTGCCCGATCCTGTCGCGCCCGCCAGCAGGGTCGTGCTGCCGCGCCAGAGGCCGCCGTTGAACAGCTTATCCATGCCTGCAACGCCCCAGTGCAGGCGTTCTTCCTTGATCTCGTAAGCTTCGGGAATTTCGGGCGTGACGAGGCGCGGGTAAATCTCGAGGCCGGAGGACTTGATTTTAAATCCGTGCAGGCCTTCGAGGTAGCGGCTGCCGCGCAATTTCAGCACGCGCATGAAACGTTCGTCACGGGTGCTGAGCGGGCTGCGGAGAAACTGGATGATGCCGTCGGCGATGGCGAATTCGGGGTGGGTGCGGGCGTCTTCGTCCGAATATTCGCCCACCAGAAAGACAGTCGTGGCATAGGCCGTCAGCTCGCCCGTGAGTTCATAGAGCATCTTGCGCATATCCAGCACCGAGGGCGCGAGATCATGCAGCGCCTTGAATGAATCAATGACGATGATCTTGGGCGTGATGGTGCGGACGGCCTGCTTGATGATGGGCACCAGCGCGCCGATGCCGTCCTTCGCCAGCTGCGCGCCGATGTCTTCGTAGAGCACCTGCGTGCCGATCTTGTCGGGGTCGCAGAAGGAAAAGCCCTGCAGGTAGGCCAGCACCTTGGTCATCGGCTCCGACAGCGTGGTGAGGTAGAGGATGGGGCGGCCGCCATCGGCGTTGTGGAACACCATGGATTCCGCAAAGGCTGTCTTGCCCGTGCCGGGCTGGCCCATGATGATGTTGATCGAATTGGCGACAAAGCCGCCGGCCAATATCTCGTCGGCCTGCGCGTTGCCGGTGCTGATGCGTTCGGGGTCGTTAGGGGCCATGGGGGGCGTCATCACGTCTTCTCCTCGGGAGCGCCCAATAGCGATTTTACCTTCGCCTGGAACAGTTTCTTTTCAATCGGTTTTTTCAGGAAGCCGTCGGCGCCTGCTTCGCGCGCGCGCTCCTCGGTCGAGATCACGCTGATCACCAGCACCTTGGTGTGCTTCATCGCCTCGTCGTTCTTGATCAGGCGGCAGAGCGCCAGCCCGTCGAGGTCCGATATCAGGACATCGGTGATGACAAGGGAGGGCCGCTCTTTACGCGCGCGGTCGAGCGCGTCATAGCCCCTCCCTTCGACGACATGGGGCTGGGAGATATCGGAAAGGAAATCGACCATCAGCTGGCGCAGATGGAGGTCCTTTTCCACGACAAGGATCGTCGGGGCGGATGATGAGCTCATCGGTTAACAAACTTTTCGTAAGGGTGGCGGGTAGCGGGTAGCGGAGCGACTAATAGCGGTGGCTGCGTAAGAGTTTCATTTAACGGTAAAATGAAAAGGGGTCAATATTACATAATATCGGTCATGCAAAAACAAAAGCGCCCGTATCCAGCGGGCGCTTTTTCAGATGCAGCGTTGTGGTTGTATGTCTATGACATCTTGTAGACGGGCATGGACAGACCGCCGTTGCTCTTGCCCATTGCAAGACCGCCGTCTTCGGACTTGATCTCTTTCGGCTTGTCTTTCTTTTCGGGCTCGGCTCTTTTCTTCTTCTTCGGATCCTGTTCGCCGTCGCGCTCCTGACCTTCGAGTTCCTCACCTTCAACTTGCTGGCCGGGTCTTGTGGTCGTGGGAGTGGGGGTTCTGCCTTCTCTCAGGTCTTGGCCGTTCAAGAGGGGCGACTCGACTCCGTTGACAACGGTCTGTGCCATCGTCGCGCACATGGCGGGAGACATGCCTGCATAACAGGCGGCCGCGACATTCATAATATCGGTTCCGAGAGTGCCTTCCAGCGGTTGCATAGAGCCTTTCGTGGGTGTCGGCGTTAATTCAACCATGGCATCCTGACCTTTCGCAATTGTCGATAAAATCGACTAAAATTTGACCTATTTACAGTATACCATCAGGCTATAAAATTTTCAATAATATCTGCTTTTTAGCGCTTTTTCTTGCCCTTCATCAGGACAGGATACATTTTAATTTCAAAGAGTTCGCCCTGTTGGATGCAGGCTACAGCAATATTCTTGCGCGTGTTCAAAAGCTTCACAAAACCGTGATCAAGGGGGAAATCGAACTTCTTGCCCTGCTTCATCATTTTCGAGCCGCCCTTGACATCATAGACAAGGGTTAGCTGGTAATCGGCAGGGTCGAATTCGACATGCTTGATAAGATAAGGCAGCTGCTCATCGTAAGCGATGCAGGGGGTGCCGTCTTTGAGGATAAGGATGCCAGCGTTCATTGCCCTGTCATTCTACATCAAATTTGACGCCCTGCGCCAGAGGGAGCGCCGTACCGTAGTTAACAGTGTTAGTTGAGCGGCGCATATAGGCCTTCCAGCTGTCGGAGCCGCTTTCGCGCCCGCCGCCCGTTTCCTTCTCGCCGCCGAAGGCCCCGCCGATTTCGGCGCCCGAGGTGCCGAGGTTGACGTTGGCGATGCCGCAGTCGCTGCCTGCAGCGGAGGTGAACAATTCAGCCTCGCGCACGTCGGTGGTGAAGATGCAGGATGACAGGCCCTGCGGCACGTCATTGTGCATGGCAATGGCGTCATCCAGTTTGTTGTACTTGATAATGTACATAATGGGCGCGAAGGTTTCGTGCTTCACAATGTCGGCCTGCTTGGGCATTTCGACCACGGCGGGGGTGACGTAGTAGGCGTTAGGGTACTGGTCTTGCAGCACACGTTCGCCACCCGTGACCTTGCCGCCGGCGGCTTTTGCTTTTTTCAGTGTGTCCTGCATGGCGTCGAACGACTGTTTATCGATCAGCGGGCCCATCAGCGTATTCGCTTCCAGCGGGCTGCCGATCTTGGAGCCGAGCGAGCCATAGGCTTTTTTCACGCGCGCGACGAATTTGTCGGCGATGTCCTTTTGTACGATCAGGCGGCGTTGCGAGGTGCAGCGCTGGCCGGCGGTGCCGACCGCGCCGAAGACGGTCGCCATCAGGGCGAGGTTCTGGTCGGCGGAAGGGGTGAGCACCATGGCGTTGTTGCCGCCAAGCTCAAGGATGCATTTGCCGAAGCGCGCAGCCACGCGGGGGCCGACCTCGCGGCCCATGCGGGTGGAACCGGTGGCGGAGATGATGGGGATGCGCTTGTCATCCACCAGTTTCTCGCCAAGATCGCGTTCGCCGATGGCGAGTTCGGACAGGCCTTCCGGCACGTAATCGAGCTGTGCGGCGGCTTTTTCAAACAGGGCCTGGCAGGCAAGGGCGGTGAGGGGCGTTTTTTCCGACGGCTTCCACACCACGCTGTCGCCGCAGATGACGGCGAGGGCAAAGTTCCAGCACCAGACCGCGACGGGGAAGTTGAAGGCGGAAATCACGCCGACCACGCCGGCGGGATGCCAGTTCTCCTGCATCTTGTGCGAGGGGCGTTCCGACGCGATGGTCAGGCCGTACATCTGGCGCGACAGGCCGACGGCGAAATCGCAGATATCGATCATCTCCTGCACTTCGCCCAGGCCTTCGGTGACGATCTTGCCGGCCTCGATGGTGACGAGGCGGCCGAGTTCTTCCTTGTTCTGGCGCAACACTTCGCCGTAAAGGCGGATGAGTTCGCCGCGTTTCGGGGCGGGGATGGTGCGCCATGACAGGAACGCTTTGTGCGCGCGCGTCACTTTGGTTTCCAGCGTCCTGGCGTTGTCGGTGACGACCTTGCCGATTTCGGAGCCGTCGATGGGGCTGCGGACTTTCAGCGTGCCGCCGGTGAAGCTTTTCGGCGCGACGCCCATTTTCTTCAACAGCAGCGCCGCGTTATCGGCCAGCTGGATTTTCTGCACGTTGGATTTCGCGGCGGGTTTTTTCTTGGCGGACATCGTGGCGTCTCCTGCATTTTCATGAATTATGCTGCCTAACATGCCCCAGTTGAGGGAATTGCTCAATATATACAAGGCTTGTCATAACCCGTAAGAACCCATGGTTCGCATAATCGTTAGTGCAGCGACGGAAATTTATGGCAGGATGGAAACATGATGAAACGCCTTAAAATCGCGGTCCTTACCGCCCTTGTCATCGCGGCGCTCACAGCCGCACCCGCACTGGCCCGCCAGCCGGCGAAGCCCGCCGCCGCCGTGCCGCGGGCGCTCAGCTATGTGATCGACAGTTCGAAGGCGCTGGACGCGGAGCAGCTGAAAGACATTAACGGCGTCATCAAGCTGAACGAGCTGCGCACCGGCATCCAGACGGTCGTGGTGGTGGCGCCCTCGATGGGCGGCAATACGATCACGACCTTTACCAAGGAAGTGAAGGACACTGTCAAATTCGGGGAGCACGGCAAGCCTGCCGTGCTCTTCCTTGTCGCGGTGAAGGAAAAGGCAGCGACCATCGTATCCACCGCCGGCACGCCGCTGACGGTATCGGCGCAGGACGCCATCATCAAGCGCATCGTGCTGCCCAACTTCCGCCTCGGCAAGGTCGGCACCGGCATTTACGACGGCACGCGCGCCATCACGCTGGCGCTGCAGGTGCCCCTGATCACGCAGGCCGCGCAGGTGGAGCAGAGCGGATCGGAGTTCCTGAGCCGCTGGATACCCCTTATCGTGCTGGGCGTCTTTTTGGTCGGCTTCGGTAATTCGGACTGGAACCGCAGCGGTTACTACGGCAACACCGGTTACGACGGCCGCTATGGCGGCGGCAGCAGGAGGTATTGATCCATGCAGGTAACCGACAGATTGCGCGAAGACGTTCGCACGGCGGTGATCGACCTCGAAAAATCCACCAGCGGTGAACTGGTCTGCGTCGTGGCGCCGGCCTCGGCCCGCTATATGCTGTTTCCGCTGATCTGGGCCGCGATCATTGCGCTGGCCCTGCCGCTGCTGAACCCGGTGATGGATGCTTCCGGTTACGAGCCGGTGATTACCTTCCCGCTGCAGAGCGTGGTCTTTATCGGTCTTGCGCTGGTGTTTCTTTATACGCCGCTCCGCCTGTGCGTGACGCCGCGCAGCGTGCTGGAAAGCAACTGCAAGCGCACCGCTTTCGAGCAATTCTTCCTGCGAAAATTACACAATACCCGCGACCGCACGGGCGTGCTGCTTTTCGTGTCGGTCGAGGAACATCATGTGGAACTGGTCGCGGATCAGGGCATCAGCGAGAAGGTAGAGGCGAAGGAATGGGACGCGATCCTTGACGCCTTTGCCGCCGACCTCAAGGCCGGCAAGATCCACGAAGGCTTCGTCGCGGCTATCGGCGCCTGCAAGGAAATCCTGAAGAAACATGCGCCCGAGCTGCCGGCGCATAACAAGAACGAGCTCGACGACCGCCTGGTCGAGCTGCCCGAGCCGCGCGTTATCAACTGATTATTTCGTCCAGTCGAGGATGACTTTGCCGCTCTCGCCCGAGGCCATCGTTTCGAAGGCTTTCTGGTAGTCGTCGGCGGCGAAGGTATGTGTGATCATGGCCGAGAGGTTCAGGCCCGACTGCACCATGGCTTTCATCTTGTACCACGTCTCGTACATCTCGCGGCCATAGATGCCTTTGATGAACAGGCCCTTGAAAATCACCTGGTTCCAGTCGATGGCGAGTTCCTTCGGCGGGATGCCCAGCATGGCGATCTTGCCGCCGTGGCGGGTCAGCTCGATCATCTGGCGGATGGCGGAGGCAACACCCGACATTTCAAGGCCGACGTCGAAGCCTTCCGTCATGCCCAGTTCTTTCATCGTGTCGCGCAGTTCGTTCTTGGCGACGTTGACGGCGCGCGTCGCGCCCATCTTCTTGGCAAGGTCGAGGCGGTAGGGGTTGATATCCGTCACCACCACATGCCTAGCTCCTGCAAATTTGCAGATCGCGGCAGCCATGCAGCCGATGGGGCCTGCGCCCGTAATCAGCACGTCTTCGCCCACAAGGTCGAACGACAGCGCCGTATGCACAGCATTGCCGAGCGGATCGAAGAAAGCCGCCACATCGTCCGAAATATCGTCCGGCAGCTTGAAGATGTTGGAGGCGGGGAGCTTGAAGTACTGCGCAAAGGCGCCCTGCACGTTCACGCCGACGCCTTTGGTGTGGATGCAAAGATGCTGTTTCCCCGCGCGGCAGTTGCGGCAGGTGCCGCAGGTGAGGTGCCCTTCGCCCGAGACGCGCTCGCCCACGGCGGCATTTTTAACGTCCGCGCCGACCTTCACCACTTCGCCCATCCATTCGTGGCCGGTGATAAGGGGCACGGGCACGTTCTTCTGCGACCATTCGTCCCATTTGTAGATATGGATGTCGGTGCCGCAGATCGAGGTCTTGCGGATCTTGATCAGCACTTCGTTGTCGTTGATGACGGGTTCCGGCGCGTCATTGACCATCCAGATGCCGGGTTTCGCTTCTTTTTTGCAGAGTGCTTTCATGATGGCCTGTCAGATGGACGAGAACTGGGCGAGGGCGGTGAACTGCAGGAGCGACGCCACCAGCAGCAGCGCCAGCATAATCACGCGCGCCCGGACGTCGTGAAAAATGATCATCAGTATCACTGCGGCCGGCAGTATCGACACCAGCAGCGGCCAGATGGTTGCGAACTGCGTGCCCGTCACGCCCTGCTTGATGGAGAAGATCGGGTTGATCAGGTGCTCGGGCAGCTTGCCCTGGAAGCGCAGCCAGAAATCGACCAGCACGATCGCGAGCGGCGCGGGTGAAATGAAGCAGATAAAGCTGAAAAGGATTTTGGCGGCTAATGTGTCCAGCACCTCCACTTCGCGGGCGGGCTGCTGCGGCGTTTGCGGAGGAGGGGTTGCCGGTGTCGTTTGTTCGCTCATTTTATCACTCCCAGCGTCTTGCCGGCCTTTTCAAAGGCGGAAATTGCGAAATCGAGGTGCTTGCGGTCATGCGCGGCCGACATCTGCGTGCGGATGCGCGCCTTGCCCTGCGGCACGACGGGGAAGGAGAAGGCGATGACGTAAAGACCTTCTTCCAGCAGCATATCGGCCAGTTTCTTGGCCAGCACGGCGTCATGCAGCATGACGGGGATAATCGGGTGTTCGCCCGGCACAAGTTCAAAACCCAGCGCGCTCATCCCCTTGCGGAAGTAAATCGCGTTATCCTGCAGTTTTTTCAGGCGCGAGGTATCTTCTTGAATAAGGTCAAGCGCAGCCACCGTCGCTGCCACAATCGCAGGCGCAACGGTATTCGAGAACAGATAGGGGCGCGAACGCTGGCGCAGCCAGCCGATGATTTCCTTACGGCCCGAGGTGTAACCGCCCGAAGCGCCGCCGAGTGCCTTGCCAAACGTGCCGGTGAGAATATCGACGCGGTCCTGCACGCCCCAGTATTCCGGCGTGCCCGCGCCCGTCTTGCCGGTAAAGCCCACCGCATGGCTGTCATCTACCATGACCAGCGCGCCGTATTTGTCAGCCAGCGCGCAGATCGCGGGCAGGTTGGCAATAATGCCGTCCATCGAGAAAACGCCGTCGGTGGCGATCAGTTTGTGGCGCGCGTTAGATGCCGCCTTCAGCTGCGCCTCCAGGTCTTCCATGTTGTTGTTCTTGTAGCGGAAGCGCTGCGCCTTGCAGAGACGGATGCCGTCGATGATGCTGGCGTGGTTCAGCTCGTCCGAAATTACCGCGTCCTGTTCGCCAAGGATGGTTTCGAACAGCCCGCCGTTGGCGTCGAAACACGAAGTATAAAGAATTGTATCTTCCGTCTTCAGCCAGCTGCTCATGCGCTGTTCCAGCTGTTTGTGCAAATCCTGCGTGCCGCAAATAAAACGGACAGAGGCAAGGCCAAGCCCGTATTTGTCGAGCGCGTCATGCGCCGCCTTGATCAGCTTCGGGTGATTGGCAAGGCCAAGGTAGTTATTGGCGCAGAGGTTCACCACATGGCGGTCATCGTTCACGCCCGCATGGACGGTGATATCGGCCTGCTGCGGGGAAATAATCACGCGCTCCGACTTGAAAAGCCCCTGCGCATGCAGCGCCTGGGTGTCGTCGGCCAGTTGTTTGAGCAGGGGATTGGCGGGCATTGTTATCCTTCAAAAAGTTACCGGAAATCTAGCACATAAGAATTTCCGCCACAAAGGGAGAGCAGCGCAGCATTTTTAACATAATTAAAACATGGCGGCCCCGTTGAAAGGGGCCGCCATGCCGTGTGTGTAAGCCTTAAGGGGCTTAGAAGTGATAGGCAACGCCGAGGCGGATATCGTCTTCGTCGGGATCCATCGTGCCTTCGCTGCCGTAGAAGACGTGGGTGTAATCAAGCCTTACGCCCCAATTATCGTAGGCCATGATTTCGGTGCCGACGCCAAGCTCCAGCCCGTGGAAATCGTCATCCGCGCCCGCGATGCTGTTTTCGAATTTCGCGTTGCGGTAACCGATGATGCCGTAGGGGCGCAGGTTCATGGGCGTCACGCCGTTAAGGAAGGCGAGGCCGGGGCGGAAGCTGATGCCGTATTCGTGCTCTTTATCAACGGCAGTCGCGCCAGCACCGTCATCGGCGGTGGACCATGCATAGTGCGCCTCGATCGCCGCGCTGAAGCCCCAATCCATGCGCTCCATCAGTGTGGTCAGCTCGTAACCGACGAAGATACCCCAGTCGGAGCCGTTGACGTCGTCTGCGGCAGCCGTATCGGCATCCGTCCAGCCATAGCCGCCGAAGCCGCCGGCGTAGAAACCGTGGTCGTAGCGGTTGGTGTTTTCCTGCGCGAAGGCGGGGGCCGTGAAGAGCAGGGTGGAGACGAGGGCTGCGCCTGCCAGCAGTTTTGCTTTGGTCATCATGTGCGTTTTTCCTTTTTTTCGGGTTTTTTATACAACCTCTGCTTAATGAATGGATGTGGCGGAGTTCCGTTCCCTGTGTGGTGGCGACGGGCGCGGTACGTGGCCTATTTGCCACTTGGTTTTGACATAAACGGGCAGGCATTTCGCATCTTTACAAATCGCCGCCAAGGCAGGAATTTAAATCATGGAAAAGGGAAACACAGCTTCAGCAAACGACCCGCTCTCCCGCGCCAAGACCCTTGTGCGCGAAGGAAAGTTCGACGCTGCCGAACCGTTGCTTGTGGAAGCGCTGGCGGCGAAGAAATCGCCCGATGCCTACCGCAACCTCGCGCTTGTCTGCCGCGCGCGCGGGGATTACGACCGCGCCGCCGCGAACCTCGACGAAGCGCTGACGCTGGATGAAAACGACGATGCCGCCATCGCGCTGATGGGCGAGCTCTATCTGGAGCGCGGCGATCCGAAGCAGGCCGTCGGTTTCTACGTGCTGGCCATCGGCAAGAACCCGAACCAGACGGCGTACAAGCAGCGCTTTATCGAGCTTGCGGGGATGATCCCCTTTAACAAGCATAACCAGATGATGGCTGATGCCTTGCTGGCCTGCCTGACCACGCCCGGCATCGATTGCGCGCGGGGGCAGATTTTGTGGTATACGCTGCTGACCTCCGACCCTGCGTTCAAGGATCTGTATAAATTCTCCAACAGCGGCAGCTACGTCACTTTTAACAGCAAGCCTTTCGACAAGACGGAGAACCTGAAGCCGCTGCTGACGCCTTTCTTTGTCGAGGGTCTGCGCAAGATTGTCGTTTATCATCCGGTCTTCGAGGCTTTCCTGACACACCTGCGCCTGCGTATCGCTGAGGACGTCGTGGCGGCGAGCCCGAAGCTGTCACGCGCCGATTTCACGCTGCTGGCGGGAGCGCTGGCCGAATACACCTTCAACACCGAATATATTTTCGACACGACGGCGGAGGAAGACGCCGCCACCGCCAAGCTGCGCCAGCGGCTCGAAACGGAAGACGCCGCACGGCAGGATGCGGCCTTGGTCGCGCTGTTCGCAATGTATGCGCCGCTCGACAGCCTTGCCAGTGCGAAGGCGATTGCAAAGTTGCATGAAAACGGGCCTCTGGCGGGGCTGGTGCGCCAGCAGATAACGGCGCAAGCGGAATTGCAGAGTCTGCGTGAAAATGTGAAGGCGCTAACGGACATTTCCGGCGGCGTTTCCGCCGAGGTGCGCGGCCAGTATGAAGCCTTCCCTTATCCGCGCTGGGTTTCTTACGGCAAGCAAGTGGCAGACGAGGAAACGGAAGGCAGCCTGCGCGGGAAGAAAGCCAAAATTCTCGTCGCCGGTTGTGGCACGGGGCGCGAGGCGATTCAGCTGGCGGCGGCGCTGCCGGATTCATCCGTGCTGGGCGTCGACCTCAGCCGCGTGAGCCTTGCCTATGCGCAGCGCCGCGCGAATGATGAAAAAATTTCGAATATAGAATTTAAACAGGCGGATATCCTGAAACTCGACGCATCGAAAGGGACTTACGATTATGTGTCGTCATCGGGTGTGCTGCACCATATGGAGAAACCGCTGGAAGGCTGGCGCGTGCTGACGACGCTGATGAAGCCTGACGGCCTGATGCGTATCGCGCTTTACAGCAAACTGGCGCGCCGCCATCTGGCCACGGCGCAGGTCGCTGCAGTGAAAGGCAACTTTGGCAAGGATGCGGAAGGGATGCGCCGCTTCCGCCGCGACACGCCGAAGCTGCTGGACCGGCAGGTGGTGCAGGATATCGCCAACCGCCCCGATTACTATCACCTGTCCATGTACCGCGACCTGCTGTTCCATGTGCAGGAACATTGCTTCGACATTCCGGGCATCAAGGCTGCGCTCGAGACGCTTGGGCTCGAATTTATTAAATTTGGTGTGACGGATGAGACGATGGCGCTCTTCCGCCGCCGCTTCAGCGCCGACAAGGAAGGCCGGAGCCTCGATAACTGGCACACATTCGAGCAGGAAAACCCCGACGCCTTCACCCATATGTATCACTTCTGGTGCCGCCGGAAGGCCTGATTAAGCACCTGAATAGACTGCTGTATTTCGTTCTGCTTGTTTAATTTACATATATATGTTAAACAACAGGGGAATTTCACGCACTCTATAAATAGGCCCCATGAGCAATCCAGCCCTAGAAGCAGAAATCAACAGCCGCTACGCCAGTGATAAACAGGCGTTCGAAGGGCTGGATGACAGCGATCGCAAGTGGGCCTCCGCCATCGCGGGCAAGACTTTCGCCGTGCGCCAGGCGATCGTGAAGGGCGGTAACGGCATCGTCAACGTGCTGGAAACCGGTTTTAACGTCGCCATCCGCATTCCCTCCGTCTTTGTCTGGAACCAGATGAAAAAAGGCGCGGGCACCGCCGCCGATGCGCCGGTGGGCGTGACGGCAGCGACGGGCCGTGCGGCGCTGGGCTTTACGCAGGGCGCAATCGGGTTGTGGAGCAAGGGCCTTGGCCTGCTCAACCGCGTTGGCGTGATGGGCGACGAAACCTGCGCCGAACGCCGCCGCGCGCTGGCCGAACAACAGGCGAAACTTGAAGACAAGCGCACCGCCATCGCCGACTGGGGCAAGCGCCGCAAGGAACAGGCCGACAAAGACCGCGCCGGCAAGAAACGCAGGTTTACCACCGCGCTCCGCAAGACCGGCGCCGCGCTTGAATATTACGGCGCGATTGGTTTGTATAGAACCTTCAAATACGTGCTCGACCCGCGCCTGCCGAATGGAAAACCTTTATTGGTAAATGAAAAGGCGAACCGCGCTGTGGGGCTTTTGACGGCGGCGGCGCTGTTTTGCGTTCTCGCGTACCAGTTTTCTAAAATCACCGTCGTGGCCAAGATTCTGCATATCAAGCTTGCGCATTCGATGGTGACCGACACCGCGCCCGTCTGGTTGAAGGCCGCGAAGCAGATCGTGCTGCAGCCCGCCATCACCATCGGCCTGACCGCCGCCAAATTCATCACGCTGCCCGTCATCGCCGCCGCGCGCGGACGCCTGAAGGCCACGCCGATTTCGCAGGGCATCGCCTATGAATATAACCGCATGCGGTTAGAGGCCGATGAAGAGAATCTGAAACTGGCCTTTGAAAAGGCATCGAAAGCGCCCGCAACCGGCCCCGACGATCCGAAATGGATGAAGTTCCGCGAGAAAGCGAAAAAGGCGGCGCGGAAGGAATCCTTCCAGTTCATCCGTTCCTTCGTGCGCCATGTGATCGAAAAATCGTCGCCAGAATTCTACGAAGTCCGCCTGCGCCATTACAAGATGCTGAAGCAAATGAAGGAAGCCTCGAAAAAGGCCAAGATGCTGCCGCAGCCCGTGCCCGCCAACGACTTTTCACCGGCACCCGGCCTTGTCAATGCTCCCTCGCTGAAAGAGAAATTCGACAGCAGCCAGAACCCTCCCGCGCCGCCGGCAACGCCGCCGTCGGGCAACGCGCCCACAGTGCCGGTACGCGCCGGCGGGCCTGTTCCTTAACTAGAGATATGGCAGGACGCGAGACCGCGTTTTTCAAGATATTGCTGGTGGTAATCTTCCGCGATGTAGAACGTCGGCGCGGGTTCGATCACTGTCGCAATCGGTTTCTTGTGCCTGCCTGAATCGGAGAGCACTTTTTTCGACCGCTCGGCGGCTTCTGCCTGCGCGCCCGAATAGGTGAAGATGGCGGTGCGGTATTGCGTGCCGGTATCGGGGCCCTGCCTGTTCACTTGCGTCGGGTCGTGCAGGCGCCAGAATTTATCCAACAGTGCATCGTAGGAAATTTCTGCGGGGTCGAATTCGACCAGCACGACTTCGGCATGGTTGGTCTTGCCGGTGCAGACGTCTTCATATGTCGGGTTTTCTTTCTGCCCGCCCATATAGCCGACGGCGGTGCTCTTCACGCCCTTCAACTGACGGAATTCGGCTTCCACGCCCCAGAAGCATCCTGCGCCAAACGCTGCTTTTTCCATGGTCTGCACTCCTTTTGCATTAATATAGCGCGGGGGAGGGGATAAGCAAAGAGAGCTATTCTTCCTGCGGAAATTCACGGCCGATATGCTTTTCGCCGCGTTTTTTCGCCAGTTTTACCTGCTTGTGGCGCTCGGCCGCGGCGGCTTTCTTTTCCGGGGTCAGGGTATCGAAACAGGCGGGGCAGGCGACGCCGTCGATGTATTTCTTGCTCTTGGTTTCCGCAGGGCTGACGGGGCAGCGGCAGGAGGGGCAGAGGATATGTGTGCCTTCCTTCAACCCGTGCGTCACGGCGACGCGCTGGTCAAAAACGAAACATTCGCCCTGCCAGAGGCTTTCTTTTTCGGGCACCTGTTCAAGGTATTTCAAAATGCCGCCCTGCAGGTGGTAAACTTTCTCGAACCCCAGCTGCTTCATATAGGCCGATGCCTTTTCGCAGCGGATACCGCCGGTGCAGAACATCGCCACTTTCTTGTTCTTCTTGGGATCGAGGTTTTCCTTCACATAGGCGGGGAATTCGCTGAAGCTGGCGGTTTCAGGGTCGACGGCGTTTTTAAACGTGCCGATCTTGATTTCGTAACCGTTGCGCGTGTCGATCACCACGGTCTCTTTATCAGAGATAATCTTGTTCCAGTCCTCAGGCGCGACGTATTCGCCCACGGCCTTGTTCGGGTCGGCACCATCCACGCCCATGGTGACGATTTCTTTCTTGATGCGCACCTTCATGCGGTAGAAGGGCGCTTCGGTGGCGCGGGATTCCTTGTGTTCCAGTTCTTCCAGCCCGGGATAGCGCTTCAACGCGCGCAGCACGGCGTCGATGCCCTTGCGCTTGCCTGCGATCGTGCCGTTGACGCCTTCCTTGGCCAGCAGCAGCGTGCCGCAGACCTCGTTTTCATCGCAGATTTTCTGCAAGGAGGATTTCATCGCGGGCAGGTTGCCAAGCGGAGCGAACCGGTAGAGCGCGGCGACGACATAAGCGGTCATGGGAAAACTTTATATTTTCTTCAGGACAGGGGCCGCGGCGACAACCTTGATGTCGAACAGGCAGCCGATGGAACGGGCGTTGCCGGTATTGATGCCCTCGGTTGCCTGGATGCGGTCGCCCTGCCTGACGGGGCGGGGAGAGCAAAGCTTGTAGGTGCGCAGCGTGCCCTTGGGCGTGGTGTTGCAGGGATGATTTTCGGCGGCGTCCTTGCGGTGCGGCGTGCGCATGTCGATGCTGATGGAAATCTGCGTTTCGACCGTATTCATCTGTGACGGCGCTTCGGAACCCCAGGGCGATTTGTCGACCTTGCGCACGCGCAAAACAGTGCCCGCGATATCGCAGACGTTGCTGTTCATTGTTTCTATGACGGAAGGCTGGTGCGGGGCTGCTGGGGCCGGGGCTGGGGCTGCTGCCGCTGCCGCTGCCGCTTCTGCCGGTGCTGCGGGGGCCTGTTCAACCGCGCGCGCATCGGAGGTGAAAACGCCTGCGATACAGGCGAGAGCAACGAACAACATCAAGAATTTGGAGCGCATTCCTAAACCCCGGCAAACACACAATAACCAGCATACCCTGAAATGGTTAAACATTTCAGCATGGAATAATAGCAAGCCTTTTCAGCGGCTTATGCTACTCAGGCGGCTTCTTCGAGGTGCAATTCGTGCTGCTTCAGGTCGACCGAGACCAGTTGCGAGACGCCTTTTTCGCTCATGGTGACGCCGTAGAGGCGGTCCATGCGCGCCATGGTCATGCGATGGTGGGTGATGACCACGAAGCGCGTGTTGCATTCCTTCACGAGGTCTTCGAGCAGGGTGCAATAGCGGTCCACGTTGCTTTCGTCGAGCGGCGCGTCAACCTCGTCCAGCACGCAGATGGGCGCGGGGTTGGTCAAGAACATCGCAAAGATGAGCGCGATCGAGGTCAGCGTCTGTTCACCGCCCGAGAGCAGCGAGAGCACGGAGGTCTTCTTGCCGGGGGGCTGGGCGTAGATCTCGAGGCCGGATTCCAGCGGGTCTTCCGCCTCGATCAGCTTGAGGTACGCCTGGCCGCCGTTGAAGAGGCGGGTGAAGAGTTTCTGGAAGTGCGTGTTGACGACATCGAAGGCCGACAGGAGGCGTGTGCGCGCTTCCTTGTTCAGCGTGTTGATGCCCTCGCGCAGCTTGCCGATGGCGGCGACGAGGTCGTCGCGCTCGGTCGTCATGGCGGCCATCTTGTCGGTGATTTCCTGCGATTCAACTTCGGCGCGCAGGTTCACGGGGCCCATGTTGTCGCGTTCGCGGAGCAGGCGTTCCAGCTTGGTCTGCCACGAACCGACATCGCCCAGTTCGGCGACGTTGAGTTCAAGTCGCGTGACAAGCGCTTCGGGCGTGCAGGCGAATTTTTCGGTGATGGTGGCTTCGATGCCCGTCTGCGTGTGCTGCGTCGTATTGACGGAGGCCTGCGCCATGGCGCGGGCTTCCTTCGCATCCGACAGCGCGGTTTCTTCGGCGCGCAGTTCGCGGGCGAGGTCGTTCGACGCGGTTTCGGCAGAGATCAGCACGTCGGCGGCCTGCTGGCGTTTCGATTCAGCATCCGAGATATGGCTCATCAGGTCCTGCTTCTCGCGTTCGATCTGCGCGGGGCGCTCGGACAGGCGGTTCAGCACTTCGTTGGCGTCGGTGATGCGTTCTTCCAGCTCCAGCAGGCGCAGGTCGACGCGTTCGAGGCGGCCTTTCCAGCCGGTGATGTCGTTGTTGATCTGATTGATGCGGCGCGCGCGGTTCTCGCCTTCGCGCAGGATTTCGGCATAGGCCGCCTGCTGGTTGGCGAGCGTCTGGCGCTGTTCGCTCATTTCGGTTTTCAGGGATGCGATGCGTTCGCGGCTTTCCGCCGTATCGGGCAGGCCGGCGAAGTTTTCGCGTACGGTCGAGAGTTCACCCGACACGGTTTCGATTTCCTGCACAGCCGTTTCGATGTTGGCGGAGATGCTGGAAAGTTTCGCGGTGACTTCGGACAGCTGGTTAGTCAGCGTCGTGTGGCGGCGGCGCAGGCTGTTCAGGCTTTCTTCGGCCTGGCGGGATGTCTGGCGCGCGTTGCCGACGGTTTCGATCGCCACGCGGCGGCGTTCCTTGGCGGCATCGGCTGCTTCGCGCGATGCATCCAGTGTCGCTTGCGTGGAGGCGATTTCGACTTCGAGGTCGGCAAGGCGGTTTTTCTGTTGCAGACGGATTGCGGCTGCGTTTTCGGCGTTCGGCGTCACGGTCAGGCCGTCCCAGCGCCATGCGCCGCCGTCAAGCGTGACGAGGCACTGGCCGGGTTGCAGGCTTTCCATCAGTCCTTCCGCTTCGGCTGCCGTATCGACGACGCCGATTTGCGAGAGAATGCGCGACAGGGCTTTCGGGCCGCGTACATATTGTGTCAGGGGCTTGGCCGAGCCGGGCAGGGATGCCGCCGAGGCATATTCCGGCAGCTCACGCCAGAAGATAGGGGCGGAGCCGTCGAGAGCTGCCTGCAGGTCGTCACCGAGGGCGACGGCCAGCGCGCGTTCAAGGCCTGCGTCGACATTCAGCAGGTCGAGAACAGGCTGGTAGCCTTCCTGCGTGTTGCGCAGGATGCGGCGCAGCGCTTCGGCTTCCGCCGTCAGCTGGCTGTAGGCGCGTTGGATGCCCTGCAGGGTTTCGGATGCTTCCTGCGAGGCGGTTTCGGCCGATGCGCGTTCCATTTCGGCGGCGTCGAGCGCGGCCGTTGCGGATTGATAGGTTTCTTCCGACGTGACAATAGCCGCGCCGACTTCTTCCAGTTCCGCCTTCGCGGGCGTGGCGGCGACGAGGTCGGTGTGCTGGGTTTCAAGATTGCTGCGGCGCTGCTGCAGGTTGTTCAGGCGGCGCTCCAGTTCGTTGATCTGGCGTTCGACAGAATGGCGTTCTGCGTCTTGGCTGGCGACTTCCTCGGTCAGCACGATCAGTTCGTTCTCGATTTTCTCGACGGCGCCTTGTGTTTCTTCTTTCAGCACGCGCGCTTCTTCCTCGCGCGATGACTGGTTTTGCGCTTCGGCGTCGAGGTTGGCGAGTTCGGAGGCGAGACGGGAAAGGCTGTCGCCTGCTTCCTGCTTCTGCATGTTTTCGTGGCCGACGTCGGCGGTGAATTGTTCGAGCAATTCGGTCGCCTTGGCGGTTTCTTCCTGCACCTGGCGCTCTTCGCTCTCCAGCCCGCCGTAGGCGAGCTTCAGGCGTTGCAGCGCGGCGGCGGCTTCGGCCTCCGACTGGCGAAGCTGCGGCAGTTGCGCGGCTGCTTCGGTTTGTTTCGTGGTTAGCTCGGTCACCAGCAGCATGCGGTCGCGCACGGAATTTTCTGCGGTGTTGAAGGCTTCGAGCGCGGCGGCGACGGCCGTCTGGCTTTCCTGCCATTTCAGGTACAGCAGCGAACCTTCAGCCGATTGAATATGGCCGGACAGGTTGCGGTAGCGGGACGCCTGGCGCGCCTGTTTCTTCAGGCTTTCCAGCTGGACGTTCATCGCGCCGACGACGTCTTCGACGCGCAGCAGGTTGGTTTCTGCCGCTTTCAATTTCAGTTCCGCTTCGTGGCGGCGGGCGTGCAGGCCCGAGATGCCGGCCGCTTCTTCCAGCACCATGCGGCGCTGGGTGGGCTTGGCGTTGATCATGTCGGCGACGCGACCCTGCGAGACGAGCGCGGGGGAGTGCGAGCCGATCGAGCTGTCGGCAAACAACAACTGCACGTCGCGCATGCGCACGACCTTGCCGTTGACTTTGTAGGTGGAGCCGACGTCGCGCTCGATCTTGCGCGATACTTCCAGTTCATCGGAGTCATTGATTTCAGCGGGCGCAGTGCGGTCGGTATTGTCGAGGTACAGGATAACTTCGGCCGTATTGCGCGGGGGGCGCATTTCGGTGCCGTTGAAAATCACGTCTTCCATGCCGCTTGATCTCATGCGCTTCGGCGAGTTTTCGCCCATCGCCCAGCGGAGCGCTTCCATGATGTTGGATTTGCCGCAGCCGTTGGGGCCGACGATGCCGGTCAACCCTGCGCCGATATCGAATTCGGTGGGTTCGACAAAGGATTTGAAGCCGGTAAGACGTAATTTCCTGAACTGTACCATGCGCCTATTTCTCCTTTGTCAGCTTGTTGACCATAGCTTCGAAGTCTTCCGGGTTCAGGTCGCCCGACAGGGTTTCCTTGCCGTTTTCGAAGACGAAGGTGGGGGTCGCATTCAGCTTGTATTTGGTCTGCGCTTCCTGCACCCGCACGAGGATGGAATTTTCCAGTTCGGCGTTCTTCATGCAGTTATTGATGAAGGGCTTGGTCATGCCGGCGAAAGAGCCGAGCTGTGTCAGCGCCTCCAGCGGGTCTTCGTTTTTTGCCCAGCGTTCCTGGTTACGGAAGATGACCTCGATCAGGTCGAAATACTTCTCGGGGTCGGCACAGCGCGCCATCATCGCCGCCTTCATCGCGTAGGTGTCGAGCGGATAGTCGCGGTAGATCAGCTTCAGCTTGCCGGTGTCGATCAGCGAGGCTTTGACCTTGGGCAGGATCTCGTTGGCGAAACGCGCGCAGTGCGGGCAGGTGAGCGAAGCGTATTCGATCATCGTGATCGTCGCGTTGGGATCGCCCATCACGCGTTCCTCGAGCGCCTGCTTGATATCGATTTCGAGTGCAGCGGGAGGCGCCAGAAGGCTTTCGTCTTCGGGCGTGGTCGCGGTTTCCGTTCCGGTTTCGGCAGGGGCTTCCGTGGCAGCGCCTTCGGCCGCTACTTTCGCGACGGCGTCGGGGGCGGTTTTTTCGCCTTCAGCCGTTTCCGTAGCGGCGGACGTTTCCGTTGCCGCGGGGGCGGCGACCGTATCGGCTGCCGGCGCTTCCGTACCCGTGCCTGGCGTGGCGGGTGCGGAGACTGCAGCCTGTTCGGTGGTCGCGGGCGGCGTTTCGGCCGGCGTCTGCATCTTTTTGCTGACGGCGAAGATAACAGCCGCGATTGCAAATGCGACGATGCCTATCGTCAGCCCTTTGGACGAAGTGGAAGCCATCTTGGGTATTCCTTAACTTGTTGTCTTTCTCTTACTCTGCGGCGGGCGCTTCAGGGGCTGCCTGCTGTTCGGCCGGGGGGTTCGGCACGGGTTCGGGCTGGGGCGGGGTGTTCGCCGGTGCTTCGACCTTCGCGGGCTCGGCTACGGGCGACGACGCGTCAGTGGGCGTCTTGCCTTTCTTGCCGAGGAAAAGGACAACCGCGCCGATGACAAACAGCGCGACAATAATGATGGTGATCTTGGTAGACTTTTGGCCAGACATAGGTTTTCCTTCGCTTGTGCGGTTAGTTCATTTTTTTATATATGATAAGAATCTGCCGTGATTATATGCTCCGGACAGGGGAAATTGCAATATTACTTCCGGTCTTATGAGTAGTTTTTTCTCCAAAATTCAATGTTTTAAATGAAAAAAAGCCTTTAAAATGTTGTATAAGAAATGAAAACGGGATATAAGCGCTCTATGAAAAATAACTTCGTTAAAATGCACGGTTTAGGCAACGATTTTGCCATCTTTGACGGACGGTTGAAAAGACTCGATTTTTCACCCGAAGCCATCAAATCCATGGGCGACCGCCGCACCGGCATCGGGTTCGACCAGATGGTCATTATCGACCCCGGCAAGGGCGGCGTGGACGCTTACCTCCGGATTTACAATGCCGACGGCGGCGAAGTAGGCGCCTGCGGCAATGCCACCCGCTGCATCGCGAAATTGTTGATAGATGAATTAAAGAAAAAGACGCTTATCCTTGAAACAAAAGCAGGAAAGCTGGAGGCATGGGAGAGCGGCGATCGCATCACCGTGAACATGGGCCCGGCCTTGCTTGAATGGACTGAAATCCCCCTTAGCCGCAAAATGGATACCCTGACCGTGCAGGTGGAAGAGGGCATGCTGAAGGCGCCCGTCGCTGTGAACATGGGCAACCCCCATGCGGTCTTCTTCGTTAATAAATCCGAGCTTGAATCCGTCCCGCTGGCCGAGCTTGGCCCTAAGGTCGAGCACCACCCGCTCTTCCCCGAACGGGTGAACGTCGAAGTCGCACATGTGGAAAATCCCGGCCGGATCAAAATGCGGGTATGGGAACGGGGCGTGGGCATCACCCAGGCCTGCGGCACCGGCGCCTGCGCCGTGGCTGTCGCGGGCGTGCGGCGGGGGCTGTCTTCCCGTAAGGTGACTGTGGTATTGGAAGGCGGAGAACTGGACATCGAATGGCGGGAGATTGACGGTTTCGTCCTGATGACCGGCGCCGTCGCCGAAGTCTACCGCGGAGAGATTTAAGTGCCACACGACGACCACGAACATAGAGAGCAGGTTATCGAGCTCCCCGACGCCGAGACGCAGCTGAAGCAGCAGTCGGGCACGGGGCCGCGCGTGGTGACTTTCGGCTGCCGCCTGAACATCTATGAATCCGAAGTGATGAAGGAACATGCGGCCAAGGCCGGGCTGAACGACGCGATCATCGTCAATACCTGCGCCGTGACATCGGAGGCCGAACGTCAGGCGCGACAGGCCATCCGCCGCGCACGGCGCGAAAATCCGGATGCGCGGATTATCGTCACGGGCTGCGGCGCACAGGTGAACCCCAAATCCTACGCCGATATGCCCGAAGTCAACCAGGTGATCGGCAACGACCTGAAACTCAAGGCCGATACATGGACGCAGCCAGCAACCGAGCGCGTGATCGTCAATGACATCATGTCGGTGAAGGAAACCGCGCGGCATATGATTAGCGGTTTTGAATCGCATGCCCGCGCTTTCGTTCAGGTTCAAAACGGCTGTGACCACCGCTGCACTTTCTGCATCATTCCCTATGGCCGCGGTAATTCGCGCTCTGTGCCGATGGGCGAGATTGTCGATCAGGTGAAGAAACTTGTCGCCGGCGGCTATCATGAAGTTGTTTTGACGGGCGTTGATATTACCTCCTACGGCCCCGATCTGCCGGGCCAGCCGCGCCTTGGTCAGATGATCCGCCGTCTGCTGGCATTGGTGCCCGAACTGAAACGCCTGCGCCTCTCGTCGCTCGACCCTGTCGAGATTGACGAAGACCTGTGGAAGATTATCGCCGACGAACCGCGCTTTATGCCGCATCTCCATATCTCGATGCAGGCTGGCGACGACATGATTTTAAAACGCATGAAGCGCCGCCACCTGCGTCATCACCTGATGGAGATTTGTGATCGCGCGCGCAGCCTGCGCCCCGATATCGTTTTCGGCGCGGACATTATCGCGGGATTCCCTACCGAGACAGACGAAATGTTCCAGAACACGCTGAAGGCCGTCACGGAATGCGACCTGACCTTCCTGCACGTCTTTCCCTATTCCCCGCGCCCCGGCACGCCCGCTGCGAAGATGCCACAGGTCGAAGGAGGCCTCCGCAAGGAACGCGCGAAGTTGCTGCGCGAAATCGGCGCGAAACAGGTGCAGAAACACCTCGAAACACTGGTCGGCAAGACCTTGCCTGTGCTGGTCGAAAAGGGTAATAAAGGTCGCACGGAATACTTCAGCGAAGTCGCCATCTCCACCGACGTGAAACCCGGCACGCTGCTGAATGTAAAATTCAATTCTTTTGAGGGCAGCGCGTTGTTCGGTGACGTTGCTTAAGCTTCATGTAAAAGGAAGCTAATAATGAGCACTTCGTTTTCAACGATTATCGAATTTTTAGCGGCAATCAGTGGCAATTTATTTGGCGCGTCGATCGGTACAGCCATCTGGCTCGTTTTCGCGCGGTTTATTTTTAAAATCAAGCAATGGAAGTTCAATGCTAAAAGTTGGAAGCATTGGGTTTTTGTGACTATGACGGTAGGGATATTTATTTTACTCTTTATCAGTTGCCAATGCGGTGGTAGGCAAGGTTCTATAAGCGGCAACCTGAAAAAACTCGACGGAAAAAGCCTAATAATTGAAGATGTAGACATGCATAAGGCACAAGTGAAATGATCTGGTTCTTCAAGAAGAAAGACTCCACCGTCGCCAAGCCGATGGACGAGGCGCGGGCGAAGAAGGGCTGGTTCACGCGGCTGAAGGAACAGCTGGCGCAATCGTCGGAAAAAATCACGCGCGGCGTCACCGAAATTTTCACCATGCGCAAGCTGGATGATGAAACGTTGTCCGAGCTTGAAGAGGTGCTGATCAGCGCCGACCTTGGCCCCGCTACCGCCGCGAAGCTGGTGGAGGGTGTGCGCGCCGAACGCTTCGGCAAGGAAGTCACGCCGGAGGAAATCCGCAACACACTGGGCCGCGAGATCGAACGCATCCTCGCGCCCGCAGAAAAACACCTCTTCGATAAATACGCCAAGCCTTACGTTATTCTTGTCTGCGGCGTGAACGGCACGGGCAAGACGACGACCATCGGCAAGCTGGGCCATCAATTCAAGAACGAAGGCCGCAAGATTATGCTGGCTGCGGGTGATACTTTCCGCGCAGCCGCTGTCGAGCAGCTGAAAGTCTGGGCGCACCGCATCGGCTGTCCGATTGTGGCGAAGGACGAAGGATCGGATGCCGCCGCGCTCGTCTTCGAGGCGATGGATCGCGCGATGGTGGAGGACGTCGACGTTTTGATGATCGATACCGCCGGCCGCCTGCAGAACAAAGCCAACCTGATGGAAGAACTGTCGAAGATCGACCGCATCATCAAGAAGAAGAACCCGGAGGCGCCGCATGCTACGCTGCTGGTGTTGGACGCGACCGTTGGTCAGAATGCGCATTCACAGGTCGAGTTATTTAAACAGGCGGTTAACATAACCGGACTTATCGTCACCAAACTGGACGGAACGGCAAAAGGCGGGGTTCTTGTGTCGCTAGTTGAAAGGTTTGGTTTACCAGTTCATGCTATAGGTATAGGGGAAGGCATAGATGACCTGAGGCCGTTCGTTGCCGAAGACTATGCCGCTGGATTAACGGGGTTAGATCAACTTGCTGACAGGACTTAAAGGACCATCTCCCATCAGGGACGGCCTCATGACCACCCGGGGTTTCCGCGACCCCGACAAAGCCATCGCATGGCTGGGTGAGATCTACGAGGCCAACGTCGCATATCTGCGCAATGCTTTCGACCTGTTCTCGAAAGGGCACTGGGAAGAAGGCCAGCGCGTGCGCGCCATGTATCCTTACGTGTCGATCACCACGACCAAGGGCCCGTCGATCGACAACCGCTTGTCGTACGGTTTTATCTCGCGCCCGGGCACGTATAGCACGACGCTGACGCGTCCTGACCTCTACAAAAATTATTACCACGAGCAATTCTCGCTGCTGCTGACCAACCATCCGGATGCGGAGCTGGAGATCGGCGTGAGCGAGCTGCCCATTCCGCTGCACTTCGCGCTCGGCGATAAATTCCATCTGGAACGCGACCTGACGGCGGAGCAGATCCAGAAGGTTCCGCTGATCTTCGACCAGCCCGACCTTGTGCATATGGACGATACGATCCCGAACGGGACATATGTGCCCAAGCCTGGCATGCCCGCGCCGCTGGCGCTGTTCACCGCGCAGCGCACCGACCTCAGCCTGCAGCGCCTGAAGCATTACACCGGCACCTCGGCCGAGCACTTCCAGAAATTCGTGCTCTTCACCAACTACCAGTTCTACGTCGACGAATTCCAGCGTGATTGCCACGCGATGATGGCCAAGGCGCAGGAGCCGGAAGGCGGTGAGAAAGAGGCGGTTGACGAATATTACGCCTTTGTCGAGCCGGGCAACCAGGTCACCTACAACCAGAATATCGAAGGCAATCACCCGCCCGAAGGCCAGAAGCCGCCGCGCCTGCCGCAGATGCCGGCCTATCACCTGAAGCGCAAGGACGGCACGGGCATCACGCTCATCAACATCGGCGTGGGGCCCTCAAACGCGAAAACGATCACCGACCACGTGGCCGTGCTGCGTTCGCATACATGGCTGATGCTGGGCCACTGCGCGGGCCTGCGCAATTCGCAGAAGCTGGGCGATTATGTGCTCTCGCACGGTTATGTGCGTGATGATGGCGTTCTTGACGATGCCGTGCCGATCTGGGTTCCCATCCCTGCGCTATCGGAAGTGCAGGTTGCGCTCGAGCAGTCTGTGGCGGAAGTCACAGGCCTGAAAGGCTACGACCTTAAAAAGATCATGCGCACGGGCACCGTCGCAACGGTCAGCGACCGTAACTGGGAGCTGTGGGAACATTCCGTCCCAGTGCAGCGCCTATCGCAATGCCGCGCCGTCGCGCTCGACATGGAATCTGCGACCATCTGCACCAACGGTTTCCGGTTCCGCGTCCCCTATGGCACGCTGCTCTGCGTTTCCGATAAACCTCTGCACGGGCAATTGAAGCTACCCGGCATGGCGGATACTTTCTACCGCGAGCGTGTCGACCAGCATTTGAAAATCGGCGTGCTGACGATGGAGAAAATCCGCGCGATGGGCGCGGGCCGCCTGCACAGCCGCAAATTGCGCAGCTTTACCGAGGTGGCTTTCCTTTAAACGATATTCTTTCAGGGCACATTATTTCAGGGGCATTTCCATGAGGGTATTATTAATCCTTGTCGCGTTTCTCGCATTCATGCCGCATCACGCGCGCGCCACGGAAATTTCCGCAGAGGCCGCGGAAATCGTGAAGAGCTTCCCGCCCGAGCTGATGTATGAAGGTCAGGCGATTGACCCCGATTGCCTCAAATTCATGCTGGTGACGCCGAGCGGCGTTGCCTATCCGCTCGATCTCACCACCTGCGGCCCGAAATCGACAGTGCGTCGCCGGGAGACCGATCCGGTGCCGGTGAACGGGATCGTGGTCGGCGATAATGACGATATCGGCTATGACTACAACTGCAAGGACAAGGACTGCGGTTCATTCTTCTACCGCTATGTCGGCCATGCCGAAGGCGGCATGGCTGTCGCCACTGAATACATCGACAAGGAGGGGCGCACCATGACGGCGCTTGATATCCTGAAACGCGAAGGCGACAAGCTTCTCTCTGTCGGCCACCTGACGGGCGGCGAGCGTTGTAACGGCGGCCTTGCGGGCGCGCCGAAGATCACGGCCGATGGCAAGCTGCTCTACGGCTTCAACACCACGCCCTACGGCTTCATGTCGCGCTATGCGACCGGGAAAGAGCGCGCGACCTCCGTCGAGATGACGGATTGCAGCAGCTGCTGCCTCGGCCGTTTTTCGATGGAAGGGCGCGTTGTGCTGGAAATCGATTTCCAGACCACCAAGAAAAACCTTGATGCGATGAAGCGGGATGGCCTGCAGGGCTGTTTCAACAAGGAATACATCAGCGTCGAGGGCAAAACACTGTCAGACGCCGACGCCAGGTTCTTCGCCGAGGAAACGCTGAAAACCTGCAGAACTCGCATGAAATATCAATAGGTTGCGAGAGATTAATTGACATAAAATCTTTCCGGTCTACTATGGGTCCCCAGCGATTTCAACCGGACAGGCCCGTGCTTTATTACACAGACATCATCGACATGTTCAATCGTCATAGCGACGATACCGACGACGTGGAGCGCGAGCCGCCCTTCGGCATGGAAGACATGCAGGAATGGGCCGACAGCCTTGCCATCGCGTGCGGCGTGCTGGGCGCTGCTTATGAAGACGCAGGTGTGTTGGCGCAGGGGCATTATATGCGGCCCGAGCCCGTAGCCGAACCCGCGCCGCCGGCCTTCGATCCCGAGGAATGCACGATATTGCGCGCACCCATGACGCTGCGGCGCTCGCCGATTGCGCTTACCGCGCGGAAACCGGGGTTCTTCTCTTAAAAGATTACAGCTTCGGCGGGGGCGGGGTTGCGGGCCCTGCGAAACGCTGTAGCGCCATGGTGCGTATTTCCGGCGCCAGATTCAGCATTTCAGCGATTTTTTTGTGGCCGAGGCTGGTGGCGTATTCCTCCGCCGTCATTTCGACGCCTTTCGGCTTCGCTTTCAGGCCCATATCCGCGCCGTTCTCGATCAGCTCGCGCAGCGCGCCGTCGTCCTTGCGCAGGACCGCCAGATGCAGCGCGCTCCAGGTATTGTTCTTGCCGTCGGTGGCGATGCCGTTGATGTCTTTTTCGCCGTCGAGCAGGAAATCCTCGAAAAAGTCCTGCTGCTTGTTGATCGCGGTCAGCAGGGGCGTCCAGCCGTTGCCGTAGTTTTCGGTCTTCTTCGCGCCATGATCCAGCAGGACGATGAAAGACTGCAGGCAGTTGCTGTCCTGCGCGACGTGCAGCGGGGAGCGATCCTTGTCGTCGCGCCAGCTGTTGAAATCGGGATAACGGGAGCAGAGTTCAGCCAGTTTTTCGGTGTGTTCGCATTTGATTGCGTCGAAAAAACCATCCTGTATTTCATCGAGCGTCGGGGCTTTGTAATGCTTGCCCGAACCGCCGAAGATGTACCGGAGAAAAGATGCCATCAATAATCCTCCATGTGTATGGTATCAATGTACCATATAGTCATAAGCGCGTCTAACGATGAGTAATTTACCGTGATAATCCAAAGTATTACGGGGTTGCCGCCTCGGCTGTCTTCCTCAACTGGACGGGCGACAGCACTCCGATTTTGCTCTCGGTCGACATGTCTTGCGCCGGGGCTGCGGCAGGCGCGGGCGCTGCCTGCGGGTTCTTCGCCAGATATTCGGCGCGGATGATGTCCTTGCGCTTGATCATGTCGGCGATGTCGAAGTGCTGTTTGTCACGGGCCCAGTATTCCGCCTTGCCCAGATTGGTGACG
>JBGGMV010000061.1:0-11205 GCA_041287865.1 Alphaproteobacteria bacterium | reverse complement strand
AGCCGAGACACCCACACACACCCACACTGGATAATGTACTGGTACTTTCTGACTGCGGCATGACGGATGGCTCCACGGCGGCTCCCCCCGGCACGGCCTTGAGACCTCCCTCATGCATGCAGTCAGCCACCCCCACACACCATCGCGGCTTTCCCCCGAAAGCCGCGATTGCTATTTCAGGGTGCGATAACTTTCTTGATCTTGATCGGTTTCATCGTTAGGGGCTGCGAGGTATCGACGGCGATGGGCGCAGCTGCGGCGGCTTTGTACCCCGCATCACGTACCGCCAGCGTTTCCTGTTCGATCGCCTTGCCCCATTTGTTGCGCAGCGTGACGCCGTAAATCCCCAGCGCCAGCAGGCCGGCGCAGCCAAGGTACAACAGGGGCATGCCCGTGGGCGCTTCCTTGACGCAGTCAGCTACGGCCCGCGCGTTATCGGCGGTGTAGGCCGCGCCGCCGTCTTGCGAGGCAACCTGCAACTGGCAGCGGCGCAAGCTGGCCAGTTCTTTATACGCTTTGTCGCTGAACAGTTCCGGCGCACCCAGGTACATCGCATCGGAGGATATCCGTTGCAGTTCCTTGCGCTGCTTCATGAATTCTTCCAGCGTGAAATGCGGCGATTGCACCAGACGGTTTTCTGCGCTGCGCACCGCGGCGTTAATCTGCTGCTGCAGCTGTTCCTGCACCGCCGCGAGGCCTTTTTCGTCATAGGCAACCTTGATTTCAGGCGCGTCGACGTTGATGCGCAGGAAGGTCAGGTTGCTGTCGAGGTCGTATAATTGCCGCTGCGTACTCTCGACAAGGTTGAGTTGCTTTTGAGCCTTTTCTGCCCTGATGAAATCATCGCGCAGCGATTTAAGCTCGGCCTCGGCCTTCACGGGGTCGACGGGCTGGCGTGAAACCTGATAGCCGATGTATCCCTTGACGCCCCAGTTCAGCAGAAGGGCGGCGGCAAAGGCCTTGGTCAGGGCGAAGCCAAGATGCGGATGCAGCTTTTTTTTCCAAGAGTGCAGGGGCGCGTTCATCAAACAACCTCGAACAAATGTCCGTGGTTGTTTTGGGAATACGGTGGGCGACAGGCGAGAAACAAATCCACTCAAGGAAAACCGCGCTGTCGAAGGCTGGATGTATTCGGCTTGTGCTCAATCTAAGCTTATTACCATAATTAGTCAATATTAATCGGCAGATACAGGCTATTCGATTGTTTTCATTGAATTATCAACGGTATTGACTTTAATATGTAAAATAGTATAAAGTATTCCATCATTTGATGTCAGGGTAATTCAGGGGCTTAACAATGAAACTTAGTGCCATTTTCAACCAGCCGGATCGCAGCGAACAGCTCGACCACCTCGAAGAAGCGCTGCAGGCGCTGAAGGCGCAGCGCCGCCATATGGTCGAGGGCAATGACCAGATTTTCAAGACCGCCAGCGTGCTCTCCATGCTCAAGCTGAACCTTGCGCGCGCGGAGGCCTATAACCGCGGCGCGCTGCCCAATAGCGCGGGTTCCGACTGCGTCGCGACGCAGGTGAAAAAACTGCACGACCAGAAAGTCGAAATGGCCCGCAACGTCGTCGCAGACGAAAGAAAATTCGCCGCCGCCATCACGGCCGCCTTCGGCGACCCGAAACAGGCGGAAACGAAATTCCCCGAAAATCCCACCGCGAAAGTCGTCAATCCGCGCATCATCGACCAGCAGATCAGCCAGATCAACGCGCTGATCGACAATGGCAGCTTTGGCAATACCGTGAAGCGCGTCGCGTGGCAGGCGGTTAATACCTTCACCCGGAACTGATATAATAAGTCCTTGATCCCTTTAAGCGATTACCGGCCTTCGCGGAGCGTTTACCTTTGCGTGATATAATCGAAATAACGATAAAAAAACGCAAAGAGGCACAAACATGAAACACCGCATATCCACGGCGACGGCACTGCTGTTCGCCTTTTTTGTTTTCACCATTCCCGCGCATGCCGCAGACGATGAAGCAGAGCTGTTGAAGCGGTTGAACCCCGAGGCGCAGGAATTCTTCAAGCAGTCGATGGCGGTGCGGGCCGAATACCCCGAAAACCATCCCTACAAGCATTTCAACCGCGACCGCGACAATAACAGCGAGATCGACACGATGGATGCCGACGGCTATCTCTGGCTTGTGCCGATATACGTTCCCCGCAATGAGACACATACGCCGGTGATGTACAGGCTGGTCAAGGACTGCAAGACGAAGAAAACCATCGAACGCCAGATCATCGATATTTCATACGGCTACGGCAACGTCACGCTGACAGACCGCTATCAGCAACAATGCATTCAGGATGGCACGATGGATAACTACTACGTTGAATCATCCTCGCCGCCGGACGGGGAATAATTACATCCCCGACGGTTTGGGGCGCGTGGTCGTGGTGGAGGCGACGGTGGTGGCGGGCGCGGTCTCTTTCTTTTCCGCGGGCGCGCCCGATACGAACTTGCTGCCCACCTCATAGGCGCCTTCGCCCAGCTGGCGGATGCCGGATTTGTTCACGGCATATTCGTCGCCGGCCGTCTCGATCACGGCTTTGCGCACTGTTTCGCGCGCAACGTCGCCGACGCCGAAACCGATCAGGTTGCCGACGGCTTCCGCAGCGCCAGCGCCCAGCGCCGCCGTGGCCTTGCCGTAGTGGCCTTCGTAAAGGTAAGAACCTGCCTCCCACAGCACGAAACCGGTCGTGATCACCGAGCCGACCATCGGAATACGCTTGCCGACGAAACCGAGCGCCTTCGCGACGGGCTTGATGGCAGAGGTGAGCTCGGCCGCGACTTCGTATGTCTTGGCGTTCAGGCCGATTTCGAATGCGGCGCCTGTCGCCGCCTGCCCGAAACGTCCCGCGGCGGCATCGACCGCGATTTGCGCGACGCCCGTGGCGCGGCCCAGTTTCGCATGCGTGTTATGTGCGGGGCCGTCGGGCGTGTTTGTTTTTGGCGCATCATGCGCAACCGGCTTGGGTGCGTCATGCGTTGCCGCCTTTGGCGCGGCCGGCGTCGTTGTCTTCACGACGGGTGCGGTGATTTTTTCATGCGGCGCGGCGGCGGGCGTTTTCGGCTTGGCCACGGCGGTGAAATTTTCCTTCAGCGGAGCGGGGGGCTTGGCCGGATCGGGGCTAAGTTTTTTCGTCAGGCGCAGGACGGTATTCGGGTCTTTCGTCTTGGGGTCGCCTTCGCTGCCCGGATCAAAGGTATAGCCGAGCTTTTCGTGCAGCCGCAATGAACCTTCGTTGCCGGCCAGTATCCCCGCATGGGCCACGGTTTCGCCGTGGCGGATCTGATAGCCTTCGCGCTCCAGCACCAGCCCTTCGGCGATGCCCATCTTGCGGTAATTGCTGTCGACGAAGACGCCGCCGCTGAAATTCTGCGTGGTGATCAGGCCGACGCCGCGGCCCTCGGGCGTCACCGCGATCCAGGCCGTGCCGTTCGCATCGGGGTTGCGGCTCGCCTCGATCAGGCGGCCCGTTTCGTGAATGGGATGGCGCTGGTCGGTCGTCGGCAGTTTGCTGTCCGCGCCCTGCAACAGGCGGTAGACGTCGGTTTCGTCGCCGGGTTGCACCTGACGGATGGTATAGGTTTTTTCGCCGGCGGCGGGACGCTCCGGCTTCGGCAGCGCGGGGTCATAGGCATGGATTTCCGCCTTCAGCGGTTCCGTGCCCCAGTATTGCGCCTCGATATTGCGGCGGCCGCCGGTGGCGTCGTTGACGCCATGGGCCTTGATCGCGGCGGCGAACTGCTCGGCGTTCAGCACCTGACCGTGCACGGGGCTTTTATCGGGCAGGAATTCGCCGTTGATGCCGGTGTTTTTGGTGTCCAGCACCGTGGTGCGGTAATTGCCCATGCTGTCGTCAAAGGTGATAGAGAATTTCGACAGGTCGGCCTCGGCGAGCGGCATGATCAGCGTATTGTTGCCGGGCGTGTTCATGTGGCGGCGTACCGTTTCCGGATCGTTGGTGAGCGCGAAGAAGATCGGGTTCTTGCGGTCTTTCACCGCCGTGGAATTATCGGCGATCCACTGGTCGGCCTCGCGGCGCAACTGGTAATATTTTGTCTGGTCGCGCTTGCCGTGTTCGTCGGCCTCGCCGATGCCGCGCCCGGGATGTATTTCTTTCATCTTGGCGATGGCTTCGTCCTTCGGCAGGTCCATGATGGTGCTGAGCGGATCGTGCTCCGCGCTATAGCCGCGCAGCAGGTACCAGCCCTTCAGCGGGCCGGCCGGTTGCGACGGGCTGGTCATGGCGGCATGGGTGACGGCATCAAGATTCCTGACGCCGGCGATTTCCAGCGTTTCAGCCATCGATTTAGGGCCGGCGCTGCCCAGCACCGCGCCGACGCCGGCGGTGCGGGCGGCGGCATCCTGTCCCTGCAGGTGTTCGGCGATGGCAAGCCCCATCAACTGGCTGGCCGGACGGTCGCTGAGGCCTGCAATGGCGGTATTCAGCGCATCAGGCCCGGCCTGCATGGCCTTGAAGACCGCCTGATATGAAGGCTCTGACTCGATGGCTGCCTGCCAGTTTTTGCCAAGCTTCGCTTCCATGATGGAGGCCGCGTCGGTGGGGCGGCCCTGCGACATGTTGTCGAGCGCTTCGCGGGCGGCCTCGGCGACGGGGAAGGCGGCGGTCTGCTTGCCGATTTCATGACTGAAATGCTGCTGCGCGGCCCGCGCGATGGCCGGATCGGGATTGTCGCGCAGCGCCTGCGTGACGATGCTCTGCACCAGATAGGCCTGCACTTCCTGCATATGCTGCGGGTTGTCGCGGTAGCTGTGGCCCGATTTGTTCTGCATGTCGTCCGCGACGGCATGGCCCAGTTCATGCGCAAGATACACGACCGATTTCATCGTACCGTCGTACTGGAAATCGATGACCGCCTGCTTGCCGGGGTTGTGGTCGACAGGAAAATCTTTTTTCAGGGCGTCGTGGTCGCGGTGCCCCTCGAAACCCATGCCGTCTTCGGGCATCAGGTTTCCTGCGCGCACGCGCATCATGACGCCCTTGCCCGCGTCGACGGTGCGGACGTTCATCCGCTCCGGGTTGTCCAGAACCTCCCGCGCCGCAGCGGCCAGCGCGGGGTCGAATTTTTCCAGCCCGTCGGTAATCAGTTTTTTTGCCGCATCAAGGCTGATCTGCGGGCCGGCGGTTTCCGGCTGCGCGTAATCGAGACGGGGCGCGACCTGCGCCGCTTCTTTCGCCAGGCTTTCAAGGGCGGCAGGCGGCAGGACGGGCAGGGGCGCGCCTTGCGGGTTTGGCGCGGGCGATGTCGCAGCCGCGGCGGTCAGCGCTATCGCCTGCGCGCGCGCCTGCGTCGCCATGCTGTCGGCGACGAGACTGTCGACGCGCAGTTGTTGTTCGGGCGTGTAGCTGCCGGCAACCGGCGCGGGGTTTTCCCACAGCTTGACGACGTGGAATTCCTTGCCCGGTGTGCCGCCCTTCGACGCGCCCATGTCGGGCAGGCTCGAAGCGTCGGAAAGCGCGAGCCTTTCGTCGCCATGGCTGATGAGGCCTTCCCATTTCGCCTTCGCGATTTCAGATCTGGTTTTGGCGTCCATGCCGTCGTATCTGGCGTCGAAGCCGAAATTGGCCGAGATATCAAGATCGCCGACGGTGGGGCGGCTGTTGTTGTCGCGCACCGCGCTGCCGAACAGGTAAACCGCCTTGATGCTGATGCCGTCGATTTCCGCGGGCGCGGCTTGCAGCCGTTCTACGACGGTTTTCACCTGCTTGTTGGCTTCGGCAAAACTCATGCGCGGCTGGGTAGGGGCGTTGGCGATGGTGCCGGTCAGGTCGGACAGCGTCGCATGTCCCGCCGCCACGCCGCGCCGCTGCGATACCTCCGGCGCATCCAGCCAGCCGGCGGTTTTAATCGTCTCGAACGACAGCGAAAAGGGTTCCAGCAGGCGATTGATGCCGTCAGGGGTGAGCCCGCCCGGCGTCTTGCCGGCCTCGTCCCAGAGCGCGCGCGCGGCCTCGCGGGTCTGCTCGCGCGACAGCGTGCCTAATGGCGAAATCTCGCTTAAATGAATGCCCAAACGCTCACCCTGAATATAAAATATTATATCACAGGCAGCGGTTTTCGACAATTAAGGCGCGGGTATGTGGTTGTTTTATATAGATTATTTTAATAAAATGATTTTCTGGTAAATGGCATCTGACTGTATATACTACCTCGGCAGAATTTCGAATTCCGATTTTTAAAACTGCCCATTTAAGAAAGTTTTTTATTGTGACGACTGTTTCAACAACGCCACGCTCCCTGACAGGTGATCCCCTCATTGATGCCATGACGCATGGCTATTACTGGAATCTGGGTGCAGGCCATGTCATCAACTGGTCGATTGCGAACGGATTTAATGGCGAATACTGGATTTCTCCCACCAACACGGCCAACGTACTGCAGACGGCTTTCAATATCTTTTCGTACTATGCGGATGTGCATTTCAACTATATCGGCTATTACACCGATCCCGAAGCCGCTGAGTCTTGGGGCTCGGATATAACGGTTTCGCTTGATAGTATGTATCTCCCGAATTCAACATGGGCGGTGGGATTTTTCCCTGATGAAGGCAACAATGACGATCCCTCTCTTTATGAAGGCGCAGCGGGCGATATCTTCCTCAATATCAACAGCCTTGCGAATGCTTTGCCAAGCTACGAACCAGGATCGGCGGGATTTTTTCTTGCGCTACACGAAATCGGTCATACGCTAGGGTTGAAGCATCCGCATGATGACGGTGGCACGGGGCATCCTACGCTGGGCGATATCGGCCTCGGCGATCTTGATATCGATTGGGCCACGGTCATGTCGTATGACGACGATTACAACTTTAACCTTACGTCTTTCGATCCCGCCACGCCGATGCTGCTCGATGTCCTTGCCCTGCAATATATATACGGCGCGAACATGGCGACCAATGCAGGCAATAACGTCTATACATTGCCGATGAATAACCTCTACGCCACGATATGGGATGCGGGTGGAAACGACGTTGTCGATGTCACGTCTTCCAGGACAGCTTGGGAAATTGTGCTGCCGGATGTGCAATTGTCATCACTGGTCAACACGCTGGCCGGTTATGCCATACCGGTTGCCGAGATTACGTTGTCTTCGCCGCGCAACCTGTTCTGGCTGCTGGGTAATATTGAAAACGTTACGGGTTCCCGCTATAACGACGAGCTGTACGGCAACAGTCTCAACAACAGCATTAACGGCGGCAAGGGGATCGACCTGCTTGCGGGTAGCCTCGGCGACGATACCTATTTTATCGACAATATCGCCGATGTGGTGACGGAGTTCGCAAGCGAGGGCTTTGATACCGTCATGGCCGCGTTTAATTATGTTCTTGGCGGCGAGATTGAAAACCTTACGCTCACCGGTTCCGGCAGGCTGAACGGCACGGGCAATGGCTTGGCGAACACCGTGACAGGCAATAGCAGCAACAACACGCTTGATGGCGGGGCCGGTGCCGACATGCTGTCGGGCGGCGGCGGTAATGACGTTTATCTGGTTGATGCTGCCGATGTTGTCTTTGAAAATGCCGGCGCGGGCGCGGACCTTGTGCGCGCTTCTTTCGATTATATATTGGGTGATAATTTCGAACAGCTGGTGTTGACGGGGGCTGCCATCGCGGGCACTGGCAATAGCCTTGCAAATACTATAACGGGAAATGACGGCGGAAATATTCTTGATGGATTGAGCGGCATTGACAAGCTTGCAGGCGGACTTGGCGATGATACTTACATTGTTGATGTCCTTAACGCCTCGGGCGCGGCCAAGCTGCAGGATACGCTGGCCGAAACCACGAATGGCGGCAGCGATACGCTTGCTTTGCGCGCGGCGGGCGACCTCGGCTTTAGCCAGGCAACTGCGCTTGTGCTGGGCTCCAATATCGAAAACTTCGATATTTCGCAGACTGTAGCGAACAAAATCAACATCACTGGTAATAACCTGGACAACACGCTGACCGGCAATGACGCTGATAATATCATTAGCGGCGCTATGGGCGCGGATACGATGAACGGCGGCGCCGGCAACGATACTTTCATCATAGACAGTCTGCTGGATGTTTTGCAGGGGGGGGGCGGAAATGACACGGTAAGAACGGGCCTTTCATGGACCCTGGCTGCCAGCCTCGATGTTGAAAACGTTCTTCTGACAGGCAGTGCGGCGCTGTCGGCGGCCGGTAACGATCTTGGCAACACGCTTACCGGCAGAATATGCTGGACGGCGGGCAGGGCGTGGACAGGCTGCTGGGCATGAACGGCATGGATACGCTGCTCGGTGGTCTCGATAACGATATTCTTGATGGCGGCGCCGGCAACGATACCTTGGCGGGCGGCGGTGGTAGCGATACTTTTGTCTTTTTCGCGGCGCAGGCCAGATCCTTGTCGAATGCGGATACGATCACTGATTTTACAGCGGGCGCTGGGGGTGATGTTATTGACATCAGCGATATTATCGGGGCTTATGACGGCGTGCTCGCACATTATCTATCGTTGACCGAACTGAACGGCAATACGCTTGTGAAGGTCGATGGCAACGGTCTAACAAACGGCGCTTCCTTCTCGCTTGTGGTGACGCTTTCCGGCGTTACCGGCCTTGACTCAGGCCAGTTGCTTGCCGAGGGCAGCCTTATTCTCTGATTTATTATTTCTGCGCTTTCGCGCGGATTTTTTCGGCTTCTTCGGTTTGCAGGGCGGGCAGCACTTGCGCGGCGGCGGCTTCGGCTTTCTTGTGGCCTTTCGATGCGGCGCGGGTGAGCCAGAAATAGGCCTCCGCATAGTTGGGCGGCCCGGTCATGCCGTCGGCCAGTATCGCGCCAAGCCCGAACATCGCCTCCGGCTCGCCCTGTTCTGCGGCTTTGCGGAACCATGTGGCGGAGGCGACGGGATCGGCGGGCGTGCCGTTGCCGTTCAGCAGCATGATGCCGGTATTGGCCTGAGCCACCGCGTCGCCCTTTTCGGCGGCGCGGTGGAGTAATTTAAATGCGCTGGCATAATCCTGTTTTACGCCAATGCCATGCGCGCGGAGCAGGCCCAGCGATGTTTGCGCGGGCGTGTAATCTTTATCGGCGGATGCGGTGTACCAGCGCTCGGCTTCCGCCATATCCTTCGCCATGCCGCAGCCTTCGCGGTAGAAGACGGCGAGGGTATAGGCTGCGTATTCGTCGCCTTTTTGAGCCTTTTCGCGCAGCTTGTCGTAGGCCTTGCGCGCCCATTCGTTGGCCTTGCTGCGGTCTGAATCGTACATATGGCAGAGCGCGAGCGCCGCCTGCGCGGTGGTGTCGCCGGCCTCTGCGGGGCGTTGCAGCAGCTCCGCCGCGGCCTTCGTGTCGCGTTTCACGCCCTGTCCGTTGAAGCTCATCAGGCCCAGCAGGGTGAGGGCGTTCATATCGTCTTGTGCCGCCGCGCGTTTCGCCCACAAAATCGCGTTGAGGTAATCGCCCGAGCGCTCCATCAGCTTCGCCATGCGCGATTGCGCTTCGATATGTCCTTGTTCCGCCGCCATTTTGTACCAGACACAGGCTTCTTTAGTGTCCTGCGTGACCTGCGTGCCCGTTTCGTACATCGTGCCGAGGATGAATTGATCGCGGCTGGAGCCTGCCTGCGCGCGCTTCTTCGCGCCCTCCACGCCGCCGGAGAAGCGCATCAGCAGGTGGATGAGAAAGGCCCCCACAACGATCACAAAAATGAAGATATATATCCGTCCCATAGGCACAGCATACGGTAGCGGGATGCCGTTGCAAGTACTTGAAATGCATTGAAATTATTGACAAATTAACCCCTTTATGCTATGTTAAATGGGTAAATCAGGGTGTTTTCATGGGTAAACTCGCCGCCACTTTCGCGCTTGCCGCAGGCCTTGTCGCCGCCGATGTCAGCGGGCAGACGCAGACGGCCAACCGCAAACCGCAGACCGCGCTGCAGCAGGCGAACGAGCGCACCGAACGCGAACGCGCCGCGAAGGTCAAAGCAGAGTCCGACCCGAATTCGAAATTCATGCTGGGCCGTGCGGCGGCTGAAACCACGCCCGTCGACCCCGAAGTTTTTATCCCGAACGCCGGCGCACCGCGCTGGCAGCAGACGATGGCGCCGGGGGAGCAGGTTGATTATTTCAAGTACAACGGGCTGAAACGCGCGGAGACCAAAGAGGAGGCGCAATCGCCCGGCTTCAACCAGGAAATCACCGACAGCGTCACGGCCACGCGGCCCGGCGAGCATTTCAGCTATATGTTCCAGCCCAGCATTCCGAACGCGGCTGAATCGAAATTCGCGGGCTGTGCGCTGACCAACCAGCCGGACAAGGGCATTTACTGGTTCTGGGAAGGCAAGAACCTCGGCGCCGATCCCGAAAATAATCCCCACTTCCGTTATCCTCTGCCCAGCGAATTCAACATCAGCAGCAAGATCGGCAGCAACACGACCTATGGTTTCACGGTGCTGGGCGGCATCGACGGCGACGCGCCGGACAGTCCGCCGGGATCTTTCTCGCTCGCGGTGATGTACCTGACAGACCGCAGGTGTTCGGACGGCAACAACGAATACGGCTTCTGGAAGGATCTGTCCTCCACCACGAAGAAGGACAAGGAAACGGGCGAAACCATCCCGCACAAGCCCGAGGATGTGCCCCTGCAGTTCTATTATTCCACGCGCACCAACTGCTTCGCCGCCTGGGGCTGCCGCGCGACCGAGGACCCCAACGGCCCGACCAACGAACAGCAGACCAGCACCGTGACCGAGCTGACGAAGCTGAAAAATTTCGACGACCGCACCGACGCGGAAAAAGAGGCGGGCGTGCCGCTGAAAGAACCGAAGTTCTATTACTCCAGCTACATGGTTCCCGAAACGCATCCCGACCCCGAACACAGCACGGGCTATAAATTCCGCCTGCAGGTGGTCGACGCCTATCACCCGGACAAGCTTGCCACCTGCTCCATCGACGGCGCGCCCGAAGGCCCTTGCGCGAAAGACGTGCCGATCGAGAATTTCTTCCCCGCGCAACAGATGATCACCGGCTCCAACTTCGCCGTCACCGGCACGCAGACCTCGACCTCGGCGATCAATACCGCCGAACCCGAAAAGAGCGTCGACCGCACCCCGCGCCTGACGCAGGACGCGAAATTCCGCGTGCAGGGCGTTTATCTGGGCAAATAATCAAAAATTTCCTCTCCTTTGGGAGAGGAGGGG
>JBGGMV010000060.1:0-2546 GCA_041287865.1 Alphaproteobacteria bacterium | reverse complement strand
CCATTACGCCCTATTTTGCGGTGTCTACATCGGCCTTTGACATTTTTTTGGCTAGAAGAGCGAGCTGGCGGGCGGCGTTCTTGTCGCCCGCTTTTTTGGCATGGCTGAACCATTTGTAGGCCTGCACATTGTTCTTCGCAGTTCCGTCGCCTTTGCTGTACATGACGCCAAGGTTGTATTGCGCCCTGCTGTCGCCCTGTCTCGCGGCTTTGCGAAACCATTCGATCGCCTGCGGCCTATTGCGGGGTACGCCTTGGCCTGTGTAATACAAGACGCCGAGATTATATTGCGCGTCTGAAAAGCCGTTGTCGGCGGCCTGACGGTACCATTTGGCGGCCTCCGCGTAGTTCTTTTTAACGCCCTGGCCGTTGTCGTACATGATGCCAATGTTGTTGGACGCCTCGGCATTGCCGCGGTTCGCGGCCATGCCGTACCATTTCATTGCCGCCGCATAATCGCGCGCGACGCCTTCGCCGTTCTGGTACAGCATGCCGAGGTTGTTCTGCGCCTTCGGATTGCCTTTTTCAGCCAGCGGCTGCCATTGCTCGATCGCGGCACGGTAGTCATGCCGGTTATAAGCGGCCTTGCCGTCACCCAGCGAGTAGGCAAAGGCTATCGCCGGTATTGAAAAGGTCATCAGGCCTGCCGTAATGGCCTGTAATGCGAAATTCTGACGCCTGCGCATGGCAATTCTCCGTTATGTCTGTGTAGCTCATCTGTGTGGATCAGGGGCCGCAACCTGTCAACAGGCTGCGGCCCTTGATTCCGTTTAAAGCTTCGTCAGCCAGTGATTAGTCGAACTGGGTGGGTTTACCGCCGTGGCCGTAAATGCCATCCATGCATGTCAGGCAGGTCGAGCCCTGCGCATCGAATTCGGCGCTTGAAAATCCACGTTTGCCCCGGGTGGTATATACTTCCGAGGTTGTAACGATTTCTTCGTATTCATAGGTGGCTCCGGCAGCAGCGGTCTCTTGCGAAGCTGCATAACCGGCGTTCGCCGCCAGATCAAGCTTGTCCAGCGTCGCATGCGTCAGTTTGCCGTCCGACGGCAGACCGTTTGCCGCCTGGAACGCGCCGACTGCTTCCGTGGTGCGAGGACCCCACAAGCCGTCGACCTGGCCGTTGTAATGGCCGCGATCTGCAAGTCGTTGCTGGATCATTTTAACGTCGGAACGTGCCAGGGGCTTGAGGGACTCCTGGCTCGCGGGGGCCGTATAAGACCTGCCGTCATAAGAGGACTGGTCTTGGATGATCCCGGCATGTGCGGGCGCCGACAGAATGATCGTGCAAACAGCCGCGACAAGCAGTGAATTGCGAAGAGCTTCTTTCATTTCTTGATACTCCTTAAAAATGTGCAGTTAAATTACGTCGTGGGTCGGCTTACTGTACCTGAACCGGAACAATCCGGGTCATATACGCGGTCCGCCATTCCACCAGATCGGTGCCGCCGTTATGGTCGGAATCGATCTCCAGGAATGTCTTTTCGACAAACTCGTGCGGCGACAGGCCGTCTTTGTTCTTGTCAAAGCGCGCGAGTTGCGTGTCCTGCGTAAATTTTTCGAAAGTGTACTGGGTTTTGTCAGACACGCCATTGTTGTCGTAGTCGTACGATATTGTCGTCAGCTTCTCCATCGGGGCGACTGTCAGCACCGACTTGTACTCGAATTCGGTGCTGTCCACTGCGCCGCTCGTATCCGTGTCAAAAAGCTTGAACAGCATCTCGCTGACTTCGAATGTCGAAAGAATACCGTTCTTGTTGAGATCGAAGTTATTGAGGTTAATAGTCTTCGCGCCAGCGCGAACGACTTGCTCGGTAGTGCTCTTTGTCGTTACCGTTTCGGCGCTTGCCGTCACGGCGGATAAAGCCAGGGCGAATGCCGCAACGGAAAGAAGCAGGGATGTTTTGTAAGTCATAGTTTTTACCTTATGCTGATTGGTGAAAAAGATTACCGGCGGAAGACGACGGAAATTGGGTATTAACGCAGCGGCTGCAGGTTCAGGATTTCAGAGAGAGCTGTTGCCAGTACGCTGTTATTGCGATCGCCGTAGCGGCGGGTCTTATCGTAGCCATCGCGGTATCCGCGCTGGAAGCCTTGGCGGAAGTAGTGGTTATATTCCGTCTGCGAAACATATCTTCCGTCATACCCGAAGTTGGCGTCCCGATAGGAAAAGACTTCCCTGTAGTCGCCGCGCCAGCGATCCTGCCGGCCGGCCGCTCCGCTGCGGTAGCCTTCTGCGTAGCCGTTGTTGACGGCTTGGCGCAGAAGTTTTGCGCCATACTGATTTGTCTGATAGCTCACGCCGCGGCGGGAGTAGCCGTAGCTGGCGCGGGTGGAGTAAAACGGATCAGACCGGTAATCATAGTCCCTTGATACCGCGCGCTGCTGCGCACTCAGCCGTGCCAGGTAGTCCTGGTGCTGGCGATACTCCGATCGGCGATTCTGCTGCTGCAAGTCCTCAGCCGCTTGCTCCGCAAGACGGCGCTGTTCGGCAAGGCTTTTGCGGTAGGCAGCCTGGCGGCGCTGTTCTTCACGAATGAGGCGGTC
>JBGGMV010000059.1:0-64234 GCA_041287865.1 Alphaproteobacteria bacterium | reverse complement strand
GCTTTTCTGCAGGTCGTCGCCATAGATTTTCTGCACTTTCTGCTGCAGGGCTTCGGTGTCGGCCTTTTCCTCGGCCAGCCGGTGCGCCTCGAACTCGGCCCTGCGCTCCGAGGGCGATTGACGCGGGCCGCAGCCGGCCATAAGGACGGCCGCCGCGAAAAGCGCGAGGAGGGTTTTTTTCAGTTTCATGGGCGTTACCCCGGCCCCTGCGGCCCCTGCGGCGTCGCGGGTTTCGGGCAGACGGGCACCTGCGTTTCGTAGCGGGTGGTGTCTCTGGTGTCCTTGATCACGGTCACATCGAAGACGGGGCAGCCTTCGTCGGACAGTTTTCCGGTGGCGACCATGTAACCCGAGCGGTGCGCGGGGTATATGATGCTGTCGCCCCTGATCTTGTCGAGCGTCGCCTGTGAAGCGTTCCACGGGATGGTCAGGCCTTCCTTCACGTCTTGCGCCTTCATGCCATGCGAATTGAAATAGCCGGTCAGCGTGTTTTGCAGGTCGGCGGCGTAAGTGGTCTCGACGCTCTGCTTCACTTCGGCGGGCGTCGGCGCGCAGCCGGTGGCGCCCAGTATGGCGGTTGCGGCGAAAAGGGCGAGGAGGGGCTTTTTCAGTTTCATGATGTGCGGCGTTTCCATTGTTGTTAAGGGTAGCGGTAGATTAGCACCCCATTTGATATTTCGTCAAATTTGTTACGGAAACAAAATCGGGCGGTATTTTTCCAAAGCAGTTCAGCATCATGCGGATAAAGTCGGCTCCGTCCTTTTACAGCCCGGATTTATTATGGTAAACTAGTTAATGCATTATTAACGGTTTCAGGGTGAATCGCGATGGCAGGCGGGATGGAGATCGACAGGACGACCTCGACACCGGACGCGCATGAGGCGCTGCAGGGCAAGAAGATCGTCAACCTCATCATCGACACCGGCGATTTCACCTACAGCCCGCTGAAGCCCGGCTCCGTCGAGGACCAGAGAAAAGCGCACGACACCTATATCAAGGGCCTCAAGGACACCGCCGCCGCGCTCCGCAAGGAAGGCATCCCGACGGTCTATATCGCCATCACCGACCACAACCAGATCCATGACGCATGGAACGCCAACACTGTCTCGCGGCTGCACATGACGGAGCTGGACCCGCAGCCGGGCGACGTCGTTTTCGAAAAACGCTTCATGAGTGGCTTCCCGACGATGGAAGACCTGCAGCAGGACAGCAAATACGCCTATCTGTCGCGCCAGCGCCCCGCAGATCCGGTGGAGGCCTTTGTCATCGGCGAAAAACATACGCTGACCCACCTGCTGAAAGACGCGCAGCATATCATCGTCAACGGCGCGATGGGCCAGTTCTGTGTCGTTGATAACAGCATCGATGCGGCGGGGCAGGGCAAGACGGTGACCATCCTGCAGGATAACGTCGCCGTCTGGACGAAGATGGAGGGTGAATACTGGAAGAACCCCGCCAATATCGCCACCAACGATCCCGCTTTCGCGGGCCGCGCGGTGCAGGCGATGCTGGACGAGCTGAAGGACAATCCCGCCAAGCGCGCCATCCCGCCCGCAACTGTGGCGAAGATGTCCAATATCGAAATCGGCAACGCGCGCGACCTGCTCGAAAACCTGCACGTCTTGCAGGAGGACGTGGAAAACCGCCCGCCGCCCGGCGTGCAGGCCAGCAAATACGCCGGCAGGCCGCCGGCCGTCCTCTTCCCCGCCAATGCGCCGGCGGAGGAAGAAGTAAAGATCAGTTCTCGAGGAAATGCCCCACAGGTTTCAGCCGCTCGACCCGGTCGCAGATAATCTTCGCGATCGCCAGCATCGGCACGGCGAGGATGGCGCCGGCAAGGCCCCACATCCAGTACCAGAAAACGAGCGAGAGGATCACGACCACGGGGTTGAGGGTGAAGCGCTTCGCCAGCAGCAGCGGCGTGATGAAACTGCTCTCGGCTGTGTGGATGACGATATAGATTAACGCGGGCAGCAGGGCCGCGCTCAAGCCGGGCTCCGTCATCAAGCCGGTGAAGGCGAAAAGCGCGAAGCAGGTCATGGGGCCGATGATGGGCACGAAGTTGAGCAGGAAGGCGCAGGTGCCCCAGAGCACCGGATCGCCGCGCCCGCAGAGCGCCATGGTCGCGCCTGTCAGCACGCCCACCACCGCGTTCATGAAAGTGACGGTCAGCAGGTAGACGGCAATATCCTGCTGGATCTGCTGCGAGATATCGACGGCCTGCCGTTTCTCGGAAAAACTTGGCAGGATTTCAACCAGGCGCCGCAGAAAAGTATCTCCCGACACCAGCAGGAAAAACAGCATCAATATCGTCATGCCGAGCGAGGTCACCAGCTCGCGCGTGCTCATGAACATGCGGTCGAACAGCCGCGTGCCCTCGATGGCGACGGGCATGACTTTCGGGCCCGACGCGGGCAGCGCCATGTTTTCGGCGTTGACGATGATTTCTTTCGCCGACTGTATCGGTTCTTTGAGGAAGCTGAGCCGTTCGCGCACTTGAGGGAGGCCGTCAGAAACTTTGCCGATCCAGTCGGCGGCGGGGGTCGATAGCATCGTCACCAGCATGCCCGATCCGCCCAGCAGCAGCGCCACCACCAGCAGCGCCGCCAGGGTGCGCGGAATGCTCCGCGCCTCCAGAAACCGCTGCACGGGGCCCAGCGCAAGTTTCAGCATAAAGGCCAGCACGATGGGGATGATGATATTCGCCGCCATATGCAGCGCCGCCATCAGCATCAGGAAAAAGATGCCGCCCAGAAAAACCGTCCGCGGCTCGGGGTAGGGGAGCGCGCCGACTTCCGTGATTTCAACCTCTTGAGGCATGACGCGTCATTGCTCCCTTTCGGGCGCAAACGGGCAGATGCCGCCGATGGTTCCGTCAGGCCTTGGGTCGCGGGAAAAGCTGTTTGCCCGTCTTGTCGACCAGCGTCACGCGCGGGTGATCGCAGGCCTCAAAGGCGCGCACGCCCTGCGCGGAAGTGTAGACCACGGTCGCGGGATCGTTGAACTTCCATTGCGGGATGCTGTTGAACTGGCGGCTCAGGCGGTTGTCGGGATCGTTTGCGGCGATCGCGGCGTATTCGGCGCGGGTGTAAACCGCTTCCGCGAACATATAGGTGCTGCCGCGGCGGCCGGCGGCTGCGAATTCAAAGCCCAGCATATCGGCTTCGATCTTCACGCCCTTCAGCGCGGCCTCGACGCTGCTTGCATCGACGCGCACCGGTTCGCCCATGGCGTCCCAGAGGATAGGGTGCAGAATAGTGGTGTTTGGCTTGGTCATGGCTGTTTCTCCGTGGATAAGCGTTGAATTTTGAAACCGTAACGATTCAAGGCTGTTTTTTCCCCGTGCTGTGTTTCCCCAGGCGTGAAACGGAATCCTATAAAGCCGCTCTGGCACATATCTGCACGGTGCGGAAATAAGCTATCAAACGGAATAGATTATGTCAAAGAAAATCGTACAATAATACCCCAAACCCCTCAAAAGTAACCCCGGGACGCTTTCGCGGGCCCGGGGCTACGGTATCCTTCAGGAAGCTGAAGATTACTCTTTTTTGCCTTCTTCGGCTTTGGGAGCTTCTTCGGTCTTCACTTCGGTTTTGACTTCGACAGCGGCGCCAGCTTCGAATTCTTCTTTCGTCACTTTGCCGTCTTTGTCAGCGTCTTTAGCGTCAAAGCCGTCTGCCAGCTCTTCTTTCGAGAGGGAACCGTCAGCATTGGCGTCCAGCTTGGCGAAATCGGGGGCGGGAGCGGGCGCTTCGACAGCAGCAGCGGCTTCGGCTTTAGCGTCAGCTTCCATGGCGGCGGTGGCAGCGGGGGCGACGTCAGCGGGTTTTGCGGCTTCTTCGGCAGCAAAAGCGGGTGCAACGGCCATCATTGCGACAAACGCCAGCACAGTGGCGAGTTGGGTTTTCATGTTAGTACTCCATTTCCTTCGTTTTTTGAGTGGTTTAGGGCCTTGTGGGCCTAATTCTATCGTATCGGCAGACTCGAGTCGCAATCTATAGCTTTTGTGCAACACTCCAAATTTTCCTTACAAAGTAAGGGTTTAGTCGGGAACCATTTGCGCGGCGTTGACTTGGGGCAAGGGATTGAATATCTTTCTGAAAATTAACGAGTCCACTCTTTGAGGGGCTATGGCACGGGATAAAGGCGTTTTGATCGTTTTCGACCTGGTATCGACGCTCACCGATGCCGCCCCCCGCTATGTGCAGGCCTTTATCGAGGCCGCCGAACAGGCCGGCGCCCCCACCCCCGACCGCGACGCCCTTGCCGCCATGCTGGGCAATAAAAACCTCGGGGAAATCACCGACCACTTTATCGGCCCGATGGATGCCGCCACGCGCAAGAAATTCATGGGCCAGTGCAACCAGTCCTGTGATGCGCTGCTGACGCGGCCGGGCTGGACCGAACACCTTTTCCCCAACGTGCGCGAAGCGGTGGAGGCGCTGCACCTGCAGGGCGCGACGCTCGGCATCTATACCGGCACGCGCGAAGACGCGCTGGACCTGCAACTGAAATACCACGGGCTGACCGCCGAATTCGACTACCGCTATGTGCGCGGCAAAGACAACGACCGCGACGCCGGCAAATCGACCACGCAGATCAAGGAAGCGCAGCTGCAATCCATCGTCGCCGCCTACCGCGCCGATCAGGGCACTGATGCGCCGGTTATTGTTATTGGCGATTCCGCCGCCGATGCCGCCGCCGCCGCGGAACAGGGATTGTTCTTCATCGGCTTCGCCGTGAATGACGCGAAGAAAGCCGAGATGGACAAGGCCGGCGTGAAGCTGGTGATTACAGACTTCGGCCAGCTGCCCGACCTGACGGACCGCCTGATGCATCCGGCGGTGAATGACAACCTGCCAAGATTGTCGCCCTCGGTGACGCAGAAACCGAAGCCGTAATGAGTGGCAGGAATATCTTTGCGAACGTGTTTGTTCTGGGTCTTGCCCTTATCAATGTCGCGGGCCTGAGCTTTATGAGACACTACCAAATTCCTGACGACCTGATAGGTTGCGATGTCGCGCAAAGCCTCGATTCAGCGGGTAGAATCCTCTCTGGCGTGCTGCTTATCTTCTTCGTTGCTGGGCCGGTGGCGTTGACCGGGAAGCGGGAATATTCAGTTGCGGCCACGTTTTCTATTGTGGGCACCTTGATCATTTTTTTCTGGGTTGGCTGGGCGCAGGATGGAAAATACTATCAGATCGGGAAACCGCTCGCGACGTCTTGCGCTGAAGAGGCTGCTGTGGAGCGGGAGGTGAGGCCCTGATGAGTGGCAGGAATATCCTTGCGAACGTGTTTGTTCTGGGTCTTGCCGTTATCAATACCGCAGGGCTGGCCGTTATAACAAGTTACCGAATTCCTGATGACCTGATTGGTTGCGGCGTCGCGCAAAGTCTTGGTTCAGCGGGCAAGCTCCTTGATCTTGTGCTTTTTATCTTATGCATCTGCGGGCCGGTGGCGGCGACCGGGAAGCGGGAATATTCAGCTGCGGCCGCGTTTTCTATTGTGGGCACCGTGATCATTTTTTTCTGGATTGGCTGGGCGCTGGATGGAAAATACTACCAGATCGAGAAACCGCTCGAGACGGCTTGCGCTGAAGAGGCTGCTGTGGAGCGGGAGGTGAGGCCTTGATGAAGGTCATTAAATTTCTGACAATCGCACTCGCATCATTTAATATTTTCTGGTGTGGTGCTGGCATACTGATGGTGGTTATGGCCGGCAGATTAAATTTCGAAACATTTGTTTTCCAATGCTTGGCTTTCGGGCTGTTGCTGCTTTGTGGGATGACGCCAATTGCACTTATGCGACGAAGAAAAGAAAAGCTTTCATTTGTTTTGGCGCTATGCGGAATGCTCATATTTTTCGGGTATGTGACATATGTGGGTGGGGATGAAGAAAGGGATAATTTTGCGCATATACAGACGCCGAAGCCTTAACACAGCTCTCACCAATTTTGCCATGCCCGCCTAGCGCGGGCATCCAAAAGGCTGTCTAGCCGTCATATAAGTTTAAGTCACAAGACGCGCGGACGCGCTTTTGGACCCCCGCACAAGGCGGGGGTGGTAATGTTTCAAATTGAGAAAATCTTCTTGTAAACCGCAAAGGCTGCCTTGCACCGCGCATCAATCTCGGCGGCGGCCTTCTTGAACGTGATCTTCTTGTCCTTCGGGAACATGCTGCGGGCCAGAGCGTCCAGCAATCCCGGCGCGGATTTTTTGGGATCAAACGGCAATTCTGCCGTCAGGCGCAGGAAGGACTGCGCGGCATAGGCTTCGCGGCAGGCGGCGGCCAATGTATCCGCGTCTTTCGCGGCCAGCAGTTTCTTTTTCTTCAGTTCGGCGATCATGGCTTCGGGTGCTTGCAGCAGCAGGCCTTTGTGCTTGGCGGCGTTCTGCAATGCCATGTAATGCGCGGCGAACATGATGTCCATTAATCCGCCGCGGCGGTATTTCAGGTTCCACGGGTCTTTGCTGCCGAATTGTTTTTCGACCTTGTCGCGCATCTCCAGCATTTCGCGTTTCAGCTTGGCCGCGTCGCGCGGGCGGGAGAGGATTTTTTCGACTTCGGCGTTGAAGGTTTTTGCCGTCGCGGGCGTGGCATGGACAAGGCGGGAGCGGATCAGGCTCATATGCTCCCATACCCATGCCTTGTCGCGCTGGTAGTCGAAGAAACCTTCCAGCTGAGCTGCCAGCGGGCCATCATGCCCGGCGGGGCGCAGGCGGGTGTCGATTTCGTATAGCACGCCCTCCGCCGTCGGCGCGGCGAGCGCGGCGGTGAGGCGCTGCATCAGGCGGATATAATATTGTCCGGCGGGCAGGGGCTTCGCGCCGTTGCTCGTCTTTTCTTTTTCGGATGTTTTATAAAGCGCGATAATGTCGAGGTCGCTGTCGGCGAACATTTCGCGCGCGGCGAAGCTGCCCATGGCGAGGATAATCAATTCGCCGGTCTTGAAAACGCCATGCGCCTGCGCGAATTCTTTTTCGACATGGGGGATTAGTCCGCCTAGCGCGGCCTCGGCGATATCCGCCAGATAAACGCCCGCGCGGGCATGGGTCGACAGACCTTGCAGAATATGGATGCCCGCATGGAACCGCTTTTCCCGCGCCCAGCGGCGGGTGAGGTCGAGCACGTCCTGATAATCCCGCGCGGTTGACAGTTGCCGCGCCAGTTCTTCCTTCAGCCACGGCAGTTCCGGCAGCTTGCCGAAGAAATCGCGGGATATCACGCCCTCCAGCACTTGCGGGTGCGTGCCCAGATGATCGGCGAGGGCAGGGGCCGAGCCCATGACGGTGGCGACTAGCTCCATCTGCTGCGGATGTTTCAGGAACATCGAGAAGATGGGAATGCCGGACGGCAGGCGCGACAGGAATTGATCGAAGCGGATAAAGGCGTCATCGGGGTGCGGCGTCTTGCTTAAGGTTTCCAGCAGGTGCGGGGTAAGTTCCGTCAAAATCTGCCGTGCCCGTTCCGACCGCACAGCGCGATAACGGCCATGGTGCCAGCCGCGAATGGCGGCGGTGATTTTCTCCGCTTCCCTGAACCCCATATCGCGCAGGGTTTCCAGTGTTTCGGGGTCGTCCTCCACACCCGTAAACACCAGATTGCCGGGGCCGGCGAGGCTGGCGGATTCAGTGAACAGCGCGGCATATAATTTGCGCACTGTATCGGTATGCTGCGTCAGGTCTTTGATAAAGGCGGCGCTGGACTCATAGCCCGCAAAATCGGCGACGCCATCGAAGGCGGATTGCGTTGTAGGCAGGCTGTGGGTCTGGCGGTCATCCTGCATTTGCAATCTGTGTTCTACGCGGCGGAGGTAGAGGTAGGCGGCCTTCAAATCTGCTGCCGTTTCCGCCGTGATATGGCCGGTTTCGGCCAGCATCGACAGCGCGTGCAGCGTTTCGGGGCAGCGCAGGCGCGGTTCCTTGCCGCCGTAAATCAGCTGCTGCGTCTGCGCGAAAAATTCGATTTCGCGGATGCCGCCATGGCCGAGTTTGACGTTGTAGCCGAGGAAGGGGTTGCCTTTTGCGCCGACTTTGCCCTTGCTGGCCTGTTTCGCGTTGATCTGGCGCTTGATGGAATGGATGTCCTGTATCGCCGCGAAATCGAGGTTCTTGCGCCAGATCCAGCTGGTCATGATCTTCATGAATTCAGCGCCGGTGGCGGCGTCGCCCGCCATGGGGCGCGCCTTGATCATCGCGGCGCGTTCCCAGTTCTGGCCAAGGCTGCCGTAATACATTTCAGCCGTGCCGATGGATACCGCCAGCGGCATCGCCCCGGGGTCGGGCCGCAGGCGCAAATCGGTGCGGAAGACGTAGCCGTCGCCCGTGGGCGCATCCAGCAGCCGTGCCAGATCGCGCGTCAGGCGGATGAAAAAATTCTGCATTTCGTCTTCGTTCCGCACCGGCGATTTGGCGGGATCAAAAATCACCATCAAATCGATATCGCTGGAATAGTTCAGCTCGAACGCGCCCCATTTGCCGAGCGCGATCACGGTCACGCCGCAGTCTTTCTCCGGCTCTTTCGCGTTTTTCAGTTTTATCGTTTTTGCATTATGCGCGGCCCGCAATAAAAACCGCAGTGCCGCGCCGACAGCAGCATCGGCAAATTCCGAAAGACACCGCATTACGGCGCAGTCATTCCACGCGCCGCTCAGATCGGCGACGGCGGCGGTGATGGCGACGCGTTTCTTGGCGACGCGCAACACCTTCATCAGCGTTTCGGCGTCGGTTGCTTTATCGGATGCTGCGACCATTTCTTTTATCGCGTCCGCAGGGTTTTGGCCCGTCAATACGTGCAGGTTTGCGGCAAGGTAGGGGCTATGCGCCTCCACCAGCTTTTGCCAGCCGGAGGCCGCTTGTTTTTTGGTGTTTTTCGGAAAATGACGGGGCAAAAGCTTACTCAATATAATTGCAACAGGGCTATAATATCACCCTTGAAGGGTAATGATAACAAGACAAGATGCTGAAAAAAGCAATACATCACTTCAGTCGCGGGACGATCAAGCTGCTGGAAATCGCGGGTGTGCTGGCGCTGGTGGCCTTCCTGGCCTGGATCGGCGTGATCTGGCGCCTGTCGCAGGGCCCGTACGAGCTGAACGCCTGGGCGACGGGGAAGATGGAAGCGGCGCTGAACGAACAGCTGCCGTCCTTCACCTTCGATATCGGCACGGCCGAAGTGGTGTGGGGCGGACGCGAGCAGCCTTTCCTCTTCGAGCTGAAAAAAGTCGCCATCGACCGCGCCGACAAGACGCCGGTGCTGACCGTCGATAAACTCGCTATCCAGTTATCGAAGCGCAACCTTGTTATCGGCCGCGTGGTGCCACGCTCGATTAGAATCTACGGCCCCGCCGTGCGCGTGATACGGCAGGAAGACGGCCGCTTTACCCTGAACGTCGGCGCGGGCGAGGAAACGCCCGAAGAAATCAAGCTGGCCGATACGCCCTCGGAAAAAAGCCGCGAGGAACTGGTGAAGGGCCTGCTGCTGAAGCTGCAGGAACGCACGGGCCTCGGCATATTGGACGGCCTGCGCGAGGTGTCGGTCGACAATGCGCGCGCGGTTTACGAAGACAGAGTGTTAAACGTCGCATGGCAGTCGCGCGGCGCTGATATCGTCGTCAGCCGCGGCGATGCGGGCCTGTCGGCGCGTGCGCTGGCCAGCGTCGATATGGGCCTGGGCAAGCGCGCGGCGATGGATGTCACCGTTTCCTACAGCTGGGATACGCAGCGCACGGCGGCGGCGGTGAAGCTGGTCGATTTCATTCCGTCGCGCGTGGCGCAGGAAAGCAAGCAGCTGCAGGAACTATCCGATATCGACATGCCGGTCGACCTGACGCTGGGCTTTGATCTGGACCCCGAATTCCGCCCTGCAAGTTTAAGATTTGCGCTGGGCGGCAAAGAGGGCGCGTTCAACGCGGGCGGCCTCTACGAAAAACCGGTGCTGGTGAAGCATTTCTTCGCCAAGGGCAGTTTCGATGCGACGAAACGCGAAGTGCTGGTGGATGAACTGCGGCTCGACCTCGGCGGCCCGCGCGCGGAGGCGACGGCGCGGTTCACGGCTGACGAAAATGGCGTGAAGGTGGGGTCTATCTCCGCCACGCTCTTCGACATGCCGATGGATGACCTTAAAACATGGTGGCCCGAAAAACTGACGCCCGGGCCACGCTGGTGGGTGACGGAGCACCTGTCGAAAGGCATCGCCACCAAGGCGACACTGGAAGCGGAGGGCAGTTACGACGCGGCCGCCACGGAAAAGAAATTCGCGCTGACGAAACTGGGCGGCAAGATTGATTATCAGGGCATCAAGGTGGATTATTTCCCGCCGCTGATGCCGGTGCTGGGCGGGACGGGCACGGCGCATTACGATGCGACATCGTTCAACCTCGACATCACCGGCGGCAAGCTGGGCGATATGACGGTGACGAAATCGACCATCCATATCACCGATCTTGATAAAATCGCGGCGGGCGCAGATTCTAAAATTGATATTGCCGTCTCGCTGAACGGCCCCTTGCGCACCGCGCTGAAGGTGCTGGATTCCGAACCGCTGAAATACCCCGAAATGCTGGGCATCAACAGCAAGGAAGTGGAGGGCAAGGCGGACGTAGAGGTCGGTTTCAAATTCCCTATCCGCCGTCATATCGCTCTGAAAGACGTCAAGGTGCATGCGGAGGCCAAGCTGCACGATGTCGTGTTGCCCGATATGGTCGCGGGCATGGCTGTTGCCGGCGGGCCGATGGATCTCGACGTCACCAACGACGTGATGCAGGTAAAGGGCGCGGGCAGGCTCGACGGCATGCCAATGACCTTCGACTGGCTGAAGAATTTCAAGACCGGCGAAGCCGTCTCCAGCAAGGTGAAGGCGAAAATCACGCTGGATACGCCCGCGCTTCTTAAATTCGGCATGCCCGCCGACATGAAGCCGCAGGGCAAGATGGAATCGGAAATCGCTTATACCATCGCCCCCGATAAATCGGCTGTGCTGGATTTGAAGGGCGATTTGAAAGGCTTCGGCTTTACCGTGCCGCCCGCCGACTATACAAAACCCGAAGGCGATGCGGGAAATGTGGCGCTGACGATCCGTTTGAAGGACGGCAAGGCGGATCGCATTACGGGGCTGGACCTGTCATCCGGTGGCTCCACGGCCAAGGGCGATCTTGAATTCAGCGCCGACGGCAAGGAAATTTCATCGGCCAAATTCAGCCGCGTGCAGCTGGCGAATAACGATATCGCGCTCGACCTGCAGAACAAGGGCAAGGACGGCTATGTGATGAAGGTGTCGGGACGGCAGATCGACGCCTCGCCCGCTTTCAAGGATACCAAGGCTGCCGGCAACGACGAAGTGGCGGCGCGGCAGGTGACGCCGTTCAAGGTGACGCTCGACGTCGATCGCGTGGTGATGGCCAAGGACAAGGAACTGCGCGAAGTGCGCGGCACCATCGTGCGCAACAACTGGGCGCGGCTGGAGCAGGTCAACCTCGACGCGCTGGCGGCGGGCAAGCCGCTGCTGCTGCACTATTCGCCGGGGCCGAAGGGGCATAGTTTGAGGTTCGAGGCGGAGGACGCGGGTACGGCGCTTTCCACGCTTGGCTTTACCAATTCCATCCTGCGCGGGAAACTGAAAATCGTCGGCAGCCCGCGCGTGGTGGGCGGTTCGCGCGACATGGTGGGCTCCGCCGCGCTGACCGATTTCACGCTGAAAGACGCGCCCGTTGTGGCGAAGCTGCTTAATGCGATATCGCTGATCGGCGTGCTGCAGATGCTGGGCGGCGAGGGCCTGTCGTTCAAGAAGGCGCGCGTCGATTTCATCTGGACGGATCAGGGCCAGCCCAAGCAAAAGAAAAACGTGCGCCTGCTGACGCTTAAAAACGGCAGCACCGCTGGCGCGTCACTGGGCCTGACTTTCGAGGGCGATATCGACAACTGGAACAACACCTACGACCTGAAAGGCACGCTGGTGCCGGCATCGGAGCTCAGCAAGCTGCTGAACGTCGTGCCGATCATCGGCACGCTGCTGACGGCGGGCGGCGAGGGGATACTGGCCGCGACCTACAAGATTAAAGGGCCGAAGGATGCGCCGACGGTTTTCGTCAACCCGCTGTCGGTGCTGGCGCCCGGTATCCTGCGCAAGATGTTCTTCCAGAATTGATTATTGGGGCTGGGCGACCCAGTGCGAGATGCCTACGGGGTTGGGGCCGTCCATGCGCTCGATCTTCAGCGTCAGTTGCCACACCGCATCTTTTCCCGCGGTTTCATTCTTGAAATCGAGCGCGAGCGGGAATTTCACGATCCAGCGGTAGATGCCGTTCTCCACGCCTTCCTGCATCACGACGGGGTCGAGCTTGGTTGTCGCCGTGAGCGTGTCTTTTTCATCGCGCACTCTGTCGACAAGGCGGGCTGATTTTAGTGCAGTCTGAAAGGTTTCCCAGCCCTGCGGCGTGAAAGAGTCCTTCGACTGCGTCATGCGCTGGTCGAGGTTGGAGAAGCCGAAGCTCATCACCTGCGCTGCAACGCGCGCTGCCCAGGCCGCCACTTGCGGATCTTCCAGCAAGGGCTGGTCGAGCGGCTTCGCACCATCCTTGGGCAGCGCAGCCACCAGCGCGATTTCGACCGGCGCCTTCAGCACGTCGTCGCCATCGTCAATATCGGCCGCAAACACGGGCGAATTGAACAGCACGATCATGAAATAGATAAAGAGGACGTGGAGCATGGGAGTACCTTCCGGATGTGAATAACCACACTATAAACGGTTATAAACCGGAAACCCTGCGGGGGTCATGCGGCATTACCGTGCAAAAATATTGACATAATCAAAACTGCGGTATCGGGAGATGGCTGCGGTGTTAGTCCACCACCACCAACGCATGCTTTTTCTTCCCCGCCGACAGCTTGATGGTTTTGTCGTTGAGGTCGGAAAGGGTGATGATGCGCTGGTCGCTGTCGACTTTTTCGTCGTTGATGCGCGCCCCGCCGCCGGCGATCAGGCGTCTTGCTTCGCCACCCGAGGCGGCCAGACCGGCGTCCTTGAACAGCACGAAGGCGGGTACGCCCTCGGCCAGTTTGTCGCGGGACATTTTGATCTGCGGCAGGCCTTCGGCGGCCGCGCCTTCTTCGAACGTCTTGCGCGCGGTTTCGGCGGCTTCCTCTGCCGCCTGCATGCCGTGGCACATGGCGGTGGCCTGCAGGGCCAAAACCTTTTTCGCGTCGTTGATATCAACGCCCTTGAGCTTTTCAAGGCGCGCAATTTCATCCATCGGCAGCTCGGTGAAGTATTTCAGCATGCGGCCAACGTCGGCGTCTTCGGTATTGCGCCAGAACTGGTAGTAATCGTAAACGGAGAGCATATCGGCGTTGAGCCAGACAGCGCCCTGCGCCGTCTTGCCCATCTTCGCGCCCGAGGACGTCGTGAGCAGCGGGCAGGTGAAGCCGAACACTTCCTTCTGCGCGATGCGGCGCGTCAGCTCCACGCCGTTCACGATATTGCCCCATTGGTCGGAGCCGCCGAATTGCAGCGCGCAATTGTGTTTGCGGTTCAATTCCAAAAAGTCATAGGCTTGCAGGATCATGTAGTTGAATTCAAGGAAGGTGAGCGGCTGCTCACGCTCCAGACGCATCTTGACGCTATCGAACGTCAGCATGCGGTTGATAGTGAAATGGCGGCCATAGTCACGCAGGAATTCGATGTAGTTAAGCTTCGCCAGCCATTCGTCGTTGTTCACCATCACGGCATCTGTTTTACCAGCGCCGAAGGAAATGAATTTGCTGAACACCGCCTTGATGCCTGCGATGTTGTTGTCGATGTCGGCTTCGGTCAGCATCTTGCGGCTTTCGTCCTTGCCGGAAGGGTCGCCGACCTTGGTCGTGCCGCCGCCCATCAGGACAATCGGGCGGTGCCCGCATTTCTGGAACCAGCGCATCATCATGATCGACAGCAGGCTGCCGACATGCAAACTCTTGGCCGTCGCGTCATAGCCGGTATAGCAGGTGACAACGCCCTCGGAGAGTTGCTTTTGAAGCCCCTCGATATCGGTGCACTGATGCAGGAAACCGCGTTCCTGCATAACCTTGATGAATTCCGAGCCCATAGTCTTGCCTGCCTTTCCGATGCAGGGTACTATATTCCTGCGTCATTTGCAAAGAACGTAAGGCTTTGAATAATGGATAAATTTCGGGTTATCGGCTTGATGAGCGGCACGTCATTGGACGGCATCGACGCCGCGTTGATTACAACGGACGGAGAGAATTTTATCGAGCGCGACGGATTTTTGACCGTGCCTTACGACGATACGCTGCGCCAGCGCATCCGCGGCTGCCTGAATATCCCGCCCGAATGCGTCAACAGCGTGACGGATGTGGAACGCGACCTGACCATCGCCCATGCCGAAACGGTCAAGGCGCTGCTGCGCCAGCGCGGGCTGAAACCTTCCGATGTTCACCTGATCGGCTTTCACGGGCAGACCATCGCCCATGCGCCGGAAAAACAATTCACCTGCCAGTTGGGCGACGGCGCGCTGCTGGCGAAGCTGACCGGCATCGATGTCGTGAACGATTTCCGCACCGCCGACGTGCAGTCGGGCGGCCAAGGGGCTCCCTTGGCGCCGATATACCACGCAGCGCTGTCGGGCGCGCGGGAGAAGCCGGTGGTGTTCCTGAACATCGGCGGCGTGGCGAATGTCACTTATATCGGTACGAAAGGCGAGATGATCGCCTTCGATACCGGCCCCGGCAACGCTCTGCTGGATGACTGGATGCTGAAGAAAACCGGCCAGCGCTATGACGAAGACGGCAAGGCCGCATCCCGCGGTAAGGTCGATGAAAAGCTGCTGGGCGAATTGATGTCGCATGAATTCTTCGCCGCCGTGCCGCCGAAATCGATCGACAGGAATATCTTTGTTTCGCAGGCATGGAAAGATCTGTCGCTGGAGGATGGCGCGGCGACGTTGGCGGCCTTTACCGTCGCGGGCGTGATGCAGGCGCTGAAATTCATGCCCGAAAAGCCGAAGGCATGGATCGTGTCGGGCGGCGGGCGTCTCAACCGTTCCTTCATGCTGGCGCTGCATGACAAGTTGCATGTGCCCGTTGTGCTGATCGAGGAACTGGGGCTGAACGGCGACGCGATCGAGGCGGAGGCCTTCGCCTATATGGCCGTGCGCAGCCTGCGCGGCCTGCCCATCAGCTTCCCGCATACCACGGGCGTGGCGCGGCCCATGACCGGCGGCCGCCTGAGCCGCGCGCGGGATGTCGCGGCGTGACCGAAATACTGAATGCGACTGACGAGAATATAAAGAAAGCCGCCGACCGTTTACGCAGCGGCCAGCTTGTCGCGCTCCCCACCGAAACCGTCTATGGCCTTGGCGCGGATGCGACGAATGACGAAGCCGTGGCGCGGATTTTCGCGGCCAAGGGCCGGCCCAAATTCAATCCCGTGATTGTGCATGTGAATGACAAGGACGAAGCGGCGCAGTATGTCGATTTCACGGCGCAGGCCGCGACGCTGGCGGCTGCTTTCTGGCCGGGGCCTTTGACGCTGATATTGCCGCGCAAGAAAGATGCGAAACTGTCGCTGCTCACCAGCGCAGGTTTGCCCTCGCAGGCCGTACGCGCGCCCAGCCATCCGATTGCGCGGCAGCTGATCAAAGAACTCGGGCGGCCCATCGCCGCGCCCTCCGCCAATGCCTCGGGCACGCTTAGCCCCACTACGCCGCAGCATGTGTTGCAAAGCCTTGGCGATGCGGCGGGGCTGATACTCGCGGGCGGCAAGGCAGCTGTCGGCCTTGAATCGACTGTGGTTGATATGACGGGGGCCGTGCCCGCGCTCTTGCGTCCCGGCGCAGTGACGCGCGAGGATATCGAGATGGCGCTGGGCATTAAAATTAACGTCGAAACCGAAGCGGTGAATGACGCGCCAAAATCTCCCGGTCAACTGCTGCGCCATTACGCGCCAAAAACGCCCTTGCGGTTGAAGGCTGTCGATGTGGCGAAGGGCGAGGCCTTGCTGGCCTTCGGCTCGACGCGTTTTATGAGCGTGAAGGGCGGGGGCGGCGTGAATACCTTGCCCGCAGGCGCGGTGATGAACATGAGCGAGACCGGCGACCTGACCGTCGCGGCCGCGAATTTATTCTCGATGCTGCACCAGCTGGATGCCGGCGGCTTCAGCGGAATCGCGGTGATGGATGTGCCCGAGGTAGGCCTTGGCCTTGCGATCAATGACCGGTTAAGGCGCGCAGCAGGGGCGCAGCAGAAATAAATTTCGGTGAATGTCTGTCAACCCTGGCGCGGCGCGTCATTCTTGCTTGCGGCGGAATTCACCAGCCATTGTTCGTGCTCCCTGTCCTTCAGCATATCGCGCCGGTTCGCCTTTATCAGGTTCATGAGCAGCGATGCGGTGGTTTCCGTCGCGCTGCGGTCCTGTATCTTTTGATATACCAGGCTCCAGGGAGTATCGAGCGTGGGCGCCTCTTCGGGCGTGACCCAGGCCAGAGCGGCGCCAAGACTGCGACGCGCGATATAATATTCCAGCGTGTCGTCACGCCCCGCGAGGTATATTCCCGCCATTTTATCGTAGATGCGCATCGAGACTTTTTCGGGATCCTCGCCGGGTTTTCCCAGCACGCTGTTGAATTGGCCCTGCAGCCCCAGGATGGCACCGCGCGCAGGCGAAAAGGTTTCCGCGTGCTGTGCCGCGACCTTCAGCAGTGTGGCCGGTTCCAGCGATTTTATATCGTTTGTATCAGCCATCAGCCGCAGCGCATCCAGCGCCGGAGAGGTGAAATGGCCATAGTCGCCGTTGAGCGTATCCGACGAGCGCAGCGTGGCCAGCCCCTCGATGTCGGCGGCGTCTATCCAGCCTTTTTTCAGGCAGTAGAGATAGGCGAAAGTATCCGCGCAGTTTTCGGTGATGTTGTTTCTGCGGGTCTTTTCCGCCTCGCGCGTCACTGCGTGTGCGGCGGACATGCCCGGTGCCTCCGGGACGTCATTTCCATTTTTCACCAGCATGTGTCCCGCTTCATGCGCGAGGACATAGGCAGGATTGCGCATGATATCGGGTAAGCGTCTAGGAAATTTTGCGGGATCGGTCTGGACGGCGATCAGCATCCGGCCGGTTTCGTCGTCGCGTGACGCCATGCCATGAGTGTCTGCGAAGTACGATACGTATGGATCGAGCGAACCACCCACTCCGACCTTATTGCGATAGGTTGTGCTGGCGTTTTGCACCCAGCCGAGGATTTGCGACCGCGCATCGGGTGCTGCGAGGTCGACGACCGTCAGTTTTTCGGTTTCGGCGGGGAAATCGGCGCGCAGTGCCGCGACAGCGTCAGCAAGGCTGACCGCTGTGCTCTGCATTTTCGCCGGATTGTCATCTGCCATGCGAGACCCCAATTGCTGTCACAATTATGGCAATAATTGGTTAAATGAGGGTTAGCGAAAGTTTCGCGATTAAAAAACAGTTAAAACGGCCGAAAATAAGCAGGGTGAACAAACCCGCCCGCTGCACGTATGTGATCCAAGGACAGACGTCTTGCGTATACAGATAGCACAAGCATTCAACTAAAATGCCGTTGATTTAATTGAGTAATGTAGATAGTCCTCGCCCTTGCATTTTACATAAGAATGCATTATATTACTCTATTCAAGGATGGAAAAACATGCAAACCACCGTAAACCTGACCGAAACATTCATGGACGCCGTCGGCCCCGAGCTGACCGCCAAAACCGACTGGGCACGCCGCCTGCGCCACACGAATACTTTTGGCAGCGCGGACGGCAGCTTCGGCGACTTTGTGAGCGTGACGATGAACGGCACGTTCGAGAGCCTTGGTTTCACCTCGCTGCTCTGGTCTTACGGCATGTTGCTGAACGACAAGAAAACCGATCCCGCCGTCATCTCGAAACTGTTGAAGCCTATGACCGCCGCCTTCGTGCGCGGGCTTGAAAAGACGCCGCTCGAGGATCAGGAGATGAGCGATCTTGTCACCTTCATGGACAGTTTCAACAAGGCGCGCGCGAGCGGCAGGTTCGATGCCGAAGGCGTGGCCGAGATTTCAAAAGTCATGCGCGCTATGGCCGACAATTTCGCGCTGAAGGTCAAGCAGGAGCAGAGCGACAAAACGCTGGCCGAAGTGCTGACCGATATCAAGGACGGCATTTCACGCACCATCAGCGTGCCGCGCCCGATGAAATTCAATAAGGCTTAGGCCTGATCCGGCCCGGGGCTGTAATAGACAAACAGCTTTTTCTGGAAGGGATGGAGCGTCTTGACTTCGCGCTCTTCCGCCGCGACCCAGCCGTCCAATAGCTTGAACGATGTCGAGCATACCAGGGTGCCGGGCTTCAGCTCGCGCCGCAGTTTTTTGGCGGCAGGATCCATGCGGAAGAAGAACATCACCACGGCATTGGCCGGGGACATATCGTATTTGAAGAAATCCGTGCGCTTGTAATCGAGGTTGTCCAGCTTGTGGTAATGCTTCATCGCGCGCGACCATTTATAGGCGGGGTATGAAATCTCGAGCCCCAGCACCCGCGCCTCGGGCATCGCCTCCGCGATTTCGCGCGTGAAAAGCCCGTTGCCTGAACCTACGTCGATCACCGTATAGGGCGCGCCGCCGCGTCTGGCCATGTCTTTTTTCAGCAGCTCGATCACTTCGCGCCTAATCGCAGGGGCGGTGGCGATATTCGGCACGGCGCGGTTGAAGATGAGGATGGAGGTATTCCACGACAGCAGGAAGATCGCTGTATAGAAAATGATGACATTCATGATGTCCAGCCAGTGCATGTCCGCCGCGTCTTCCATGAGGGCCTCCTGACCGTTCAAGGAAGTCTAGCAGACGGGCATCGTTTATCCCTAGGAATTAATCAAGTGCGAGGGCCACGACCTTGAACGATGGCAGGATATTGCCGGCTTTCAGCAGGGTTTCCTTCACCACGGGCAGGCTGGGCGCCTTGAAATCGGCCAGTATCTCGTTGTAGTCGAGGTTTTTCGATTTGTTGGCGTCGTAAGTGGCCAGCAGCGCCTCGGCGATCTGGCCGCCGGGGGTGGCGGAATTCTTCACAACCGTTTCGCCTTCTTTTTTCGTCAGCGTTTCTTTCTCTGCCAGTTCGGCAAACAGCATCGCGGAGGCGACGCCTTTGCGGATTTCCTTGTCGCTGAGCTTGTTGTTATTATCCGCATCGGCCAGCTTGAACAGTACGCCTGCGCATTCGTTTGTGACGCTCACCGTGCACTGCTCCTTGATGCGATCGATATAGCGCATCAGGCGTTCCAGCACTTTCGGCACGATTTTGGGCGTGGTGACGCAGCCGGTGTATTCGGCGGTGCTGTCGAGTTTCAGGTCGTCCCATTTGCTTTTTTGCGACGCTCCCTTTGCCGAGGTGCCGATGGTCAGCACGCCGTCTTCCTCCAGCCGCGCCGGCACATCGGCGCCGTCGAGGTCGAGCATCCAGTAATCCGACTTCTCGCCCTCCAGCGCGGCGGGCAGCAGGGCCATGTCGGCTTTGGTGAATTTCAGGTAGAAATGCTTGCTGAGGATCACCGCTTCCTCGTTCCGGCCGCAATCGGGCAGGGCCCAGTTGCGCTGGATTTTTTCAGGGATTTCAGATGCCCCTTGAGCTTTTCCGCCATTCAGGCTACAAATAGCCGCAATAAGGAAAATAAAAAGGGCGGTCTGGAGGCGTTTCTTCATATTGCACCATGTAAAACAAGGCCTTATGCTCTGCCATCCTGCGGTTAAGAAGAAGATTATGACAGAACAAAAGCACATCCGGAATTTTTCGATTATTGCGCACATCGACCACGGCAAGTCAACCCTTGCCGACCGCATCATCCAGACCTGCGGTGGTTTAGAAGCGCGCGAGATGAAGGAACAGATCCTCGACAACATGGAGATCGAGCGGGAACGCGGGATCACCATCAAGGCGCAGACCGTGCGCCTGAAGTACAAGGCGAAGGACGGCATCGAATACCAATTGAACCTGATGGACACGCCCGGCCACGTCGACTTCGCGTATGAAGTGTCACGCTCGCTCGCCGCCTGCGAAGGCGCGCTGCTGGTGGTTGACGCATCACAGGGTGTGGAGGCGCAGACGCTCGCCAACGTCTATCAGGCGATCGACAACAACCTTGAAATCATTCCCGTCATCAACAAGATCGACCTGCCCGCGGCCGAGCCCGACCGCGTGAAGACGCAGATCATGGACGTGATCGGCCTCGACGCCACCGACGCGGTGCTGACCTCCGCCAAATCCGGCATCGGCATCAACGAGCTGCTGGAGGCCATCGTCACCCGCCTGCCGCCGCCCGAAGGCGACCCCGCTGCGATACTGAAGGCGCTGCTGGTCGACAGCTGGTACGACGCTTACCTTGGCGTCGTGGTCCTGCTGCGCGTCGTCGAGGGCACGCTGAAGGTGAAGGATAAACTGCGTTTCATGAGCAACGGCGCGGCATACGAAGCCGACCGCGTTGGCGTGTTCACCCCCAAACACCTGCTGACTGGCGAGCTGAAGCCTGGCGAAATCGGCTTCGTTACCTGCGGTATCAAGAACATTCACGAAACGAAAATCGGTGATACCATCACCAACGACCGCAATCCCTGCAGCGAACGGCTGCCGGGCTTCAAGCCCTCGGTGCCGATGGTTTTCTGCTCGCTCTTCCCCGTGGATGCCAGCGACTTTGAAAAGCTGCGCGACAGCCTTGGCAAGCTTGCCCTGAACGACGCGTCGCTGCACCATGAACCGGAAAACTCGACCGCGCTTGGCATGGGTTTCCGCTGCGGCTTCCTCGGCCTGCTGCACCTCGAGATCATTCAGGAACGCCTGCTCCGCGAATACGACCTCGACCTCATCCCGACAGCGCCTTCGGTGGTGTACAAAATTTACCTGACCAACGGCGACGAGATGGAACTCTACAACCCCGCCGACCTGCCGGATGTGGTGCGCATTTCGAAGATTGAAGAGCCGTGGATCAAGGCGACGATTTTCGTGCCCGACGAATATCTCGGCTCCATCCTCACGCTCTGCCAGGAACGCCGCGGCACGCAGGTGGAACTGACCTGGGTCGGCACGCGCGCGATGGCGGTTTACCGCCTGCCGCTCAACGAAGTGGTGTTTGATTTCTATGACCGCCTGAAATCCATCTCGCGCGGCTATGCCAGCATGGACTATGTGCTGGACGGCTTTAGCGAGGGCGAACTGGTGCGTCTCAACATTCTTGTGAACGGCGATCCGCTGGATGCGCTGTCGATGATCGTGCACAGATCGCAGGCAGAACGCCGCGGCCGCCAGCTTTGCGAACGCCTGAAAGACCTTATTCCGCGCCAGTTGTTCAAGATCGCGGTGCAGGCCTCCATCGGCGGCAAGATCGTCGCGCGCGAAGATATCTCCGCGCTCCGCAAAGACGTTACCGCCAAGTGCTACGGCGGCGACATCAGCCGCAAGCGCAAGCTCCTCGACAAGCAAAAAGAGGGCAAGAAGAAGATGCGCCAGCACGGCAACGTCGAAATCCCGCAATCCGCGTTTATTGCGGCATTACGGATGAACGACGAGTAAGTAATCGTCAGGCTCTCAGTTGATTGTTCCTCAGGCTTCTAGGGCCCTAACCTGCCGTTGCCGGGCTTGCGTACGGCGTTTACCACATTCTGAAGTCCGCCGCCGAACAGGTTCGCAACCGGGTCTGCAACGCTGGCTGCAGGTCCGGGGTCTGCGCCGCCTGCGGGTGGTGTCGTTGCCGCCGGTATCGGGTTTCGGCGCTGCTCAGCTGCCTGCTGTTCCGCGCGCACGAAAGAACTGGGCTGGGTTTTGGCTTTCGCGGCGTTGCATTCCGATATGAACTTGCCGCGCTCTTTATCATTTGTAATTGATTGAATCTTGTCCGGGGTACACTCACCTGGCTTCGGAGGCATATGAAACTCCTTCGTGGGAAATAAATTTTTAGAAACCGCTCTGCCTTTATTATAGCAGCGGAGCGTTAAAAATCTTATATATCGTGGAATATCAAAGGACTGGCTGCAGTTTCATCTGCAGTTTTATCTCGGCCTTGATGGCTAGCGCGACGCCCAACCCGAACAGCAGCAGGGCCACGGCTTCATGCGCTTCGGGCAGGCGTTTTTCGAACATGAAACAATAAATAACGCCGAAGCTGGTTTCGGCCACCACCAGCGGGCCGGAAATGCTGGCGGTGCAGTGGCTGGAGCAGATGTTCCAGAGGATATTCGCGGCCCACGACGACCCCACGCCGATCACGGCGCTCCAGAACACGAACATCCAGAAATGTTCATGCGCAAACAGCGCCTTCATATCCACCATCACGGCGCCGATAACGGCGAGGATGATAAAGGATGAAATGCCCATCAGGTTCGTCAGGCTTACTTTTGCCGCCGGGTATTTCTGCACGAAGTCTGTATTCTTGATGCCGAACCATGTCCAGAGCACAAGGCATGACAGCAGCGGAATGGCGCCTTTCCATGTCAGCGTGGGCGCTGCGCCCTGCAGAAGCGGCGTGACCTGAAGCACCAGTAATCCCGCAAAGAGCAGCGCGAGCCCGCCCGCGAAGACCGCGCCGATGCGCCATGTTTTCTTGGCGACCAGCGGAATGGTGATGGGCAGCAGGCCGATCACCAGCGTGGCGAGGATGCCGCCGGCCTCGTTCACCGCCCAGAACAGCAGGATGGTGTAGAGCCAGAAACCGGCAGCCGAGAGCCAGAAGACCTGCCATTTATCGCGGAGCGTAAACGATTTGAAATGCCCCCATGTGCGTTTCAGCGTGAAACAGCTGGCAAGGCCGAAAAAGAAATAGCGGCCGAGCGACAGTTCTAGCGGCGTGAATTCGGGCAGCGCCTGCGGCACGATAAACACGATACCCCACAGCATGCCGGTGGCGATGCCTGCAAGGATACCAAGCATGAGGTTGCGGGATTTAGCGGGCATTGGCGGCCTTTAACCCGCCGAAGGGGCTTTGCACGCCTTTGTTCACCAAAAAGCGGTAGGCGGCGGCGATGGAGCGCGCGTCATGCAGCGCGTTGTGTTCCTGTATCGATTTCATCGGCGCGCCCAGCAGGGCGGCCAGCTTGCCGGAATTGACATTGCCCTTGATGCCGTATGGCGCGCCCGTTTCCTTGAACCAGGGGCAGATGTTGAAACTGTCGAATTCTGTCTCTGTCGACGGCATGTTGTTCCAGCCGAGGTTCTCGCGGATCACCTTCGCGTCGCCGCCGAAGCAGGCGGTGCCCGTCTTGCCCATGAAGGCGCGGAAACGTTTATAGGCGGCGGTGAAGGAGACGCTGTCTTTTTCAAGCTCTGCGTTTGTAATGCCGGTCAGGCTGACGAAATAATCCGACAGCACCGGATTTTTAACGGGTTTGACAAGGATAAGGAATTCTTCCTTTTCCTCCAGCGTGCCGAGATCGAAACGGATGGCGCCGATCTGCACCAGCTCCCGCGCTTCGCCCGGCCCCGTCCAGTCGCGTTCCCGCGAGCCTTCCCAAGCCGTGAATTCGGTGTCGTAGAAAATAATATCGGTCATTTATGCTTCTTGAAACCTTTGACCGGGCATTTTTTCTTGTTCTGCTCCGCCGCCAGCTTGGCCTTGTAATCGTTCTGGTTGACGGGGCCGATGGCCTTTTCGATGAAGGCGAAGGTTTCGGCATAGCCCTCGATGATTTTCGACGTGGGCTTGCCCGCGCCATGGCCGGCGCGGCCTTCGACGCGCAGCAGCGTCTTGTTGCCCTTGTCGCCGCGCGCCTGCAGCGTCGCCGCCAGCTTGAAGGAATGCCAGGGCACGACGCGGTCGTCATGGTCGCCGGTCTTGATCAAATGCGGCGGGTATTTGGCATGGTGCTTGACGTTGTGCAGCGGCGAATATTTCGCGGCGGTGTTGAAATCATCCTTGATCGACGGATCGCCGTAATCCGATTTCCACGACGAGCCATAGGTGGCGAGGTGGAAGCGGAACATATCCGTCACCGGCACTTCGGTAATCACCGCGCCGAACAATTCGGGCCGCTGCAGCATGGTGGCGGAGGTGAGCAGCCCGCCGTTGCTGCCGCCGTTGATGACAAGGCGTTTTTCGGACGTGTATTTTTGCGCGATCAGGTGTTCGGCGCAGGCGATGAAGTCGTCAAACACATTCTGCTTCTGCGCGCCGCGGCCCTGATTGTACCAGTCTTCGCCGAATTCCCCGCCGCCGCGCAGGTTGGCCTGCACATAGATGCCGCCGGATTTCACGAAGTGCGCAAGGCCCGAGGAGAAACCGGGGCCAAGCGGAATGTTGAAACCGCCGTAACCGTAAAGCTTCACCGCCGCCGTGCCGTCCAGTTTCGTATCGGGGTGGCGGATCACGGTCATGGGCACTTTCGTGCCGTCTTTCGACGTCGCGTAAATGCGCTCGACGATGCAGTCGTTGAGGTCGATGGGGCTGTTGGTTTTCTTTACAAACGTCAGGTCGTTCTTTTCGGTATCGTAGGTATAGGTGTCGCCGGGCGACTTGAAGCCGGAAATTTTCAGCGTCCATTTTGTATCGTCAGGGCAGATACGGCCCCAGCTGGCGACGCTTTGTTCGGGCAGCGGCATATCGTGCAGGTGCTTGCCTTCGGGCGTATAGACCTTCACCGCATCGGCGGTGTCGCGCGAATAGAAGGTGTAGAGCTTGCCCTTGTGCATCATCGCGCCGTCGAGCAAATCATCTTTGCTTTCAGGGATGACGGTCTGCCATTTTTCGGGCGCGGGATCGTTGGGGTTGAAGCGCACCAGTTTGCCCTTGGGTGAGTCTTTGGTGGTGAGCGCAAGGATGCTGCCGTCCTCGAATTCATGGATGGGCTGGATGGTGGTGGTCTTGGGCGGCACCAGTTCCTTGAATTCTTCGGTGCTGCCGAAGGGGCGGAAGAAGAGGCCGGAGTTTTTATCCGTGCCGATCGAGTGCCATACCCATTCATATTTCGAGGTGACGAGGCGCGAGGGGGAGACGAAGCTGTCCTCCACCGGCGATTCAAAAACTTTCTTGTCTGCCGATGCGGGTTCGCCAATTGTGTGGTGCTTGATCATCTTGCGGCGCGTGCCGTCGTGGGTGGGGTAGGTGTACTGGAAGCTGGTATTGCTGCCCTTGTCCCAGAGCACGCCGGTAAAGCGGCAATCTTCGATCTTGTCGGCCAGAGTCTGTTTCTTTTCGACGTCATAGATATGCATCGTCTGCGCGTCGCTACCGGCTTCGGAAGTGAAATACACGATCTTTTTGCCATCGGCGCTGGGTACCCAGCCGGAGAGCGCGACGGTGCCGTCTTTCGACAGCGTGTTCGGATCGAGAATGGTTTCCCACGGGCCATCGGGGCCGTTCGATGTCTGCACCACGCCCTGCGCTGCCAGCGCCTTCTGGAAGGTGCGGAACCAGACCTTGCCGTAGCGCCCGGGCAGGCTTTCGCCGTCGTAATTCAGCGCATCGGTCATGAATTTTTTCGCGTCGTCGATGCTCTTCTCGCTGCCGGCGATGAATTCCTTGAACTGTAAATTCTGCTTCTGCACCCAGAGCGCGGTTTCGGGCGCATCGAGATTTTCTAAAGGCCGGAAGGGGTCGGCCACTTTGCGGCCGTGCAGGGTTTCGACCAGCGTATTGTCGACCGGCGCGTCGAGCGCGCGCTTGCGTTCCTTTTCCGCGATGGTGAAATCGAGGTTGTCGTTTGACGCCTCGCGGCTGAAAAACTTGTTCGCAACCTTGCGGATAGAACGGCCGATGCCCATGAAGGACTCCCGAAATAAATCTGTGTTGAGACAGATGATTATTCAGGATTAGGGGAAGCTTGGCAAACGGAGTTGTTTTTCCAAAATATCAGGCGCTATGGGACCTGACATATTCCAGAAGACCGAGTGTCGAACCGTCGTGCGGCGCGGGCTTGCCCGATTTAATGTCGGCTTCCAGGGCTTTTGCCATGACTTTGCCCAGCTCCACGCCCCACTGATCGAAGCTGTTGATGCCCCATAATACGCCCTGCACGAAGACCTTGTGTTCGTAAAGCGCCAGCAGCATGCCGAAAGTTCTGGGGTTCAGTTCGTCCAGCAGCAGGGTGGTGGAGGGGCGGTTGCCGGTGAAATGGCGGTGCGGTTCTGCCGTGCTCTCGCGCCCGATCATCAGCGCTTCCGACTGCGCCAGCATATTGGCCAGCAGCATGGTCTGCTGGTCCTTGTGGCCGAAACCGGTTTTGACGGCGGCGATGAAATCGACCGGCACGATATCGGGGCTCTGGTGCAGCCACTGGAAGAAGCTGTGCTGCGAGTCTGTTCCGGGCTCGCCGAAAATCATCGGCCCCGTTGCCATGGCGACGCGTTCGCCGGACTTGTTCACGGCCTTGCCGTTGCTCTCCATATCCAGCTGCTGCAAAAACGCGGGCAGGCGGCCGAGGCAGGCGTGATAGGGAATGACGGCATAGGCGGGATAGCCCATGAAATTGCGATTCCACAGACCGATCAGGCCCATCAGCGCGGGAATGTTCTTTTCCAGCGGCGCGGTGCGGAAATGCTCGTCCATTTCGCGCGCGCCGGTCAGGAAATCGTGGAAATTGTCTGCGCCAATCATGATCATGACGGAAAGGCCGATGGCCGACCAGACGCTATAACGCCCGCCCACCCAGTCCCAGAAGGGGAACATGTTTTCGGGTGCGATGCCGAAATCCTTCACGGCGGGAGTATTGGTGGAGGCGGCAACGAAATGTTTCGCAATCGCGGCTTCGTCCTTGTAATGGTTCAGCACCCATTGACGCGCGATATTCGCGTTCTGCATCGTCTCTGCCGTGGTGAAGGTCTTGGAGGCGACGATAAACAGCGTGGTTTCGGGCGAGAGGCCCTTCAGCTTGCCGTCGAGGTCGGATGCCTCGACGTTGGCCACGTAATGACACTGGATGCGCGGATGGTGAAAGGCGGCCAGCGCCTGCGTCGCCAGCTGCGGCCCGAGGGATGATCCGCCGATGCCGATATTGACGATATCGGTGATGTTCTTGAAGTTGAAGCCCTGCCAGATGCCGTTCCGCACATTTTCGGCGAAATGTTTCATGCGCGATAGTACGCCGCCGATGTCGTCCATGACGTTTTTGCCGTCGAGGGCGATAGCGGCGTCATCGGCAGCGCGGAGCGCGGTATGCAGTACGGCGCGGTTTTCGGTGACGTTGATTTTATCGCCGCGCAGCATGGCGTCGCGCGCCTTTTCCAGCCCTTGCTCGCGGGCGAAGGCCAGCAGCAGTTTCAGGCTGTCATCCGACACCGACTGCTTGGAAAAATCGGCCAGCAGGCCGGGCAGGGAGAAAGACAGCTTTTTGAAACGGCCGCTATCGGACGTGAAAAGAGTTTTCAATTCGGGCTTCGCGGCGGCGGCGAGTGCCTGCCACGATTTCAGCTGTGTGGGGTCGCTCATGGTTTTGGTGTGCTTTCGGTCATGCCGGGCGGCTTGTCGAGCAGGACGTCGACGGCGATGTTCTTGGGCTTGCCGACCAGTATCACGGCCAGTTTTTCGGGGTCCAGCAGCTTTTTCGACACGCGTTTAATGTCCTCCATCGACAGCGCGTTGATAATGCCCGCGCGCTTGTTGATATAATCAGGGTCCAGTCCATCGCGTTGCATGCCGTTCAGCACGTCGGCGATATCGCCGGTGGAGGTCAGTTCCAGCACCAGCGAGCCTGTCAAATACGATTTAGCGGTTTCTAGTTCCTCGCGCGTCGGGCCATCTTTTGCCATTTCGGCCCAGGCCTCCCTCAGAAGGCTTAGGGCTTCCTCCGCCTTGTCGTTGCTGGCGGACATGTCGGCCTGCAGGATGGAGGCGCGCTTCATGCTGTAAAGGGCGCTATAGACGCCGTAGGTCAGGCCCCGCTTCTTGCGGATCTCGCGCATCAGGCGGGCGTCGAAGCTGCTGCCGCCCAGAATATAGTTCATCACCATCGCGGCGTGCCAGTCCTTGTCGCTGCGCTTGATGCCGGGCTGGCCGGCGGCGATGAAGGTCTGCGGCACTTCCAGCGGCAGCAGGACGGTCTTGCCGCCGTAATTAAAGGGAGCGTCGGTCATTTCCACCTTGTCGGCATTCGCGGGCAGGCCGCCGAAGACGTTATCGATCGCGGCCAGCGCGTCCTGCTTGCTGATATCGCCGGAGATGGAGATTTTCAGTACGTCGCGCGCAAACTGGCCGCGCACGAAATCCAGCAGGTCCTTGCGCGTGATCGACTGCATGCTGTCCAGCGTGCCGAAGCCCGGGCGCGCGTAATAATGGCCTTCGTACAGCAAACCGTTAAAGGTGCGCGCCACCAGCCAGTTGGGGTCGCCCATGTTGCGGTTGATATCGGCGACGTTGGCGTTCTTCATGCGCTCCAGCGCGTCGGCATCAAAGCGCGGCTTCGACAGAGCAAGGCGCAGCAGGTCGAAGGCCATCTGGCGGTTGGCGGAGAGCGTGCGCAGCTTGCCGTAGAAAGCGTCGCGGCCGGCGGTAAAGCCCATCGAGATGGCGTTGTCGGAAAGCTTCGACTGGAATTCCTGGCTCTTCAGGTCGCCGGCGCCTTCGTCCATCATGATGGAGACAAGGCGGCCGACGCCGGGCTTGTCCTCGGGGTCGTAAGCCAAGCCGCCTTCAAACGAAAAGTTGACGGAGACGACGGGGACGGAATGATCCTCCACCAGCCAGGCCTCGATGCCCGAGGTGCTCTTGATCACCTGAATATCCAGCACCTTGTCTTTCGCGGCAAAGGCGGGCGTCGCGGAAAGCAGCAGCACAAGGACGAAGGCGAAACGCATTATCATGGCTTGGCCTCCTTCTTCTCGGCGGGCGGTTTGGCTTGCGGCAGCAGGATGCCGGTGACGGGCAGGTCGTCGCCCTTGAATACTTTATCCGCCGCGTCGTTGATATCGTCGATGGTCAGGCTTTCGATGCGCTGGCTGCGGTTTTCGATGTAATCGAGCCCAAGCCCGCTGGCGAGTGCGCGGCCGAAGAGCATGGCGGGGCCCTGCAGACTGTCGCGGTACCATGTGAAGCTGGCCAGCATGCGGGTGCGGGCGCCCTTCAGTTCCTCCAGCGTCACGCCTTTTTCGAGCAGCAGGGCGACTTCTTTATCCATCGCGGCTTCCAGATCCTTCATGCCGGTGCCCGGCGTGGGTGTGGCGTAGATGGTGAATGTCGTGTCGTTCAGGCTCACTGCGTCATAGTCGGCGGCGGCGGAAACGGCCAGCTTCTGGTCGACGACCAGTTTCTTGTACATGCGCGCGGTCGATGTGCCGCCGAAAATTTCCGCCAGTATCGCCATGGCGTCGTTGCCGCGCGGCACGCGGTAGGCTTTCATCAACACCGGCTGGCCGACGCGCGGGTCCTGCATGACGACCTGATGCATCACCTCGATGGGTGCTGCGCGCGGGCGCTGGCGTTCGGGCACGGGTTGCGACGGGATGGGGCCGTAATATTTTTCTGCCAGCGGCTTTAGTTCTTCCGCCGTCACGTCGCCCGCCACGACAAGGATCGCGTTATTCGGTGTATAATATTTGTGGTAATAGGCGAGCGCTTCGTCGCGCGTCAGTTCCTTCATTTCATGCAGCCAGCCGATGACGGGCGTGCCGTAGGGGTGGTTGACGAAGAGCGAGGCCATCAGCTGTTCCTGAAACTTGGCCGAGGGCTGGTTGTCGATGCGCTGGCGGCGTTCCTCGATAATGACCTGACGCTCGCTGGCGACCTGTTCCTCGCTCAGCTGCACGTTCTTCATGCGGTCGGCTTCCATCTCCATCACTTTTTCAAGATGGGCGCGCGCGATGCTCTGGTAATAGGCGGTGTAGTCGTGGGTGGTGAAGGCGTTGTCGTTGCCGCCCAGTTTTTTCACGGTCAGCGACAGCTGGCCGTCGGGCACCTTGGGCGTGCCCTTGAATAAAAGGTGTTCAAGGAAGTGGGCGACGCCGGACTCGCCGGGTTTTTCATCGGCTGCGCCGAATTTATACCAGACCATATGCGTGACGACGGGCGCGCGGTGGTTGGGGATGACGACAACCTGCATGCCGTTTTCGAGCGTGAAGGTTTCGGCGTTAAAGGTCTTCGCCGCCGCCATGGCCGGCAGGCAGAAAAGGAACGCCAGAATAAGAAACACCCTTGAAAGCATTGGTTGCCTTTGTTGCCGTCTTTGTTTACATGCTAGACTGCTTGTATAAACGACTAATTAACAGAGATTGTTCATGAAAGAAAGCAACCCCGACTTCATAAAAAAAGTGCTGAAGCCCCACCGCGCCCAGATCGACAAGATCGACGCGCAGCTGATTAAGCTGCTGGGCAAGCGTTTTGGCGTGGTGAAGAAGGTCGCTGACGTCAAGATTAAACATAATATCCCCGCTTTCCTCGGCGACCGCGTCGAGCAGGTGAAGCGTCAGGCCGCCGAGCAGGGGGCGCAATATGGAATTGACGAGGAATTTATCCGCACCCTTTACACCCTGATCATCTACCAGTCCTGCGCGCTCGAGGACGCCATGAAGGGCCATGCGGCCAAGAAGAAAAAGAAAGCGTGACCGAAACTCAGGAACAGGGCGCTGAACAATCTTCCGACGGCCTCGACGCCCGCCGCGCGGCCTATCACATTCTCAACGATATTTTCTTCCAGCGTAAAAACATGGACGAAGCCTTTGCGCGCACGCATGGGCTGGATGACCTGCCGGGGCGTGACAAGGCTTTCGTGCGCCTGCTTGTCTCCGTCGTGCTGAAACGCGCACGTGAGATGGATGTGGCGCTGGCCGGCATGCTGACGCAGCCGATTGCCGAATTGAAGCCGCCGCAGATGATCAACATCTTTCGCCTTGGCATCGCGCAGATTACTTTTTTGCAGACGCCCGCCCATGCCGCCGTGAATACGACGGTGGAACTGGCCGAGGCCGAGGGCATCGCCCACCATAAACCGCTGGTCAACGCCATCATGCGCCGCATCGCGCGCGAAGGGCTTGCGCCGCTGGAGGCGCGCGATGCCGGCCGCGCCAATACGCCCGAATGGCTTTGGAACGAATGGATGCAGGATTACGGCGTCGAAACCGCGCTGGCGATTGCCGCCGCGAACCTTGGCGAAGGCGCGATTGATTTCTCGGTGAAATCGAACCCCGAAGAATGGGCCGAAAAACTGGGCGCACGGTTGCTGGCAACGGGTAGCTTGCGCAAGCAGGAGGGCGGCTTTATTCCCGACCTGCCGGGCTTTACCGAGGGCGACTGGTGGGTGCAAAACGCGGCAGCCGCCATCCCCGCGATGCTGTTCGGCGATTTAAAGGGCAAGACGGTTGTCGATTTATGCGCCGCCCCCGGCGGCAAGACCGCGCAGCTGGCGGCACAGGGTGCGAGGGTCACCGCTGTCGACCGCTCTGCCGAACGCGTGAAACGCCTTGCCGAAAATATCGAGCGGTTAAAACTGGAAGTTGAAACCGTGATCGCCGACGGTGCTGTCTGGCAGCCGAAGGAAAAAGTCGATTTCGTGCTGATCGACGCGCCCTGCACCGCGACAGGCACTATCCGCCACCAGCCCGATGTGCTCTGGCTGAAAGAACCGCGCGATCAGGATAAACTGGCCGCGCTGCAGCAACGCCTGATGGTCAATGCCGTCAATATGCTGAAACCGGGCGGCGTCATGGTTTACTGTACCTGCTCCCTGCAAAAAGCCGAGGGCGAACATCAGGCGCTCTGGCTGTTGCAGCAAGGCCTGCCTGTCAGCATGAAGCCCATCACCCCGCAAGACCTGCCCGGCATTTCCGACATGATCACCGACCGCGGCGAACTGCGCTGCCTGCCCTACCACTGGAACGAAGTGGGCGGGATGGATGGGTTCTATGTGGTCAGGTTCGAGAAGATTTAACAAATGGCGCGCGCGTTTTAAGCCTGATTGTTTTTCTTGTATTCACTGCGGCCGCTTTCGCTGGCGCTTTGCCCGCGAGGGCCTGTAGACCGGAAGTCTCTGGCTTTCAGCCTTCCCACGCGCTCGACGGTATTCCAGGAGAACCAGGCGAACGCCACCGAAAGCGCCATCGTCACCTCTAAGGATATCCACCAAGGGACATCGGAGCGTATCAGCAAAGCCGTAATAGGAAAGTGACTCAGGTAGAGCGCGTAAGAGAGACGTCCAAAAAAAACCGGAATTCGATGACCGAGCGCCCGCACCGGGCGCCAGGTTTCCGCATCCGTGATTTTATAAATCAGGAAGAAGGTGAAAACCTCGGTAACCGTCGTTGTCGCGGTGGTCATCGCCATCGAGGGCGTGGCCACGACAAGGATGGCGCAGGCGATGCCGGACAGGGCTAGCCATACATCGATGCCGGTAATTTTGATGCTTCTTGCGCGGCAGGCGGCAAGCAGTGAACCCAGAACAAGTCCCGCCATGCGCGTATCGAAACGGAAATAGACATTCTCCCAGGGCTGGAAGTAAAGGCAAAGCAGCCTCCACGCGGTAGCCGCGACGAACAGGCCGAGTAGCGCCATGAGTAACGATCGCCCCTTGCAGGCCCGGTTCAAGGCAATGAGCGCCCAGGGCCAGACAAGGTAAAAATGCTCTTCCACCGCCAGTGACCAGGTATGGGCGATAAGGGAGCCTCTCGGCTGGAAACCGAAGGCGACCGCATAGTCCGTGAGGTAAAGAGCCGCAAACGTGATGTCTTTGGCGGCTTCGAGCAATCCCCCGGCGGGCAGCCGATGACGCAGCAAGTACATGGACAGGCCGTACAAAAAGAGCATCAGCAGAAGTGCGGGATAAAGCCGCAGCGCGCGCCGCACATAAAAATGCAGCACGTTAATACGGCCATTCGCATCCATTTCCTCCAGCAGCAGGCTCGTGATCAGGAAGCCGCTGAGCACGAAAAACATATCGACGCCAACGTTGCCTGTAACCCCCGGTGCGCCCGCATGCGACAGGATCACAAGCAGGACTGCAATAGCCCTCACCCCGTCCAGTGCAGGAACGTATTGCAGGTGCCAACGGCTCGGTGTCCGGGTCAAAGTCATCACATCTTCAACAGCGTATCCACCATGCTGATAAAGGCCGTTTCTTCGGCCTTGGCGTGTTCCTGCAACAACGCGTAGCGCTCGGCTTCGGGCTTGTGCGCTTCGAAAAGCTTGGCGAGGTCTTCGGATGTGGTTTCGTCATTGGTGGGCAGGGGCGGGCTGGGGCGCACGGGGTTTTTGCCCACATTCTCGCGGAAACGCGTGAGGATGCCGAGCGCGCCCTTCAGGTTTTCGCGCTGGTGTTCGTCGCCTGACAGCTTGATGGCCAGTAGCAGCGCCTTGGCGATGGTTTCTTTCGGGTGCGGCAGCACGCTGATGTCATAGAACGAAATACCGTCCATTTCCTGCATCACGTTCGCATAGCCGCGGATGACGTCCTGCGTCTTGCTGATTTCGTCCTGCACTTCGGGGGCGAGTTGTTTTTGTTCCATTATCAGGCTCCTGTTCTGCCGTGAATGAGGATGTGGATATCGCCCGCTTCCTCGACTTTCAGCGTCAATCCCGCTGCTTTTAGCTGTTCTTCGATTTCTTCCTTGGTGAAGGCCGCGCAGAGCGAATTGTAGAAATCGCGTTTCAGCACTTCGGGCTCGCTGCCTGACAGTTTTTCGACGATATCATTCGCCGCTTTTTCGCTCTGCGGGCGGCGCAGGTCTGCCACAAACACGTAAGTATTTTTTACCGCAGCCTGTTTAATTGTGTTCCACAGCACTTCCGGCTGGTGCAGGTGGTGCAATAATGAATGACTCATGATGACGGCGTAATCGCGCTTCGGGATATCGTTCGACGGAATGAAGGCGCGCACCAGTTTCACGCGATCCATCAATCCCGCTTTCTCCAGCCGCGCGCGCGAAAGATCCAGCATCGGCTGCGATCCGTCGACACCGACGAAATTCGCGAGCGGCAGCGAGGTTGCGAAGCGCTGCAGAATATCGCCCGAGCCACAGCCGAGATCGAGCACGGTGCCTGTCATATCGGGGCGCTGGAAACGCTCGATAAACAATTCGACGCGCTTGCCGTGCGCCGCCGAAAAGTCGGCTTTGTCGTAGGCGGCGGCCTGTTCGGCATCGTCCATCAGCTCGGGTTCTGTCACGCGTTTCATCGTCATTGGAATTCCATATCAGAAAACTTTACCGGAATCTAATTTTTAAATTGCCCGATTCGATCTCGTTTGGTATAAATCGTTTATGAGTCAACGGGTTCGCATCGCACCTTCAATTTTATCAGCAGATTTCTCGAAGTTGGGCGAGGAAATCAAGGCGGTTGATGAGGCCGGCGCGGATTATATCCATCTTGATGTTATGGATGGGCATTTCGTTCCCAACATGACTTTTGGCCCCGTGGTGCTTGAATCAATACGGAAAACGACCACGAAAATCTTCGACGTTCACCTCATGATTGCGCCGGTCGATCCCTTTATCGAGGGCTTCGCCAAGGCGGGCGCCGATATCATCACTTTCCATCCGGAAGCGGGCGCGCATCCGCACCGCACCGTGCAGCTGATCAAATCGCTGGGCAAGAAGGCGGGGATTTCGCTCAATCCCGGCACCTCGGTCGATGTGCTTGATCATCTTATCAACGATATCGACCTCATTCTCATCATGACGGTCAACCCCGGTTTCGGGGGACAGAAATTCATTCCGCTGCTCGACAAGATCGCAGCCGTGCGCGAGCGCATTACGCGCTGCGGCCGGCCCATCGATCTGGAAGTTGACGGCGGCATCAATGCCGACACCGCGCGGCAGGTGGTTGCGGCGGGGGCTGACGTCCTCGTTGCGGGCACGGCGGTATTCAAGGAAAAAGACTACCGCGAAGCGATACGTCGACTGCGCGGATAAACTATAAATAGGGGAGTGTGTCCCGGAGGGGTCCGGGCCACATGGGGATAAGATGTTTCTAACTGAGGGACTCAGTTTCAAGGGGATTCGTCCCCTGCAGCGGATCGGTTTCGGCAATCCTTTGTCGGCGCTTTCACTGCCGCAGCGCGTGCCGGATCATCTCAGCGTCATACTGCCCGATCCTTGGGCGGGCGACGCCCAGCGTGGCCGCGATATTATCGCGGGCGTGTTCCGCTTTGCCGGACAAACAATCGCAAAAGACGATTTATCTTGGGAGCCTGCCTGCGCGAAACCCGAATGGGTGGCGGAGCTGCATGGCTTCGAATGGCTGCGCGACCTGCGTTCTGTCGGTGGCGACCGCGCGCGGCGCATGGCGCGTGAAATGGCGGCCAACTGGATGGAAAAATACCAGAAGCCGCACGAAATTGCCTGGCGCCCCGACGTTGTCGGCCAGCGTATCGCGGCCTGGATTTCATTCCATGACTTCTTCTGCGCGGCGGCGGACGATAATTTCCGCCGCGAATATTTCACCAGCCTCTGCAAGCAGGCGCGGTATCTGTCCAAGGCTTTGCCCGGCGGGCTTTACGGCATTCCTTATATGCGCGCGCTCAAGGGCCTCGCTTATTCCGGCCTTGCGCTGGAGGACGGAGGCGAGCGTCTGGGCCTCGCCTTCAAGGGTATTTCGGCGCAGATCCGTGATCAATTGCTGCCCGACGGCGGGCATATCTCGCGCAATCCGCAGTCCGCGTTTGAATTCCTGAAGATACTGGTCGACCTGCGCACCGCGCTCTCGGCCGCCAAGGTCGAGATGCCGGACGTTGTGCAGCATGCCATTGATCGTTTGGCTCCTGCGGTGAAATTCTTCCGCCATGGCGACGGCGCGCTCTGCCACTTCAACGGCGGGCAGGAAGGATCACCCGGCATTATCGAAGCGACGCTGATGACATCGGGCGCGCGCGGCAAGGCGATGAAGTCGCTGCCGCATACGGGTTACGAGAAAATCACGCTGGGCCGCTCCAGCCTTGTGATGGACATCGGCCTGCCGCTGGAATCGCGCTATGCCGACCGCGCGCATGCGGGGCTGCTCAGTTTCGAATATTCCTTCGGCAAAGACCGCGTTTTCGTCAACTGCGGCACGTCGGAGGTCAAGGGCAAGTGGCGCGAGCTGCTGCGCTGCACCGCCGCGCATACGGCCTTCGCGGCCGAGCACCGCAATTCCTGCCATATCGATGATTCCGGATTGCTGGTCACGCGTCCCGAAGTGAAGTTCAAGAAACATGAAGACGGCGATTTTGCCATGCTGGATGCGACGCATACGGGTTATGTGCCGCGCCACGGCCTGTCGCACCGCCGCTGCCTGCGCCTGTATGAAAACGGCGAAGTGCTGATGGGCGAGGAACACCTGTCGGGTAAGTCGGGCGTGCATTACGCCGCGCGCTTCCACCTGCACCCGGGCATCCAGGCCTCCATCATCGGCGCGGGCGACGAAGTCTTGCTCCGCGCGCGGAGCAACACCGGCTGGCGCTTCAGGGTTTTCGGAGCCCAACTGGGCATCGAGGACAGCGTCTACGGCAACGAAGGCGAAGCGCCGCGCCGCACGCTTCAGCTGACGCTGACCGGCGTCACGCAGGGCGGGCCTTCCACCGTATCGTGGGAATTGCGCCGCGAAAAACTGTGACCGGCGCGGACGAAGAATCCGTCTACATCAAGGACCGCAAGATCGGCGAGCTGGAATATAACCACCTCGCCGTTTTCTTTGGCGAGAAACAGATCGACCGCGGGCTCTGGAACGCCGTGCTGCAATCGGTCTCGCTGTCGGAAGACACCGGCGTGCGGCGCATGGTGCTGGCCATTGTGCTCGACGATCCCGCGAAGCATGACGCCTTGCGCAAGGAAGATGAAATCTATTACCGCGCCAAAAAACTAATCCACCAGACCAAGCGCAGCACAGGGCGCGCGGCGGGGCCGAGGGCAAAACTTGTCAGCCTTGCGCTGTTCCTCCGGCATTTCGTGGTGTCGAAGGAATTTATCCTGTTCCTGCTGATCATCTGCATCATCATCGCCTTTGCCGTTTACATCAGGTACGGCGGCGACCGCCAGAGCGCCAATTACTGGCTGTTCGGCAGGGGCAGGTTGTTCCACTAACCTCAGCCGGCCTTGGGCCGCGACTGCCGCGTATGCGGGCGAATGGTGTCTTTTAAAAATTCATCGAGCGGGCGGCGGGCCTGTTTCGCTGCGGCCTCCATAAAGGCGCAGTAGGCGACGCCAAGCGGCGTATTCTTTTCAACTGCGGCCACGTAATCGTTCGCCGTGCAGGGGCGACCGCCGAAAACCACGGGCGCTTCGGGGTCGGTTGCTTCCGCCCACGAGCGGAGCAAATTCAACATCAGGTGTCGCTGCCTGTCATCCATATATATGAAACTCCCACATCCGGAACCGGACATGAGGGCAGTCTAGGCGCGAATTGTTAAAAGATTGTTAACCCAAGATATGGGGGGTGTCAGTCGTACTTGATACCCTTGTTCTTGATCTTCTTGAGCACGCGAAGCTGTTCCAGCTTGCCCATTTCGTGGCTGTCGGGGCCGAAGCCGAATTCGTCGGCCAGCTGTTTTGCAATCGGCATGACTTTCTTGATTTTCGCGGCGGCGTCGCTGCCGTTCGCTTCACAAAGGTCGACCAGCTTCTGCAGGGCGCCATGCGGGTCTTTGCGGTCCATGCCCAGCTGCGCTTCCGCGCGCTTGAACAGGCCCATGCCGTGCGAGGCGAAATTGAAGGCCACGCGCGAAGACGTGCCGAGCGTGGAGGCTTTCGGGTCCAGCACGTCGCGCATCTGTTTATCCATGAAATCGCCCAGCTCGCGGATCAGCTTCTCGTTTTCGGGTGTCCAGTCGGCCATCGGTCGGAGCGCCTTTCGCGGTTGGGGTTAGTCGAATTTGATGGTTTTGTTTTTCTTCGCCACACGGATTTTTTCGCGGATGCCGGTTGCGTGTTCTTTCTTGAACAGGTCGGTCAGCTCTTCCGCCACGGGAAGGGCCTTGCGGATTTTTTCCGCCGCGCTGCTGCCGTTTTTCTCGGCGAGGTCGCAGAGCGTTTTAAGATCGCCCAGCCAGTCGCCGCTGAAATCCATCCCCGCCTTGTCGCAGGCGTGGTCGATCGCGCGCATGCCGGAGGCCATCGTGCGGAAGACAATACGCATCGACGTACCCGTCACGCTGGTTTTCGGGTCCAGCAGATCTTTGATTTGAGTTTCAAGGTAGTCTCCCAGCTTGCGCAGGTGAGGCTCCATATCGGGATTCCATGTTGCCACGGTGAATCTCCTAAACGAATGAATTCTCAGGATTATAATAGCGTTTATGGATAAGTCAAATGCTCGAAAAATCAAGTTTTCTCAATCCCTTATTGCCCCTATAATCGGCTTATGACAGGCAAACCACCCCCCAAGAATCCGCGCAACCCGAAACGCATCCAGAAAAAAGTCCACGTGAAAACGCGGGCCAAGCGCAGTATTTCATCCGCGCGCTGGCTGGAGCGGCAGCTGAATGACCCCTATGTGCTGGAAGCAAAGGCGCAGGGTCTGCACAGCCGCGCGGCCTTTAAAATCCAGCAGATCAACGACGACCTGAAAATTTTCAAGCGCGGCATGAAGGTCATCGACCTTGGCGCGGCCCCCGGCGGCTGGACGCAGATCGCCTGCGAAATCGTCGAACCCGGCGCTTCGGGCGGCAAGGTTGTCGCCATCGATTACCTCGACATGAAGCCGGTGAAGGAAGCCATCTTCATCAAGATGGATTTTATGGATAACGATGCGCCCGACAAACTGAAGGAAGCCATCGGCGGCTCCGCCCATGTGGTGCTCAGCGACATGGCGCCGCCCACCATGGGCCACCGCGAAACCGATCACTTACGCATCATGGATCTGGCCGAGGCCGCCTATGCCTTCGCGAAAGAAATCCTGCTGCCCGGCGGCACTTTCCTGTGCAAGGTTTTCCAGGGCGGCTCCTCGCAGGTTTTACTTAACCAGCTTAAGAAAGACTTCACCAAAGTGAAGCATATTAAACCACCGGCCAGCCGCTCGGATTCAGCGGAAATGTATGTTGTGGGGCTTGGGTTTAGGGGATAAAATTGTCTTCTAAATTTGCGCGTGCCACACGCGTAAAACTGCGGGTTTCAAGAGGGGACAAATATGAAAAGAAACGCCACCATCAAGGAAGCGCTGAATTTCGACGACGTGCTGCTGCTGCCGTCGGAAACGAATATCAAGCCGCAGGATGTCGTGACCAAAACGCGCCTGTCGCGCAGCATCGAGCTGAACATCCCGCTTGTCTCCGCCGGTATCGACAACGTGACCGAAAGCCAGATGGCCATCGTGATGGCGCAGCTGGGCGGCATCGGCATCATCCATGACAACATGCCGCTCGGCAAACAGGTGGAAGAAGTGCGCCGCGTAAAACGCGCCGAAGGCGACATGGTGAAGAACCCGATCACCATTTCCCCCGACAGCAGCGTGGCGGAGGCAATCGACCTCATGACCACGTATAAAGTTTCCGGCCTGCCGGTGATCGAGGCTTCGTCGCAGAAAGTTGTCGGCATTATCACCAACCGCGACGTGCGCTTCTTCGAAGATTACGCCAAGCCGGTGTCGGAGCTGATGACGAAGGAAGTCATCACCGTGAAGGGCCGTATCGAAAAAACCCTCGCCAAGCAGATGATGCACCAGCACCGCGTCGAAAAGCTTGTCGTCGTCGACGATCAGGGCCGCTGCACAGGGCTGCTGACCGTGAAGGATATCGAGAAAATGTCGCGCTTCCCGCTGGCCGCGCGCGATGCGCAGGGCCGCCTGCGCGTGGGCGCCGCCGTGACGCTGGGCAAGGACGCGGTTGACCGCGCCGCCGCCATGACCGACGCCGCGCTGGACGTTGTCTTCATCGACGTCGCGCACGGCCATACGAAAGAAGCTATCGGCACTGTCAGCATGATCCGCCAGCAGCGTTCAAACGACGTGCAGGTTGTCGCGGGCAACGTGGTGACGGCCGATGCCGCCCGCAGCCTGATCGACGCCGGCGCGGATGCGATCAAGATCGGTTTGGGCGCCACGCGCTGCGCCGCCACGCGCGGCGTCGCCGGTATCGGCATGCCGCAGCTGACCGCGCTCTTGAACGTGGTTGAGCAATGCGAAATGCATGATGTGCCCGTCCTCGTCGACGGCGGCGTGATGGATAGCGCATCCTTTGCCAAGGCTATCGCGGGCGGCGCGGAAAGCGTCGTTATCTCGCACCTCTTTGCCGGCACCGACGAAGCGCCCGGCGAAATCGTCTATCAGGGCGGCAATGCCTACAAAGTCGTCAACCCGCTGGCGAAAACGCAGCACAGGCCCGCCGCCGGGCCCGCGCGCGACGCCTATCGCCTTGACGAAGATCCGGTGGATACGTCGGTACCTTATCGCGGTTCCGTCACGCATATGGTGGGACAGCTGGTGTCGGGGTTAAAGGTCGCCATGGCCTATACCGGCGCGAAGGACGTAAGATCCCTGCGCGAAAAAGCCGAATTCGTGCGCGCGAAATAGCACCGGAGATAGTGCAGCCATGACCCCCTCCGCGAGAATAGAAGCGGTTATCGAGCTTTTGGCCGAGGTCATGGCCACGCCGCGCCCCGCTGACACGCTGGCCAGCGCTTACTTCCGCAACCGCCGCTTTATCGGCTCGAAAGATCGTCAGGCCATCGCCAACCGGCTTTATAAAATCATGCGCGAATATCACCGCCTCGGCTGGTGGGTGAAACGCGCCGAATGCGAAGTGACGGCGCGCGCGCTGGTCATCGCCTCGCTGATGTTCGAGGAAGGATATAAGGCGGGCGAGCTGGGCGATGTCTTCAACGGCGGCAAATACGCGCCCGCGCCGCTGTCGACCGAAGAAGAAACGCTTGCGCGCACATTGCAGGGCGAAAGGCTTGAAAACGCCGAGATGCCGCAGCGCGAACGCCTTGAATGCCCCGACTGGGCCTATGAAGACCTGAAAAAAGTGCTGGGCGCGAGGTTCGAGGCCGAAATGTCGGCGATGATGGGGCAGGCGCCGCTGGATCTGCGCGTCAACCTGTTGAAGGCCGAGCGCGACGAGGTATTGGCCGAGCTGAAACATGACGGTTTCGATGCACATGCGGGGCTGATATCGCCGCTCTCGATCCGCGTGCATGGTCGCCCGCAGATATCGCAGCATCCGCTGTTCAAGGACGGCGTGATCGAAATTCAGGACGAAGGCTCGCAAATGGTGGCCATCGTCGCCGACGCGAAACCGGGCGAGCAGGTGGTGGATTTCTGCGCGGGCGCAGGCGGCAAGACGCTGGCGCTGGGCGCCTCGATGAAGAACAAGGGTCGCATCGTCGCCATGGACGTGCTGGGCGGCCGCCTGATGCGCGCCAAGGAACGTTTCCGCCGCGCAGGGCTTCACAACATCGAAACGCGCGAGCTGTCGAGCGAGCGCGATAAATTCGTCAAGCGTCACGAAAAACATTTTGACCTGGTCTTGGTGGATGCGCCTTGCTCCGGCACAGGCACATGGCGGCGCGACCCAGACAAACGCTGGCGGCAGCTGGGCCCCGGCATCTCGACGCTGGTGCCGCTGCAAAAGGATATTCTCGACAGCGCCTGCCGCATGGTTAAACCGGGCGGTCGTCTCGTTTACGCCACCTGTTCGCTGTTGCCGGAGGAAAACGAGACGCAGATCGAAAACTTCCTCGCCGCGCATCCGGATTTCAAATTGAAACCCGCCAGTGAAATCGTGGATATCACGGGTGTCGACAAATACCTGAGCGTCACGCCCGCGCGCCACAATACTGACGGATTTTTTGCGGCTGTGATGGTACGCACATGACGGACAAGGCGCCCGAAAAACCGGTCGATAACCTTGCTTCCGCCGAACACCTCGCCGGAAAATTGCCGGGGTTGTTGCTGGAGGCCGAGCGCGTCGCGCATACCTTCATGAAGGGCCTGCATGGCCGCCGCCGCGTGGGGCAGGGGGAAAGCTTCTGGCAGTTCCGCCAGTACCAGCCGGGCGACCAGCGCCGCGATATCGACTGGCGCCAGAGCGCGAAACGCGACGACGCCTTTATCCGCCAAATGGAATGGGAAGCCTCGCAAACCGCGTGGCTGTGGCGCGACGCGTCGGAATCCATGAATTATCGCGGTTTTAAAAACCTGCCGCTGAAGAAAGATTACGCCGAAGTTCTGCTGATGGCGCTCTGCATCATGATCCTGAACGGCGGGGAACAGGTGAGCCTGCTCGGCACCGATCTTGCCCCGCAGACCAATTACAATTCCATCCAGCGGATCTATGAATACCTGAAGGTGCAGAAAACGTTGCGCCAGCAGGGAAGGCCCGTGGGCGCGCGCTCGGAGGTCGTTCTCATCAGCGATTTCTTCTGGCCCATGGAGGAACTGCACGGTTTCTGCGGCGGCCTTGCCAAGCGCGGGATTCAGGGATCGCTGGTGCAGGTGAATTGTCCGTCAGAAAAAACGCTCCCCTTCAAGGGCCGCATGAAATTCTATGACATCGAAAACGGCAAGGCCCCGCCGCTTGATATCCAGCAGGTCGAAGCCGTGCGCGAGGAGTACGAGCGCAAATTCCTCGAGCATCAGGAAAAACTCGCCGCAGCCGCGAAATCATGGGGCTGGCATTTCAATTCCGTCTATACGAATGAAAGGCCCGAGGACGCGCTGTTCAAGCTCTACGAAAATCTGGCGGTGAAGAAATAATGTTCACGCTGGGTTCGCTCACCTTCCTGTCCCCCTTGCTGCTGGCCGCGGTTGCAGCCATTCCGGTCATCTGGTGGCTGCTGCGCGTGATGCCGCCGCGCCCGCGCAACGTGAAATTCCCGGGCTTCTTCCTGTTGCAGGGGCTGAGCACCGATGTCAAAACGGCATCGCATACGCCGTGGTGGCTGCTGCTGCTGCGCTCGATTATTGTTTTGTTCTTTATCCTCGCGCTGGCCGATCCGGTGATGAAACTCTCGGCGGGCCTGCCGGGCAAGGACGGCACGGTGCTGGTGGCGATCGACAACGGCTGGGCTTCCGCCGCCAACTGGACCGATCGCGCCGACAAGCTGCAGGAATATATCGCGCTGGCCAAGCGTGCCTCGCGCCCCGTCATCCTGCTGCCCACCGCTGCAGACGCCATGGACGGCAAGGTTCATACCTACGGCCCCATGGACGCCGACGAGGCGAAGGAATGGGCCGAACACCTGAAGCCCATGCCATGGCCCACCAGCCCCGCCGAAGCGCTGGTGCCGGCGAAAGAAGCGGTCGAGCACCAGAACGTCACCTATTCCGTTTACCTGAACGACGGCATCACGCCAGACCAGAAGTCTTCGGATGCCTTGATGGCGTTGCTGCAGAGCGGCGGCGGCCTTACCTTCGTGACCGACGAAAAAATCAACACGCCCTATATCCTGCGCAAGAAACCGGCGAAACCGGGCGAGCTTGAATTCACGCTGGAACGCCTTGTCGCCAAATCCGCCGAAGAAACGCTGGTGCTTTCCGCCTTCGCGGGCGAGGGCAATGCGCTTGATAACCTGAGCGTTACGTTCCCTGCGGGCAAGACCACGACGGATATCAAATGGGAGCTGATGAGCGAGATGCGGAACGAGGTGTCGCGCATCGCCCTGCTGCATCCGCAGATGGCCTCGGCCTCCTATGTCACCGACAGCCAGTGGCGGCAGCATCCCGTCGGCATCGTGACAGATACGACGCATAAGGAAAGCGCAAGCTTCCTGAACGAAGTTTACTACCTGAAACGCGCCTTACAGGCGAATGGTTTACCGGAAATGGAAAACCTGGCGACGCTGATTTCCAAGCCGCTGTCGGCCGTTATCATGCCCGACACGGCGGCCATGACGGCGGGCGAAACCGCTCAGCTGGGTGAATGGGTACGTAACGGCGGCTTCCTGATCCGCTTCGCCGGCCCCAACCTTGCCGCCAACCCCGACGATCCGCTGGTGCCTGTGCCGCTCCGCTACGGCCAGCGTTCGATGGAAGGCGCGATGACATGGGAAAAGCCGGTGAAGCTGGGCTCCATCCCGCAGGAAAGCCCGTTGAACGGGCTGAACGTGCCCAAAGACGCGACGGTGACGCGCCAGGTGCTGAGCAACCCCGGCCCCGAAACATTTGACCGCACGTGGCTGACGCTGGAAGACGGCACGCCGCTTATTTCCGGCGGCACGGTGGGCAAGGGCGTGATTGCGCTGATCCACACTACCGCCGGCCCCGACTGGTCGGATTTCTGCTATACGGGCCTGTATGTCGAAGCGCTGCAGCGCATGATTTCGTTGTCGACAGGTATAGGCGATTATAAGGCCGAAGCAATCCTGCCGCCGCTGATGCTGATGGACGGTTTCGGCAAACTGAACCCGCCGGACCGCAAGAGCGTCGCCGCCGCCGTCGACCCGCAGAAAGATTTCACGCCTTCGCCCGCAACGCCCCCCGGGCTTTACGGCGACCAGCGTCAATTCCGCGTCTTCAACCTCGGTGATAACCTGTCGCAGATGAAGGCGCTGACGGGCGTGCCCGCCACCGCCGCCACCGAAACCTATGCGCTGTCGGGCGAACGCAGCCTGCGCGAAAACTTCCTCAAGGCCGCGCTGCTGCTGTTGCTGCTTGAAACGATCCTGACGCTCTGGCTGCGCGGCGCTTTCCCCGCGCGGGCCAGCAGCGCGACGGCGGCAATCGTGATCTGCCTTGCGCTGTTCAGCTCTCCCGCCATGGCGCAGGGGCAGGTGCAGCCGGCGACCGAGGCCGATTTGTCCTCCGGCATTTACCTCGCCTATGTCATCACCGGCGACCCGGACACCGACGCGCTCAGCTATAACGGCTTGCGCGGGTTGATGATGGAGATCAACCGGCGCTCGACCATCAAGGTCAAATGGGTGCAGGGTGTCGATCTGGTGTCCGATCCGCTTTACTACTATCCCTTCCTCTACTGGCCGATGACAGGCGGGCAGGGCGGATTGTCGCCCGAGGCCGCGCGGCAGGTGCAAAACTATCTTGGCCAGGGCGGCATGATCATGTTCGACACGCGCGACCAGCAATTCGCCGGCCCGGGTGGGCAGGTGAAGGGCGGTGCCAGCGTCGGCACGCGCAAACTGCGCGAGATTACCCGCAACATCCGCATCCCCGAACTGATGACGGTTGCGCCGGGCCATATCTTCACGCGCAGCTTCTACCTGCTCAACACCTTCCCCGGTCTTTATTCCGGCGGGCAGATGTGGGTGGAGAAAGAACCGAGCCTCTCCCATGACAGCGTCACCTCCGTCATCATCGGCGGCAACGACTGGGCGGCGGCCTGGAGCCGCGAGCCTTCCGACCGCTCGCGCTTCCTTGTGCAGGGCGGCGAGCGGCAGCGCGAAATGGCCTATCGCACCGGCGTGAATATCGTCATGGCGGCGCTGGCGGGCAGTTACAAGCTCGACCAGATGCACCTTAATCACATTCTTGAAAGGCTGAGGGGGCGATGAACACATCATTTGAATTATCGCCCTATCTGCCGCAGCTCTGGTACATCGCGCTGGGGGTACTGGCGCTGCTGGTGACAGTATTGGCGCTGGCGCGCAAGATGCGCGATTTCCTCTGGCGGACGCTGTTCCTGCTGGTGCTGGCGGCGGCGCTGCTGAACCCGATCGTGCTGAAAGAACTGCGCAGCGGGTTGAACGATAAACTGGTGATCGTGCTCGACGACAGCCCCAGCCAGCGCATCGGCGGCCGCGACAAGATCGCCGAGGAAGCACTGGCGCATATCACCGCGCAGGTCGCCAAGATGCCGGGGGTGGAACCCGTTATCGTTCGCGCCAGCGCCGATGCGGATACAGCCAAGGGCGAGAGCACCAATCTTTTCGGCGCGCTGCGCAACACGCTGATGAGCCTGCCGGCGGCGCAGGTGTCGGGCACGATCTTTATCACCGACGGGCAAGTGCATGACGTCCCCGCCGAACTGGGCGCGCTCGAGCGCATGGCGCCTTTCCACGCGGTGCTGACCGGCAAGAAAAAAGAGTTCGATCGCAAGGTGACGGTTGTTTCCGCCCCCAAATACGGCGTGCTGAACGAAAGCATTACAATATCGGTCAAGGTCGAGGATTTTGGCGGCGGCGCGGGTGAAGTACTGCCCATGTCGGTGTTCGAAGACGGGCAGAAATCGCAGGAACTCTCCGTCGCCACCGGCGAGACGCGTAATTTCACCTTTAAATTGACGCACCCCGGCCAGAACGTTTTCGAATTCTCCGTCCCGGCGGCGGAAGGAGAGCTGACGGCGGGCAATAACAATGCTCCCGTGATCGTCAACGGCATCCGTGATCGCATGCGCGTACTGCTGGTATCGGGCACGCCGCACATGGGGGAACGCGCATGGCGCAACCTGCTGAAATCCGATCCCTCGATCGACCTTGTGCATTTCACCATTTTGCGGGCGCCCACCACCACCGATTTCACGCCGCAGTATGAGCTTTCGCTTATCCCCTTCCCGGTGGACGAGCTGTTCTCGCAGAAGATCAAGGAATTCGACCTGATCATCTTCGACCGCTACCAGAACTACGACATGCTAATGATGCCGCATTACTTCGACAACATCGCCAGTTTCGTGCGCAACGGCGGCGCCTTCCTCATGGCGCTGGGCACGGCGGATAAAGCGCCGCTGCAGTCTTTCTCGACGCTGAAAGACATCATGCCGGTCTATACGCCCGCAACGCAGCTGAACATCATGCAGCGCGCCTACCGTCCGCAGCTGACCGAGATCGGCAAGCGCCACCCCGTCACCGCCGACCTTGGCAAGGCGGCGGGGCGCAAACCCTGGGGGCTGTGGTTCACCGGTGTCGAAACCGCGCGCGTGCGCGGCGATACGCTGATGACCGGCATCGACGACAAGGCGCTGCTGGTGCTGGACAAGGTGGGCAAGGGCCGCGTGGCCATGCTGACCAGCGACAATATCTGGCTCTGGTCCAAAGGCCTTGCGCAGGCGGGGCCCTATACCGAACTGCTGCGCAACACCGCCCACTGGCTGATGAAGGAGCCCGAGCTGGAGGACGATTTCATCAAGGCCGAGGCTTCCGGCGACCGTATCACCGTCTCGCAGCGCGACCTTGTGCCCGGCGAGAAGAGCGTCGCTATGACGAAACCCTCGGGCAAACAGGAAGTCATCAAGCTCGAAAAACCCGTCCCCGGCTGGGTGACGGCCGAGGTTAAGGCGGACGAGACCGGCATCTATACCTTCGACAACGGGGTGAAGAAAGCCTTCGCCGTCGTGGGCTCCGCCACCAACGACGAATTCGCCGATGTGCATACCACGGCCGATAAAATCGGCCCGGTGGTCGAGAAAACCAAGGGCGGGATCGTCTGGTATCAGGAGAATCGGGGCTTTTCGCTGAAAGAAGTCGATGCGCGCGCGGGAAAACTGGGCGATGACGACTGGATCGGCGTGAAACGCAACAAGGCCTATACGGTCGAGAACGTCACGACATTCTCGCTAATGCCTAACTGGTTGTGTTTATTCGTTATTTTCGGCGGTATCGTGTTCGCTTGGTGGCGGGAAAGCGGCGCGCGCTAGGCTTGCTGCGGCGCGTCAGTTGAGAATGATTCCCAGAAAAGCTTTGACAGCTTTCCTATAAAGAATAGAATAGTCGACATTGGTCTTGACTGAATCTCACAAGGATTACTGACATGAGCATGAAGGCAAAATTAGGCGCACCCACCAAAGCCCCGTTCCAACCGGGCGCACCCGCGCGCTCGCCTTCAGAGCCGACCAACGACAAGCCCTCGGCGCCCACGAAGTAATCTTCAAGGCTGTTTCCTCTACATTTCCGCAGGTTTTTCTAGCAGGCTTTCCGCCTCGCTTGCCGTTTTGCAATAGATGATGCTGTTGCCGCTGAACCCCACCATGTTCAGCACCGAGGCGGGCTGGCCGCCCGCGCCCGCAAAATAAAGCCGTCCCTTGTTCATATGCGCGCGTTTCAGCAGGCTAACGAAAAGCCCCACGCCATGGCTGTCGAGGAATTCCACCCCCGCAAGGTCGACCACGATATTGGCGCAGGTGACAGGCACCAGCCGTTGGAGCGCGGGCTTGGCTTCCTCCACGCTCGCCGCATCGACGAAGCCCGAGAAGGTGATGACCGCATGCGATGGCGCGGTGCGGACGTGGAATGCGGATTTAACGGCTGTCATGGTTCATCCTCCATATTCGGCGATAATCAGCGTGGCGTCGTCGGCTGCGGGGCGGCGCGGCAATTCCAGATATGTCTTCCAAAGCGAAGCGGAAAGGGCGGGGCCAGCAAGGCCAGGGTCCAGCACAAGTTTCAATCCATGCGCATCGCCGAAGGCGTCGAAGAAACCGTCGGTGGCGAAAAGCACGCGGTCGCCCTTGGCAAGCTCTACTTGCGCAAGGCTGTAGCCCGCATCACCGAACAGGCCCGGCAGCGGCCCCGCGACCTCGATCTCGCTGGTGGTATTATTGCGGATCAGCCAGGGGCGCGGATGGCCCGCCGAGGCAATCGCCATGCGCCCGTCGGGGAACAGCTGGAAACCCTGCACGGTTAAAATAATGCTTTCAAGAAATGCGTCGCCACTGACGGCGCTTGATAGCTTCCCGAGCAATTGCGCAGGATCGGGCGCGCCCGATTGCAGGCGGAACAGGCTGCGTAAGTAACCCGCCCATGCGTAAGTGAAGAATTTCGCCTGCGGCCCATGGCCCATCACATCGGCCAGCACGGCCAGCATATGCTGCGGCTTTTCCTCGTAGAGTGTGAAATCGCCGCCACCGGCATCCACCATCGCGTTGCAGGTTTCGATGCGCCACGCGCCATAGCTGCGGGGCAGGGCGGGTTTTAGCAGCAGGGCGAGGTCTTCGTGGAAACGTCCTTCCACCGTCTTCTTTACCTGCTTCGACCTTGTCATCAGCCGCGCCATCACGCTGCGCAGTTTATCGCGTGCGACCGGCTTGGTCAGGTAATCGTCGACGCCCAGCTGGTTGATATAGGGATTGCTCTCCCCCGATTTCTGGGCAGAGAGAAAAATAAAAGGTGTTTCGTTCCCGCCCTCCCTGCCTGCCAGCGCGCGGCGCAGGCCGATGCCGTCCATGCCCGGCATATTGAGGTCGGAGACGATGATATCGGGCCGCAGCAGTGGAAAAGCCGCCAGCGCGTTCTCGGCATTGTTGAACGGCACCGTCAGGTAAAAACCCGCCAGCATGTCGAGGTGGCGGCGCATGGTGACAGGGTCGTCGTCGACAAGGAAGGCAAGGCCCAGTTCTTTCTGCGCAACCGCACTCCGCGCCCTGAAATGGTTCAGCCCGTCGGGGCTCTTGCCTGCGGGCGTATAGGTGACGTGCGGGTGCTGTTTTAAAATCACGCCAAGGCCATAGCCGTCCTCCGCCATTGTTAACGGCGCATTAAGACGGTCAAGCGCGGATTCGCATTTTGCGTCGAATGCTGCGAAAGGCGTGCTGTCGTCGGCCACGTCTATATATACCTGCGACGGCGTCAGGCGCAGCTTGACCTCGACCCGGTGGGCCTTGGCGGGCGGGTGCTTGGCGATGTTGGTGAGGATCTCGCAGACGGTGAGCGCCAGCATGCCCGGCTGTTCGGCGTCGGCGCTATGTTGTTTCACGAATTCAATCAGCTCGGCGCGCAAGGGGGGAATACTATCGTATGTAACGCCGGGGAGGGATCTTTTGAACACCGTGGCGGCGTTATCTGCTGCTGTCCCCGTTTCCTCGCGCGGCCTTGCCGTCATGCGTCTTTCCCCTGCGCTTGTCGCAGGGCGTTATCCACGCAAGTTCCGTGCCAGCGTTAGCGGCGCGGCATAAAGTGATAGATGGTATGCGGCGTTTCGCCGAAGCGCATGCGGTAGATGTAATAGGATTCCATCACCCGCTGGATATAGTTGCGCGTCTCGTAGATCGGAATATGTTCGACCCAGTCGACAAGATCCATGCCGTTGGTGCGCGGATCGCCGAAGATGCCGTTCCATTCCTTCACGTTTCCCGGCCCCGCGTTATAGGCGGCGATGGCCATGGGATAGAAGCCGTTATAATCGTGCAGCAGCCCGCGCAGGTAGGCGGAGCCGATCAGCAGGTTAAACGACGGATCCGCCGTCAGCTTGTCGATGTTATAAGTCTCGCCCTCGCGCTTTGCCGTCATCTTGGCGGTGGAGGGCATCAGCTGCATCAGCCCGCGCGCGCCGGCGGGGGAGAGCGCATGGGTATTGAACATGCTTTCGCGGTGGATGATGGCATGCACCAGCGCTTTTTCGGGCGTCTGGGCGGGCAGGCGCGTCTGCGGATAGCCTTCCTCGAAGAGGAACAGGCCAAGGCGCTGCTGGATTTCCTTGTTCGCCTGCACGGCGTAGTAAAGGCTGCCGGTTTCGCGGGCAAGTCTAGCTGCCATCATGAAATCATGCTCGGTCTGGGCGAGGTCGATGATGCGCACTAAAAACGGCTCGGTGAAATGCTTTAGCCCCAGTTGCTGCAGCAGGCGCAGCGCCTTTACATTGTCGGTGGCGTTGAATTTTTCCCAGGCGCCCGGCGGCAGCGGCTGGTCGTTGAACGTGCCGGGCTTGGGCGTGCCATAGGCTTTTTCGTAGGAAAGCTGGCCGTAATAGGTGGAAGGATATTGTGCCGCGACCTGGTGCCAGCGGTCTGCCCGCGCCTGGTCGGGCAGCATTTCCGAGGCGCGCGCCGCCCAATAGGCCGCGCGGGAACGGCTGATGGCCGTGCCGACGCTGCGGTACATCACGTCGAAATGGTTATAGGCCTCGACCGGTTTTTTCAGGCGCAGGTTCAGCCAGCCGATCAGCCATTCGGCCTGCGAGAATTCAAGGCCGTCCTTCAGGTCATGCTTCGCGGCGATGCTGAGCGCGGCCGCGTAATTGCGCCGCTCGATCGCGCGGCGCGACATGACGCTGAGCTCGCCCCACCACTGCACCGGATGCGTCTGCGTTTTCGGCATCTGGCCGATGAGCTCCAAAGCGCCTGAATCCATGTTCTTGCGGCGGCGCCAGCGCAGGCGCTCGAACATCACGCCTTCGCTGTTCAATGCCTGCGGGGAAAGCCCCTGCAGCAGTTTGTCGGCGTTTTTCGACATTTTGCCCAGAGCCATGCGCACCTCCGCCAGTGCGCGGCTGTTCGCATCGACGAAGGGCAGCATCGCGTCGGCTTCTTCGTAGCGGCCCAGCCAGACGAGATGATTGAGCCTTGCGGCCTGCGCGCCCGGCTTGAAGTAGGCGCCATAGCCCGCCACCATCGCGGCTGTCTGGTTCTTGTTCAGCTCGGCTTCGTACCACCAGTCGTCCAGTATCTTGCGCGCCTCGGCCTGCTTTCCGCCCTTGGCGAGCGCGCTGATGCAGCCGCGCGCGCCGTCGTAACTCGTGGGGGGATGTGCGAGGCACCATTTCTCGGCCTCCGCCGCCGACAACTCGGCCCCGATGCCTGTTTCTATCTTGCGGCGGAAAGCCGACTGGCGCGGCCAGTCGGGGTTCGTCTCGACAAAGGTGATGAGCGAATGCGCCTCGATCGGCAAATTGGTTTCGGTCACGTAAATCCATGTCAGCAGCTTGCGCGCGACGGGGTCGCCTGACGATTTCAGCAGCACGGCCGCTTTTTGCCAGTCATCGTCCGCGGGGCGCGACTGGACTTTCTGCTTGCGCGGCGGCGGCTTGCGCAAAATCTTGCGGGGGGCGGTTTTGGTGGCCTTTTGCGTGGTGGCTTTCTTCACGACTTTCTTGGGTTGCGCAGTCGCGGCGCTGCTATCCTGCAACGGGGCGAGGGAAAGCGCGGCGGCGAAGGCCAGAATCGTCAAAACCCTTGCAAAATTAGCCATAAAAGGCCTATTCTTGCGCCCAAGGCCCCTAACCGTTACAGTGGGCGGACGTAAGTAATCCGGAGATTTAACATGGCTGCAAAGTTCAAAGGCTCTATGGTCGCCCTGGTCACCCCCTTTAAAAAGGGCAAGGTGGACCTTGATGCGTTCCAGCAGCTTGTCGAGTGGCATGTAGCGAGCGGAACTCACGGGTTAATTCCTTGCGGGACGACGGGCGAAACGCCGACCCTTTCCGTTGAAGAGCACAAGTCCATCGTCGAAGCCTGCGTGGAAGCGGCCAACGGCAAGGTGCCGGTGATCGCTGGCGCTGGCTCGAACGCGACGGCGAAATCCGTCGAACTCGCGCGCTTTGCCGAAAAGAGCGGTGCAGATGGTATTCTAGTCGTAACGCCATATTATAACAAGCCTACGCAAGAAGGATTATACCAGCATTTCAAGGCGATAAATGACGCCTGCGGCCTGCCCCTCATTCTGTATAACGTGCCTGGACGCACCGGCGTCGATCTGGCCGTGGAAACGGTCGTGCGCGCTGCCGCGTTGAAGAACGTGGTGGGCATCAAGGACGCTTCGGTTGATCTGTCGCGCCCCTTGCAGATCCGCAACGCGCTGGGCGATAGCTTTATCCAGCTGTCGGGCGAAGACGCGACGGTCGCGGCTTACTTGGCGCAGGGCGGCCATGGCTGCATTTCGGTCACCGCCAACGTGGCGCCGCGCCTTTGCGCCGACCTGCACATCTACTGGCAGCGCAAGGACTGGAAGAATTTCGAGCGCGTGCGCGATTTACTGCTGCCGCTGCATAAAACACTGTTCGCCGAGACCAGCCCTTCGCCCGCGAAGTACTGCCTCTCGCGTCTTGGCAAAATCAACGAGGAGCTGCGCCTGCCGCTCGTCCCGGTTACGGCGGGTCTCCGCCAGAAACTGGACGACGCGATGCAATTCGCCGGCATCTTCAAGGTCGGCAAACCCGCCCTGAAGAAAGCCGGGAAGCGCTGATGAAACCTCATGACGGGCAAGAATAAGGGCGCAGGCAAGAAGGACGCGAAGAAAGACAGCAACAACAAGACTGTCGCGCAGAACCGCAAGGCCCGTTTCAGCTATTTCATCGAAGACGCCATGGAGGCCGGCATCATGCTGACCGGCACCGAGGTGAAATCATTGCGTTCGGGACAGGCGAGCATCAACGAAAGCTATGCGCAGGTGTCGGGCAGCGAGATATTCCTCGTCAACGCGCATATCCCCGAATACACCAAATCGAACGCGAAATGGCAGCACGAGGTGCGCCGGCCCAGAAAATTGCTGCTGCATAAAAACCAGATGAACAAGCTGATCGGCGCGGTGCAGCGCAAGGGCACGACGCTGATACCGCTGTCGATCTACTTCAACCACCGCGGCATCGCCAAGGTCGAACTTGGCATCGCCACCGGCAAGAAACAGCACGACAAGCGCGAAACCGAAAAGAAGCGCGACTGGGAGCGCGAGAAGTCCCGCGTGATGCGCGAGAAGGGCTGACCTTCCATGGCCTTCTCCGGCTTCACCCATCTGGATGCGGCGCGCATTGCCTTTAACGGTTATTCCGGCACATGGTTTTTCTGCGGCGGACAGGCGATTGACCTGTTTTTAGGGCGGCCCGTGCGCCTGCGCAATGATATCGATATCGGCATTTTCAGGGACGAGCAGGATTTGCTGCGTGAACGATTTCCCAAGATTTTGATTACCTATGTGAAGCCGAACGGCGGCGGGGTTTATTATTCATGGGAAGAGGGGCAGGTGCTGGAGCCGCCGATCCATGAATTATACCTCAATTTGCCCGGCGAGCGGCTGGAAGTGCTGCTGAACGACGCCTCCGCCACGCATTGGGTTTACCGCCGCAACGCGCTGGTCACGCGCGAACTGCACAGGGCCGTGCTGCAGAGCGGGTTTGAAAACACGCCGTATCTGTCGCCCGAAATTGTGCTGCTTTACAAAAGCAAGCACATGCGCGACCGCGACCAGATTGATTTCGACGCAGCCGCGCCGCATTTGTCGGCGGAGCAGAAGGGCTGGCTCAGGGAAGCGCTTGATGTGTCGTACCAGAAGAACGCGCACCCCTGGAGCGCGGCGCTGCGCTAGCGGCTAGGGGTTTTGAAGTTCAGAGGCTTGCGCACCTGAATGGCTTCGACCGCGGGAGCGGGGCGGCCGAAGATCAGTTGCAGCGGCTTGCGGATGTTGAAGCCCTGCGACAGCGACGTGGATTTTTCGTAGAGGGATTCTTTCCATTTCTGCACCGCTTCGATATGCGCGGGCGTGTCGAGCACCTTGTCCTTCAGGGACTGGTAGGTGTGGAAATCGCCGAGGTCGCTGTAGAAGATGGTAAAGCCTTGCGGCGCATGAAGGTAATGCAGCAGCTTGTTCTTGCCGCAGTTGAACAGGCCGCCCACGTCATTGGGCGCGCCCTGCAGGGTTTCCAGTTTGTTGTTGTGGCACCAGAAGCCGCCTTTCACGTCTTGCGGCGCATGAACGAGGCTGGTGAGCTGGTTGTCGTGGCAGATGAAGCCGTCGCCGACGACATCGGGCGCGCCTTCGAGCGTGATCAGGTTGTTTTCATTGCAGGCGAACTTGCCGGAGATGCTGCGCGGCGCGCCTTTCAGGTCCGTCAGCTGGTTGTTGCAGCAAAAATAACTGCCGCCGACGCTTTGCGGCGCGTGTTCGAGGCTTTTCAGCTGGTTGTATTCGCAATAGAAATCGCCCGTCACGATGCGGGGCGCGCCCTTCAGGCTTTTGAGCTGGTTGGCGCCGCAGAGGAATGATCCTTCGAGGATAACGTCGGAAAGGTCGGGCAGGCGCTTGAGGTGTTTATGGCGCAGATTGATATCGCCCTTGGCCACCAGTGTGCCATCGGGTTTTTTCTCGTAGGGGCAGCCGAGCCTGATCAGCGACCTTTCGGAAGCGCTGATGCCAGACGAGAAATATTTGAAGATGTTAGCGAGCTTCATGCATAGCCCTCCCCAAGGGGCTTCTAAGTATAATAGAGAAGTGTCAATATTATGTCAAATACATTAACCTTAACATTGATATTATTAAGAAAAGTAAAAGGCCCGGTTCGGGAAGAAACCGGGCCTTTCGGGGTCTGAAAGAGAAGCTAGTAACAGTGGCTACTGTGTGTATTGGGGGTTATCAGGGGGTCAGTCGGAGGACTTCTCTTTCTTGGATTTGGGCGAGGGCGCTTCGTCATCGCCGTCGTCGTCATTCGATTCATCGGGGCCGGCCAGCATGGTGTTGGCAACCGCGTTCGCGTTGTCGCGCAGTTTCTTCTCGATGGCTTCGGCGACCTTGGGGTTGTCCTTCAGGTACTTGCGGGTATTCTCGCGGCCCTGGCCGATGCGTTCGCCGTCAAAGGCAAACCATGCGCCGGATTTCTCCACCACGCCGGCATTGACGCCGAGGTCGATGATCTCGCCTTCTTTCGAGATACCTTCGCCGTACATGATGTCGAATTCGACAACGCGGAAGGGAGGGGCCAGCTTGTTCTTGACGACTTTTACTTTCGTCTGGTTGCCGACCACGACTTCCTTGTCCTTCAACGAGCCGATGCGGCGGATATCGAGACGGACGGAGGCGTAGAATTTCAGCGCGTTGCCGCCCGTGGTGGTTTCGGGGGAGCCGAACATGACGCCGATCTTCATGCGGATCTGGTTGATGAAGATGACGATGGTGCGGGAGCGGGAAATGGTGCCGGTCAGCTTGCGCAGCGCCTGGCTCATCAGGCGCGCCTGCAGACCCATGTGGCTGTCGCCCATTTCGCCTTCGAGTTCGGCGCGGGGCACAAGCGCCGCCACCGAGTCAACGACGAGCACGTCGAGCGAGCCCGAGCGCACGAGGGTATCGGCGATTTCCAGCGCCTGTTCGCCGCAATCCGGCTGGGAGATCAGCAGGTTTTCGACCTTGCAGCCCAGTTTGGCGGCGTAAGAGGGGTCGAGCGCGTGTTCGGCGTCGATGATGGCGCACTGGCCGCCGGCCTTTTGCGCTTCGGCGATGACTTGCAGCGCCAGCGTTGTTTTGCCCGAGCTTTCAGGGCCGTAAATTTCGATGATGCGACCGCGGGGAAGGCCGCCGATGCCGAGCGCGAGGTCGAGGCCCAGCGAGCCGGTGGAAATCACTTCGACTTCCTGGCGGGCGTCGCTGCCCAGTTTCATGATGGAGCCTTTGCCAAAGGCGCGTTCGATTTGGCCAAGCGCGGCGTCGAGAGCCTTTTGCTTTTCAGCGGCGTTCATATCGTTTTTCCCTTCGGGACGTAATGCGGTGACTGCGGACATGTTGATTTACCCCTTTTTGATGATTCACTTCAATCTTTGCTGAAAAGCAGCTTCGAATCTCGCCGCTTCTTCCTCTACTGTACGCTTTTTGTTCTCTGGCGCAAGAACAAAATGGACAAAAAGAGAACAAATATTTTAAATTGACATAATATCAAACAGATGCCAACATCGCGCCGATATCAAAAGGACGCGAAAAATGGCCGCCACGCGCAAATTATATTTCGACACCGAATTCCTCGAGTACGACGCGAAACTCGAAGACGGCCGCACCCTGCGTGTGCTCGAACTTATCAGCATCGGCATCACGGACAAGGATGGAAAAACCTTCTATGCCGTGAACAGCGAATTCAACAAGCTGGAGGCGGAGAAAAACCATTTCATCGCCAGCACGGTGCTGACTAAACTGCCGCCCGACGCCGAACGCAAGACGCTGGCGGAAATAAAGCAGGAATTAAAAGATTTCATCGGCACGCAGCAGACCTCGTTCCATTACTGGTTCGCGGCGCAGGACAGTTATTTGCTGCTGAATTTGCTGGGGGAAAACTTTCTCAAACTGCCGCCCAACGTCGATCCCATGCCCATCAACGTCGCGCAGACCTACCGCGACAAAGGCCACCCGCGCCACATGGTGCCGCCGAAAGGCGACGACGAACACCACGCGCTGGCCGATGCGAAATGGGTGATGGAGCTCGACCGCCGCCTGCAGGGCGGGGCCTTTACGCCTGTGAAGCGGCGCATTATTCCATCGAACGATTAATCGGGACAGGTACCGGCAAGCCCGCGCCCTCAGCGGCAGGGCGATATAATTTTATATATAATTCAGGTAGTTAACAGTCATCTATTTGACATAATATAGAAACCCGCGTATAGTCTTCACACAAGCCGGATGCGACTTTATGCGACAGAGCGGTTTTAGAGGGGATATGTTTCCCGCCTGTCATTCTCCAGCATCCGCAAAACAGCCTTTGATTTTTAAGACCTGTTTTAACCCGTGCGAATGGAGAAGAACCATGACTGACTTCGCTGCAGTTTTTAATTCAAGCGTCACCTCGACGGCGCGGCCCAGCGGGCGCGAGATGAAAGATTTCTTCGAGGCCTGCGGTAACGGGGATTTCAAGGCGCTCTCCGCCTTCGTCACGAAATTCGGCGCACGGCATGTTCATTCGGAAGACACCCGCGGGCAAACGCCGCTGATGTTTGCCGCGATTTACGGACAGGATGAAGCGGTGTCATTCCTCTGCCGCCTTGGCGCCGACCCTGACAGGAAATCCGAATACGGCTGGACAGCGCTGACCTGCGCGAATTTTTACGGCCAGAAATCGACGGCAGAGCTGCTGCAGGAACTGGGCGCAAGGCCGTCCGGCACCTTCCGCAAAAACGCCGGCGGCGTCTCCGGCCCCTGCAAGATTGCCTAGGGAATAAAAATCAACTTACTCTAATCAACTTACTCCGACCCCTTTGATCATCGACCGTGGCGTTTTGGTTTTACGGGAGTCTGGAAGATTAAGCCACGAAGCTCGGTTATTAGATCGGGTGCTTTTAGAACGTCTTTTGAATCTGGCTGTGAACCCGGATTTGCAACTATAGAAAACCATTGGGTGGCCGATACTAACGCCTTGAAAGTCTCTTCTCTTATTTTTAGATCGTTTTCCTTTAGTCTCTTTATCTCTTTCGGCTTTGTTACGATGGCTGCAACTGATAAGTACGGGACCAGATAGACGTCTTTACTATTAGAGAGGTATCCTGAGTGGGCCAATTGATTCCGGAGCGAATTAGCCTTTTGTATGCGGTCACCTAATCGCCCCCAAAGCGCTTTCAGATCGTCATCCTTCAAATTGAAATTTAGGACTGCGTTTAAGCAACTAAGCTTGGCATCAAAGCTTATCACTGAGTCCCAAATAATATATGCTAAGGGATGTTTTGTGCCGACCTGGGATGCGAAGAGGTGGCTCAAGGCCAGCTCAAGCAAAGACCATTGATGCATGCCTTCTGCAAGAAGGAGCTTAAGCTCCTTAAGCTTGGGATTCATTGAAGCGGGAATAACTGCCATAAAAAATTCCGGTGATAAAAAAACGTGATGAAGTGCTCTGGATCAAAGCTGTCGGCGTAAATTGAAATCTACACCCACCCATTTGATCTAACCACTACCGCTTGATAATCGCGCCCATGATGCCGCGCATGATTTGCGTGCCGATCTGGCGGCCGACCTGGCTGCCCATGGCGCGCACGGCGTTCTTGGCCATCATCTCTGCCATGCTGTCCGGCGTGCGACCGCGTTTCACGGTGGGCACGCGTGCGCCGCCGCCGAAAATCCCGTCGAGGATGCTGCCCATAGTGGAAGGTTGCGGGGCAGGAGCCTGCTGCTGCGGTTGCTGGGGTTGTTGCGGCTGGGACGTAGCGCGGCCTGCGGCGGCGCTTTTCTGCGTCTGCAGCATTTCATAGGCCGAGCGGCTGTCGACGACAACGGAATATTTCTGGCCGACGGGGCTGGCCAGCATCAGCTGCTGGCGCTCCATGGCCTGCAGCGGGCCGAGGCGGCTTTCGGGCAGGCGCACCTTGCAGCGCTCCACCACCGTGGGCACGCCCTGATCGTCGAGCATCGAGACCAGCGCTTCGCCCACACCCAGTTCGCCCAATGTTTTTTCGGTGTCGAAGGCGGGGTTGGCGCGCAGGCTTTCCGCGGCGGCCTTCAGTTTTTTCTGCTCGGCGGGGGTGAAGGCGCGGAGCGCGTGTTGCACGCGGTTGCCAAGCTGGCCTTGAATCTCGTCGGGAATATCGCCCGGGTTCTGCGTGACGAAATAAACGCCGACGCCTTTCGAGCGGATCAGGCGCACGACCTGTTCGACTTTCTCCAGCAGGATTTTCGGCGCGCCGGAGAAGAGCAGATGCGCTTCGTCGAAGAACAGCACCAGTTTCGGCTTGGGCAGGTCGCCCGCTTCGGGCAGGTCCTCGAACAGTTCGGCCAGCATCCAGAGCAGGAAGCTTGCATAGAGGCGGTGCCGCTGGATCAGCTCGCTTGCCGCAAGAACGCTGATATAGCCCGTGCCCTGCGGCGTGACCTGCATGATGTCGGCGAGTTCCAGCCCGGGTTCGCCGAAGAAGCGGCCCGCGCCCTCGTTCTCGAGCGAGAGCAGGCCGCGCTGGATGGCCGCGATGGTGGCGGGCGCGACAAGCCCGTATTTCGCGCTCACTTCCTGCGCATTGTCGGATACGTATTGCAGCACCGAGCGCAGGTCTTTCAGGTCGTAGAGCAACAGGCCGCCGTCATCCGCCACGCGGAAGACAAGTTCCAGCACGCCGCGCTGCACATCGCTGAGGTCAAGCAGCTGGCCCAGCAGGATGGGGCCGAATTCCGAAATGGAGGTGTGAACAGGATGGCCCTGCTTGCCCATCAGATCCCAGAAAAGCGTGGGCGGCGTAATCGTGCCGGGTGTTTTCGGCACCGCGATGCCGGCGAGGTCGCCCTTCACATCCGTCACGAAAACCGGAATGCCTTGCTTCGCCATGTTTTCGGCCAGCGTTTGCAATGTGACAGTTTTGCCCGTGCCCGTCGCGCCTGTCACAAGGCCGTGACGGTTGAGACGCTTGAGGATCGCGGAAACGGGGCCGGTGGCGCTGTCGGCGAAGGAAAAGCCGGTCATGAAATACTCCTGTCGTGATGGAGCAACCTAACCCTTCATATAATAGTCCCGCAAGGGGAGGATATGGATTTACATAAGCTGGAAATAACACACGTTCTGTATTCTTATGAAAATAAAATATCGTCTTTTTTCCAAAATGTTGCCGCGACGGATTGACATAGTGACGCCGCGCCCGTACAAGCGGCTCAAGATAAATTTTCATAGATATAAAAACAAGGAGCACACAGATGAGCAACGACAACAGACCCAAGAGCCAGTTCAACAAAGCAGCCAAAGGCGCAGCTATCGGCGCAGGCGCAGCCGCCATCATCGGCGCAGTCACCATCCTGCCGGTGTCGCTGCCCGTGATCGCTGTCGGCGCTGCTATCGGCGGCTACCTCGGCTACAAGCGCGGCAAGTAATTCGCGCTGGCTAACGATACGAAGGCCGGTGGCGGAGTTTTTCGCCCCGGCCTTTTCTTTAAACCCCACAGGAGATTTGAACATGGCGATTTTCCCCGGCAACTGGCATCCCGATTACGAGAAGAACCTGAAGAAGCTCGAAGCCGAAGGTTATCGCGGCGCGAAAGAGGAAGAACTGCCCCCGCACCTGAGACAGGTCTGCGGCGCGGAAAGCTATCTCATCAACGGCGACGGCGACCTGAAATCCGTCAGCCAGTCGACCGGCGAAGTGAAGCGCGTGTCATCCCTGCCCCGCGACCGCAACTGCTGGATCACCCCGGCCGAACGCCAGCGCCGCGCCGACCAGAAAAAAGGCGGGCCGAAGTAAGCTTTCGGAATTTTTGTTTAAAGGGCCGCGGCAGAAATGCTGCGGCCTTTTTCTTTTAAAGCGATTTACCTTTGAGCGTCAGCGGCCACGAAATCCGGATGGCGCGGGGCAGCGGCATTCCTGCGGCAAGGTATTGGTCGTCGGCGGCCTTGATGGCGGCTGCGGCCTCTGCGGCGCGCTGGGCGGCCTCGGTTCTGTTTTTTATGGCGGTGTCGTACAGGACAATAATCTTCTGGTCGTTCGTCGATAGCGCGTAGTCGCGCGCCGTCTTGCCCGTGTTGTCCTTCAAAAAGGGATCCGCGCCGGCATCCAGCAGCTTGCGGGTCGTGCGGGCGGAGAAGACCATGGCCGCCATGTGCAGCGCCGTGAAGCCTTCGGGGTCTTGCGCGTCGAGCGGCGATTTGGCCGCGATCAGCGCGTCGACGATGGCATGGTATTGCATACCCGCCGCCAGCTGCAGCGGGTTGCGCCCCCAGCGATGCACGTGGTCGAGCTTTGCGCCCGCCGTGATCAGCTTTTTCATGAATTCATAGTCGGCCTGCTTGCCCTGCACCTTGCCTTCCTGCATTTCATCCATCAGCGCTGTCGCCAGCGCCTCGGGCGTCTGGCCGTGGATGGTGAATGTCTGGGCAAGTTCGGTCATGGCTACAGCCGTATGGCTTCGCGGCGCTGCATGGCGATCAGGACTTTGTCGTGCGGCACGGTATTGATCAGCATGCAGCCCATGTCGGTATGAGTAAAGCCGGGGTCGCCGAGTTTCCAGTTGCAGAAGGCCTGCGTCATGGCGTCGGCGCCGTCGGCGCCCGCCTGCAGCAGCGTGCGCACCGCATCCACCTTGCCGCTGTTGACGGCGCAGGCGACGGGTGTCTGGCGTTCAACCCGGATCTGGTCCATCGGGTCCGAATACTGCGTCTCCATATTCACATTCGCGCCCGCGTTGACGAGGCCGGTTATCAGCGCGACCTCGCCCAGATGGGCGGCGCGCAGCAGGTAGGGTTCCAATCCGGAAACACCGGACATCTGCGTTGCAGGGGCCTGCATCAGGATGATGTCGAGGCGTTTGTCTTCCGGCCCGCGATTGCGGTAGCGCAGCGCGTAGCTGGCCGCCGTCTGCGTTACGACGGCACCGGCCTTGATCAGCAGTTGCGCGATTTCGGGTTGATCCCATGTCACGGCGTCTTCGAGCGGGGTCGAGGTTATTCCGCCGCTGCTGGGCTGGCAGGGATCGAAACCGGCCTTCAGCTGGCGCACGACTTCGGAGATATTGCCGTCACGCACCGCCTGCGACAGGGGCGTAAGCCCCGAGAGCAGCCATGCGGCCTGCCGTTTTTCCGGCAGGGCTTCGGCGTTGAATGTTGCTGCGGCGTTTTTGAATACAAAGGGACGCAGCGGCTTGACCGCGCGTTCCAGCTTCATGTCGTCATCCTGCTGCTTAGGCATCCCGCACTCCCCGGGTGGTTGAGGTTGTGACAGTCTATATATTTTTCATAATAAAGTCAAGAGAGGGTGGGGGTGTCACGGTCTTATATTGTAATTTTATTGTTATATAACAGTTACTTAGTGATATCGCCAAAAACATATCTTGAGCGTCAAAAGTAAGCGGCAGGGCTGAATTGAAAAGGGGCCTCAGTCGTTAAAGGCGGGGCCCTTTGTGCCGCGCGCGGGTGCGGCGGCCTTGTTGTAGGTGACCGTATCGCCGTCGACATCGAACCTGAGCACTTGGCAATTCCCGACGTGGTTTTCGCCGTGGAACTTCCAGAAGGCGCGCATGGTGTCGGGCGTGACGGTATCGAACTGCCCGTCGAGCGCCATTAAAATCCCGTTCATCATATAGCCGTGGCAATAGGCGACGGTAACGGCGCCGTCGCATTTCTTCATCTGCTCCACCGCGTCCTTGCAGCGCTGCGCGAATTCGGCGAAGGATTCAGCCGTGCCGCCGTCTTTGTAATTCGGGTCAGCGCGATCCCAGTATTCTTCCATGAATGGCTTGCGCTCGAGATTGGTGGTGTTCTTGTATTTCACGGCTTCGAGGTATGTGTATTCGTGGATGTTCCATTCAGCCTGCGCGGTGCCCGGGAATTTTTCGATCAGCGGGGCGGCGGTCTGCTTGGTGCGTGTATAGGCGGAGGTGACGATCAGGTCGGGCTTGTCTTCCCATCCGGCGGCGCGGTTGAAAGCCTCCGTGATGCCGCGCGCGGTCAGGTTCACCGACTGCGGATGCTCGGTTTTTTCGCCTGCGTTCGACTGGCTTTCGCCATGGCGTATGAAATAGACGGTATGGGCCATGCGGGGGAAGGTAGCACGGGTTATTTGTTATGTCAAATTGGCGGTTTTGCCTTTATCTTCCGCATGTTCTAGGCTCAAGGCCATGAAGAAAAAACTTTCATATCTGCTGATTGCCGTGGTGCTGGCGTTTTTCGTTTTCACGCTGGGGCGCACGCTGTCTTTCGTCGCCTATAACCATTTGAAGATGCCCGTGCCGACGTCATCGATCGACATCGACGCGCCGAAAGACCCGAAGACGCTGAAGCTTGTCACCTATAACGTGCTGGTGCTGCTCACCCACATCGAGGAACGCGCGCAGCCCTTGTTTAAAATCCTCGAGGACAGCGACGCCGATATCATCGCGCTGCAGGAGGTGGGCGGCTGGTTCACCGATATGCTGGCGAAAAGCCCGATGGCGAAAAAATACGCGCAGGTCAGCCTTGTCACCGAATGGTGCGGCGGACAGTTCATCCTCACAAAATATCCGGTCAAAAAGGCGCGCTGCGTGCCGCTGCCCGGCAAGCAATGGCGCACCGTTCTGTTCGCGACTCTCGACGTCGGCGGGCGTGACCTGACGGTGGCCACGACGCATATGACCAGCGCGCTGGAGGCAGGCGCGCACCGCATCGAGGAACTGAAAGTCATCTTCAATGAACTGGACGGCGTGGGCGACGCGCTGGTGATGGGCGACCTGAACTTCGGCGATGGCGTGCCCGAAGGAAACGCCATCCCCGCAACCTTCATCGATTTCTGGCTGACGCTCCGCCCCGGCGAACCCGGCTTTACCTGGGATAACGAAAAATCCGATATGGCGGGCCTCAGCCCCGAGCGTTTCACCGGCGAGCCCAGCCGCCGCCTCGATTGGATCCTGCTGCGCTCCGACACATGGAAGCCGCAATCGGTGGAAATCATCGGCAACGAGCCAGTGATACCGGGCCGCAAAGACATCTTCCCCTCCGACCACTTCGGCGTGGCGGGCGTGATGGTGCGGGAATAAGCAGGGCAGATTGAAAAATAAAACTTTTTCAAAGATTGTTATTGCCTCCGCAATCCTTGCCGGTTTGTGGATTGTTTGGGGAATCATCTATCCCTCCGGTACTTGGCGTTACAAGATGACAGTGACGGTTGCGACCCCGGAGGGTATAAAGACAGGCTCTGCAGTTAGGGAAGTAGCTGTACAGCTAGTGCCCCAAATTACTCCAGAAATGAAACCCAGTATTACTCTTGCGGGAGAGGCCGTTATAGTTGACTTAGGGGAGCGTGGTATCCTGTTTGCTTTGCTAAAAGGATACAAAATGACGGATCACGCAAAAGTGTTGCCATTTTATGTTTTCCCCTCCGCGGCAGTGCCGCTGGAGAAAGATGGTTTAAGTTTCTACAGCTCCCTTAAAGCTGGGCCAAAGGAAGTTGAGCCGCAATTCTATCCTATGTTTGTCCATTTTCGGGATACCAAGGATCCGAAAACGGTAGAGAGCTTAATAGAAATGGAGGAGTGTCCCGGACGTCATGCATGGCCTGAGCCATTATGCGTTAAAGCCAATCATTTTGAAGCAATGTTTGGTAAGGGGGTATATCTGAAATCTGTGACTTTAGAAATGACGGATGAAGCAGTAACGTTGGGACGACTGGAGACCTTACTATCTTG
>JBGGMV010000058.1:0-9016 GCA_041287865.1 Alphaproteobacteria bacterium | reverse complement strand
ACGCTGACGGAACTTATCAAGGATACTATTGGCTACCTGCAGGAGGCAGCATGAAAATATCTAAAATTATCGGCTTTGTCGTGACCTTCGGGATCATCTGCATGATGTTCCTATCCGTCACGAGCTCGAACAAGCAAATCGGCGAAACGATCAAGAGCGACCCGCAATATAACGCCTACCGCGACGAGATGATCCGCGCCGGCGTCAATCCTGACGATCCGAAAGCGGTCGAAGCCTATCTGACAAAGATGGCCAAAGATATCGAAAAGTCGCAGCAAATGCCCGAAGGCGCGGCGAAGGAATAGCGCCCTTGCAGACCATCCTCTACCGCCTGAAGATCAAGCCCGGCATGATGCCGCGCTTCAAGGAATATGTCGCCGAGTTTGAGTCCCGCCGCGCCGAATGCGACGCCAGCATGGTGGGCGAGGGGGCCGACGCTGAATCGTTCTTCTATGTCGATGACGAGGTTTTTGTCTCCAAGCGCGTACGCGACATTGCGGCTATGAAGCACTACCAGCAAACCTCCGGCGACGCGATTTACGAGGTCGTCAAGCGCATGGCTGCCGACTGCATCCTGGAGCAGACGGTTTACCCCTCTGTGCTGTCCTTCGATATCGTTAAAGGCTGAAGCCGCCGGGGCTGTAGGAGTTCTTAGAATCGTTGTTAATGCATTGAATTTACAGCGAAAAACAATTTTGACATAATGTTGTTAATACGCTATGGTAATCCCTGATTTTCAGTCAGGAGCTCCCATGCCTACCTTCTTCTACACGATCCGCAAAGCCGAAGATGGCGTCAATCCTTACGTCGAGTTTTACGCCGACGAAGAATCCGCCAGCCTCGCCTGCGAAGTCGCGGCGCGCAAAGGGTTGGCCATGGGCGATAACAAGCCGCAGCAGATCGAGCTGGCTTTCGATGCGAAGCAGGGCCGCCTGATCACGCCCGATTTCACGGCCACGGAACTCCGCGAGATGCTTAAGCAACTGGAGCCGGTGAAAGCCCAGCCGCCCGCGTCGGTTGCCGAGAAATTCACGCGCGAAGCCCGCGCCGAGCGCCAGCCGCCGCAGCCCGCGGCCGTCGATCCCACCGCCGGCATCACCAGTCTTGCCGGCAAGACCATCGTCTTCACCGGCAAGATGTCGATGAGTCGCCCGCGCCTGAAGGAATACGCCAAGCAGCTGGGCGTCACCATCGCCACCTATGTGACCGAAACCACCGACCTTGTCGTACAGGGCGAGGAAACCGGCAGCATGAAGATGGAACAGGCCGGCGAATACGGCACGAAAGTCATCACCGAAGCGCAATGGCTGAAACTGGCCGAACGCTGCGAGAAAACGGCGACGCCCTCCGCTCCCAAACTCTAAGGCTGTTATGCTGGAACTGGTCAAACAGCTGAACAACGCTTCCTTTGACGATCTCTGGCGCTTCGAGATTAACGGCAAGCATGTCGGCTATGTGCGGCCGGAACTGGCGGAGAAGCTGGCTGCATCCGCGCCGGAACTCCTCGGCCAGACGGCTTCGCGCAGATTGTCTGTGATTGCCGAAAATCTTACCCCTGATCAACTGACCGCGCGTTTTGTGACGTTGCATGAAAAACTGGCGGCGGAGGGTGTATTGCCCAAGCCTGCCGGAGAGCTGACCGACGTGCGCGCCAGCATCGCCGATGAACCGCTCTGCCAGATCAACCGCAACCTGATCTTCCCGCTGGGCCTTATCAGCCGCGGCGTGCATGTGATCTTGCAGTTCGAGAATGGCGATTTCGTGGTGGCGAAGCGCTCGGACAAGGTTTTCACCTTCCGAGGCTGCAACGATATTTCGGTGGGCGGCCTACTGCCCTCGGGCAAAGATCCCTGGACGCATGTCAAAACCGAAGCGGCGGAGGAGGCGAGCCTTGCGCCCGAAGACCTCAAGCCCTCCGGCCCCGCCATGGTGCTTGCCTATGCGCGCAACGTGCAGGGCACGGCAGAAAAACCCGCTTTCCCGTTTGAAACAAACGGCGGCACGAACTGGGATGAAGTGTTTTACTGGACAGTCACGATCCCCGACGATGTGGTGCCCGCGCCCCGCGACGGCGAAGTGAAAAGCTTCCACCGCATGTCGCCCGAAGATTTGATCAAAAGCCTGCGCGAGGAGCCCGACAGCTGGAAAACCAATTCCGGCGTCATGCTTCTCGAATGCCTAGCCCAAGACCCGCGCTATAGCAAACATTTCACAGACGATGAAAAGGCCGGCCTGAAAGCCCTGCTAATCGCCGACCCGCGCCCCATGGCGGTGCGCGGCGAAACACCCGCAAAAAAACCGCCCGCGCCGAAGCCCTGATCAGTGCCCCGGCCATGTAGCCAGCAGGTAGACGGTGGTATAGAACATCGCCGTTCCCATGAAGGCAAGAGCCGCTGCTTTGACATTCCTGATATCCATGACAACCTCCTTATGCCGATAATTCAATGGTAGGGCATGGCAGAAGTTGCAGCCTTGACGGAAGTCAAGCGGCGGAGAAAGGTTACTTGTCGCTGATTTTGATGAATTTTTTGCCGGGGCAGGTGGCGGCGCGGTCGCAGCCTTCGCGCGCGCCCGGGCATTCGCCGGGCAGGGCGGAGCAATGCGTGCAGCAATAATCCACCAGCGCGCCGAAGCTGGCGACCGTCACGCGCGGGCCGTCGACACTGACGCCAACCGGTTTCAGCGCCTGCAGCGCGCGTGAAAAAGTTTCGGGCTTCATGCCAAGCCTGGCTGCGGCCAGCGATTTGTCGTAGGGCAGGGTGAAGCTCCCGCCTGCGCCCGCCGTGCCGCTGGAAAACTGCAGCAGCAGGCAGCCGACGCGCTGCGGCGCGCTCATCAGGGCAAGGTGTTCGTTCTCCATCTGCAAATTGCGCAGGTCGCGCGACATCGAATCCATCACCCGCGCCATCACTTCGTGGCTGGCCTTCGCCTGCGCGCGCAGCAGATGGCCGGGTATTTCAAAGACTGCGGCGTCTTCGGCGGCCGTCGCGGAAACAGGATAGAGGGAATGGCCGAAAATAGAAGCCTCCCCGAAAGCGTCGCCCGTTTTCAGCAGGGCCAGCACGGCTTCCTCGCCCTGTGGCGTCGTGCGGTAGATTTTCACCCAGCCGTCGATGACGATGAACAGCTTATCGGCGGGTGTATCCTGCATGAAAAGCAAATCGCCCTTGGCATAGCGCTTCTCGTGCCCGCCGGACAAAAGCGCGTCGCGCACGGCGTCAGGGACGCCGCTGAAAAAACGCAATGCTGCAAGACCTAGGTTCATGGCCGCAGTATGCGACACAAAAATGCGCCGTTCAATACGGCAAAAGAAGAACGCCCCGGGGGGTTAAACCGGGGCGTCTTCGTTCAGGGGGCCTGCAGGTTACGGGCTGCAGGTGCCTAGTCGGGGTGTGTTACGTCCTTGGCCGAGAAACTGCCTTAGCAGGCGCCGCAGGACGTTTTGGCTTCCCCCTGTGTGTCGTCTTTCTTCTGGTCCAGCACTTTCGCGCCGTTCGCTTGTGCGATCGTGATCTTGCGGGGCTTTGACGCCTCGGGGATCTCGCGCAGCAAGTCGATGGTCAGAAGACCGTTGTCGAGGCTTGCGCCCGCGACGCGGATGTGGTCGGCAAGCTGGAAGCGGCGTTCAAACGCGCGCTCGGCGATGCCGCGGTGCAGATACACTGCGCCTTTTTTCACGTCGCCGTTCGGCGTGGCCTTGCCGGTCACGAACAGCTGGTTTTCTTTCGCCGTGATGTCGATGTACTTCTCGCCAAAGCCTGCGACGGCCATGGTGATGCGGTAATTGTCGTCATCAAGCTTCACGATATTGTAGGGCGGATAAGCCGTGCCCTGATCGGAAACGAGACTGTTCTCCAGCATCTGCGAGAGGCGGTCGAAACCAACGGTGGAACGGAAAAGCGGGGTAAAATCTAGCGTATGCATGATACTCTCCTATGAGCAATATCAGGTTTATCGGGCCTCCCCGAGGGGCAAGCCGGAAAGACATCATAGGAAGCCCCACAATGGGCACTTCCTGTCCTTCGTAATTTATACGCGGGGGGGAGAGATCTGGATTAGTCCGGATCAAAGATTTTTTTCGCCAGGTTTTTCAATGTATTGATATAGAGCGAAAAGACATAAAAACTAGATGGCGGGTTTCTGCACCGGTGCGGTGCTTTTCGACGCCGCCTGACGCACCATTTTCTCGACCAGCCATGTCAGGTTCGCGGCGCCGCCCATGTTGACGAGTTTCAAATCGCAACCCACAAGGGTGGGGGCTTTTTCGTGCAGGTAGAGTTTCGAGGTGCCAAGCTTCGTGCCGTCCTTGGTCGAGAAGTTGATATTGAAGGCCCAGAAATTTTCCCTGCTGACCGTGCTGTTGTGAATATAGGTGCCGTTATCGCCGCCGGGGCCGAAATCGGCCTGCAGGTTTTTGTCTGCGTTGATATGCGCGATAACGCGGTTCACCATGGGCATGACTTTTTCTTCCATGAAGGCAGCCTGCTGCTTTTGCGCATCCGATACGCGCGCAGCTTCGTCCTGGAATAACTTCAACAAATCGCTCATGGGGAATTCCTTTCGGTTGCGCCTGTTTTAGCAAGCATCCAGCATTACGTCAAATAATTTAGATTAAGCCATTAAAAGACAACAAAAAAACCGCCCGGCTTTTCGCGCGGGCGGTTTTTTTGAAGTGATATAAACTGATTAGGCTTTGCCTGCAGCTTCTTTCTTGGCAGCGGCTTCTTTCTTCGCTTCAGCCTGCTTTTCCAGCGCGGCGGTGGCGAGGTCAGCGGCTGCAACGCCGAGGCCTGCGTATTTGTTGCCGAATTTAGCCAGACGGCCTTTTTCGGTCACTTTCGCGGCGCCACCGGTCCAGGCGGGGTGGTTCAGCGGATCGATGTCGAGACGCATGACGTCGCCCGGTTTGCCCCAGCAGCTGTGGGTGGTGTATTCGGTGCCGTCAGTCATGATCACTTTGATCTCATGATAGTCGGGGTGAATCTTTTCTTTCATGGGTAGCTCCTCAAAAATTCGTCGGGCTGCCGTTCAAAGGAAGGCGCCACAGGTGCGTTTAAATACCCGCATTTCGCGTAATGTGCAAGCAATTTGTTGACTTTGGCGGGTAATCGGCCAATCTCACGCCTGTAGCCTTTCCGGCGGAAAGAATATTTTACATAATAATCATGGAAACAGCGATTCCCGATAAAAAACAGGCCCGCAGGCAGCTGAAGCTGCTCTGGCCGTTGCTGCGGCCCTACCGCCTGCGGCTGGCGGGGGGGATCGTTGGCATGGCCATATCGGCCGTCATGATGCTGGCAATCGGCTGGGGCCTGCGCCATATCGTCGATCGGGCCTTTGCCGATAACAGCGGGCAGGTGCTGGATAACGGCCTGCTGGTCCTCTTGGCGGTGATCCTGTTGATGGGCGGCGCAGTTTATATGCGCATCAAGCTGGTCTATTACGTGGCCGAACGCGTCATCGCCGACCTGCGCAAGAAGATTTACAGCCATCTGCTGACCCTCGACCCTGCTTTCTTCGAACAGCACAAAACCGGCGACCAGGTATCGCGCATCAACGCAGATACCACTGTCCTGCAGATGGTGATTACGATGAACCTGCCCATGGCTTTCCGTCATGGGTTGATGCTGCTGGGCGCGATTGCGATGCTTTGTGTTGTCAGCCCGCAATTGACGGGCAGCGTGTTGATTGCCGTGCCGCTGATCATCGGGCCCATCCTCTGGTTCGGGCGCAAGGTGAGGGCACGCAGCCGCGATTCACAGGCGCGCCTTGGCGATGCCAGCGCCTACGGGCAGGAAACGCTGCAGGGCATACAGACAATACAGTCTTTCGGCTACGAGGCCGAAGCCGGAAAACGCTTCGGCGGTCTGGCCGAGGATATCTTTACCGCAGCGATGAAATACGTCAGTTTCCGCGCGATCCTGACTGCCTATGTGATTTTTACCGTCCTCGGTGCGATCGGTTTGGTTCTGTGGTCTGGCGGGCATCAGGTGCTGCAGGGCACGATGTCGGCGGGCGATTTGTCGGCCTTTATCTTCTATGCGGCCATCGTCGCAGCAGCCGTCACGGCCATGTCGGAAGCACTGACAGATTTCAGCCGTGCCGGTGGGGCCGCCGACAGGATTATCTCGCTGCTGGAAACCGAACCGGTGCTGAAAACCGCAGGCGCAGTCATGCCGCCGAAAATCACCGGCACTGTCGTCTTCGACCGTGTCAGCTTCAAATATCCCACCCGCCCCGATATCCATGCGCTGAATGAAGTGTCCTTTAGCGTGAAGGAAGGCGAAGCCGTGGCGCTGGTCGGGCCCAGCGGCGCGGTGAAGACGACGACCTTCCAGCTGCTGCAGCGTTTCTATGATCCCCATGCGGGCAGCATTTTGATAGACGGACTCGATATCGCAAAATGCGACCCGCATGCGATCCGCCGTCATCTCAGCGTCGTGGCGCAGGATTCCGCTATTTTCTCAATGTCAGTCGCCGACAATATCCGGCTGGCGAAGCCCGATGCCACCGACGATGAAGTCCGCCGCGCCGCCGAACTGGCGCAGGCGCATGAATTTATCGCAGCGCTGCCGCAGGGCTATAACACCCTCGTGGGTGAACGCGGCAACCGTTTGTCCGGCGGTCAGAAACAACGCCTCGCCATCGCCCGCGCGATTTTGAAGGACGCGAAGATACTGCTGCTGGACGAGGCTACATCGTCACTCGACGCCGCCAACGAGGTCGCCGTCCATGCGGCCCTTAAAAACCTTATGCAGGGCCGCACCACCCTGATCATCGCCCACCGCCTGTCCACCGTGCAGAACGCCAGCCGCATCATCGTGCTGGAACAGGGGCGCGTGGTGGCGGAAGGCTCCCATACGCAGCTCTACGGCAAGGATGCGCTGTATACGCATCTTGCGGGCTTGCAGCTGGATTTGAAGGCCGGTTGATTATCTCTGGAAGATAAGATCGACGCGATCAAGCGGATTGCGATCGGTTTCCGAACCCATGGCGCGGACATCGACGCGCTTGGCTTTGACGCCTTTGTCCATCAGGTAGGAACGCACCGACAGCGCGCGGGAGAGCGCGATGCGGCGGGCGCTCGACTTGCTGCCGTCTTCACCGGCGGCATAGCCGCGCACCTGCAGGCGACCGCCGTCGTCGAGGTCTTCCATCTGGACCACGATGGCGTCTAGTTTACGCTGCGTGGCGGTCGTCAGGTCGCTGGAGTTGCCGGGGAATTCAAGCATCAGGTCCGATTGCGTCGGGACGGTTGCGAATTTCGGCGGCTCCACCGGCTCGGGCGCGGTGCCCATATCGGCGGCGGCCTGGTCGACCTGGGCGGCCAGCGCCGAAATATCTGTCTTGGCTTCCTCCCTGACGGGGGGAACGATGCGCTCGGTCGTTTCGGCGGCGGGGCGCGGCGGCGGGGGCGTGTCGAGGATTTCCAGCGACGGCCTTTTCGCGGGCGCGGTGGCGACGACGGGTTCCGGCTGCGCCACGGGCTTGCGTTGCGGCGTGGGCAGGGGGCGTGTGCCAACGGTGCTGTTCGGATAGGAAATGATTTTTGCCGGCGGCTTCTGTTCCGACATAATCGGCGCCATGCGCGCGACGGGCGGCGGTGTCTGTTCGATGCTGCGTTCCGTCGTGATTTCGGGCAGGGGATCCAGCTGCGGCTTGGATTGCGGCTCGGGCAACTGTGCTGTCAGCTCTTCGGCGGCAGCAGGCTGTGCCGCGATTTCTTTTTGCGGGGCCGGCTGTTGTTCCACATTGGCGACAGCGGCGGGCACGGGCGCGCCGGATTTGTAATAGCCGCTGTAGTCGGGCTTGTAGGAAGCGTCATCGACCACGGAAGGCGAAGGCTCGTATTTTTTCGCCACGGCAGGCTTGTGCACCGGCTGCTGCAGCGGGGCGGCCGGCATTTCTTCCGCCAGTTGCGGCGTTGCGCCGGGCGGGTAGGAGCGCACGGGCTGGGGTGTAGTCACGGGCGCTACGCGATCAACGGTTTTCGGTGTGGGCGCGGGCGGGTAGGAACGCACGGCTTGCTGCGCGGGTGTCGTCAGGTAGGGGCGATACTGTTCGGCCTCTTCCTGCGTTGTTTCTTCCGGCTGCCCGGCGGGCGGCGTGCCCGAGGGCTTCAGCACGCGCGTGATCGGCGGCGTGGAGGCGGCGGGCGGCTGCGATACGATGCGCGCGCCTGTGGGCGTGGGGGCGGGGCCTATGGCACTCAGCTCCTCGTTCGCAACCGGCGCGACATAGCCGGGCGCCATAGGCGCAGCAGCTTCGCCGCCGATGATGTCCATATCGACTTCGACGGCGGGTTTGTCGTTCGGTTTATAGTTGGTGTAATACTGCGCGAAGGCGGGTGCGGTTCCGCCGATCATGAGAGCCATCACAGCCGCGCTTAACAGTAAATGACGCTTTACCATTTCGAACCTCTATGAAGCCGATTTGACTTTCTTGGTTTCCTTGTCGGCGGCTTTCAGCTTCTTCATCAGCTCGCCATGGATGGCGCCGTTGCCGACGATGATGCTGCGGCCGTAGACGTAATCCTTGCCGCCGTTGAGGTCGGTGGCAATGCCGCCCGCTTCCTTGACGATCAGCGCGCCGGCGGCGACGTCCCAGGCGTTGAGCTCGCGCTCCCAGAAGCCTTCGTAGCGGCCAGCGGCCACATAGCAAAGATCCAGCGAGGCAGCGCCCGGGCGGCGGGTGCCGGCCACGGCTGCGGTCACGGCGTCGACTTCATCCATGTACAGGCGGTACGATTTCTGGCCGATGCGCGCGCCGCCGATGGCGATCAGGCTGTCGGCCATCACGCTGCGGGAAGAAACGCGCAGGCGCTTGTTGTTGAGGAAAGCGCCCGTGCCTTTTTCGGCGGTGAACATCTCGTCTTTAATAGGATCGTAGACAAGGCCGGCCATCACTTCGCCGTCTTTTTCAAGCGCGATGGAAATGGCCCAGTGCGGAATGCCGTGCAGGAAGTTCGTCGTGCCGTCGAGCGGATCGATGATCCACTTGTGGCTTTTGTCCGAGC
>JBGGMV010000057.1:0-4606 GCA_041287865.1 Alphaproteobacteria bacterium | reverse complement strand
ACCCGAAGGCCTTCATCACTCACGCGGCATGGCTGGATCAGGCTTGCGCCCATTGTCCAATATTCCTAACTGCTGCCTCCCGTAGGAGTCTGGGCCGTGTCTCAGTCCCAGTGTGGCTGATCGTCCTCTCAGACCAGCTATGGATCGTCGCCTTGGTGAGCCATTACCTCACCAACTAGCTAATCCACCGCGGGCTAATCTTTTGGCGATAAATCTTTACCCCGAAGGGACCATACGGTATTAGCTCCAGTTTCCCGGAGTTGTTCCGTACCAAAAGGCATATTCCCACGTGTTACGCACCCGTGCGCCACTCTTGTATTGCTACAAGCGTTCGACTTGCATGTTTTAGGCCTGCCGCCAGCGTTCATTCTGAGCCAGGATCAAACTCTTAAGTTGAATTCGATCCCTTTGCTTTTGATGTCAAAGGATCTCTGATATTTAGTACTTGAGACCTGCTTTTAATGTCCATTTCAGGACATTCACTGTGAAAAGGCAGAAGCTTGTACACTTCTGTTCTTTTCTAAATTGAGACAGAAACCGTGAGGGTCTCTGTCTCGGCTGTGCTGAGATACTCAGTAGCAGGTTTATAAAAGCGTAAAACACGATCACAAACCGCTGCCTGCGTATCTCTTCTCATCGATCTACAATGTTCAATAACCCTGCGGCTTGCGCCGCCTCTAACCTCTTTGCGTTTGACCGCAAAAAGCCCCCAGTGGAAAACCTCGTGGTTTACCAAACCGGAGAGAATCTGTCAGAGCCACGAAACATACAGAAAAGGTTCCTGTAGGTCAACAAAAAATTCGCTGTTCTGCGGCTTTTCTGCGGGCCCCCCGCGAATCTGCGGAGCGACAGTGCAAGGTTTATACGTACGAAAGGTGATGATGTCAAAGATAATTTAAAGAATCGCTAAAGGTACTGAAAAAGTTCAGAATTTTGACATACATCGTCTCCCGAAAAGGATGAATTATGTCGCGCTGCAGCAGTTTCAAGGGGCGACCCGAGTCATTGGTTCAAAAAAGACCGCGCCGGGCGGTCAGGATGGCTCCTGGACGCCCTTTAAAACTGCGTCAAAACGCAGGAAAAGGGCCGTATTCAGCGTGTTTTCCGCGGGCCGGAAGGCTCCCGGAAGGGCCTGTAATACGCACATAGAGCGCACAAGAATGCACATTGGAGAGCCGTTGCAGGCGCCATAACGCAGAAACAGGCTTATTGTTTTACATAATTTTGAATTTGGCGGCGATATACCCCTTTCGGGGCATGGTGGAGTGCCGGAAGCTCTCATTGTGCCAACCGCCACGGGGCATCGGGACTCGGGGCTAATGCGATAATTCCGATTAATAGAAAATAGCTTAGTTTGATCGATGCCACGCCGTAATGAAGAGCCCTTTGCCTGATAGGTGAGCCATTTCCGGTCCGCGCGGCTCATCTGCATCCAAAGGGACTATCAGACTAACACCGTTTTTTAGGGTGATAGTTATGCTTTTAGGGTCGTCTCTCACGGCAACAACGCTTTGGGTAATTTGTTCACACAGTTTATCTCTATAACCCAACTGCACAATTGTCATGTTCTTCGAGCCGTCAGAGATAGTGGGCCAAGCTAATGCGGTAAATATTAGCTCCTGAAATTGAAGCTGGACGTAATCCATTACGAAGGTGACCGCTTCAAGGTCTTTCCCCACTATCATTTTCAGCGGCTGTGATGTCGTTTCGTCGTGCATGCAGGCGGCGGCTCAATGTGTGATAACGTTTCTTCCTCTAACGCAGGCCAGAAACCACTCAAATCCCCCTACTTCGTCCCGAAAATCCGGTCCCCGGCGTCGCCGATGCCGGGCAGGATATAGCCGTGATCATTGAGCTCCCGGTCAATCGCTGCCGTATAAATTGGGATATCGGGATGCGCTTCGTGGAAGGTTTTGATGCCCTGCGGCGCCGCGATAAGGCACATGAATTTGATGTCTGTTGCTTCGGAATCCTTGACGCGTTCGACGGCAGCGACGGCCGAATTCCCGGTCGCCAGCATGGGGTCCACCACGATGACGCGGCGGCTCCCCATGTCTTCGGGGAATTTCAGGTAGTATTCAACCGGCACCAGCGTTTCAGGGTCGCGGTACAGGCCGATATGCCCCACGCGCGCCAGCGGCACCAGCTGCAGCAAACCATCGAGAAACCCTGTGCCGGCGCGAAGAATAGGAACAATACAGAGCTTTTTCCCCGCCAGCATCTTGGTTTTCATCTTTTCGAGCGGCGTTTCGATTTCGACCTCTTCCATCGGCAAATCGCGCATGATTTCATAGCCCATGAGAATGGAAATCTCGCGGATAAGGTTGCGGAAGTCGTTGGTGTTCGTGTCCTTGCTGCGCAGCACGGACAGCTTGTGCTGGACAAGCGGATGGTCGATGACGATAACCTGGTTCTCGGGCATTTTTTTCTCCTGAAATCCTCACATTGATGGGAAATATTTATATTTCCGTGCGCAGCACGTCGTTAGTCCCCTCCCCCTCTGGGGGAGGGCTAGGGTGAGGGTACTTTGGCCGGACAGCGGCAATGGTTGAAGGTTTGATAGTACCCTCATCCTAGCCTTCTCCCAGAGGGAGAAGGGACTGACGGCTTTCGCTACGCGAAAGAGATTATATAAAGGAAACATCTGCTTCATGAACACACCTAAAACACCGTGCCGTCGCTGACGATACGGATCGGCGGGTCGGCTGACTTGCGCTTCTCTTTAGCAATTTTTCGCCCCGCATGCCAGCTCCCGCCTTCCAGCAGGCGCGCAAGCGGGAAATCACCGGGCGACAGGCCCAGGCGCTCGGCAACGGGGATGCGCAGCTCGTCCAGCAGCGCGATCGTCAAAGCGCGCCATTCCACGATGATTTCATCGGAAGGCTTGTGCTGATTGTCGGCTTCGTCGAGGTCTTTCAGCACCAGCACGCTCATGTCGACAAAAAGCCCGCCATTGCGGTATTCCGCCAGCCCCGTCAATTCATCGAGGCCGGTGACTTTCTTGCCGGACCACTCAAAGGGCTCCAGCAGCGAATAGGTCAGCCATTGGGAGAGCTTGTGGAATGGCATCAGGTGGTTGGTTTCATCGGCGGCAACCAGCTGGCTGTGCGTCCAGACATCGCCCATGTTATGCCCGCGCACGATGATGCGGCCCGGCCAGATTGTCGCAAAGCCCGTCAGCAAGGCGCCAAGAATATCCTTGGCGCGCACTTCCGTCTTTCCCTTGGCCATTGCATCGTAGAGGAAACCGGGGCGGGAAATGCCTTTTCCGAACAGGTCCGGATGCGCGGTCAGCGCCAGCGCCAGGCTCTTGACCAGCTGGATGCGCCCCTCGAGCCCCGCCATGGGATTGCGCGGGCTGGCCTGAAAACCCGCGGCCAGCTTGCGGTCATCCAGCAGCGCCAGAGCGCCCGCATCGGCGCGCAAAGGATGTTTCGGGTCGCTGGAGAACAAGCCGTTCTTGAACATATAGAAACTGGCCAGCGCCAGCCCTTCGGAGCGGCCGACCTCAATGTCAGAACGCGACGGCTCCTTGTATTTCCATTGCGCCCCTGCCCCTGCATCGAGCAGCACGCTGATCACGGCAAGGTCGATGGCGGAGCGCACCATTTCATCCTTGTCTGAAAAGCGACCCTGCAGGTCATGCCAGCGGTCGATTTCACCAAAGGAAAAATGCCGCCAGCGGCCATGGTAGGGAATTTTGAGGTCAGGGTAATTGTCGCGGATAACGGAAGCGACCAAATCCGCAACCTCGCCCAGCTTGCCCATATCGACGCTGAAGTGGCGCAGGCGCCCTTCTTTCCCGATGTCCAGCAAGGCATGGGCGCGCGCGCGGATGGTGGCAGGGTCGCGCAGGATGGCAACGGGATCGCTATCGACAGAGGTCCTGGCCTTATTCCTCAAGCTTGCGACCCTTCACTTTCTCGAGATCGGCCTTCGATTTGACGTCGGTTTTGGCAAAATATCCGGCCGCTTTCTTGGCTTCCATCTCGACGGCGGCATCGGCGGGGATCAGCTCCGGCGGTATCTCGACGCGCTCAACAACCTTGATGCCCGCCTTGGCCAGCGCGTTGTATTTCATGTCGCTCATGGAGGCGAAACGGTCGATTTTGGTGATGCCCAGCCAGTGGAAAATATCGGGCATCAGTTCCTGGAAACGCATGTCCTGGACGCCCGCCACGCATTCGGTGCGCTGGAAATACTTGTCGGCGCGGTCGCCGCCTTCCTGGCGCTTGCGCGCGTTGTAGACGAGGAACTTGGTGACTTCGCCGAGCGCCCGGCCTTCCTTGCGGTTGTAAACAATCAGCCCGTTGCCGCCCTGCTGCGCCATTTCGATGCAGATTTCGAGGCCATGGCACAGGTATGGTCGGCAGGTGCAGATGTCGGAGCCGAACACGTCGGAGCCGTTGCATTCGTCGTGCACACGGCAGGCCAGCTTGACTTTTTCGTCGTGCATCGTCGCGGGATCGCCAATGAAATACATCGTATGCCCGCCGATGGGCGGCAGGAAAACTTTCAGGTCGGAACGCGTGATCAGCTCGGGAAACATGCCGCCGGAATGCTCGAACAGCGCGCGGCGCAGGTCCGTTTCCTCGATTTCAAAGCG
>JBGGMV010000056.1:0-5228 GCA_041287865.1 Alphaproteobacteria bacterium | reverse complement strand
GTGCCGCCTGTTCCTCTTCATCCTTGCCCAAAAAACGTTTAAACCAGCTCAAGATATACCCCTGTTGCGGTGTTTAATGGCTCCAAGGATATCATGGGGTATATTTAGCGTCAAGTATTATGTAAAATACTTGTGTTTTCAGAGGTATGCCGCTTTACCCGGTCTTAATCTATTTCCCCTATTATTCTAATGAGTAACCAAAGGGGTTTTGCCATGCCGCAATTTGAAGTCACCGGAATTCAAGCAGTCTATTTCGCCGCCGCCTTGGGCGATCACAGGGCGCTGAAGGGCTTCAAAGGTCTTAACCTCAAAGAAATCGAACCTGCCGGCAACGAAGGCACCGTGCTGTTCGAAGCGCTGAAGGGCTATGCCGACAATTCCAAATCGGCGCGCGAAAAAGTTGCCGAGGGCAAAGCGCCCAATAGCACCATGACCTCTTTCAACCTAGGCGCCGCGATGGGCGAGCTGGATAACTGGAACAGCCGGTACGCCAAGACAATCGGGGTTCTTCTCGAGCACGGCGCCAATATGAATGGCGTCGACACCTATACAAAAGAAAGTGTCCTGATGCTGGCGGCCAAGGCGGGCTTCGAGAAAGGCGTCAAACTGCTGGTGCAGGCCGGGGCTGACCGCGCCGCTGTGGATGCCGGCGGCAAGACCGCTGCCGACCATGCCCGCGCCAGCGGCCATACGGTTATCGCCGATTATATTGCCAATCCCGCCGATACCTCCAACCCGCTGGCCAAGAAATCATGGTTCCCGAAATTGTGGTGATGTCAGGCGGATAGCCTGACAGGGCGGCTTTTCAGGAATATGACTTGACCGTTTTCCCGCCCTGCCCCTACTCTGGATTATGAGCAAAACCCCTGCGGATATCGGCACATCCCTGCCCCTGATCGTGGCACCCATGTTTCTGGTGTCGACGGAGGATCTCGTCCTCGCCTCCTGCAAGGAAGGTCTGGTGGGCAGCTTCCCCTCGGGCGCCAGCTGGACGAGCGCGGCGTTTGAACAGGTGCTCATCGCTATTAATGACGGGCTCGATAAAATCAAAAAAGCAGACCCTGCGGCCAAGCCCGGCCCCTATGCCGTGAATATTACTTTCAAGGACACCAACAAGCGGCTCGATGCCGACATCGACATGTGCGTGAAGTACAAGGTGCCGATCGTCCTCGCCTCCCACCACGCAACCAAGGAACAGATCGATAAAATCCACGCCTATGGCGGCATCGTGCTGCATGACGCCACGACGCCCGAACAGGCCAAGGCCGCCGTGGCCGCGGGCGCAGACGGCATTATCGCCGTCGCCGCCGGCGCGGGCGGACAAGCGGGTGCCATGAACCCCTTCGCCCTCATAGGCGCGATACGGCAGTTTTTCGACGGCCCGCTGGCGCTGGCCGGATGCCTGAACACCGGCAAGGATATTCTGGCCGCCCAAGCCATGGGCGCGGATTTCGCCGTCATGGGCACGCGCTTTATCGCCACGGCGGAGGCGCATGCGGAGCCCGCCTATAAACAGATGATCGTGGATTCACAATCGTCGGACATTATCTACACGTCAGCCGTCAGCGGCGCGCCGGGGAATTTTATCAAGCAGAGCCTTGAAAACGCCGGTTACGACGCCGAAGACCTGCGCAAGAAAGGCGCCAGCGCCGCCAGGATCCCCACGCCGCCGGGGCAGGAAGGCAAGGCGTGGAAATACGCATGGTCTGCGGGCCAGGGCGTCGGCGCTATCAACGACATCCCCACCGTGGCCGCGCTTGCCACGCGCCTGAAAACCGAGTACGAGGATGCGAAAGCAGATATGAGGGCGACGCTGGGCCTTGCCCCGAAAGCAGCAACATCCAAACCACCCGCACCGTAACAGATGACCAAAAAATCAGGAAAACCGACACCCGCCGAACGAGAACGCAACAAGCGCCAGTTCGCTATTGTCTGTGTCGTTGTGCCTTTGCTCTTTGCCATGCTGGTTGCCTTTGTCAACAAAGAGCATTTCTGCGATTCAGCAATTTCCGGCAGCGGGGCCGGAATGCCCTCTCCTTCCGATAAAATGGAATTTTGGAAAACCATTGCCTGCGGCATTAGCGACGAGCTCGATAGCGCACGGCAGCCGCCCGCCCCATGACAGCCACACGAAGACAAAAAAAGATAGCTAAGGTCGCCATCACATTCTTCGCTATCAACTTTATCATCTGTGGCTTCTTAGTTTTTGGGCCTAACCTGACTTGCGGCCATGTGATCGATATGACGTCGCGGCTTCAGGTGGCATGGAGAGAAGCCAATTGCCCCGAGACGCTTGCCTCCCCCGATCCGGAGAATGCCGATATGGAATATCAGGATATGGTATCAAAACAAAAAGCCGAAGAGACGGAAAAACCTGCTAGCATTTCTCCGTAATTTCTTTCCGGCAGGGCACCCCATGAAACTCACCCTCACTCATTTTATCGTCGTCTTCGTGTTGATCGCGGGCGGCGTGGGCTTTTTCGTCTACAGCAAGAAGATGGAGGAGAAAGCCAAGCTCGAAGCGATCAATGGCTATATCGCCAACCAGCCCGTGCTGCAGCTGGTGCTGAAAGACCATCCGAAAAACGCGGGCTTCTTCTTCTCGCACTTCGCCCACCATTACGAGAAAAACGGCGGCCTGCCCGGCATGGAAGCCGCGATGCCCGAAATGCAGCAGGCGATCGACCAGAATTACCTTGTCGACCATATCTGGTATTACGACGAAATGGCGCTGCGCAATTACCTTGTGCGCGAATATAATTTCCTCGTCTCGATGGAAAAGAACGATCCCAAGGGCGCGGTCTGCACCGCCTACATCAAGGACAGCATGACGTACAAGTCGGCCGCGGCCGCGGCGGGCGGCGACCTGCACAAGCTTTACATGGACAGCTCGGCCAAGCTGTTCAAGAGCGCGATACCGCACAAGCTCTACGCCATCTGGCCGGGCGTGCCGGGCTACAAGGAAGAATTGCAGAAAGTGATGATGAAATACGTGCTGTCGCTGATCCGCCTTGCGAACAGCGATCCGGCGCTGATTGCCTCGCTGCAAAAGCCCGGCATCGACGGGCGCGACTGCAAGCTGGCGAAGCTGATGGACGGCGCGCTGGTGCAGCTGACGCCGCCTGAAATGTCGCTGCTGTGGCGCGGCATGATGGAAACGGCGCGCCCCGCGCTCGACGCGGCGCGCAAGAAACGCGGCTATGAATAAGGCGGTTTAAGGCGGCGGTGGCAATTTTGCTCCCGCGCTGAGTTTCCGCAAGGCGCTATGGGCTTCCTCCACCAGCGCAGGTTCTATCTCGTCGAGGGACTTCAGCATCATGTTGGACTGTCCGGTTTTCTGATCGTCGCAGGTATACTGGCAGGTGCGTGTCGCGAAGTCGAAAATCTCGGTCAGTTTCTGGCCTGTATCGCGATAAACAGTCTCCCGCCGCACCAGGTTGGTCCCGACCTTCGTCCAGAATTTCCCGAGCGGCGGCGCATCGGCCGGCGGAATGAAGCCGCCCTGCTGCAGCGTGCCGGCGGCCATGGCCTCCACCTGCTTGCCTGTCATGCCGCCGAAATCGAGGTCGATTTTCTTCATCGCCCGAACCAGCCCCATTTCCTGCGGGGTTTGTCGATGTCACGCTTGAACTCCGCGACAGCGGTGCCCAGCCTCTGGGTGCTTTCCTGCGACGCGACGCTCATGGTCGTCAGCATGTCGCCGTATTCGCCCAGCGCGACGATCGCATCGGCCAGATTCTGGCGCTGCTCGACGATATCGTAGCCGCCCTGCGCGAGCGTCTTTTCCGCCACTTCCGTGGCGTTCTGAACCGAAGGCTTGTTGAAATCGAGTTTGATTTTTTTCATGTTTACCACCTTGAACTCATGGGACTGCCACCGTGTCCGATTCCACTTGAGCGCGAAGACGCGCCCGAAGCGGTGAAGCGCTCCGCTTCCCGGGATCTGTAGCGTTCCGCTTCCCTGCTCATACGCTGATGTTCCTCGGCTGCACGGCGGCGAGCTTCATCCTGCCTGCGGCGTTCGCGATCCTCATCCTCTCTCTGCCTGCGTTCGGCTTCCATCCGTCTGCGCTCCTCTTCTTCCCGCTCCGCCCTCATGCGGCGATCCGCCCTTTCGGCGGCTTCGATGGTGGCTTGCAGCCGCCTCTGGCGTTCCTTGTGCTCCGGCAGGTCGAAGCCGCCTGTCACCAGCGTGCCTTCGGCCATCGCCTCGCTCTCGGCCCCTGTGACGCGCTTGAAATTCAGGCTGATCTTCTTGACGGCGGCGCCCGTGACGGCAGGCGCTTCGGCCTTCATCACCACAGGCTCCGGGGATTGGTTGAGCCTGTCCTGCATCACGACAAGACGCTTGATCGCCTTGGCGCGGGTTTGTTTCATCGTCTCGGCAGCTTCATCATGCGCCTTCAATCGGGCGGTAACGACGTCACGCTCGGCTTCCAGCTTGTCCACTTCGCGGCGGGCTTCGTCCTTCAGCCCGCCCATGCCCAGAAACTTGCGGTTCGACTTGAGCGTCGAGACGCTGTCGATCTGCGCCTGCAGTTCCTTCCCGCGCTCCTGCATCGCCTTCCAGTCGTCGGCCTTCAGGTTCGCGCCGGCAAAGGCGTCCTGCGCCTTCATGAAGACGTGGATGCGCTCTATTTCCTGCACTAGTTCCTCGGGCGTTTCGGGGATATCGCCATGGATGGGCTGCAATTCCTGGCCCGTCGTGGCCGCAGCGACCCGCACAAGGTTTTCCTCCGCCACGCGCTTGAAATTGAGGTTGATCTTGCCCTTGCTCACAGCTTGAACCCCTTGTTTTTGGGTTTCGGCGGCGTGCGGCCTTCGAGGGCGCAGAGCTTTTCATCCATTTTCTCGAGGCGCTTGAAGGCGGCGTCATGCGTCTTGCGCATTTTCTGCTCTTCTGCCTGAACCACCGACAGCTCGTCATTGATCAGCTTGAGCTCTTTTTCACGCTCGCCGATCTCCTTGCGGCGGGAGAAAACGCCGCCCAGCGTGAATTTCTTCTTGATCTCCTCGATTTCGTCTTCCAGCGCCTCGCCCTGCTTCTGCAGCTGCTCGACCTGCTCGGATTTCTCGACCATGCTCATCTTGAAGTCGCGGTCGTTGAGGAAGGCCTTGGCGCGGTTGATTTCCTGCTTCAGCTCGGCCACTGTTTCCGGTATCTCCCAGATCGGGGCGGGCTTTACGGCCGCGACGCCCAGCGTCGCATTGGCCATCCCCGTGACCGTC
>JBGGMV010000055.1:0-3660 GCA_041287865.1 Alphaproteobacteria bacterium | reverse complement strand
GCAACTGTACTGCCAGCGCCGCCGGTGCCGCCGAGGTGCGAGAAGATAAGGCCGCAGTCTTTAGTGGTCCTGGTCTCGTCATAGCCGTAAGCGCCGGTCGCGGTGTTGAGGCACGAAGGGCCGCCAAAGGCCAGAACGGTGCCGCCGTCAGGCATGCCGTCATCCATCTTGCGGTCGATGCGCGCCGCCATGATGGGGCTGAGCTGCTGGCTGCTGGTCGTGGTGTTCGTCACAAGACCGGCAGGCGACGGCAGCAGCACGAGCAGCGTGTCCGAGCCGACCAGGCCCGAAGCGCTGGATCGGCAGTTACCGCCGTTGCCGTTGTTATTGCCGTTGCCGCAGTTGCGGCCGCTGTGGCCGGGCGCGCCGCCCGCACTGACGCCGGCATAGCCCACGACGAAACCGCCGCCGATCTTGGCGGCCGGATGCGTGTTGCCCCATTCATAGTTCTTCACGTTATTGATGCCGTCCGCCGTCACGCCGCCGATCAGGTTGGCCAGCATCAGGTGCGTCCAGAAAAGATAGGTTTCAGAGCTGACCGATGAGGGCGCAGTGCTGCCCGTGGTCGCGACGCCTTGCGCGGCCCAGCTGTCTTCCCAGACGGGAGAGCCGATCCTGCTGTCGCCCGCACTGCTTACGAAAGGAGAACAGCCGGCGGTGCAGCCCGTAATCCGGCTTGACGCGCCATACATGTCGCCGGGCACGGCATTATAGATATCCTTGAAGGTATGCATCGCGGCTTCGTAGGATTTGACCTGCGCGATCGTTGCGGTTGCGCGCGCGTTGTCCATCAGCTCCATGCCCTTCAGCACGCCGCCGATGAGCAAGCCGATAATGGTCAATGAAATCGCCAGTTCCACCAGCGTGAAACCACGTTCATTCCTCGAATTTATGCAAGCGCCGGACACCGGCCGCTCCCCTATTTTCCCCATAATTCAAAACCTTATGCTCCCATCTTAATTATGGGTCATTTTCCTTAATCATCCATTTATTTTGGACAAATATTTCAAGCCTGCGAAATATCGTTAAAAACCGCCTAGTTAGCGGTAGCGGGAGACGCGGGTTTCCAGTTTTTCAGGCGCTGGGCGATGGATTCAAGCTGTTCCGGCGTCAATGTCCTGGCGATTTCCTCGCTTTTGGCGGCGGCGGTTTTGTCCCCGCCGGCCATGGAAAGGCTGTACCAGAAATAGGCTTCGGCATCGTCCTTCGTGACAGACTTGCCGGTTTCATACATGGCGGCCATGTCGCGCTGCGCGGCTGCGTCGCCGGTCGCGGCTTTGGCGTAGGCGATCTGCGCGGGACTTTCGGGCGGCGGCGTGGACTGGTTCTTGAGATCGAGCGCCACCTTGCCGCCGATGATGCCGATCAGCACGATCGGGATAAAGGGCAGGAAATCGAGAACCCTGCGGATAACAGGATGACGGCGGCGTTCGCCGCTGGCGTCGGGTTTTTCGTTCTTGAATTTATACCGCACGAACTTCACGGCCGCGATCACGAGGAGCGCGGAACCAATCGCCATAAGGACAAGGTATGTGATGCGCGGGTCGAGCGTCATGCGCCCATTCTAGCGCGGGCCGCTCTGCCTGTGTACAGATATTTCGCCGGGAGGCTTTTGCAGAAAGCCCCTCCCCCGCGCGCATATATTCAACGCGCGCGGGGGGGGAGGGGCTTAAATCCTGCTAGCTGACGACAATATTTCCGGCTGCCAGCACGGTGGCTTCGTCGAGGCCCGTGACGCCTTCCAGCGTGACGACCTGCTTGAACTTCGCACCGTTGTCGGCGCCGTCGCGGTCGATCGACACAACCGTGTTGCCGTTCACTTCCGTCAGGCTGACGAAATCGGACAGGTTGCTGGTCACGGCATCATAGCCCTGCAGCAGGTCATGGAGCTCGATCACGTCGCCCAGCGTCGTGGTCGTCGTTGTCGTGCTCTCGCCCGTTTCGGGATCGGTGGTCGTGGTGGTGACCGTGGTGGTGGCCTCGAAATCCTTGACGGTGTCGGTGCCGCCCTTCAGGCCAGAACCGTCGAAGACGAAAGTATCGGCGTCCGCGCCGCCCCAGAGGGTGTCTTTGCCGATGCCGCCGTTAAGCATGTCGCTGCCGGCGCCGCCGTTCAGGAGGTCTTTGGCGTTGCCGCCCGAGAGCAGGTCGTCGCCTGCGTCGCCGTTCAGGTCGTCCTTGCCGTTGCCGCCGGTGAGGGTGTCATTCCCGTCGCCGCCCGAAACCTTGCCCTTGCCGTTGCCCTGGAAATAAACGTCATCTCCGAAGGTGCCCAGAAATTCATCTTGCCCGTTGGGGCCGGTTTTCTTTGCCATTTGCGAGTCCTCTTTTTGTTGTCACCGAGTCACTATCATATCAACAGTTGCTGAACAACCCTTGAATTTCCCTATCAATTTTAGCCAATCATCTGCCAAATACAGGGCGAATGATAAATGCCCGAAACGTGTTCGGGTTCCACGATTGAATGTCAATAATGCGGCGGTTTTTGATCGGCGGCGGGAACGCCCTGACTGTCGCCAAGTTCCGAGAGCGTGCCCTGCAGTTTCTTGATATGCCGCTTCAGCAAATCAATCTCATCCCACTGGCGCGTGACCATCTCGCTGAGCGCATTGATCTGCTCCGCCTGATGCATCAGCACTTCTTCGATTTTTGTGATTTTTTCTTCGGACATTTTTTCGCTCGACTGAAGCCTGAATTTAAGGCTTCGGCCCGCCCAGCTTACGCTTCGGCGCGGCGAGCGGCTTGATATCGGCGATGCTGCCGACGATCAGTTCGTCGCTGCGGGGCGGGACCATGCCTTCGATAGAGACGCGCTTGCCGACGAAGGGCAGCAGGGCTGCGCGGTCGGCGTGGGGATTGAAGCCGTTCATGTTGATGACAAGGCTGAAACCGCCGTCATCCTTCAGGATGATCGCGGCACCTTCGTCCTTGATAACGCCGGTGTAGGTATGTCTTTTGGGAGGCATCATGGCGCTGTTTATCCCCTGTAGTGCAGGCCGTCGCGGTTGAAACCGGTGACGCCCTTGATCTTCTTGATTTCCTCGCACACTTCGTCGAGGCCCGAATAATGCACGTAGATCGTTTTTGCCTTGGCGTTGAAATGCGCCGAGAAAACGCCCTTCATTTTAGAAATATCCTTGGTGATCTTTTCAGCATCTTTCTTGCTGAGCGCGCTGTCCAGAACAACATTCGTCTCGCTGCCGATCATGAAATTCAGTCCTCTTGAAATACCGGGGCGTTTTGAGAAAAAATGGTCGTAGAGACAGGACAGATGTAGAACCTAGCCTCAGCCGCCAGCCCCCGACCGCGTGGGTAGATTACCTCAGATCAAGCACTTTCCATAGGGAAATGATCATAAAGGCCGTTATCACGCAGAAGTCAGGCTTGGCCGCTTAGGCTGCTGCCCCGCCGGTTGCCGCGACGCTATGGATCTGGAAGGCACCGAGGGTCTTCATGACCTGCGGGTCCAGGTATTCTTCCACGTAGACTTGCGGGATGCGGTAGTGCTTTGCGATATGATGGTAATCGATCGACTTTTGCTGGGCATCGTACATACGGTATTTGAACGGATAAAGGAATTCCATCGCCGCGATTTCAGCCAGTTGCTCGCAAACGACAGAGCGGCGCGGGCGCGAGCTGCTGGCGGGGAAAGCCACTGAG
>JBGGMV010000054.1:0-9196 GCA_041287865.1 Alphaproteobacteria bacterium | reverse complement strand
GTCGATGCGGTTTTCGCGCTCCATCATCCCGTTCAGCTTTTCCTTCATCGCGTGCAGGTAGAGCACGTCGTTGCAGGCGTAATCCAGCTGCTCGGGCGACAGATCGGGCGAGCCCCAGTTGGTGCATTGCTGGTCTTTGCTGATTTTAACGCCCAGCACATGCTTGCTGACGTCGTCGAGGTCGTGCGATTGCGTGTAGGTGCGGGCGATGCGCGAGGCGATCTTGAGGCAATAGACGTTTTCGAGGATAACGCCCAGGTAATGACCCAGCCAGCGCATGTCGCCGCGCGCGAAATAGAACATTTTCTCGCGGTTGGGATCGGACAGCAGCTTTTTCACGTTCGGCGCGCTGTAATTACCGCGGTCGAACTGCACCATATGCACCTTGCCTCCATCTGAGCCGTCATAAACCTGCAGCAGGCAGAGGCGGTCGCGGAAGACGTTCAGGCCCATGAATTCGGTGTCGATCGCCAGCACGTTGCCGAGCTTCAGATCGGCCGGGAAATCGTTCTTGTACAGCACATAGCGTGCCGAGAGGTTCTTTTCCGCGGAGACAGGCTGCAGTGCGGGCGTCATGGTCGTTTATCCTTAGTTGAATTTCGGCTTGAAGACGTGCTTGGCGGCAGGCTTCGGGGCTTTCTTGTTATCATTTGCGGCCTGCGCGGCATTCACGCGCGCCACGTCGTCCGCATAATAGTTTTCAAGGCGGCGGTAGGCAAGCCCGCCCATGTGCTTCAGCGCGTCTTCCGCCGTTTGTTTCAGTGGCTCGAATTCGCCTTCGTCGAGCGCGTTCAGCGTTATCGGCATGATGTTGGGGAAGTATTTTTCAAGGTAGCGCATGGCTTCCTTGCTCTCCCCGCCCGGCGTGCCTTCGCGGCCCTCGACCGACATTTTGATAAAGTTGAGCGAGGAGGACAGGTTTTCAAGATGCGCCAGCTCGCCGCGCTTCTTGCTGGTTTCAAGCGCTTCGACCAGATGTTCAGTCATGAATTTCATGAACATGTTGCGGATATCGTCGGCTTCCTGCATCGGCACGAACTTGTTGACGGGATAGAGCGGCTCCCCTTCCCCTTCGGGCAGCTTGGGCAGCAGCGCCTTGCCGCGCGTGATCAGGTCTTCCAGCAGGGCTTCGACCTTTTCGGGCTTGCCGTTGCGCAGCAGGTCGGAGAAAGCCTCAGTCGTCACCTTTTCGTCTTCGGGGAAGAAGCGCGACAGGCGGCGATAGGCCTGGTTGGAATCGGAGCGCCAGTACTGGTGCACGCCCAACGTGTATTCGCATACATGGATCAGCGGGAGCGTGCCGAGGAAGCGTTTCTCCTCGGTCGATGAAGTCTCGCGGATATCATGCAGGAAGGTTTCAAGGCGCGAAATCTCGCCCTGCCAGCGGCCCTGCGGCGTTGGGGCCGGGCCTTCCTCGAGGAATTTCTTGGCTTTTTGCTGCAAAACGGGGCCGATGCCGAGCTTGTCCTGCACAATATAGCCTTCGTCGAGCATCACGTTCATGAAGGCAAAGTTGGTGTTCTCTTTCACGATTTTGTCGTGGTAGTGCAGCGATGCGAGATCGTGGATGTTGGTGTCGATCATCATCTCGCGCGATTTTGCCTCGCCCAGCAGCAGGCCCACTTCTTCGTACTTGAAAACCTGCGTCGCGGCCTTGAAACCGCCCTTGCTGAGATCGCTATAGATGATCACGAGGTCGAGGTCGGAGGACGCGATCGGCTGCCAGCTGTCCTGCTTCATCGCGCGGCCGAAAGAGCCCGCGAGGATGACGAGATCGGCGTTCGGATGGTTCTTTTCCAGCCACGGCTTGATGAACTTCTCGACGACGTCCTGTGCTTGGGCCATGATGGTCCTCTTTCCCGAATGTGATGTTATTTGTCGGAAAGTATCAATCATATGACTAGTGGTAAAGGGGGTCGGAAGGGATTATTTATTAACCATATTATTGTGTTTTTATTAATTATCCATATTATCTTTTTCATATTATTGACGCCTGTTTTTAGTCGGTTTTAAAGGCATTTTTGGTGTGCGGAATCGCTATTGGGCGCGTTATACATGAACCCCTGTTTCAACCCGTCAATCCGGAGTGCTTATCTTGGCCATCGTCACCATCTCGGGCTCGCTGACTGCCCTGTCCGCCGAAGACAACGAAATCTTCACCGATGCCGAGGATACGGCCAAAACCTATTTCGACACCCATTTCAGCAACCTGACGATTTTCGAGCCGGGCAGCCTTTTCGTCCCCACCACCAATACGGCGACGCTGCAGGAGGGATTTGATGCGGGTTCGCAGGATACCCTTTCCTTCACCGGCACTAACTTTCTGGGCGCCAGCGGCACGATCACCCATGCCGAATTCACGGGCGTCGATACGGGCACGACGATTCTCGACGGCTCGCTTGCATGGAATAACGCCACCGGCGTTACCGGCGGCACGGTCACCTCGATCAACGTCACCGCGCCCGACGGCAGCAGTATGGTCGCCGAAGGCACCATGATGCTGAGCGCCGCGGGCGTGCTGTCCGGCAACTACAGGGAAGTCACCTTCACTTCCACCACCGGCTTCATCGCCGAGTTCACCGGTAATTTCAACGTCGTCACGCATAGCGGCAAGATCAACCTGCTGCACATCCACGACGGCATGGGTAACGGCATCACGTTCACCGGCCCCTTCTTCGCGTCGGCTTTCTTCGCCACCATGGCGAACGAGCCCACGATCGGCGAGGTGATAGAATTCGGCATGTCGTTTGTGGATGTCGTCACGGGTACGGGCGGCATCGACGAACTGCAAGGCTTCGGGTCTAACGACCGCCTGATCGGCCTTGGCGGCAACGACACGCTGGACGGCGGCACGGGCAACGACAGCCTGATCGGCGGCATCGGCGACGACATATATATTGTCGACAGCGCGACCGACAAAGTGACCGAATTGACGGGCCAAGGCACGGATACGGTAAGGTCGTCAGCGGCGAGTTTCACGCTAGGCCTGAACCTTGAAAACCTTGTCCTGACCGGCGTCGCCAATATCAACGGCATAGGCAACGCGGTCGCAAACACGATCACCGGCAACGACGGCAACAACACGCTGAATGGCGGCCTTGGCAACGACAGCCTGGTCGGCGGACTTGGCGACGACAGCTTTATTTTCAACTCCGCGCTCGATGTCGCGGTGGAAAACGTGGGCGAAGGCAGCGATACGGTCGTTATCGCCTATAACAACGCCGGCGCCGCTGCGACCATCAACATGAACGATTACGCGGAGGTGGAGAACGCCACGATCCTCGGCACAGGTCTTTTCAACATCACCGGCAACGGGCTCGATAACACGCTGACGGGCAACGCCTCGGTTAACAACCTCACGGGCGCAGCCGGCGACGACGTTCTGAACGGCGGCGCAGGCGCGGATGTGATGGACGGCGGCGCGGATGACGATACCTATCATATCGACACGCTGCTCGACACCATCATCGATTCCGGCGGCACCGACACCATCGTCTACCGCCTGACCACGCCCACCACCTACACGCTGGCTGCGGACATGGAAAACCTTGTGCTCTTCGGCACGGCGGCGCTGAACGGCATCGGCAATGCCTCCGTCAACTCGCTGACGGGCAACGCTGGCATGAACAGCCTGAACGGGCTGGCCGGCGCGGATGTCATGGCGGGCGGGCTTGGCAACGACATATATATTGTCGATGATGCAGGCGATACCGTCACCGAAGCGGCCAACCAGGGCCTCGACATCGTGCGCTCCTCGGCCTCCTTCACGCTCGGCACGAACGTCGAGGCGCTGATCCTGACCGGCGCGGCTAATATCGACGGCACGGGCAATTTGGCTATCAATACCATCACCGGCAATACGGGCGATAACTCGCTCGACGGCATGGGCGGCCTTGACAAGCTGGCCGGCGGCGCGGGCAACGACACCTATAACGTCTATGTGCAGGCGCTCACCGCCACGACCGCAAGGATTGACGCCACGGTGACCGAAGGTATCAACGCAGGCACCGATACCATTATCATGAATACCGGCGGCATGCTGCCGCTGACAAACGCGGTGACCTTTACGCTGGCGGCGAATGTCGAGAACCTCGACGCTTCAGCCACGGGCAGCAATAAATTCCACCTGACCGGCAACGGGCTTGCCAATACCCTCACCGGCAACAACTTCGACAATACGCTGAATGGCGGCGCGGGCGCGGACGTGCTGAACGGCGGCAACGGCGACGATACACTGGTCGTCGACAATGCCGGCGACGCTACCACCGGCGGCCTCGGCACCGATACCGTGCGCTCCTCCATCAGCTTCGACCTGACGGCGGACGTCAGCTCGGAACACCTTGTCCTGACCGGCACGGCCGCCATCAACGGCACGGGCCATGCGGGCGACAACCGGATCACCGGCAACGGTTACGGCAACATCCTCGACGGCGCAGCCGGCGCGGATACGCTGATGGGCCTTGGCGGCGCGGATACGCTGCTGGGCGGGCTCGATAACGATATCCTCGAGGGCGGCCTTGGCATCGACACCATGAACGGCGGCGGCGGCGTGGATACCTTCATGTATCGCAGCGCCGAAGCGGGCTCCAGCACCAACGCCGATATCATCAACGGCTTCACAGCCGGCGCGGGCGGCGATGCGATCGATATCAGCGATGTTCTGGTCGGTTATGCGGCCGGTTCTGTCGACGCATGGGTGCACCTGACCGTTGTCGGCGGAGATACCGTCGTCAGCGTCGACAAGAACGGTGCGGCCGCGGGCGGCGCCTTCTACAACATTGCGACCATTGTGGGCGTGGTTGGCCTCGACGCCGACACGATGGTCACAGATGGCAACCTGATCGTTCTGTAATAAAAAAACCCCGGCGAAAAGCCGGGGTTTCTTTTTAAGCGGTCCGCCGTTAAGCAGCAGGCGTCGCTTTTTCTTTCTTGATCTTCTTGATCGCCAGCACGGCAATGCCGAAGCCGACAACCATCAGGCTCAGGAAGCCGATGTAGATCATCGGGGTATCCGCGCCCTTGGGCAGCGTGGCGTAACGGTAGACTTCCGTCAGCGTCAGCGTGATCAGCGTGGTGGCCGCCGTGGTGTAATCCTTGGTGATGACGCGCCACAGGTTGAACGTCATGCCCTTGGTCGACTCTTCGAAGCGCGAAAGCTTCAGCGACCAGCGAGGCACGTCACGGCAGTATTCCTGATAGCCTTCGCCGAACTTGTTGGCAAGGTAGGCTTCTTCCGCCGCCACAAGGCTGACGTAGAAGAACAGGAAGAGCGGCACGCCCAGCACGATCACCAGCGGGTGGCCATGGAAGAGGAACAGGCCGGTGTAGATCAGAACGTTGCCCACATAAAGCGGGTTGCGGCAGACGCCGAACATGCCATCGGTGACGAGGTCGGCTGCGTAGACCTTCTTGTTTACGCCGCCGCGCTTGATGTAAGCGTAGCCGATGACGATGCCGCGCAGCGCGAGGCCCCCGATCGCCAGAGACAGCGCCAGCGTTTTCACGAAGGGCCCTGTAATCAGCGGGTGTGCCATCAGGAACAGCATGATGATGGTCAGGGGCACAAGTTTATTGCGCCACTTGAAGAGGAAGTTGCCGATGGTGACGAGTGTTTCCTGGTTCATGTTTGTTTCTCCTTACTTGACGGCGATCAGGCCGCAGAAATTATACCAGCGGAAGAAGACTTCCACCGTGCGGAAGCCCGCGTCCTTGAGCAGCTTGATGTTCTCTTCCACGCGGTAAGGGATGAGGACGTTTTCGAGCGCTTCGCGTTTTTGCGAGATTTCGGTTTCCGAATAGCCGTTGCGGCGCTTGAAATCGTAATAGTTGCTGATGAAGAGGCGGTTGAACAGCGTGTCCTCGCAAGTCAGCTTCTCGATCAGGATCAGCGCGCCCTGGTCGTTCATGCCGTCGCAGAGCGACTTCATGACTTTTTCGCGGTACAGCGGGCGCAGGAACTGCAGCGTCAGCAGCATGGTGACGACCGACGCGTTTTCAACGTGCAGGCCGTTATGCAGGTCCGCCGTGATGAATTCGATGTCGCGCTTGGTGCCGTTGGCCTCGACCTTTTGCTGCGCTTTCACCAGCATGTCGGGCGCGTTGTCGACGCCGTAGAACTTGATGTCGGGCGCGACCATGGGGTCCATCGCCAGCAGCGTCGTCGCGGTCGAGCAACCGATGTCGTAAAGGTTAGATCCCGGCTTGGCGAAGAAGCCCGCCAGCTCGCAGGTCATGCGCTGCATTTCCTCGTAGAAAGGAACCGAGCGGCTGACCATGTCGTCGAAAACGGCGGCGACCTTGGAATTGAACTTGAAATCGGTGATGGTCTTTTGCTGTTCGTCGAAAACCTTGTCCTTGTTTTCTTTATCGAGAAGGGAGGCGACGTTGGATTGTGTGCGCATAAAATGTTCTCTTGATGCTGGTTGTTTCCAGAGCGGAACTTTCGTGTGTGTTCCGAAATATGTACCTGATTTTTGGCAAGTTTTCTACGGCGGGACTCGGGAAAACATCACCCGCTGAAAATCGTTTTTGGCCTTAAATTTTATTTAAGCAATTGAAATTATTAGTGATTAATGCTATTTACCATATTATGCAATCCATCACTAATTGCTACAGCTTAATACCGCATAGCCTGAAAACCTTGCGGCCGTAATAAACGACGGCGCGGGGCAGCGTGGAAAAAAGAAATTGCCCGGAGCGCGACAGGCACCAGCCGAAGAACCAGCCGAGGCATAACCCCGCCACCGCGCCCAGCACGGGGGCAAGGAAGAAATCCGACTTGGTAAAACTAAATGCTCCCATGACGATACCTGCGACAGCGCAGAGCGAAGCCGCGCTGCTGCGTCCCTGCGGGCGCATACGGCTATAAAAATCATTCCAGCTCGCACGCGAGCGATCGATTTGTTTCGTCTGTTCGATCAGCTGAAACAGCCGACGGTGCGAAGGTTCAGGGTCTTGTGCCATGGCTCATCCTTGCGCCTTTCGGCGCAAAAATCAAGCCGCCGGTTTCGGGACCGGCGGTTTTGCTTTGGGTCGCGCGACGACGGTCTCGCTGGCGTAGAGCTCGAAGTGGCTCTTGCCGCCGATGGTGGCGAGGCCCGGATGGCCGTGCGGGCCGAAGGGCGAACGGTCTTTCGGCGCTTCGTTGACGGTCAGCGAGGTGATGCGGGTATTGGCCGCGTAACGGTCAACCTCCTCGTCCTTGCTGCTGAAGATCGAACCGGCCAGGCCATGCGTGTCGTATTTGTTGGTCGTGGCGATCATGGCGTCGATGCCGGTCACGCGCGGCAGCACGTGCAGCAGCGGGCCAAAGATTTCCTCACCCAGCACAGTCTTCAGGCGCTCGGCCTTTTTCGGGTCGGAAACGTCGGCCGTGCTCCAGTCGATCATGACGGGCTGCACCCAGAAGGAGTTGTCGTTGAGCGCCATGGGGATGCTGTTGCTGTTCGCCTTCAGCGTGCCATAGACGGTCGCGCCAAGCTCGCCTGCCAGCACAATAGCCTCTTCCATCTTCTGGCGCGCGCCGCGGTCGACCAGTGGGCCCATCTTGACACCCTTGGTGAAGGGGTTGCCGATGTGGTGATCGTCTTCCGCGCACATGCGGCCGAGTTCCTTCACCACGTCTTCAGCGCCGGGTTCGGATACCAGCATACGCGGCGCGGTGCAGCGCTGGCCCGTCGCGGGCGCGAAGCCCGCGTAGATAGCCGCCGAAATCTCTTTGGCTGCCGTGGGGCGATCAAGCGCGGATTCCATTACCGCGACAACGTTCGATCCGCCCATCTCGAGAATGGTACGTTTCGTGCCGCGCGATTTGCTGATGATATTTCCCGTCACGTCGCCGCCGACGAAGTGGACGATATCGACCCCCGCCGTCAGGTTGCGGTTGACGCCGACACTGCATTGCACGAGGCCCGCAGCGGTGGCCGCGAATTCCTCCGCCCAGGGCTTGCCTTCGGAAACCGCTTTGCCTGCGAATTCTTCGGTTGCTTCGCGCACAGCCTGCATAAAGGGGAAGACCCAGTTGGGCGCCTTCATGGGCGCGGAAACAATCACGCCGTTGCCCGCCGCCAGCGCGCCGACGATGCCGCCGACAGCCAGCGCGTAAGGATAGTTATAGGCGCCGATGATCTGCGCGACGCCCATGGGCTTGGAAATAATGCTCTGGTTGAAATCGCCTTTCGGGCCGATCTGCGCCTCCGCGTTCTTGTAGGCGTAGTCGAACCATTCCGCGCCCTTGGCCATTTCTTTTTCGGACAGCTCGGTCGGCTTGCCCGTATCGGCGGTGATGACGACGCCGATATCCTCGCCGTGCGCCTTGATCTTTTCATCGAGCACCTTCAGGAACTCGAGGCGTTCACCCAGCGTGAGCTTGCCGAAGACTTTCGATGCCGCGCGGCCCTCGTCCATCAGCCCCTGCGCCTGCGCGTCGTTGGTCTGCTTCAGGTAAAAGAGCGTATGCCCGAAAATCGCGCTATGCACCGACATCTCGGTCGGGCCTGCGGAATAGGCCTTGTTGAAGGCCGAGAACTGGGAGAGATATTTGCGGTAGTCTTCTCTGAATTGGGGGAAATCGTTTTTGTTGACGGCTTCTTCGAACTTCTGCCGGAGCGTTCCGGCGGCAACTGCAGTCATATCATCTCCTCTATACGTTCTGGCCGCTTTTTCTTCCCTGTTATGCTCAAGTTAAGCATATGTTAATATATATGTCAAGAAAGGGTTCTGGAATCTTCTAACTCAGTGATTTTAAATGCCTATTTTTCGGTTACCTTCCTTTTAATATCTTTGCGCTAATATGAATGCGTCAAACGAGGATAAAGCCATGGACTATAAAATCCTGCCCCCCGGCAACAACGTGCCCGAAGAAGTTTACGCGATCGTCGAGATCCCGAAGGGCGAGGGCCGCATCAAGTACGAATACCGCACCAACGGCATGATGGTGATCGACCGGTTACGCGGCGAAGACCAGCCGCTCTATCCCACGCATTACTGCGGCATACCCGCGACGCAGGCACCGGATGGCGACCCGCTCGACGTGTTGATCCTCGGCAGCGACAAGCTCAAGAATGGCGACGTTATTCCCGTGCGCCCCGTGGCCGTGTTCTGGATGTCCGACGAAAAGGGCATCGACCCGAAAATCATCGCTGTGCCCGCCGATCACGTCACCGACGCCTACAAGCATATCCAGACGCTGGCCGAC
>JBGGMV010000053.1:0-48430 GCA_041287865.1 Alphaproteobacteria bacterium | reverse complement strand
CGTCGGCTGCATTCCGTCCAAGGCATTGTTATCCGTGTCGGAAAAATACGCGCAGGCATCGCATGATTTCGAAGGACTTGGCATCGAGGTTGGCTCGCCGAAGGTGAACCTGAAAAAGATGATGGCACACAAGGATAAAGTCGTCGCCGCCAATACGCAGGGCATTTCGTTTTTGTTCAAGAAAAACAAGGTTGATCACCTGATCGGCCTCGGCACCATCACCGGCCCGAACACGATTGAAATTTCGGGCAAGGAAAAGAAAACCGTCACCGCCAAAAACATCGTCATCGCCACGGGTTCCGAAAGCACGCCGCTGAACGGCGTTCCTGTCGATGAAAAACAGATTGTGTCTTCAACGGGTTCGCTGGTGCTGGATAAAGTGCCGGCGACGATGGCCGTGATCGGCGGCGGCGTGATCGGTCTGGAACTCGGTTCGGTCTGGATGCGCCTTGGATCGAAAGTGACGGTTATTGAGTATATGGACCGCCTGCTGCCCGGATCTGATCTGGAAGTTTCGAAAGAAATGAAAAAGATCATGACGAAACAGGGCATGGAATTGAAACTCTCGACCAAAGTCACTGGTGCGCAAGTTTCCAAGGATAAAGTCACGCTGACGCTGGAGCCCGCCAACGGCGGCCCTGCGGAGAAGCTGGAAGTGGAGAACGTTCTTCTTTCAATTGGCCGCCGCCCCTATACGACGGGTCTTGGCCTTGAAAAAGCGGGCGTGAAGGTCGACAACCGCGGGCGTGTGGAGATTGACGATCATTTCCAGACCAATGTGAAGGGCATCTACGCCATCGGCGACGTCGTGCGCGGCGCGATGCTGGCGCACAAGGCGGAGGACGAAGGCGTCGTCTGCGCCGAAATCATCGCGGGCCAGTCGGGCCATATAAATTACGATGCGATCCCCTCTGTCGTTTACACCTTCCCCGAAGTCGCCACCATCGGCAAAACCGAGGAACAACTGAAGGAAGCCGGCGTCGAATACCGCAGCGGCAAATTCCCCTTCCTCGCCAATGGCCGCGCGCGCGCGATGGCGGCGACGGACGGTTTCGTGAAAATTCTGGCCGATGCGAAAACCGACCGCGTGCTGGGCTGCCATATCGTCGGCCCCGAAGCGGGAACGCTGATCGCCGAAATCGCGCTGGCCATGGAATTCGGCGCATCGTCCGAAGACATCGCCCGCACCTGCCACGCGCATCCGACGCTCAATGAGACGGTAAAGGAAGCCGCGCTGGCGGTTGATGGAAGGCCGATTCACATCTAGGAGGCGATATGTCCGCAGAAGCCGCTCTCGCTAACAAACGCATTATCCGCGCAGCCCATGGAAACAAGCTGACAGCCAAAAGCTGGCTGACGGAAGCGCCCTTGCGTATGCTGATGAACAACCTTGATCCCGACGTCGCGGAAAATCCGGACGAGCTGGTGGTTTATGGCGGCATCGGCAAGGCGGCGCGGAACTGGGAATGTTTCGACGCGATCGTGGACTCGCTGACGAAACTGGAAAAAGACGAAACGCTGTTGATCCAGTCCGGCAAGCCGGTCGGCGTGTTCAAGACGCATGAAAACGCGCCGCGCGTGCTGCTGGCGAATTCGAACCTCGTGCCCGCCTGGTCGACCTGGGAGCATTTCCGCGAGCTGGATAAAAAGGGCCTGATGATGTACGGCCAGATGACTGCGGGCAGCTGGATTTATATCGGCACGCAGGGCATTGTGCAGGGAACTTACGAAACCTTTGTCGAAGTCGGCCGCCAGCATTTCGCCGGAAATTTAAAGGGCAAATGGATTTTGACCGGCGGCCTCGGCGGCATGGGCGGCGCGCAGCCGCTGGCCGCCACCATGGCGGGTGCGTCATTACTCGGCGTCGAATGTCAGGCGAGCCGCATCGAACGCCGCCTTGCCACCAAATATCTCGATAAAAAAGCAAGCACGCTGGAAGAAGCGATCAATATCATCCACGACGCGCATGCGAAGGGTGAAACAGTTTCCGTCGGCCTGCTGGGCAATGCCGCCGAAATCTTCCCCAAAATCGCGGAGCTGGCGAAAAAAGACAAAAAATATCGTCCCGATGTGGTGACAGACCAGACCTCGGCGCATGATCCGCTCAACGGTTATCTGCCGCTCGGCTGGACATGGGAACAGGCGGAAAAAGAACGCCGCGCCAACCCCGACAAAGTCATCAAGGCCGCGAAAACATCAATGGCCGCGCATGTGCGCGCGATGCTTGATTTGTACAAAATGGGCATTCCCACGCTCGACTACGGCAACAATATCCGTCAGGTGGCGAAGGAGGAGGGGGTCGGCAATGCCTTTGACTTCCCGGGTTTCGTGCCGGCGTACATTCGCCCGCTGTTCTGCCGCGGCGTCGGCCCCTTCCGCTGGGCTGCGCTCTCGGGCAATCCGGAAGATATTTATAAAACCGATAAACGCGTGAAAGAGCTGCTGCCCGATAACAAACACCTGCACAACTGGCTCGACATGGCGCAAAAGCGCATCAAGTTCCAGGGCCTGCCTGCGCGTATTTGCTGGGTCGGCTTGGGCGACCGCGCGAAGCTGGGCCTTGCGTTCAACGAAATGGTGGCCTCGGGTGAATTGTCTGCGCCTGTGGTGATCGGCCGCGATCATCTGGACAGCGGCTCCGTCGCATCCCCCAACCGCGAGACGGAGGCGATGAAGGACGGATCGGACGCTGTGTCCGACTGGCCGCTGCTGAACGCGCTGCTGAACACTGCGAGCGGCGCAACATGGGTGTCGCTGCACCACGGCGGCGGCGTCGGCATGGGCTTCTCCCAGCACGCGGGCATGGTGATTGTGGCGGATGGCACGAAGGAAGCGGCGGAGAGATTACAGCGCGTGCTGACGAACGATCCCGCCACAGGCGTCATGCGCCATGCAGATGCGGGGTATCAGGAAGCTGTCGATTGCGCGAAAGAAAAGGGCCTTAAGCTGCCGATGGTAGATTAAGATCTGTATTTGAAGCAAACACCACCCCGCCGACGGGCGGGGTCCGGTTCGCGGCAACGCCGCGACTTAATGCCTGCCACCGCAGGGCGGCCTGACGGCCGCACCGGATGCCGCCCGTCGGCGGCATGGCAAGTGGAGGTTGGAATTTGGAAAAATCGTATTTCATTTATATTCTGGCCAAAAGCAGAAATGGCACTTTTTATACAGGTCTCTCGGAAAACCTTATCAAGCGCATCCGCGATCACAAGGATGAAGTGGCCGAAGGCTTTACTAAAAAGTATGGCGTGAAAACGCTTGTGTATTACGAGGCTTGTAACGACTACGAGGGGGCGTTGTTCCGCGAGAAGCAGTTAAAGAAGTGGCGCAGGGCTTCGAAGATCAAGTTGATTGAAGCGATGAATCCGAAATGGAAAGACCTTTATGACGACATCTGCCGGTAAGTCGCGGCTGCGCCGCGAACCGGATGCCGCCCTTCGGCGGCATGGCGATGGGGGGCTTCTAAAAGTTTAAGGCTGCGGCGGTTTTGCGCAGCGGTTGGTGCCGCCGATGACCATGCGGTGCTTGTCGGTCAGGTCGGTTTCTTTCAGGTTCTTCATTTCTTCGGCGGCTTTTTCAAGCTGGTCTACGTGCGCGTACAAAAAGTCCACTGCGGCGCTTTCGGGCGCTCCTTTTTTACGGTAGTGGCGGAGGTAGGAACCGGTTGTGCCGGCGCTGGTGCCCTGGCAGCCGGGAGAGAGGTAGCCCAGCAGGCCATTCATCGCGTCGGTTGTGCCGGGGTAGGAGATGCGGTCGGTGGGCCAGCCTTTGTCTTTCAGGTTTTCTAAAAAGACGGCGGTGAGGCTCCAGGTCTGCAGGTCTTCTTTCGGCGGGTTGGCGCCGCATTCGATCCAGATGCTGCCGATTTCGGGGATGGAGAAAGCCTTCGCCATCGATTTTTCGGTTTCGTACACGGTCGTCATCGCGGCGAAAATACGCGCATCGGCTTCGGCCGTGGGGCTTTTGGGGGAAAGGGCGTTCCAGATTCTGTCGAGCATCGGTCACTCCGTAACGGGTTTATGCCGTGGTTTCTGCGGGGATAGTAACCGCATAATTGTCATAACTCAAGAATTATTTTCGAGAAAACGGGCGGGGACTCGCGACATAATGTTTTTAAGTTTTTCAGGGGCTTACACCTTGTTAAAACCGCGCCCAGCCCCTACCTTGGTGGATAGGATTTTGCAGGGAGATACCCATGAAGGGTTTGGTCATCAAACCGGGAGAGATGTCGCTGTCGGTGCTGCGCACCGTTTCCAAGCATCCAATCCCTATTTCGCTGGACCCCGCGGCCTATAAAGCCATCGACGCGTCGAAAAAACTGGTCGACAACCTGATCGCCGACGGCAAGCCCATTTACAGCATCAACACCGGTTTCGGCCAGCTGGCGAACGTGAAAATCCCGCCTGCGCAGTACGAAAAACTGCAGCGTAACATCGTGCTCTCGCACGCCTCGGGCGTGGGCAAGTTCCTCGACGACGATATCGTGCGGCTGATTTTACTGCTGAAAATCAACGCGCTGGCGCAGGGCTATTCGGGTGTGCGGCGCGAAATCATCGATTTCCTGATCGCGCTGTATAACAACGAGATTTATCCCTGCCTGCCCGAAAAGGGCTCGGTCGGCGCCTCGGGCGACCTTGCGCCGCTGGCGCACCTTTCGCTGCCGCTGATCGGCGCGGGGCAGGTGCGCGTGCACGGCATGCTGTCTGAATCGCGCGTCGAGCTGAAGAAATTCGGCCTGAAGCCGCTGCAGCTGCACCCCAAGGAAGGCCTCGCCCTGCTGAACGGCACGCAGGTATCCACGGCGCTTGCCCTGCGCGGGCTGTTCCGCGCCGAGGAATGTTTCGCGGGCGCGGTTGTCGCGGGCGCGATGTCGGTCGACGCCTTCAAGGGCTCCACCACGCCCTTCGACGCCGACATCCAGAGAGTGCGCCGGCAGAAGGGCCAGATCGACGTTGCCAAGGTTTACCTGAACCTGCTGAAGGGCAGCGCGATCCGCGAAAGCCACAAGGGTGACCACGATACCCGCGTGCAGGATCCTTATTCCATCCGCTGCATGCCGCAGGTGATGGGCGCCTGCCTTGACCATATGCGTTTCGCGGCCGATATCTTCCACCGCGAAGTGAACGCGGTGACGGACAACCCGCTGGTGATGCTGGAAACCGGCGAGATCAAGTCGGGCGGCAACTTCCACGCGGAACCCATCGCCATGGCGGCCGACACGCTGGCGCTGGCGATATCGGAAATCGGTTCCATGTCGGAGCGCCGCATCGCCATGCTGATCGACCACAAAATTTCCGGCCTGCCGCCCTTCCTGGTGAAGGACGCGGGCGTGAACTCCGGCTTCATGATCGCGCATGTGACGGCGGCGGCGCTGGCGTCGGAGAACAAGCTGCTCTCCCACCCCGCCTGCGTCGACAGCATCCCGACCTCGGCCAACCAGGAAGACCATGTGTCGATGGCGACTTACGCCGCGCGCCGCCTGAACGAAATGGGCTCGAACACCGCGAACATCATCGGCATCGAACTGCTGGCGGCGGCGCAGGCCATCGAATTCCACTTCCCGCACAAGACGGCGAAGCCGCTGCAGGACGCGATACGCCTGTTGCGCGAACACGTCAGCCATTACGAGGAAGACCATTATTTCGCGCCCGATATCCGCATCGCGACGCGCCTTGTCGAAGGCGGAACCTTCCTGCCCTTTGTCGGACGCAACCTGCTGCCCTCACTGACGCTATAACGCATGCAGCGCCGCCGTCTTATCGCGGGCGAGGCGCCCCTCCTGATCTCCATCCCGCATATGGGCAATTTCGTGCCGCCGGACGTCAAGCGCCGCCTGACGCCGGAAGCCCTGGCGCTGCCCGACACCGACTGGCACGTGGACAAGCTCTACTGGTTCGCGCAGGAGCTGGGCGCCTCTATTTTGATGGCGACGCATTCGCGTTACGTGGTTGATCTCAACCGCCCGCAGGACGACCAGCATCTCTACCCGGGGCAGGTGAAGACGGGGCTCTGCCCGCTCGAAACCTTCGGCGGCGATGCGATATACAAGGACGGCGACGAGCCGGACGAGATCGAGAAAATCAACCGCATCGCGTCCTACTGGCTGCCCTATCACGAAACGCTGGAAGAAGAACTGGCGCGCATCAAGGCGAAGCACGGCTATGCGATTTTATACGACGCGCATTCGATCAAGACCGAAGTGCCGCGGTTGTTTGAAGGAAAATTGTGGGATTTGAACCTGGGCTCATCCCATGACAAGAGCTGCGCGCCCGCAATGTCGCAGGCCGCGCTGGCGGCTGCCACGGGCGGCGAATATTCGGCGGTGCTGAACGGGCGCTTCGTCGGCGGGCATATCACGCGCCACTACGGGCGGCCTGACAATCACGTTCATGCGATCCAGATGGAACTGACGTGGAAAAACTACATGGATGAAACGCCGCCCTTCGCCTACCGGCCCGAGAAGGCCGAAAAACTGCAGGCGCGGCTGCGGCTTGTGCTGCAGGCTTTGCTTGATTGGGGCAAAAAGGCTTATTGAACCTGCGGAGTTTGCAGAGTGAACCAGACTTTTTGCGTCGGCCCGTCGGGGATGTTCACCGTCAGTATCTCGTATTTTTTGTCGGCGGCGTCCATGCTTTCCGTTCCGTCGGCATGCAGGCCTGAAATCTGCTGCAGCAGGGCTTCTGCTTCGTCATGGTCGGCGACGCGGTATGCCGTCTCCATCGATTTGCCGTCGCCGCCCCGGGCCGCGCAGGTGGCCAGCGCCTTTGCCGTTTCCTCCTCGTCCATGATGCGGATGTAATGGATGCCCTTGCCAAGGTCGGGCAGCACCGATTCCTTTTTGGCCTTCATGTTCTGCTTGTTCCAGAGGTACATGTCGATGGCGTACATATGCGCCGCCAGGCTGCCGCCGTGCTCGCGCATGAAGGACTCATAGGCGGCGACCGCTTCCGAGCTGCGCTCGCTCATCAGCCGCTTGGCGACCGGGCCCATGGCTTTCTTCGCCGAGCCGTTTGCCGTCTTGTAGAACGAAGTATTGTAGTAAAGGTCGCGGATCTTGCACCAGCGCGCTTCCTTCACGTCTTTCCTGGAGGCGTCGACGAGCGAGAGGTAAAAAGAGTCGCGCTCGTTCTCTTCGGCCATGACGGGGCTTGCGCAGAGCAGCAGCAGGGAAAAAAGCAGGCAGCAGAGGTTACGCGACATTAATTTATCCTTGTTACTTGTTCTCGACGATGATGTCCACGTTGAACCAGATCGACCCGGTCTTGCCGTTGGCGGCGTTTTTCCAGCTGGCGATGTCATAGGTATGTCCGGCCTCGACGCTGCGGCGCAGGCCGAGGAGCTTGTAGCCGAAATAGTTTTCGACGATCAGATTGACTTCCTGCGCCATCATGATGACGAAGGCTTTTTCCTTCGACCTGCCGTCGCCATGCGAGGTGATGGTGGTGGAAAGGGCGTCGAGCGCCGCCTGTTCCTGCCCGATGTCGATGAAGGACGCGCCGGCGCCGGCCAGCTTGATCGCCAGAACATGCGCGCGGAAATCGGCGTATTGTTCCTTCAGCATGGTGTCGAAAATTTCGACGTCGCCGGGGCGCGAGGTTTTCATGGCAAGGCGGCCCGCAGCCTCCATCCGGCTCCAGAAGGCGCCGTTGGCCTGGCGGTAATAGCGGCTCTGGATGTAGAGGATGCGCAGGCTGTCCCACTTCGCGCCCGAGGGATCGCGCGCCGCCTGCTTCGCCATGTCGAGATACTGGTTGTCCAGCTTGACCATGGCTTCTTTTTTCTGCGCTATCTTGTCCTGCTGCACGAATTCGTTATCGAACTCGTTTGCAGCGAGCGCGGGCGTTACCAGAAGGCACAGCAACAGGGCGGCGAGGATGAGTTTTTGCATGGAAAGCCTTTTATGGATATGGATAAGCTTCGCCAAGAATTTTACGGCGCGGGAGGGGCTCAAGTCCAGCTATTCCCGCTCGAAGCTGTGCCAGTCCCCGCCCACCATCAGCGCATGGCAGGGATTGTGGCCGACGTAATATGACAGTTCGCGGGGGTGGCTGACGTTCCAGAGCGCGATGTCGGCGGCCTTGCCCTTCTCGAGCGTGCCGCAGGTATTCTGGTATCCCAAAGCCTGCGCCGCATGGCGCGTCATGCCGGCCAAAGCTTCCTCGGGTGTTAAACGGAAGAGGGTGCAGGCCATGTTTAACATTAAAACGGGCGAGAGCACGGGCGAGGTGCCCGGATTGTGGTCGGTGGCAATCGCCATCGGCACGTTATATTTGCGGAAGAGGTCGACAGGCGGCAGGGTTTTCTCGCGTAAGTAATAGTATGCCCCCGGCAGCAGCACCGCCACCATCCCGGCCTTGGCCATCGCGGCCACGCCGGCCTCGTCGATATATTCAAGATGATCGGCCGACAGCGCGCCATATTCGGCGGCCAGCGCCGCGCCGTTCATGTTCGACAGTTGTTCGGCATGCAGCTTGACCGGCAGGCCGAGTTTTTTGGCGGCATCAAACACGCGCCGCGTCTGCTCGATCGTAAAGCCGATCTTTTCGCAATAAGCATCCACCGCATCGATCAGGCCTTCATTGGCGAAAGCGGGCAGCATTTCATTGCAGACGAGCGAGATGTAATCATCCGCGCGGCCCTTGAATTCCGCGGGTATCGCATGCGCGCCCAAAAACGTGCGCTGCATGCGCAGGCCCGTTTCATCGCGCAGTTTTGTCGCGGCGCGCAGGATTTTCCGCTCGCCATCGACGCTCAGCCCATAACCGGATTTAATTTCAATGGTCGAAACACCGCCCGAGAACAGCGCGCGCAAGCGCTTCGCCGCAAGGTCAACCAGCTCGTCTTCCGTGGCTTCGCGGGTCATCTTGGTGGTGAAGGCAATGCCGCCGCCGGCCTTGGAAATTTCTTCGTAGGAAACGCCCTGCAACCGCTTTTCAAATTCGCCCGCGCGGTCGCCCGCATAGACAAGGTGCGTGTGGCAGTCGATCAGGCCCGGGGTCGCCAGACGCCCCTCGCCATCCACCACATAATCGGCAAGGTCGTCGGCAGCGCCGGGCAGGCGGGCTTCGGCCCCGATCCATTCGATTTTACCGTCGAGGATGCCAATCGCGGCGTTATCGATAATATCGTAACCGTTTTGTAAGGTTGCGATGGTAAGATTTTTCCAGAGCGTATCGAACATCCCTATTTGCCTTTTGGCGTATCGGTTATATCTTGGGATAAAGGTAGAGGCATAACCCTGAAATGACAACGCTTTTCGCGCCAACAGCGCTGCTGCCCGATGGCTGGGCCGACAACGTCCTGATCGAGATCGACAAGGACGGCTGGATCGTGGGCGTCGACAGCTTCAAGACGCCGGGCCCGAACACGGCGGCGGCCGAACAGACCGGCGGCCCGCTCATCCCCGGCATGCCCAATATCCACAGCCACGCATTCCAACGCGCCATGGCCGGCATGGCGGAGCGCGCGAGCGGCAAGAAGGATACCTTCTGGAGCTGGCGCGACACCATGTACCGCTTCCTCGACTTCATCGAGCCCGAGGATATGGAGGCGCTGGCCGCGCAAGTATTTATCGAGATGCTGAAGGCCGGATACACGAGCGTGGGCGAATTCCACTATGTGCACCACGACCGCGAAGGCCATCCGTACAAAGACCGCGCCATCATGTCGCGCCATATCATCGCGGGCGCGCTGGAAACGGGCATCGGCATCACGCATATGCCCTCGCTCTACGCCTTCGGCGGCTTCGGCGAAAAACTGCCGGCGGAAGGCCAGAAAAGATTTTTGAATACCGTGCCGCAGTTGATGCGCATTATCGAGGAATTGCACGGTGAATTCCGCAACGTGCCGCAGGTGCAGCTTGGCCTTGCGCATCATAGCTTGCGCGCAGTATCGCCCAAGATGCTGGCGGAGGGCACGCGGGCCTTCAGAAAACTGCTGCCCGACGGGCCGATACACATTCACGCCGCCGAACAGATGGCGGAGGTGGAGGGCTGCCTTGAATGGTCGAAAAAACGCCCAGTCGAATGGCTGCTGGAAAAAGGCGATATCGACGAAAAATGGTGCCTTGTCCACTGCACGCATATCACGCCCGCCGAAATTCAGGGGCTGGCGAAATCAGGCGCGGTTGCGGGCCTGTGCCCGACGACCGAGGCCAACCTTGGCGACGGCATCTTCCCGCTGCTGGAATATTTCAATGCGGGCGGCATTTTCGCCATCGGGTCGGACAGCCATATCACGGTAAGTCCGTGGGAAGAATTGCGCTGGCTGGAATACGTGCAGCGGCTGATACACCGCGAACGCACGCTGATCAAAGACCACGAAATCCCCTCCACGGGCGCGACGCTGTTTGACCGCGCGCTCTCGGGCGGCGCGCAGGCGCTGGGGCGCAAGGCGGGCAAAATCGAAATCGGCCACCGCGCCGATTTTCTGGTGCTCGATCCCGACGCCGCCTATATGACCGGCAAAGTCCGTGACCACCTTCTCGACGCCGCCATCTTCGCCGCCAACACCAACCCCGTCCGCGATGTGATGGCCGGCGGCAGGTGGGTCGTGAAGAACCGCCACCACAAGCGCGAAGAAGTGGTGCTGGAGAAATTCCGGAAGGTGATGGAGAAGGTGAAGTAACTTGGTTTCGCTGTCAAAACACCGGAACAAGATTTTCGCCACCCTCGGGTTCTTCATTCTATTCTTCGCGATAGCATATGCACTCAATATACCTTGGATGTACCCTGACATCATGATACGCGCCTACAGTGGCGATAGCGTTGCGCAGTACAAACTGGCAGTGATTTATAGAGATGGTTACAGCTATGCCAAGATGGACAACGATTCCGCATTAAACTGGTTTTTGAAATCGGCTGAGAAAGGGCATCCGGAGGCGTTGTATGCGGTTGGAAAAATATACAAGTCCGAACCAGATGGACTGAAGCCCAGCGAAAAGGACATGGAGGAGGCGTGGTCAAAAGCCTACGAGAAGGCCAAGCCATGGTTTGAGCAAGCGGCAGCCAAAAATCATCGAGACGCAAAACGTAGTTTATGGATGTATTATCTACACAAGCGAGATGTCGTGTCGCTATATGCATGGCAGGGCTTAGCGTTGTCTCAATCTACGCCGGAATCGCGACGCAAACGATTTGAATCCGACAATAGGCACTGGAAATTTAAAATTACCGAAGCGCAAATACGCGAAGCGGAAAAATTTATCAATGAATGGAAGCCGCAATCTGCGCCGCCACCGATCGATATGTCGGATTTAAAGCCCTCCAAGCTTAATCGCTTGCTCAAGCCCGCATGTAGATCTCTACATTGTATTCCTGAGCCGCAATAAAACAAACGCGCCACCCCGCCGAAGGGCGGGGTCTGGTAGGCTGTCCAGCCGTCATATGACTTAGACTCATGCGACGCGCGGACGCGCTACCGGATGCCGCCCGTCGGCGGCATGGCGGAGAGTGTGGAGTGGAAATGTTGAATTTTTTACGCTTCGCCACTTCCAAAAATTCGGCTCCTTATAACCCCTTGATTTCACAAACCGATTTGACGTGCGTTTTTTAACCCTCGCCGCGTCTAACCCGCTGATTTTCTTGCATTCACGCAACCGCCAGACGCTCGGCGGGGTATCAGCATAGGCTTTGCGGCCTTCCCGAGGGCAATAGAGCGTTTTTTGGCCAAAAACCGCCTGATCAGGAACCTGAATCGGGGAAAGGCGGTTTGCGGGGTACAGGGGCGGCAGGCCCCGGGTAAAAAACTTATCAAGAAAAACCCAAGGCAATTGAGGAGAACACACATGGACCACGTCACAGCAACATTTGAATCGCGCGGCGCGGCGGAAAACGCCCTGATCGCGCTCGAGCAGGCTGGCATCCGCGAAGACCAGCTGAGCATGATCGTCACCGAGGAAAGCCGCGGCAACAAGCTGCGCGTCGAGGAAAAAACCCGCGCTGACGAAGGCGCCGCAGCTGGCGCGACTTTCGGCGGCGTGACGGGCGCCATTCTGGGTTCGGTCCTTGCGGCCGGCACGATCGCGGTGCCGGGGTTGAGCCTTGTCGTCGCGGGCCCGCTTGCGGCCGGCCTTGCCGGTCTTGGCGCGGGCGCTGCCTCCGGCGGCCTGATCGGCGCGCTGATTGGTGCTGGCATCCCCGAGCACGAAGCGAAGCTCTATCACGATGAAATCAAGAACGGCAACATCCTGCTGGCCGTCGATACGGACGATTCGGCGGAGAAAAACCGCGTCGAGGAGCTGCTCCGCAACGCAAAAGCCTATAACGTTACGGCTGTCTGACGACAGCTGCCGCTTTGCGCCCGCCATGGTTTAGCCCTTGCGAGGGTTGATCTGTGGCGGGCGCTGCCTTTTAAGGCTACCCACACAAGGCCGCCCGCGCTATAACATGCACAACTGACAAAGAAGCCAGGAAGAAACCGGAACCCCATGAAAAAGAAACCAGCCGCGGACGATGAAGAAGTTGTCGTTACGCGCGCGCTTGACGGGCGCATCACGTCATGGGGGCCGGGGGCGGAAAAAGCCTTCGGCTATGCGGCGGAGGATACCGTCGGCAAGCACGTCTCGCTCATCATCCCCTTCGACTGGCAGGACGAGGAATACCAGCTGATCGACCGGCTGCGCACCGGCGTCTCGGCGGAGGAAAACCTCCGCACCGTGCGCCGCACGAAGGACGGCTACCTGCTCGACGTCACCGTGAACGTGAAACTCGATCATGACAGGGCGGGGCATATCACCGGCGTGCGCAAGATCTATACAGAGATCAGCCCGCGCGAACGCCTTGCCCAACCCATGTTCGAGAGCCTCGGCGGGCGCAAGGCGATGGCCGACGCGGTCAACCGCCTGACCGCGCGCGTCATGGCCGATGCGCGCATCCGTTCCTATTTCGAGGGGCTGGACATCGAGGACGTGAAGCGCCATCAGGCCGATTTCCTCTCCGTCGCGCTCGGCGGCCCGCGCAACCTGCGCGATGACATCGGCACGACGCAGCTTGCCCTCGCCGACGAGGATTTCAGCATCGTCGCCCAGCACCTTGAACTGGTCCTGCGCGAAATGCGTGTCGACCCGGCGCTGATCGACGAAGCGATGGGGATTCTCGCCAGCAGCCGCAGCCAGACAACGGCCGGGACACCGGACGAGATGCAGGGCGCGTAGGTCTTTATTAAGCGAGAGGCTGCCCGCGCGCCCGTCGCCCGCGCCCCTGAAAACATCTGATTATGTAAAAATATTGGAGGGTGTACAGCCCCGCCGCTTTTCCCTAAACTGCCGCTACAGGCAACACAGTCATGGAGAATCGGAAGATGAAAATCGTCCTCAAGCGCGATGCGGAAGATGAAGCAGGCGGCAAGTCGCTGGACCTCGCCGAAGCGATCAAGGAATTTTACCGCGACTTCCCCGAGCACAAGAACGACGTGTTTATTCTGAACCACCAGAAATTCCCGACGGGCAAGGAAGCCGTGGCCGATATCGCCGGCGCGCTGGACGCCATCAAGGCCGAAAACCCCGCCGCCAAACTGCCCTTCGCCAAATCGATGGCCATGGGCATGTTCGAAGGCAAGCTGCCATGCTCGGTCAACATCTCCGAAAGCATGATGAACGCCAAGCCCGACAGCAAAATTTTTGCGCGCATCGTCATTCCTGCGGGCGACGAATTTTCCGCCAAGCTGATGAAATCGATTTTCGTGGCGGGCGATCCGCTGCCGAACGCCAGCTTCCCCGTCATGCCCGACAAATACAACAACACCGAAATGTGGCACCGCTACGTGCTCGACCACGAACTGGGCCATGCGGTCACGCAGCTCAACACCAACAAGCAGTCGATGAAGGTGTCTTCGCTCGGCAACCGCGCCGAATGCGAGGCCGATGCCTATTCGATGATCCGCCATTACCAGCGCTACGGTTCCGACAGCACCTTCCCCGAATATGTGGCAGAGCTGCGCAACATCAACGCCGTCCACAAGGGCGATGTGGTGCACTGGACGACCCGCGCGGTCGACGAAGTGATCGAGCTCAATAAACAAGGCAAGCTGAAAGACCTGACGCCGCAGCAGGCTAAGGAACTCTCGGTTGAAATCGCGCAGCGCTGCCACCTCTCTGCCGATGCCGAAAACAACATGTCGCAGGCTTTCCGCGCCGTTGTGCTCTCGAACGCGCTGGCCGTGAAGAACAAGGCCTCCGACGGCGAACGCGTGATGAAATACCTCGACCAGGTCGCTTCCATAGGCGCCGAAACCGACAGCCCGGGCGTGCTGGAAGTGTGCCGCCGCTATATGTCGACCATCGACAGCTTCATCCCCCACGGCCTGCCGCAGGGCCGCTCTGACGCCGACCTGCAGAAGCTCACCGATAATGTCACGGAAATGAACACCCGCGACGTGCCGAAGGGCGAGCCCGCGCTGGGCGGCCTCAAGCGCGTCTTCCGCGACGCGATCATCGACGCGCAAAGCGGCGTGAACGACAACAAGGGTCCGCAGGGCGAAGACAAGCTGCCCAAATACAAAAAGCCGAAAGGCCCGTAATTATCTATCTAAGGTGGGTGCGGAACCAGTCCATCAGGGTTTCCGCCACGAAAACCGCGTCGTCGCGCCGGTTGTCGAACAGGTGCGTGGCCTGTTCGTCCAGCGTCACCAGTTCCTTGTCGCAGGTTGCGCGGGCGATGATTTCCTCGGCATTGGCATAGCTGACGATATTGTCCTGCGGCGCGTGGAAAACGAATAGTTTTTTGTCCAGCTGCGCGGTGTCGCCGGGAACGTCCTGCCCCGTCATGTCGTCGATAAAGCTTTTCTTGAACGTCACCTTGTGGCCGATCACCATCAGCTCGACATTGTCGCCGTTGTAGGTGAGGTTGTTCTGCCGCTTGAATTTCTCCATCACATACGAAGGATCACGCGGGGATCCCAGCGTGGCCACCGCCTGCAGTGACGGCACTTTCAGCGCGGCGGGGATGGCGGCGGTGCCGCTGATGCTATGGCCGACCAGCAGCTTCGGCGGCGCGAAACTGCGCGCGACTTCCTCGCAGGCAGCGACGATATCGGCGACGCGCGTCGTGAAATTGGTGTCGGAAAAACGCCCCTCGCTCTCGCCCAGTCCCGTCATGTCGAAACGCAGCATGGCCGCGCCGTCCTCGGCCAGCGCGCGGCAGACCTTGTGGGCGCCATGGGATTCCTTGGGGCAGGTGAAGCAGGGCGCGAAAACGCCCCAGAACAGGGGTTCGCCTTCAGGCATATCGAGCATGGCGGCGATTTTCTGCCCCCTGCCATTGTCGAACGTATGCCTGATGCTTTTGCGTGCGGTCATGCGTTCAAGTATAGGCGATGGAGACTTTCGCGGCTAGTACGTCTTGTCGGATTTTTCGCCCTGGCGCTTGATGGAGGGGCTGCCGGCTGCGGCTTCCTTGGTAACTTCGACCAGCGCGGCGTTCTGCTTCATGCCCTGCTTGATCAGTTCCTTGTAGCGCATCAGCACTTTCTTTTCGGACGTTTTCAGGCTGGCGAAATAGGTGCGTTCGCGCTCGGCGTAGTTCACTTTCGCGGCGGCCAGCTTCGCGTCCCATTCCAGCTTGCGGCGGTCGGTGATGCTGACGCGGAGTTTCTCCACGCGCGCGCGCAGGTCTTTCTGCTGCTCGGGTGTCAGGGCGTTATAGGCCTTGCGCTTCGCGTCATAGATCTTCTGGCGCTCGGGCTTGCCCATCGATTTTTCGCGGTCGTAGTAATCCTCCACCCATTTATCCTGTGCGGGGCCGTCCAGTTTTTCCAGCAGGGCGACATCGTCGACATCAAAGAACAGGCCGCGGTGCGGGCCCAGCTTGCCGCTGTAGCCTTCCCATGTATAACCGTCGGGATCGCGCGCGGGCGTTTCGGCGGCCACAGCTGCGCCGGAAATCAGGGCCACAAGGGCCAGCGCGACGAGAGGGGTGCGGAAAATGGACAGGTTCATGGCATTACTCCCTTGAATATCCTGTATATTATATAGGAACGTGCGCCGGAAGTCTCTTCCCGGCTGCGGCCGCTCCCATACCCTTATATAGACCATTATAAGCCATTGTCTTGCAAGGCTGGTTAACGGGGGCCTAAAACTATGAAAATTTTGACTTAAAGGCGCAGGGTTGGGCCCTTTTGGCCGTGACAGTAGGCAGGAGCCGCAAAACCGTTTATTTTCAGGGGTACACGTGGATATTACGACACAAAATTACCCGGAACGGATGGTTATGCAGGAACAGGCTCCCCTGACACAGGCGACAGACGAGGCGAAGGACGATGCCGAACTTATGTCCCGTATTGCCGGGGGCGACCAGCGGGCTTTCGAAAAGCTCATGCGCCGCCATCTTGTGCGCACCGCAAGGCTTGCGCAACGCATCCTGGGCGGCACGCAGGCGGCCGAGGACGTGGCGCAGGAGGCCTTCATCCGCGTCTGGAAACACGCCGGCGACTGGGAAGCCAACGGCGCGAAATTCACCACCTGGCTTTACCGCATCGTCGTCAACCTGTGCATCGACGAAAAGCGCAAGCGCAGCTTCGCCAATATCGAGGCGATCGCGGAGCCGGAAGACGGCAAGGATAACGCCGAGCAGTCGATGCAGCGCGCGGAGCGCGGGCTCGAGGTGCGCAAGGCGCTGGAACAGCTGCCCGAACGCCAGAGGGCCGCATTTGTACTTTGCTTTTACGAGGAACATTCGAACAAGGACGCCGCCGACATTCTTGGCATCAGCGTCAAGGCGCTTGAATCGCTGCTGGTACGATCGAGACGTACCCTGCGTGAGAGCCTGAAAGAGGAGAAAAAACCATGAGCCGGATCGAAGAATTCAAGGACGAGGTCGACCTGTACTCCGCCGACCTGTCGCGCTGGCCGCAAGATAAAGTCAAGCCCGCGCTGGACCTGATGAAGGCCAACCCCGTCGCCAAAGCTTACTTTGACGACGCGCTGAAGCTCGATGAAAAACTGCGTGATTACGGCGCGAAACCCGTCAATGTCGATGCGCTGGCGACCCGCATCATGGCCGAAATGCAGAAGGCGCCCGCGCAAACGGCGCAACCCTTCAAGTTCAATCCGGCCTATCTTTTCGCGCCGGGCGGCGGGTTGCTGGCGGCGGCCCTGATCGGTTTCGTCATCGGTTTCTACCCGCAGGCGCAGACGGATTTCCTGCTTGACCCCGTTTACTATTCGCAGGAGCAAGGCACAACCACCGACAGCGGCATGGATGCCGCAATCAGCGAAGAGGATATTTTCTGATGCTAAAGCAGAGCAAAATCATCACGGTGCTGGGCACGGCGTTGTTCCTCTCCCTTTCCGCCAACCTGTTCATGGGTGGCAAGATGCTGGGGCAATCCTACCACCACGGCGGCGACAAAGGCGGCTGGGAACAACGACGCGAGGAATGGAAGAAGCGCGATATGGCGCTCCGCGAAAAACTGAACGAGGCTGACCGTGCCATCGTGAAAGAACACATGGAAGGCCAGCGCGAGCGGTTCAAGGCGATGCGTGAAACGCTCGACGCCGCCGAGGACAAGGTCGACGCCGCGAAAGCGGCCGACCCCTTCGACCGCGCCGCGCTTGAAACCGCTTTGAGGGAACAGGCCGAGAAAAAGGCCGCGCTGATCGGCACGATGCGCGAAACCCGCGCCGCGATGCTCGAAAAACTCTCGCCCGAAGGCCGCGAGATCATGAAGAAGAACGGCCCCCGTTTCCATGGCAAGGAAGGCCGCGATGGCCGCGACGGCTGGCGCGGGCGTGACCGTGATGGTGATCGTGAGCGTGGCGGCAGGTTCTTCGAGCGCCGTGGCGAGGGTCCACGCGGTGAAGGTTATGGAGAATCCGGGCGCCCGCCGCGCCCCGACGGTCCGCCGCCGATGGACGGCCCGCCGCCCGCAGATGCGCCCCCGCCGCCTGCGGATGCACCGCCGCCGCCCGAAGACGCGCCTCCTGCGCCTTGATTAAAGGCAAAAACGGCAACCAATGGCCTGTCCCTGCCATTGGTTCCACCCGCTTGATTTAAAAAGCGAAGCTGGTATGGTTTGGCCATTCCCGCCGGGCATGATTCCGCGGGGCAACCCAACCGGAGCTTTGCCGTGAATACTTTCAAGAAATTCATCCTTGCCGTTTCCCTCGTCACCATCCTTGCAGCGCCCCTGGCCGGCTGCAGCCGCACCTGGGACGGCGTTAAAGACGACTGGCACAACATGACCAGCGGCGACGGCGACGAACGCACCGCCAACCGCCCCGCAGAAAACAATGACGGCTGGAACGTCGAGCCGAAGGTCGAAGACGGCCCCCCGGCTGTTAACCAGTAAACGGAGCTGACCATGAAAGCATATCTTACCTGCTTCTTCCTGTTCTGCGTCATCGCGCTGCCGCTGTCCGGCTGCAACACGGTGAACGGCATCGGGCAGGATATGTCCGCCGCCGGCCGCAAGGTTTCCGGCGCGTCGAACTAGGACTAGCTAGAATATAAAAACCCCCGCAACCGGCAACCGGCTGCGGGGGTTTTTCTTTGTCTTGTTTTTAGACCCTGCGCTTCTGCGCCGGCTTCGCCTGCGGCTTTTCCCCGCGCGGCGGATAGGCGAGGGTGTCGCCGGCCGAAAGCGGGCGGGCGGCGATGGCGAAGTCGCGCTGCGGCTTGGGCATGTCGCGGTTTTCGCCGGGCTTGCCGGTCAGCTGGTCAAGCAGGTAGGGGCGCGAGAGATCAGTGATCGCCTGCGGCACCTTCACCTGCACCTCGGGCATGTTGCCCAGCGTGTCTTTCAGGTTCTGCGTCCAGGCGGCCGAGGCCGTTGCGGCGCGGGTATCCTTCAGCGCGTCCTGTTCCAGCAGCTCCAGCAGCTCGCGGCTTTGCGCGCGGTCGAGGCTGATGTGGAATTTCTCGTGCGCGGCAATGATATTGGTGCGCTCCTGCACTTCGCTGTACTGCAACGACGTGGCATGGCCGAGGTTCACGACGTCGGCGGGCACTTCGGTGCGGCCCACCATGTTCGCGCCCACGACGGTGAAGCCGTCTTCGCGCGACAGTTTTTTCAGCACGGCATAGGCTTCTTTTTCATCGGCGTCGACGCGCAGGATGGTGTCGCCGATGACGAAGAAGAATTCGCCCTTGTCGGCGTTGTAATAGGCGTCATCGATGCAGCTCTTGTGCGTGATGATATTGGCGACGCAGATCAGGTCGGGGTTGGCCGACATGCCCTTGAAGATGCTGTCCGACAGGTCTTCCTCGGCGCTGATGAAGCCGTTCTTGCGCGCGGGGCTGTTCTTGCGGCAGTTGAAGCCGGTTTCGCGGCCCTGGATATAGGTGAGGTAGCCCAGCATGCCCATGTTGAAGTGCATGTTGCGCAAGCTGCCTTTATCGGCGGCCTGCGTGGCGGGATCTTTCTTGATCTCGTCCTCGATGCGTTTCACATCGGCCTTGGAGGCCAGTTCGACGGTGTAGAAATACTGCCCCGGCGCCACGTTCTTCAGCAGTTCGTCAAAGTCGTTTGACTCGCAACGGAATTCCAGCTGCGCCTTGTCGTGGTTGAGCGAGGTGATCGAGGCGTTTTTCGGATTGAACAGCGTGCCGCCCAGATCCAGCAGGCCGGGCCATGCCTTCACGGGTTTCAGGCCTTCCACCACGCGCACTTCGCCGTATTTGTCCACCAGCAGGTGCGTGCCGTCGGACAGCGGCTGCAGCAGCGTCACGGCGCGCAGGTTGATGCTGAGCGTGTTGCCGCGGCTGTCGGCCGCGTGCAGGAAATCGTCGCGCTTGTGCAGTTCCTTGAAGGTTTCTTCCGACACGTTCAGGTCGCCGGTGCGGCCTTCCCATGCAACCTTGCTCTTGTGCGGGGTGGTCAGCACGGCGTCGAGCTTTTCGGGGTGGAACAGCCCGTCGTATTCATCCATGAAGCCGCCCTTGCGCTTGATATGCGCCAGCGTTTCCTTGGCCATTTCGGGGCTGACATCGTCCATCAGCGTATGGCCGGTGCCGCTGACGGTGTAGCGCAGTGCGCGCGTTTCGGCGTTGTACCAGATGTTCGAAATGCGGTGCAGGTTGGTCATCAGCTTGTCGGGCGACAGGCGCACGAAGGGGCCGGCGTAGTTTTTCTCGATATTGTCGAGCGCGGCCTTCGCTCCCGCATCAAGCGCCTTGGTGGATGCCTCGGCAAGGATGTTCGACTTGACGATGGTCGATTCCCACGGTTCCAGCAGCGCGGCCGTCCAGTTGAGCTTGGCATCTTCGGGCAGCGACGATTTGTTGATCTTTTCCAGCCAGCCATTCGATTTGGTGATTTCAAGGCGCAGTTCGGCAAGGCCGCCGTTGGCAAAGGTATGCGCGATCAATTTCCGCGCCGATTGCAGCGGGAAGTCGCCCGGGGTTGCCATCACGTTCTTGTTGAAGAAGGCGAAGAAGTTCTGCGCATTGCCCGTGGCGGCGTTGGAATGCGCGCGCAGCTCGTTCAGCAGGCCGGCGCTCAGGGCCGTATCGGTCAGCTTTGCGAGCTCGGCGGGCGTTTTCGCCGTCGAGGAAATTTCATCCAGCAGCGATTTGGTGGGGTAGGTCAGGTGCCAGAGCGCCATGAAGGCTTGCGCGTTGTTATTGGCCTGTATGGCGGTCAGCGCGATGCCCATGGCAAGCGCGTCCTTGTCGCGCGCGGCCTTCACCACGTTGGCGAGGTTAACCGAGGTCTGCGAGGGATGGCCGTTCATGCCTTCCAGCACGCGGTCGATCGCTTCGCGCATCTTGTCCGCGCCGTCCTTGAAACGGCCGGCCAGCTGCTCGAACACGCTGGGCGTCTTGCTCTTCAGGTCGATCAGGTCGGCAAGGTCTTCCTTGCCCGGCTGGCTGCGCAGTTTTTTCAGCGTAATGTCGAGCGCGCGGGGGTCGAGAGGGTCTTTTGCCGCCGTCGTTTCGCGCAAGATCCGCTGGAACACGTCGCGTTTCGTTGTCGCGCCGCTCAGCTTGAATTCGCTTTCATGCTTCAGCGCCATTTCCAGCAGGTCGAGCTGCTTGCGGCGGTCTTTCACGTGGTTCAGCGCCAGTTCGGCAAAGCTTGCCGCGCCGAAATCCTTCAGCAGGAATTCTTTCATCTGCTTGGTCTCGTTCGTCTCCACCTTGGGGAAGAGCGTGGGCAGGTAATTGGTGAAGGCGTCGATGCGCTGTTCATCCAGCAGCGAGGCGGTTTGCGAATAGGTGACGGCGCGGTCACGCAAGGCCTGCGCCTTCACATCCACCACGTCGGAATAATCCTTGCGCGCAAGGTCGATCACGGTCTGCGGGTTCTGGTATTTTTCCATCAGCTTCGCAAGGGCGTTGTCGTCCTTCGGCTTGCCGTCTTCGGGGGCCAGGGTTTCGCCGACCCATTCCATGAAACTGTCGACGTAATAGTGCCTGTCGCTTTGCAGCGCGATCAGCTCGCCGCGTACAAGGCGCCAGTGGCGGCGCAGCTCGTCTTCGCGGCGCTGGTTTTCGGCGTCGATCTCGGCCTGTGACGGGCCTTTCGGGCCTTCATCCTTCTTGCCGCCGAACCAGCCGGAGGGCTGCCACCATTTTTTCTTTTCCGGTTCCGGCGCGGGCGGCGGCGGGGGAGGGGCGGCCACGATCACGGGCTGGTCGTCCTCGGGCCCGGGGAGTTTCATCTCGGGCAGTTCTTCGAGGATTTTAGCGGGCACGCCCAGCTGAAGGCGCTTGATCTCCTGCGCGAATGTGCTGTTGGCGCCGAAATTTTCATCGGCAAGCTTGGTGAAATCCTGCATCGCCGCAACAAAGCCGGCGGCATCGCCGAAGCCATTCAGGATCTTCAGCGCCGCGGTTTCGTCTTTCTGGTACTTGATCGCGCGCACCAGCTGGTGGTGGCCGGTGATCAGCTCCGCCTGGTTCTTTTGCAGCCAGGCGTTGATGGCGTCGGTATTGCGCTCGAGCGTGCCGAGGTAATCGCTCAGCTGGTCGCGCATCTTCGCCAGCGTTTCCGGGTTCTTGGGCAGCTGGAATTCTGCTTTCGACGGGGCGGCATCAGCCATCGTTTTTGTCCTCGGCAATATGTTGTAAATTACGCGGCGACTATAGCAGCGGCATACACCTTATGCAAATCATTTTCGGAAAATGGAAAGCGGCATTTTTATCCGTAATTGCAATAACTTGACATAGATTACATAATGCGGAAATTGAGCCTTGTAGGGTCGCCGCCGCTTTGGCACAAGTTACGCTCACAACAGGGCAAACAGGAGATTCTATGATCAGCGAATTCAAGCAATTCATCATGCGCGGCAACGTCGTCGACCTCGCGGTCGGCGTTATCATCGGCGCGTCGTTCGGCAAGATCGTCACCTCGCTGGTCGACGACATCATCATGCCGCCCATCGCGCTGGTTCTCGGCAAGGTGGATTTTTCCAGCTACTTCATCCCGATGACGATGAGCGACAAGACTTACAACACGATTGCGGAAGCCAAAGCCGCCGGTATCACGACATGGAACGTGGGCCAGTTCGGCAATACGCTGTTCCAGTTCCTGCTGGTCGCCTTCGCCATCTTCTTCTTCGTCGTCAAGCCGCTGAACAAGCTGAAGGCAAAGGAAGAAGCCAAGCCCACCGTTACGCCGCCGCGCAACGAAGTGCTGCTGGAAGAAATCCGCGACCTGCTGAAAAGCAAGAAATAAGACATAAACAAGCATACAGGCGTATCAACCTGTAATTGTTAATCCTTTGTGGCTATACTCTCCCCTAGGTTGTATGGGGAGAAATACCATGACGCTCAAGGGAAAATTCATCGCGCTCAGCACGCTGGCGATCGCTGTCATCATCATTTCCGCAGTGGTGGGGCATATGTCTTACGCGAAAATCAACGCCGGCACGCTGGCCTCGGAACGCGGCGCGCAGCTGATGCGCAGCCACATGCACGCCGACATGATGCACGACGCCGTACGCGCCAGCGTTTACGAGGCGCTCTACGCCGCCGGACGCAAGGATGAAAAACAGCTGGCCATGGCCAGGGCCGACATCGCCGCCTACGGCGAAGCGCTCGAAAAAGATTTCACGCAAAGCGCCGCGCTGGCCGATGACGCCGATCTCCGCCGCGCGCTGGGCGCGCTGCAGGGGCCCGTCGCCGATTACCGCCAGAAGGCACAGGCGGCGGCAGAGGGCGGCAACCCCGATGCTTTCGTTGCGTCCTTCAAGGCGCTCGAAGACCGCAATGACGTCGTGGCCGAACAGGTCGAGGCCTATATCCACGCGATCAACACCGCCGAAACCGCCATCACCGAAGAGGTCGAGAGCCGCAGCCTTGCCAGCGCGCTGCTGACGGTGCTGATCGCGCTCAGCATCCCTGTCTTCGCGGCGCTGCAGGTATTCCGCCCGCAGCAAAAACTGATCGGCGCGATGCAGGCCGTGTCGGCCGGCAACCTTGAAACGCCCGTGCCCTACCTTGACCGCAGCGACGAAATAGGCGCGATGGCGAAGGCGCTGGCTGTTTTCCGCCAGAACGCCGCCGATAAACAACGGCTGGAACAGGAGGCGACAGCGCAAAAGAAGAAGAGCGAGGAAGACCGCCGCCGCGCCATGTTCGGCCTTGCCGATAATTTCGAGGCCAATGTGAAAAGCGTGGCCGATACCGTTGCCAGCGCCGCAACCGAAATGGACGCGACATCGCGCGACGTGATGAAACGCGCGGAGGATTCGTCGGAGCTGCTGGGCAGGCTGGTGACCGGCATTTCAGGCGCCTCGCAGAACGTGCAGACGGTGGCCGCCGCCGCCGCCGAGCTGTCGGCCTCCATCCGCGAGATTAGCCAGCAGGTCAGCCACGGATCGACCATCATGACTGCGGCGGTGACGGAGGCCAAGCGCGCCAACGAAACCGCGCTGGCGCTCACCGATTCAGCCGAGAAAATCGGCAGTGTGGTCGGCGTAATCAATGAAATTGCGGCGCAGATCAATTTGCTGGCGCTGAACGCCACGATCGAGGCCGCGCGCGCGGGCGAAAGCGGCAAGGGTTTCGCTGTGGTGGCGTCGGAAGTCAAGAATCTCGCCGGCCAGACCACCAGCGCCACGCGCCAGATCGAGGAGCAGATCGGGCTGATCCAGCAGGCGGCAGGCAATACCGCAAGCGTCATCACACAGATCGGCAGCACGATCACGGAAATGAACCGCATATCGGCCTCCATCGCCGCAGCGGTCGAGGAACAGGGCATGGCGACGCAGGAAATCGCCCGCAACGTGCAGCAGACGGCCGAAATTGCGCGCGGTATCGCATCGAACGCGAACGACGTGAAGCAATCATCCACCGGCGCGTCAGCCGCCGTCAGCCAGATGATCGCGGCGGCATCGGATCTCTCGCGTCAATCAGAGTCTTTGCGCGGGCAGGTCAGCGGGTTTTTGAGAGACATAAAGTCCGGTTAAGGCTTCAGCTTTAACGGCTTCTTGACGGCAAGCGCGCGGTTCGTGCCGCCTTCGACGGTGGCGGTGATGTCGGCGCTTTGCTGTTTTAATTCTTCCAAGCGTTTTGCCTGCGCTTCGGACAGGGCGGCCTGTTCGTCTTTCAGGCGCTGCAGCGCCTCAAGCTCGGCCTGACGCGCGTCATATTCCGCCATTGCCTTTTCGTAGCCCGCCACGGCCTCGGCGCGTCCGGCGCGGATGGCTTTCGGGTCTTTCATATCCGGCAGCACAAAACCGAAGCCGGAGACACGCTTCAAAATATCCTTCAGCGCCCAGGATTTGCGCACGCGTTGCGCCTCTTCCATGGCGTGGTGCAGCGTCCACGCGGCCTCGTTCGCCTCCGCGATTTGCGTGTAGAGATAGACCATTTTGTCCCGCTCCGTTGCCGGCAGCGACGACATCATTATGGCCTGCGAGACGCTTTGCGCGGCTTTCATGGCGTCATACCTTGCGTCCAGATCGTCGGGAGGAGGCGTTGTCATGACGGGCCGCCCTTCAGCGTCAGGGGTTTCCTGACGCGCAGGTTTCCTTCCAGTACGCTGGCTTTCGAATAGTCCTGCGGCTTGGTATCGTTCACGGCGGCGAGGTTGGCATCGTAAAACTGCAGGGCTTCGCTGCGCGCTTTTTGCTTTACCCAGCCATGGGTGGGCTTGACGCCCAGATAGGGGGGCCAGACGGCGCAGAGGAAGCGGTCTGACAGTTTCGGCGAATTGGCGCGCGCGGATATGGCCTCGCCGACGATGCGGTTGCTGCTTTTGTAATGCTCAGTCTCCATCGCCGCCACCAATATCACATGCGCTTTTTCATCCTCGCTGAGGCTGTTCATGCCTTCCAGGTTCATCCGGGCGCGCAGGCGTTCAAGGTCTTTGATCAGCGCGTCATACCGGGCGGCTTCGGCGGAGGGCAGGATCGCCATGCTGGGCTCGATCAACATGACACGCCCGCTTCCTGCGGTTTATGAACGGCGATTTTCTGTGGAGTGTTGCTCATGGTTCGTCTTTCGGCCCTGCCTTTTGACAGCTGAAAGACAATACTCCTGCCTGCTGGCGGAGTCAAATATTATGGTAATTAATGGGGCGTAAATCAGGGCTTAGGCTTGAATTTCAAAGGCTTTTTGATCGCTAGATCGGTCACCAGCGGCAGGCCGGCGTCGCCCATTTTCTCGATTTTCTGGCGCTCGGCCAGCAGTTCGGCGGCGCGCTTTTCCTGCGCGGCCTTCAACGCGGCCTGATCCGCATATTGTTTTTCGAGCTTGGTGATGTCCGCCATGCTTGAATCATAGGCGTCCATCGCCTCCTGCTGCGCGCGGCGCAGCGCCTCGGGGTGGCCGGGCTTGACGAAGGTGTAGAAGGGGTTCACGACGCGGAAGAAGCGGTCCTTCAGCGCCTTCGACTCTTTCTTCTCGCGTGAGATTTCATAGGCCTTGGCAAAACGCTTCAGCGGCACGCCCATCAGGGTGAGGCCGCCCATCATCAGCTGGTACTGTTCTTTTTGCGACAGTGGCTCCTTGCCGGCTTTTTCCGCCAGTTTTTCGATATCCCTCAACAGCGCCTGGAATTTGAGGTTGGTATCTTGTGCTGACAGCTGCATGGCGGGAATCCTTACGGCGTTGTTTCAGGGGCTTTGGGCTTGAAGAGCCTTGCAAAGAAAGCTTCCATCTCGGCCCATGATTTCTTGTCCGCGTCGGCGTGATAGGCGACGGGAATTTTAAACCGCTCGCCGATCTCGGTCGCCTTGGGATTGGTGAAGGCGTGCAGCGCGCCCGGGTAATCGACGTTCTTGAACGTCACGCCGGCGGCCTTCATTTCGGCCACGAAATTGTCGCGTTCTTCCTGCTTCACCATCGCATCATCGCCGCCGTTCAGCACCAGCACCTGCGCCTTCACGCGCGCGGGTTCGGCGCGCTCGGGCGTGGAAAGGCCCGCGTGGAAGGCGGCGACGCCTTTAAGATCAATGCCCTTGCGCGCCATTTCCAGCGCCACCGTGCCGCCGAAGCAGTAACCCACCGCGCCCGTGCGCGTGGCGTCCACCTGCGGCTGGGCCAGCAGCGTGTTCAGCCCGGCTTCGGCGCGGCTGACCATCAGCTTGCGGTCATCGTAGAAAGGCTTCGACAGCGCGGTCGCTTCGGCAGGGTCCATGCCCATCTTGCCCGTGCCGTACATATCGAGCGCGAAGACGGCGTAGCCGAGGGCCGCCAGCTGGTCGGCGCGGCGGCGGGCATAGTCGTTATGCCCCCACCATTCATGGATCACAATCACGCCCGGCAGCGGCGCGGTGAAGGCGTCGTCGTAGACGTAATAGCCGGTCAGCTCGGTCTCGCCGTCTTTGTACTTGATGTCTTTCGCGATCAGTTCGGCGCGGGCGGGCGCCGCGATCAGCAGCAGAGCGAGGAGAGCAAAAAACGTTTTCTTCATGGCGACCTCAAAAGTCTTTCTTTTCCATGCCTTTATTGTTGATTTCATAATAACTGTCAAGGCATTCACCTATGCGGACATAATATTAGGTAAAATCAGAGGGCTATTGTTACTTAATTTCCCCCATGCTACCTCTATGACAATTCATTTTTAGGGAAATTTATGTTCGGCGACAACCCGCAAAAGCATCGCGACCATGACCTGACCGAGGCCTGCAAGCGCGGCGACCTGTCGGAAGCAAAACGCCTTGTCGCCGCGGGCGCGCATATCGAGCAAAAGCAAAACGGGCCGCTGTTCTATGCCGCTTACTTCGGCCATGCCGCGGTGGTGAAGCATCTGCTCGATCTTGGCGCGCCGGTGGACGGACTGAATGAAGTGAAAGCGACCCCGCTGATGGGCGCTGCCGAGCAGGGGCATTTCGAATGCGCGAAGCTGCTGTTCGAGGCCGGCGCCGACCGCGAGCTGCGCCACAAGGGCGGGGCGAATGCGATCGAATTCGCGCTGGTCAACGGGCATTACAAGATTGTCGGCCTGCTGGTGGCGGAAAAGCCCGAACCCCGCGCCGCCAACCCCGAGGAAGTTGTCTTCCACCGCCCGCTCGGCGACAAGGTGCTGGAGGAAGTTTACGATTTCAAGACTCTGGAGCGCATCTCGCTCGTCCGCGCCTTTGACGGCGGGCCGGTCGAAGCGGTGACGCGGCAGGATTTCGACGATCTCCACGACCGCGACGCGCTGCACCGCGCCTTCAACGAATACGCCAAAAAAGGCGGCAAGCGCGACGAGGCGGAGGTCTTCCCCGAAGTGCTGGTGAAATTCAGGCCGCCGCTTGACGGCAAGCCGGGCAAGCAGCCCCCGCGCGGGAGGCTCTGATGTCGGCTGAAATGGCCAAACGCATGCAAAGCGCCTGCGAGCGCGGCGACCTTGCGCAGGTAAAGGTGTTTTTCGCGCAGGGCGCGCAGGTGAACGATCCGGGCGGCGATCCGCCGCTGATCGCCGCCGCCAACCGCGGGCATCTGGCCGTGGTCGAATGGCTGCTGGAAAAAGGCGCCGACGTGAATATCGTGAACAGTTCAAAATCCACCGCGCTGATGTGCGCCGCCTATGGCGGCCATACGCAGTGCATCGCTGTGCTTATGCAGCATGGCGCCGATGTCGGGCTGGTGAACAATCATGGCAAGACCGCGATGCAATACGCGCGCGACAACAGCAGGACAGACGCGATCCGCGCGCTGGAAAAGCGTCCCGACGAGATTACGAACAGTTGGACGCTCGATAATCGCGTGATGCAGGAAATATACGACTTCCGCCGGCTGGAGCGCGTGACGTTCGTGCGCAAAACCACCGACGGCGAGGTTGAGGCCATGCAGCGCGAAGCCTTCAGCCAGCTGCCCGACCACGGCGCGCTGCAAAAGGCCTTCGACGAACACCGCCGCCGCGGCGGCAAGCGCAGCGAGGAAGACGTGTTCGATACCGGCTTCCGCAAGCAGAAAATGAACCTTCCCCGCAGGAGCCCGTAGCCATGCCCGACGCAAAACCAGATGAAGCGAGAAAGCCGGAACCCACGCTCGCCGAAGCGGCAAAAGCCGTCAGGGAAGAAGCCGCCGCCGTGCGTGAGTCGATGAACAGGGCGCTGAAGGCGATGGATAAAACTCTTTCCGTTCTCGAAAAACCCTATCTGGAGGCCGCGCAAAAAGGCGATGTGCCTGCGATGAGCAGACAGCTTGAAAAAGGCGCCAGGCTGCTGGCGACGGATAGCTGCGGCAATACCGCGCTCTTCTTCGCCGCGCAGGGCGGCCATCTCGAGGCCGTAAAATTCCTGCTGAAGCAGGGCATCCCGCAGAACGTGAAGAACAGCATAAAATCGACGCCGCTGATGGGCGCCGCCGGCCATGGCCATATGGAAGTGGCGAAACTGCTGGTCGAAGCAGGCTCCGACCCCTTCTACAAAAACATCACCGGCATGTCGGCCTATGGCTATGCCAGCAGCGCAAAACAAACGGCGATGATGGAATACCTGAACCCGCCGCGCCCCGAAGAAGTCGAATTCCGCAGGCAGGACGGCACCCGCGGCATCCGCGACGTGTTCAACTTCGAGAAGAAAGAACACATTACCTTCTCGCTCCACGACGGCGTGACGCATATCGAAAAACAGGAACCTTTCGCACAGGCCGATAAAACCGAGCTGCGCAAGGCGTTTAACGTCTACAAGCAAAGAGGCGGCAAGCAGCCGGAAGCCGAATTCTTTCCCGCGCCGGTTGAGGCGGCGAAGCCTGCGGCTGTCAAAAAACGCCGTTGGGGATTGTTTTAAGCCGCCCGCATGGCCAGAAAATTCCAGATTGTTAACAAGCGAGATGTTTTCTTCTATCTATGCTGCATAGGCATATGTAGCGTTATCGGTCTTTTTGCGCCGCTAAACTGGTTTTGCGATCTTTTTACGCATTTCCGCCCGCAAGCGGTTCTGGGGGCGCTAGTGATTTTGCCTGTTGCGTGGTTTCTGAAAGACCGCCGCTCCGTCATCCTTGCCTTCTGCATTATGGCGTTGAACGGGGCGATAATTGGTAAGGGCATTTATGATTTTCATTTACCCGCGACATCAACCGCTGTAACGCAACCTGTTTCAATCATCAGCGCTAATATCTTCATGGGGAGCGGGGATTATTCTGCGACCATCAAGATGCTTGACGAATACAAGCCCGATATTTTCGTCGCGCTAGAGGTTGATGACGCATGGATGAAGGGGCTGAAAGAGATTGAAGCGGAATATCCACACCGCCTGCAGGTGCCGCGCGACGATTATTTCGGCATGGCGATCTATTCAAGATTCCCTTTCGAGGGGAAGGAGTTGGAGGTTGGCGTCTACGGGGCAACGCTCTTGCGCGCAGACTTTGCTGATTTCACGCTCTTCACGCTACATCCACCGCCGCCTGCGCAACCGGCGGCAGCGGCAGAACTGTCACGCTATTTAGCCGAGATGTCACAGATTGCTCAGAAAACGACGAAGCCGCTGGCGGTAGCGGGCGATATGAATACGACACTTTGGTCGGATAACGCCAAGTATTTCAAGGCTGCCGGCCTCAAATCTCCCAGCGCGGGCTTCGCGTGGACGTGGCCGGCGGGTTTCTTCCCGCTGGCAATCCAGATCGACCATATTTTTGTGCGGGATCTTGCCGTCAAGTCCTTCACGGCCTTGTCCGGTATCAATTCCGATCATTATCCGGTAAGGGCAGAGCTGCTGGTGCCGGCGAAGCCTTAAGCGACCAGCTTGCCGGTCAGGTCATATTCATCGGCTTCGGTGATTTTGACTTTTACCAGATCGCCGGGGGAAAGTTTCAGGTTTTTGCCGAGGATTTTGACGGAGCCGTCGATTTCGGGGGCGTCGGCGGATGAGCGGCCGATTGCGCCTTCCTTGCCGACGGTGTCGATCAGGACGGGCAGGGTGCGGCCGATTTTGGCCTGTAGTTTCCTGGCCGAAATTTCCTGCTGCAGCACCATGAAGCGGTGATAGCGTTCTTCCATCACTTCGGGCGCGACGTGCGGGCCGATCTTGTTCGATTCAGCGCCGGTGACGGGCTCGTACTTGAAACAGCCGACGCGGTCGAGTTCCGCTTCCGCCATCCATTTCAGCAGGAATTCGAAATCTTCGTCCGTTTCTCCGGGGAAGCCGACGATAAAGGTGCTGCGGATCGTGAGATCAGGGCAGAGCTTGCGCCAGTTCTTGATGCGCTCCAGCGTTTTTTCCTGATGCGCGGGGCGCTTCATGTTTTTCAGCACCGCGGGCGATGCGTGCTGGAAGGGGATATCGATATAGGGCAGCACCTTGTTTTCGTTCATCAGCGCGAAAACTTCGTCCACATGCGGGTAGGGATAGACGTAGTGCAGGCGGATCCATGTGCCGTATTGCGCCTGCAACTCGCCCAGTTCGCGGCACAGGTCGATGAATTTGGTGCGGATCGTGCGGTTTTTCCACGGATAGGCCTGATACTTGCTGTCGATGCCGTAGGCCGATGTATCCTGCGAAATCACCAGAATTTCCTTCACGCCGGCCTTCACCAGACGCTCGGCCTCGGCCAGCACCTGAATGATGGGGCGGGAGACGAGATCGCCGCGCAGCTTGGGGATGATGCAGAAGGTGCAGCGGTTGTTGCAGCCTTCGGAAATTTTCAGGTAGGCGTAGTGGCGGGGCGTCAGCTTGATACCCTGCGGCGGCACGAGGTCCACAAACGGATCATGCGGCGCAGCTTTCACCTTGTGCACGGCGTTCAGCACGTCTTCGTACTGCTGCGGGCCGGTGACGGCCAGAACCTTGGGATAGGCCTTCATGATCTGCTCGGGCTCGGCGCCCATGCAGCCGGTCACGATCACCTTGCCGTTGGCGTCCATCGCCTCGCCAATCGCTTCGAGAGATTCTTTTTTCGCGCTGTCGAGGAAGCCGCAGGTGTTGACGATCACCATATCCGCGCCCTGATAGTCGGGGGAGAGCTGATAACCTTCGGAGCGCAGCTGCGTCAAAATCCGCTCGGTATCTACCAGCGCCTTGGGGCAGCCAAGCGAGACGATGCCCACGGTCGGGGCTTCCTCTTCCTTGGTGTTCTTCTTCTTTTTTGTGGCCGGCGTGTTGCTCATAGGCGCTTTCTTAACATCTGTGCCCGCAACAGGGATAGGCGGAATGCGGATTATTCGTGAACATGTATCAAATATATAGAATTATGTAAAGAATAATCACCCGCCCGTCCAAATGCCGAATACGCTTGACATGCAACCAAATGGTTGCATATAATGAAAGTATGGATACCGCCAAAGAAGATCATGACGACAAAGTGTTCAAGGCACTCGCAGACTCCAGCCGCCGCGCGCTGCTGGACAGCCTGCGCGAAAAGCAGGGGCTGAGTTTAAGCGACCTTTGCGAAGGCCACGACATGAGCCGTCAGGCTGTGACCAAGCATCTTGTCCTGCTGGAGGCGGCGAACCTTGTCGTCACCCGCAAGAAGGGGCGCGAGAAACTGCACTACCTCAACCCCGTGCCGATCAACGAAATCTATACCCGCTGGATCGGCAGGTTCGAGGCAGGCAGGCTGATGGCGCTCGATAACCTGAAAAAAGCATTAGAGGGAGATAACAATGAATAACACCGAATTCGTCTACACCACTTACATCAAATCAACGCCCGACAAAGTCTGGCAGGCAATCACCAACCCCGAATTCGCCACGCAATACTGGGTGAACAAGAACATTTCCGACTGGAAAAAGGGCTCGGAATGGAAACATGTCTCGCCCGACGGCAGCCAGACGATGGTGACGGGCAAGGTGCTGGAAAGCAATCCGCCGAAGCGTCTTGTGCTGACATGGGCCGCGCCCGATGATCTGGCCGATGTGTCGCAGGTCAGCTTTGATATCGAGATGGTGGGCGGGCTGGTGAAGCTCGACGTCGTGCACAACCAGTTCAAGCAGGGCTCGACCATGCCCGGCAAAATTTCCAAGGGCTGGCCGCTGGTGCTCTGCAGTCTGAAATCGCTGCTGGAAACCGGCAAGGCGATCGATATCGTCGCGGTGAAGGGCCCCTGCGGCGCGGATGGCGACAAGAGCGCGGCGGCGTAAATAAAACGTCACGTAAAAAGGCGGTGGCCGTTATGCGGCTGCCGCCTTTTTGATTCGTGGATTTTGGATGTGCGACGGGTCTGGCTGCCGTAAAGATGTGGTATTATTATACCCTAATGATTTCAAGCACTTGGCATTAAAAACCTTATAAAAACAAGGGCTTCGATTTGCACACCGGAAAATCCTGGGCTAGGATTTACTTATACACGGTCTGAGCATAAGGCCGACGGCAACAAACGATAAAAGGGGCATGAATGGAACGAGGCAGACTGAGGCGCATCTTCGGCAAGGTGGCGGCAGTAATCGCAGTGGCGGCAACCTTCGCTTTCTACGGCCTCGGCGCTCAAATCGGTCACGCTTACTATCAGGAATGGCAGCAGAACAAAACCGATGTGGTGATTAGCCAGACGATGAACCAGCCAAGGCCGACAGAGAATTTACCCTGGGCCGCTACGGGCGTCGCGCTGGTCGGCGCTTACGGCATGGGCGCAGCGGCCATCGCGGCGGGCAAGCGCAAGGATCGCGGCTATAGCGGCGGCGGTTATTCCTCCGGCTACAATAATTCATCCAGCAACGACGGTTTCTTCTGGGGCTATATGTGGGGCTCCAGCGGACGTTCGGGCGGATCATCCAGCTCTTCGGGCAGCTCGAAAGACAATGGCGGTGCTGCCGCCGCTGTCGTGATCATCGGCGCGGTGGCCTTGGCCGCCGGCGCCTCGGTCGTCGCTTATAAAGCAGTGAAAAGCAACTTCTTCACCGGCGAAGAACCGCTGAAGGACGAATGGAAATGGAAGACCGAAGTCACAGACGCCCCGATCGGCGCGCCACTTCCCACCAACGCCAACCAGATACCGGAGACGACCTCGTCTGCATCGTGGCCGCCGGTTACGCAGCCGACGCCGGAAATTTCCGAACCGGGCGGTAAAAAGGCGAAGCCTTTCTCGCTGTAATCACTTCGGAGGTACAGGAACCCAGAATCTTTTCTGCATCGTATCCGCCGCGAAGGGATGGGGCGTGATGTCGATTAGCTGCCCGCCGTTTTTCTCCATCACGCGTGCCGATGCGATATTGGTGACTTTGCATGACAGCAGCGCTTTTTCAGCGCCGAGGTTGTCGCGCATCCATATCAGGCATTCGCGCAGCAGGATAGTCGCGTAGCCCTTGCCCTGATATGACGGCCGCACGCCATAGCCGATATTGCCGCCCGATCTTTCCAGCACGGCGGTCAGGCGGTGACGGATTCCGGCGTCGCCGACAAAGGTATTTCCCTCCATCAGCCAGACGGTGGTCGAGGGCACGCGCTCCACCGTCTCGCCCGCTTCGTTGACGAAGGTCGGCGGTTTCGGGCCGTGCATGTCGGCGATAAAGGCTGCGGGGTTGTCGAGAATCTCTTTTATTTCCGCAGCGTCATGCGGGCTGTCCGCGCCGCAGACATGGCCTTCGCGCAAAGCCTCTGCATAACTGGCGACATATTCGACCGCAGGGATAACAAGCCGGCAGCTCACGTCAAGGCGCCCTGCAGCCATGCGGTCAGCTCGGTTGCGTCGGTATTATTTTGTAAAAATCCGCGCAGCGTATTGCGGATATTGTCGTTCTGCGCGTCAAGCTTTCCTTCCACCGCTTCGGCGAGGTTCAGGTGGTTGATGATGATTTGCGCCTGTTGCGGGTTCAACGGCGTATCGGCGTCGGCAAGCTCGAAATAGCCCTTCAGCCAGACGCGGAATTCAGCGTTGTTCATCGAAACTTAGCACATTGCTTCGACGCCGCCGCGGGGACGGTCGGGGCGGTGCGTGTTGCGCAGCTGTTCCTGATTGCCGGGCACATTCGGATCGATCGCGTGGATGAAGAGGTCGTTGAGCTTCGTCTTCAGCTCGCGCGTGACGGTCGAAAGGAATTTATCCGACTGGTCTTCGATGGAAGCGGGGAAGAGGACGCCTGCGGTGTAATCCGCGAAAGACTGCGCCTGTGCGTTGCCGTCGGCCTTCGACTGCTTGGCGCGTTCCAGCACTTTTTTCGCCTGCGCGTTGCTGAGCGGCTTGTCGTTGCCGTCGATTTCAAAATAGCCCTGCAGCCAATAGGCGAATTCGGTCGCTTTCATCCTGTGTCTCCTCGTGACGTCTTTTTTATTGTTGGCGGCGAGTATATTACATAAACCATGCTTGGCAAGAGGGAATTTCACTTAGATATTTCAGTCATATAGCGCGATGGTTGACCCTTTCGGGCGAATACTCTACATAATATGCCCGTTGGAACAGGGATATGGCAGTAAAACCTCATCTTAAAAGCACCGTAGAAAACTCCGCACTGGAAGAAGTGATGGAGCGCTATGCCGTTGCCGTGACGGATGAAGTGATGGAGCTGATCGACGAAACCGATCCGGCCGACCCTATCGCGCGCCAATACCTGCCCTCTGCAGAAGAACTGAAAACCACGCCGGGCGAACTGGCCGACCCGATCGGCGACGATGCGCATTCGCCGGTGAAGGGCATCGTCCATCGCTACCCCGACCGCGTGCTGCTGAAACCTGTGCATGTCTGCGCCGTTTACTGCCGCTTCTGCTTCCGCCGTGAAAAAGTGGGGCCGGGGAGTGAGACGCTGGGCCGCGAAGAATTGCAAAAGGCGCTCGCCTATATCCGCAACACCCCCGCCATCTGGGAAGTGATTGTCACGGGCGGCGATCCGTTCGTGCTGTCTCCGCGCCGCCTGCAGGAAATCATGGCCGCGCTGAACGAAATTCCGCATGTGCAGGTGATACGCTTCCATACCCGCGTGCCCGTGGCCGACCCGTCGCGCGTGACGGACGAATTGGTGCAGGCGCTGGCCTCCGATAAAGCAGTCTATGTCGTTTTCCATGCCAACCACCCGCGCGAGCTGACCGATAAAGTCAGGGCGGTTGCGAAGAAGTTTATTACCGCTGGCATTCCGCTATTGTCGCAATCCACGCTGCTGAAGGGCGTCAACAATGACGCCGCTGTGCTGGAAGAATTGTTTCGCGCCTTCACCGCAATGAAAATAAAGCCCTATTACCTGCACCACCCCGATATGGCGCCCGGCACCTCGCATTTCCGCCTGTCGATCAAAGAGGGGCAGGAACTGACGGGCGCGTTGCAGGGCAGGATGTCCGGCATCGCGCAACCGCATTACATGCTCGATATCCCGGGCGGGCATGGCAAGGTTCCGCTCGGCAAAAGCCGCATCGTCGAAAAAGACGACGAATACGAAGTCACCGACTTCAACGGCGTGACGCACGCCTATAAGGACGAGTTTTAAGGATCGTTATCGTTCGCCGGCGCCGGGCAGGGATTGCGCGGCATGTTGAGCGGATAGGCCGTGATGATCACCCGGCGGTCGGCGCTCAGCACCACGCGGATCTTCACGCCGTGGCTCATCGAATCCGCCACATAATTGCCGTTCCGCCCCTGCACCCAGGCAAGATTGTCGTTGGCGGCGATCAGCTTGACGCTGTCCATGATGTCTTGTTCGGTCCAGTCGGCGGGAAATTCAGATTTGCAGGGCCTGTTCGTACCATGCATATGCCCGCCGCCCCTCTCGTCGCCGCGCAGGATATGCTCGATACTGCCGCTCGTCAGGCGCGGGTTTGTTGCTTCGCGGAAGGCAAGGGTGCGGCCCGTAGGGTCAAGCGGATGAAAGACAGCCAGTTCCTTCAGCCCCATCGGCGCAAACAGCGCCACGACGATGGCAGCAAGAAACAGCTTTCTGAAAAAGAAACGCCCCGCAGGACGACGCGCGCGCATGGCAACCTCCGGCTACAGGATAGCGCAGGTCAGGCTACGCTGCCAAGTCTTGCCCCTTCGGCCGAAATCATGCCGGGAATATTCTGATAGACGGCCACCACCGCTTGCTGGAACCGCTCGCGCCAGCTGTCGCCTGAAATAACGGCGTAGGCGAGGCCACGGCGCGTCAGTTCGGCCTTCCACCAGTCGAACATGGCCACGCGGTCCTCGATCTTGGGCATAAAGCGCAAACTGTCTTCCGCGTAAAACTTCTCCACGCCGCGCGGGTCGAGCAGCATGTAAAGGTCATAACGCCGTTCTTCCGCCGCTTTCTCGATCCAGTGCGGGCACTGGCCGAAGAAATGCCGCGCCCAATATGTGGTGGTCAGAAGCTCTGTATCGCAGAACAGCAGCCGGTTGGCCTGCCGCGCCAATGAATCTTCGCTCGCCTTCTGCCCGCGCGCGATGGTCGAAAAATCGCGCAGCTCCGGCTTCGACAATTCAACGCCCGGAATATTCGTTGCATAGTCGGTCAACATGGCACGCGCATACTCCGCCACATGCACGGTATCGAAATGCGCGGCAAGATTTTTCGCCAGCAGCGATTTTCCGGTCGATTCAGGCCCCACGACGGCAATGCGTTTCAGGAAATAGGGACGCACCACAGGGTGCAGGTGTTCCCAATGCTGGAGCGGGTTGTCGCGCATCGCGGTGCCCGAAATTTGCACCAGATCACGCTTCACGTCGACCGGCACGAATTTGATATCCATGATCTTGGCGACGTTATAACCGTATGATTCCGATGCAAACAACGCATCAAATGTTTCGCCCGGGCAATGCTTGCGGATACTGTCCCGCCATGTCTCGAAAAACGCGATATCGCCGGGGCCCTTGGGCTCCTGCGGAATGTCTATGTAATGATGCACGACGTTACAGTCGGGGAAGAGCTCCTTGATCCATTTATACCGCTGCTCGCCCGGAATGGGCTCGGTCGGCAGCGAGCAGACGAGGATCGTGAGCTTGCGGCAGCTGCGCCGCGCGAAGTTGAGGAAGTAGATATGCCCGTTGGTAGGCGGCATGAACTTGCCGAAGGCGAGGCCGTGCCCGACGAATTCCCCCTCGATGCCCTCGACGATTTCGCGTGTGCGTTCAAGCATGTTTCAATCCTCTCAATTGGTCGACGGCGGCGCAGGCGTTTTTGAATTTATCGTCCCAGCTGCCTGACAGCTTTATATACCGGAGCCCCCGCGCGCGCAATTCGTCTTCGCAGCGTTTCAGGAAATTTGCGCGGTCTTCGGGCAGGTAACGATGGATATCGGCCACCCATTCGGTGTCGATATCCATCAGGAAATAAAGGTCGTACCGCGCCGATTCCGCCGCGTCGCGCACCCAGCCGGGGCAGTTCTTGAACAGCCAGTCGCTCCAGATCGTGGTGGTGATAAGGTCGGTGTCGCAGAACAGCAACGGCGCGCCCTTTATTTCGGCTTCGGCCTTAGCCTGCCCTGCAGCAATTTTCGGGATATCTTCATACGCAACCGCACCGTCATTCGCCGCGATATGTTCCTTAGCGTATTCGGGTACGAATGGAGCGTTGTAATGCTGCGCCAGTTTTTCGGCCAGCGTCGATTTTCCCGTCGACTCTGGCCCGAACAGGCAGATTTTGACGGCGGGTTTTGTATTCTTCAGTGCATGATCGATATAAAGGCGCACCAGCTTTTCATCGGCAACGGGGCAAACAATGCCGGCGGGCAGGAGGATTTTATCTGCCTCGCGCGTATCGAAGCTAACATCCGTCGCCTGGAACAAATCCATCGTGCGGTGACGCGCGAATTCCTCCGTGCCAAAGATACGGCAGAGCGACAGCGCCGCCGCCGTCTCATCCATGCCCAGCGGCTTGTTGCGGATAAGGTCGAGCCAGCGCGCCTCCGGCAACATGCGCAGACCCAGCGGCGCGGCCAGCTCATCCAGCGACAGGCTTTTCTTGTTGGCGATGTGATAAACCTCGCCTTTTCCATGTAGCGACAGATAGACAAGTGCCTTGGCCGCATAGTCAACGGGCGTGATATCGACAAACAATTTATTGCCCGCGCTGTCGGGCAATGCACCCAGCGCCTTCGCGCCCTTGAAAAACAGTGCAAGGAAATCGGTGACCGATGATGCGCCCGTTACCGTATCTCCCGTAATCAGGCCAAGACGATAATGCGTGACAGGAACAGCCTCAGCAGGCGTCTGCAGCACCATCCATTCCGCCGCGAATTTCGTCTGCGCATAACCGCCATAGACCGTGGTGACGTTTTCCAGCCTGTCGCTTTCAAGCAACGTGCCGCTGTTCTTGTCCGTCGCTACAAAAACAGACAGGGTGGAGGCATAGTGTAGTGTTTTTCTTTTGCCGGTTGCTGCAAGGCGTAGCAATTCAAGCGCCGCCGCCGTATTGGCTCCGCGCATATCGGTATAGGGCAGCACCATATTGACACAGGCCGCGCAGTGATAGATGGAATCGATATTGCCCGCTAGCGCACTCCATTCGGCGGCGGTTAGCCCCGCCTGCGGTTGCGACAAGTCACCCGTCACGGGCACGATGCGCGACCAGTCAACGGCGGGCACGGAAAACTTCGCGGCGGCTTCCTTCATGCGGTGCAACGCTCCCGCCGCATCGGGCGCGCGTACAAGGCAGTAAATCCGCGCTCTCGTCTGCGTAATCAACTCGTGCAGCACGCGGGAGCCAAGGAAGCCCGTTGCGCCCGTCAGCAGGATATTTTCAATCTCGCCGTCGCCGCGCGGGCGTTTGGCGGCGGCATCCAGCAGCTTTTTGTCATCAGGCGAGAAGGCAACGTCAGCCTTTAGCCATGCAGCGGTCAGCGCCGTCGAATCCTGTCCGATATGTGCTGCTTGCGCCTCGATCGTCATATGCTGTGCGACAAAGGCGGGTGCCAGCGGCAATCCCTGCCGCTCCGACTCCAGCACCATGCGGATAATGCCCAGCGAATCCCCGCCGGCGGCATAGAAAGCGTCCGTGACGCCGAAATCGTCATGCTTCAGCACGGCGCGCCAGATAGAGAAAAGCTTGTGCTCGGTTTTGCTGCGCGGTGCCATGCGCGCCCGCGCGTTCGTCAGCGTTAAGGTGGCCAGCGCGGCGTAATCTGTTTTACCCGTCACGGTCAGCGGCAGGCGCGATATCACTTCAAAATGCTGCGGCACCATATAGACGGGCAGGCGGGTCTTCAGCCATGTATCAAGCCCCGCTAGTGCGGCCTTGTCTGACAGCGCAACGAAAGCCACCAGTTGCTCGTCGCGTTTGATAACGGCGGCTTTCATCACCTGCGGGTGGCTGCGCAGCTGCGCCTCCACCTCGTCGGGTTCGACCAATTGTCCGCGCAGCTTGAACTGGCGGTCGATACGGCCCAGAAACTCCAGCCCCTGCGGCGTTTCCCGCACGCTGTCGCCGGTACGGTAAAACCGCTTGCCACCGCGCGTGATGAATTTATCCGCTGTCAACGCAGGCAGGTTAACATAGCCGCGCGCCAGCATATTGCCGCCGATCTGCAACTCGCCGTTGATAACGGTATATTCCACCTCCGGCAGTGGCTCGCCGATCAGTGGTTTTTCCCAGCGCTCATTGCAGATATTCAGACTGGTGCATACAGTTGCCTCGGTCGGGCCATAGACATTCACCACGCGGAATTTTTTGGCAAAGGCGCGGACGGTTTCTGGCGGGCAGGCCTCGCCACCAATAACGATGGTCTGTAGGCTCCCCGGCATTTCTTCCGGCAGCATCGATTTTAGCAGCGAGGGCGGCATATCGACATGGGTGATGACGTTATCGCGCAGGACTTGCGGCAGGGGCTTGTCGCTGCCGTCAATAACCAAGGTGGCACCAGCGTAAAGCGCAACACCAATGTCCGAAACAGAAGCGTCGAAATTGACCGAAAGCATGAAAAGCGAGCGGCTGTCGTTTTTCATGGCAAATGCTTCTGCCTGCGCCGAAAACAGGTTCATCAACCCGCGATGCTCGACCATCACGCCCTTGGGCTTGCCGGTGGAGCCGGAAGTATAGATGATATAGGCCAGCGTCTCCTGCGCGGGAGTGAAAGGTGCGGGCATAGTGGTTTCAGCCGTCACGTCCTCGCGTTGTACAAAATGCCTGATATTCGCATCGGAAATAATGAATTTTGCCCGCTCAAGCGGCAGCGACGGCGGCAGTGGCACAAAGGCGCCGCCTGCATACCATACGGCCAGCATCGCAATGACATATTCGGCGGACTTGTCGATTTGCAGGCCGACGGTTGTTTCTGGCGTAACGCCTTGCGCTTTGAGTTTCTCGCCCAGCGCGGCAGCGCGGCCCAGCAACTGCGCATAGGTTACATCCCGTCCGTTATCGCGGATGGCGACGGCGTTTGAGGGTTTCAGGTATTGCCACAGGCTGGTCACGCGGCTTTCTCCGGCGTGAAATAGTCTTTCAATGCTTCGGGTTTTGATCCGTTATCAGCATTGGGTGCGCCAAGACCGGCCTTGTGGTCGCCAAGATGAACGGCGCGGAAATCGAGACTGTAACGCGTGATACCGCTCACGTTCTTCACCGTCTGATGCAACTGAGCCGCAGAAAAGATGATAATATCGCCCGCGTTGGCGCTGAAAGAAAAGGCAGCGGGGTCTTCGATTTGCGTTGCGGCGGGATATTCTGCCGGCGCATTGCTCTTCATGCCCTGCCAGCCGCGCTTGTCCATCCAGCTGTCATAGCTGAAGCCCTGCGAGTTGTTGGGCACGGAGCGGTTGAACAGCGAGGGATAGAACATAAAACTCTGCGCGGGTGTTACATCATGCAACGCCATCCAGAAATTCACCTGCGCCTGCGGGTTGCCGAACCAGGTATCGCGGTGCGCGGCATAGGCAAGGTCGGCGCCTTTGTTCAGGTGGCCGTTATTCATCACGCAGCGCAGGCGTAGTGCGTCGATGGCGAGCTCTGCGGGGGTAAAACCTGTGGCGGCCAGAATTTGAGTTTGTACTTCCTTGTATTGTGGCTGTGTTGCTAACTGGGCGCGGATTTCGCCCATGGCGGGCTGCATATCGGCGAAAGTGTAGCGTTCATGTGCCTTGTTGATCTCGGCTTCGAATTTTTCCGCCAACAGCGCCAGCACATGCGCTGCAAGGCTGCGCGTCATATCGCTGGCCGCAAGGCGGAAGATGCCGCCGGCGTATACGGCTTGCCTAAGCACAGCATTGTCGGCTTCGGGGAAGGGGAGGATCATGCGACATCCTCCGGATTCTGCGCGGTGATGATGCAGCGGGGGCTGGCGTCATTCAGCGCTTCGCTCTTGATGCTGCCGTAGAAGCGGATATTGGTGAAGCCGGCCTGCTTGAACAGGTGCGAGAGGTCGTCCTGCGTGTAAAGCTTCACGCCGCCGCCTTTTTTTACCACGCGCTTTCCGTCTGCGCCTTCATAGCGCCAGTCCTTCACCAGCATACGGCCTGCAACGCGCGTTTCGCACGCGACCACGCAGCCGGGCTTCTCGACGCGCCAAAAGGTGCTGTCCTTGCCCTTGAATTGCGCGAGGCGTTCGGGGGTGTTCATGTAGTCGAGCGCGAAACGGCCTCCTGCCTTCAGGCTGCGGCGGGCGGCCACCAGCATTTTCAGGTTCTCGCTGTCGCTCTCGAAATAACCGAAGCTTGTCCACCAGTTGATGGCGGCATCACAGGGATAGGGCGGGATATAGGCGCAGGCATCGCCCGCATCGAAATGGCAGGCGGATTGAGTCTGCAATGCGGCCATGCGGGCGGTGGAGATATAAGAGGGGATAAGGTCGACGCCATAGGTACGATAGCCGCGCTTGGCGAGTTCCAGACTCAACGTGCCGATGCCGCAGCACTGGTCGAAAATCATGTCGCCGGTGCGCAGCGTGAGTTTGTCTTTCAGAAACGCGACGATTCCCGCAAGCTCGTCCGCCGTGCGGGTGGCGAGGCAGTGCTCGGCGAAAAGATCGTCGAAGAAATCTTCGCACCAGCTGGTTTTCGCGCTTTCCTGGATATCGGGCGTCATAGCTTGAATTCCTGTTGCAGCATGTGGGATGTCAGCATCGTCATCAGCACGGGTTCCATCGCGCTGCGCTCGGCCGCCGGCATATCGGGCAAGCGGCGCAGCGTGGCCGCGGCCTTTTTCTGGTCGAAGAAGGGCAGGCTGGCAAAGCTTTTCGCAGCCACCGTATCCGCAATCATCGACATCAGCGCGTCATTGGCATGCGCAGCGACGGGCGGGGCCATAAACGGATGCTTCTGGCGTTTATAGATCGTCTCTGTGATATGCGGCTTGGCCGCTTCACGCAGCACATATTTTTCCGTCATGCCTTTGATCTTCATGCCGAGCGGCAGGCGGCGCGCGAGGGCGAAGAGTTTGTGGTCGAGGAAGGGCAGGCGGCCCTCCACCGATTGCGCCATTTCCATCCCGTCGCCCAGCGTGCGGAGGATGTAATTCGCCAGCGCCGTCTTGCTCCAGAGCCACGAAGATTGATTGACGACATGGCGGCCCTTCAGCTGCTCCGCCACCGGCGATGCGGCCATCAGGTCGGCATAGCTGTCGGTGCGGGCGAATTGCGCCGAGAAACCTTCGGACAATACGCCCGCCACGCGGCTGCCAAGCGAAGCCTTCGCCTCCAGAAACGCGGGCGTATAACCCAGCACCGCATTCACAGCGCCCGTCGGCAACTGCGCGCCCATTGCCATCTGCACACCCGCGGAGGCGGTGTTGGTGGCATAGAGCCGCGCCATTTCCTGCACTGCGACGTCGTTCGATGCCGCGCCGCGCAGCATATCCTGCCGCAGGTGCGGGTAACCGGCCAAAATCTCGTCTGACCCCTCGCCCGTCAGCGCGACCTTGAAGCCTGCGCGGCGGATAGCGCGGTTGAGCATGAATTTCGCGGCAAGGTGGCCGTTGATGGCAAGGCCTTCGCCGTAGTAAACCGCGTCCGGCAGCTCGCGCACGAGGTCTTCCTGCGATACATGCACGGCGTGGAGGCGCGCGCCGCGATGCTTCGCCATTTCCTCGGCGATCGGTAGTTCGTCGTAGCCTTCATGCCCGAAGCTGACGGTAAAGGCGTCGAGCTGCTTGCCCGTGATGCTGGCCGCCATGCCGAGTACCGATGCGCTGTCGAGCCCGCCCGAGAGGTGGAAGCAGACCGGCACATCGGCCATCAGGCGCAGGCGGATCGATTGCTCGAATTCCGCGCTGAAGGCCTCGATCAATTCTTTCTCGCTGCCCTTGTCGGTTTGGTCTTCGGGCAGGAAATCCATATCCCAGTATTTGAACGTTTCAACGCGCCCGCCCTTGGCCAGTAGCGCATGGCCGGGTTTCAGCTGGAAGACGTTTTTGAACAGCGTGCGGTCCTGCGGTGTGTATTGCAGCTGCGTGGAGTGAAAGAAACTGTATTCATCCCATGCAGCAGGCACGCCCATGGCGAACAGGGCTTTCGCTTCAGAGCCCAGCAGCAACTGCCCGTTATATTCGGTATAGCAAAGCGGCTTGATGCCGAAACGGTCGCGGGCGGCGAACATCAATTGCTTGTCTTCGTCCCACAAAATAAAGGCGAATTCACCGCGCAAAAATTCAAGGCAGCCCGTGCCGTATTCCTCGTACAGGTGCAACGCAATCTCGCTATCCGATTTCGTGCGGAACACATGGCCGCGCGATTCAAGGTCACGGCGGATTTCAACATGGCCGTAGAATTCGCCGTTGACGACGATGTGTTTTTTGCCGTCTTCGCTCGCAATCGGCTGGCTGCCTGTGGAAAGGTCGACAATCGAAAGGCGGCGATGACCAAGGCCTGCCACGCGGTTGGGAGCAAGGTAGAAACCCTCGCCATCCGGCCCGCGGTGGATCAGCGCATCGGCGCCTTTTTTCAGGCGGTCGAGGCTGGCGGGGACCGTTGTCGCATAGATGCCGGTGATGCCGCACATGTTATTTCTCCGGGTTGAAGAAAACCTTGCGGGTTTCAAGCGTTTTGGAACGTTCGAACACTGTGGCGTAATCGTCCAGCCCGTATTCCTCGCCCAACAAATCGTCGACGGTGATCAATCCCTCGGCCATCAGGCGGATCGCCTCGCCGAATTCGCCGTAATTGACGGCTGTGAAGGTGATTTCCTTGCGCACGGCTTCGGCGAAGCAGATGCCGACAGGTTCATGCTTGCGGCTTTTCAAAACGATGCGGCCGCCGGGTTTCACGGCAGTCATCAATTCGCTCATCGTCTGGTTGGCGGCCAGCGTTTCAACGGCGAAGTCATAGCGTGAATCTGCCAGCACCGCCGTTTTCGGGTCGTGGATGCTGACGTTTTTGAAATCATAGGCGCGCAAAATGCGCAAAATCAGGTGGCTGAAACGGTTGTCGCCGTAAATCACGCCGCGCTGCGATTTTTCGATGCCCGATTTCATCACCGACAGCGCGGCCGCAACGGGCTCCGCATAGGCGGCAAGGCGGTATGACATGTCATCCGGAATTTTGTAAACGGCCGTGGCCGGTACGGCGATCCGCTCGCCAAAGGCGCCGTCAACGTCGATGCCCAGCATGGTCGTCTTCTGGCACTGGTCGGCGCGGCCCGCCTCGCAACGCTCACAGGCGAAGCAGGGCAGTACGGGCATGGCTGTCACGCGGTCCCCTTGCGAAAAATCTGCATCGCTGCCGGCCTGCACCACAACGCCCGAAAATTCATGGCCGAGGACAAGGCTTTCCTTGCAGGGGATGCGCCCCTCCGCCACGAACACATCGGTGCGGCAAAGCCCCGCCAGTTTCACCTCGATAATCACATCGGTGTCAGCGCCGAGGAGCGGGGCGGGGATGTTTTGTACACCCAATGAATTTTTGTCTTTGACGATGGCGCGCATGTGATTTCTTCTTCTTGATTATGAATATCATCGGTAAGAGTATAATATATGCTCTTAGAGAGTATTATTTATAATCTTACAGAGTATAAGTCAATGATGATTTAACGGACACGCTAAGTGGCTGGATTATAAGGGGGAATAAGGATTTTTTGTTTTTCATAAAGCGAAGATTGGCGCGAGGGTTTCCGGAGGCAGCGCGCGACTCGGGAAAAGGAGACTTATCTTTCTGAACGCAGTGAAGGGCGATAAATTATTGGGAGATTTTAGGAGGAATAAATGTACAGCCAAGCAGTTAAAAAATTTCAGCACGGGCTAATAAAGCTTTTTTTAACTTCAATATTGTTTGTATTCGCTTTCCCACCATTAGGACATGCAGAGCAACCTATGGTGTTTTCTGGCCCCAATATGCCTGTTACGAAAGTGATAGGAAGCACATTGAGAATGCAAATGTATTTAGGAGATGCAATTAAAAAAGGAGAGATCTCTATCACGGATTTTGAGAAACTCGATTTCCGCTTTGGTCAAGCCGAGCATGGCTGGAGCCCAAATTATAAAGTTGGTTCAGATGAGGACAGACCAAGTTTCGGTTTGTTTCCAGCCGACAAGAAGTCAACAATCAAAGAGACAATTGCTACGATAAGTAATGATGAAAACGGAAGGCCGATAATTAATTTAAGGCGTTATATTGATCAAAATGGAATAACAAGAGACTTTTTATATTTGATTATTGCAGACGTTAAAGAAGATGCCTGTACTGATTATCACAGGTATACTGGGCAAATGGGGAGAGAGATTCCCGCTAAGCCTATAAAGATTGCAGCTGATAATCACGAGATCGTGACCGATGAAGGAAGACTGGACGGGTGTTTTCGTGATGAAGGAGATACGTTATTTCTATTAAGCACTATAATGGAACGTTTCAAAGCTTCGGACGAAACCCAATGGCATATAAAGTAAGTTACGTAGCTTTGGCACCACCGAGGGGCTAAGGCTTCTGCACAAACACAACAACAGACCGTGCGGGTATGGTGATTTTCTCGCCATCCGCATGAAGCGTTTTATCATCCGCATCAGGTGCGGTGGTGTCGAGCGCCTTGGTCCACCCGCTGCCACCCTTGAGCGTTGGCAGCTTGAATTCGGTCGATGAGGCGGCGCTGTTGAAGATGGCCATCAGGCGGCGGCCTTTGACGGGGGTGCTGATGGCGCCTTCGTTGAGCAGCATGCCGAGGCATTTATCGTCGCGTTTTTGCCAGTCGGCGTCGGTGCGGGGCTGGCCGTTGGTGGCGATCCATTGCAGGTCGGGGATGCCGTCGATGCATTTTTCGCGGCCATGCAGGAAGTGGTCGGCGCAGAGGAATGAATGAGTGTCGCGGAAATCGGCGAGTTTTTTTGCGAAGTCGGCGGTCTTCTTGCCTTCTTCGCTCGTTTTATCCCAATCGACCCAGCCGATATTATTGTCCTGGCAATAGGCGTTGTTATTGCCGCCCTGCGTGTTGCCGCGCTCGTCGCCCAGCAATTGCATGGCCGTGCCTTGGGCGAGGAAGAGCGTCGCCAGCATATTGCGCTTTTGCTGTTCGCGTAAGGCGCTGATGCCGCTGTCTTTGGTCGCGCCCTCCGCGCCGTAATTCGCGCTGTAGTTTTCGCCTGCGCCGTCGCGGTTGTCTTCGCCGTTGGCAAGGTTGTGCTTGTGCGAATAACTCACGACATCGTGCAGCGTGAAACCGTCATGGCAGGTGACGAAATTCACGCTGTCCTGCGGCACGCGGCCGCCCTTGTCGAATTCGGGGGCCGATCCCGCAAGGCGCGTGGCCAGCCAGCCGATGGTATCGTAATCGCCGCGCCAGAATTTGCGTACATCGTCGCGGAAACGGTCGTTCCATTCGGCCCAGCCCTTGGGGAAATTGCCCAGCTGGTAACCGCCCGGGCCGGGGTCCCAGGGTTCGGCGATCATTTTTACTTTTGACAGCACGGGGTCGGCGGCCAGTTCCTTGAAGAAAGGCGCGTCCTGCCTGTAACCCGCCGCGTCGCGGCCCAGCACGGGGGCGAGGTCGAAGCGGAAACCGTCGATGCCGTATTCGGTCACCCAGTGGCGGAGTGAGTCCAGAATCATTTTGCGCACGGCCGGGTTGTCGGCATCCAGCGTATTGCCGCAGCCGGTATCGTTGATGTATTTGCGCTTGTCGTTGGGGTCGAGCCGGTAATAGCTTGCGTTATCGATGCCGCGGAACAGCAGCGTCGGTCCGCGTTCGTCGCCTTCGCCCGCGTGGTTGAAGACGACATCCAGCACAACCTCGAGGCCGTTGGCGTGGAGTTTATCGACCATGGCCTTGAATTCGGCGCGCGCGTTTTCTTTATCCGCCGCATATTCGGGCTCGGGCGCGAAATAGCCGACGGTGTTGTAACCCCAGTAATTCTTCATGCCCTTCTGCACGAGGAAGAGGTCGTTGAGTTTGGCATGCACGGGCATCAGCTCGACGGTATTGGCCTTCAGCTCGTTTTTCACGTAGTCGATAAAGGCGTCATCGGCAAGGCCCGCGTAAGTGCCGCGCAAGTCTTGCGGGATTTTGTCGTTCAGCTTGCTGGCGCCGCGTACATGCATTTCCACCACGCGCATGTCTTTACGGGCGAGGTTGGGGGCGGCGACGGTTGATTTGGGCAGCGGAGCGGCCACGCGCGCCTTGACGGTGGCGGGGGCGCTGTCCTTGTTGGGGTTGGTCTGGTCTTCGGTCCAGTTGATCTGGCCGACCACTTCGGCGGCATAGGGGTCGAGCAGCAGTTTGTTAGGGTTAAAACGGTGGCCGTTTTCGGGGTCATAGGGCCCGTGTACGCGGTAGCCGTAGACCTGTCCCGGTTTCAGGCCGGGGATATATCCGTGCCAGACATCGCCGGTGCGGGCGGGCAGGGTGATGCGCTCGATTTCTTTCTCGCCTTTGTCGTCGAAAAGGCAGAGCTCGATTTTTTCGGCATGCTTGGAATAAATGGCAAAGTTGACGCCTTTGCCGTCAGGGGTTGCTCCCATGACGTCAGCGGAGCCGGACTCGGTCAAGGTGACGCGGTTATCCATCGGCGGGCTGCTTGCCTTTGCATGTTTAAAATTCCTGTTTTTCTAATGGAATAAGCATAGCATGGCAACCCTATAAAATGGGGCTGTAATATTATTGCGGGGGTGTTGATATTACGTGCTTTTCGGAGCCGCGACATCGACCACGGTACGCCGCAACTGCGGCGACAGGCGGGCGATGATGCCGGTCACCAGCAGCGTGCCCACCCCGCCAAAGATGATGCTCGGGGCAAGGCCCAGCAGCCGCGCGGCGGTGCCGGATTCAAAAGCGCCGATTTCGTTCGATGAAATGATGAACATCGAGCTGATGGAGGACACCCGCCCGCGCATATGGTCGGGGGTCAGCAGTTGCATCAATGTTGCGCGGATCGTCAT
>JBGGMV010000052.1:0-29104 GCA_041287865.1 Alphaproteobacteria bacterium | reverse complement strand
GCGCATCGCCCGTGCCCGCAACAACAGTGGCGGCCGATGAAAAATGCCCCGCCTTCACCATCACGTCGGAAGTAACGCCCGGCAACGTGACCTTCAGCGCCGCCCCTGCCCGCGGCGGCCTTTCCTACAGCTGGTCGGTTTCGGCCGGCACCGTGACATCGGGCTCCGGCACCGACAAGATCGTCGTCGACGTATCGGCGGCAACGGGCACAAAGGAAGTGATTGCGAGCCTTGACGTACTGGGCCTCGATCCCGCCTGCCCGAAAGACGCGGGCTATGCCACCGCCACGGCACAGCTTCCCTGATGACGACGGAAGAACGCAAGCCCTTTAACTGGCGATACTACGCGGCGGCTTTCGTCGTGGCCTGCGCTATCTTCACGGGCCTGTCGATTTACGGCACGCACGAAGCGGGCCCGCTGGCCAAATTCAACGCGCGGGTGCAGGCCGCCTATAGCGATACCTACGACCGGCTGGAATTCCCCAAAAGCGCCAATGAACAATACAAGGGACAGGCCGGCGGTTTCCTTGCCGGATGCCTTGATTCATGCCTTGGCCGCAAGACGGATTTCTTCGGGCAGCGCATAAAACTCAAGAACTGCCGCCCGGGCTGCGCCTGTATCGCCAACGCGCGCATCACGGCCTCGCCCTCCGACTTCGTCTACAATATCAAGAAACCGTCCCCCGAAGAAATCACGGCCATCGAGGCCTGCGTCAGCAAGTAAGCCGCAGGCACGCCCCCGTGCCCCACCCGCACGAGGGCGCCCGCGCTTAGTCATTACTTCTTGAAAGGCTTGATCGCGCCGGACTTCAGCTTCGCCGTCTGGTCGGGGCAGGCCTGCACAGCTTGCTCGATGGTGTCGTCCACCTTGTCCAGATAGGCGCGTTGCTGCGCGGTCAGGGCGGGATTATTGCGCATCTCGACCACGGTGTCAGTCACGAAGCGGCTGTCGACATAGATATCGCCGCCGAAGAAGCCGGGCTTGCTGTCGACATAGACGCTCTTGCCGTCGGACTTCAGGGCTTTCTGGCCCGCAGCGCGCAGCTCGGCGTCGATGAACATCTTGTCGATCATTCCATTGTCATTGATCCGCTTGAAGGCATCGATCTGGATCTGCAGATCGCTGAGCTTGATAATCTTCGGTGCAACCTGGTTGAAAGAACCAGTAAGAGCGGGCTGCGTGGCAGGCTGTTGTTGATCGTCCGGCATGATAGTTCTCCCCTGAAAATGTGTGTGCTCGTGTGTGTGAAGCGATGCGAAAATTAACTCGGTTTCAATTCGGTATTATGTAAAGTCTACAGGCTAAAGCTTAACAACTTGTTAATTGCGTTAACAAATGGCGAATTACCCAGTAATTTCAATGCCTATTTTTTGTCAAAGATTAACACCTCCTGTCCACATTCGGACACGACTCGGGAAAAAGCGCTTAACCTGCGCCGGTAGCAGCCCTAAACTGCCGCCATGATCTTTCAATCGCACTTCGGCGTATACGCCCTTATCCTCTCCCCTGCCCGCGATGCGGTGCTGCTTATCAAGAAACGCCTTGGCTGTTACACCGGCCTCTACGACCTGCCCGGCGGCGGGATGGAGCCGGAAGAATTGCTCGAGGACGCGCTGTGCCGCGAAGTGCTGGAGGAAACGGAGTGCACCGTGACCGCAATGCGGCAGATTGGCGCGTTCTCGGTTTTATATCCGCACAAGAAAGACGGGCAGGACGTGACGCTGCGCCATCTGGGCGCGGTTTACGATTGCGACGTCACCGGAACGCCGCGTACCGAAGCGGGGCTTGACGACAGCGACGGCTGCGTCTGGATCAGCATCGCGGGACTGAACGAGAAAAACGCAGCGCCCTTCGTGCTGATGGCGCTGGAAAAATCGAAACAGGCCTAAGGCTTCGCCGTCAGCGTGAAACCCGGATCGCGCATCAGGCGGCGAATACGGAAGAGGTATTCGGCGTCGGGCAACCGTTCCTCCTCAACCGTCATATTGGGCCTTGGCGGCGGGCGCGTCGGGTAGGGTAAAATGTTGGTGAAAACGCCGCGAATGGCGCGGTTCATCGCATCGAATACCGGCTTTGGCATTTCGACAAGATAGCAAAGTTCGGTATGCGCGTAAGGATACATCTCGATCGCCACATGCGCGAGGCCTGTGGAATCGAATACCACGCGAAACGGATGCGGGCATTCCTCCCCGTCGAACCGCGCGCGGAACGTGGCTTCGAGCTTCTCGTAATCGACCACGAATGAATGGAGCACGACCTCGTTCACGTCTTTGTAAACGACGATAAGCTCTACCGGTCTTCCGGTCGCGTCTGCCATAGGGGATTATCTACTTGCCGAGCCAGGGGCCTTGCGGGCCGAAGAGCGTGAAACAGACGGTGCGCTGTTCTGTCTTTTGGGTTTGGGGATTCTCGACCTTGTACTCGCGCGCGAAGACGCCCTTGCCGCAGCCGTTGAACATCGACACGTTGCCGCCCTCGACGTTCTTGTAGCCCTTTTTTGTCAGGTATTCCTGCCCCTGCGACGCCGGATGCGCCGCGTGGTTGAAGGCGACAATGCCGCCCCCGATACCGATCGCGCCCGCAAACACCGCCAGAGTAAGCGCCGCAGTTTTCATCGCCGATTTATCTGCCATTTTTATTCCCTTTCCGCGTTGCGGCCATACTAGCAAAGGCCAGAAAACCCGCAAGTTTTACAGGAAATGACAAGTAATTTCAGGTAAATGCGCTATAATGTAAACGGACAAAAAAGGAGAAAACCATGCGTTTTGCTGCTGTCACCCTTGCCCTGCTGCTGGCGTTTTTTACGACCGGTGCGCAGGCCTGTTCGCACACCGCCGACTACGCGAACCGCACGATGCAGCAGAAAATGGACGAGGCCGATGTGACATTCATCGGCACCGTGACGGAAACGGGCGATGGTTACGTCATCTTCCGCATCGGTACGCCCGGCAAGGGTGCGGCGGTGAAGGGCGAGACGATGCGTCTTGCGCATAAGGAATACGGCACCTGCGGCAAGCTTGATTTCAAGGTTGGCGATGTGTGGTTGTATGCGGGCGACACGACCTTCAGCGCATCACAGAAAATAGACGCAGCGGATGCGGAGGCTGAAATCCCTGCCGTCATCGCTAAAATCACGGCAGCAGAATAAACTTACTTGCCGATCAACGGCCCGTGTTTTCCGAACAGCGGGCTAAAGCAGACGGTGCGCGCCTCTGTCTCGCCGGTTTTGGGATTTGTGACTGTGTATTCGCGCGCAAAGACGTTTTTGCCGCAGCCGTTGAACCAGGAATATTTGCCGCCTTCGACATCCTTGTAGCCTTGCTGCACAAGATATTCCTGCCCTTCAGATGGCGGATGCGCGGCTTCATTGAATTGATGCACGGCTGACGCAATCCCGACCGCGCCTACGGCGGCGCCGGCGATCAGCGCGAAACTGATCAGGTTTTCCTTGAAATTTCCCATGTGGCTCCTTTTAGGTGTGGTTCTATAATACCACATCTACGAAAACCCGCCAGTGTTTCGCATATTCACGTGCATTTTCAAGCGAATACCACGTGTGAAGGAACTATGTGCCCCTGGTCTCGTTTGCCGTCCGCGAAACTCAAAAACCAAAAAAGGAACATGCAAATGAAAACCATCACCGCAGTATTCGACACGCGCGCGGAAGCGACGCAGGCTATCCAGAAACTGGAAGCCGCAGGCTTTACGCAGAACGAACTCACCCTGCTCGTCAATGAAGAGACGCGCGGCGAACACTTCGCCATCGACGCCCATACGAAAGTGGGCGAAGGCGCAAGCACAGGCGCAACCATCGGCGGCGTGACGGGCGCGCTGTTCCTGGCGCTCGGCTCGGCCGGCACGCTGGTCGTTCCCGGCCTGAACCTCGTCGTTGCGGGCGCGCTGGTCGGCGCTCTCGCCGGTCTTGGCGCTGGCGCTGCTGCCGGCGGCCTTGTCGGCGCGCTGGTCGGTCTCGGCATTCCCGAGAACGAAGCGAAGCTCTACGAGAACAACATCCAGAAAGGCTCCATCCTGATGGCCGTGCACGCCTCTGACTCCGCACGCGCCGACAAGGTGAAGGACATCCTGAAAGCCGCGCACGCACATAATATCGCGCTCGCCGCTTAAGGTTACCGCCATTTAACGGCAAGGGCCCCTTTATCGGGGCCCTTGCTGTTTTTGCATGCTGTTTTTATATGATGCCGGTTACATCGCCCAGCTTGGCTTGGGCGCGTCGAAGCAATTCATGATATTGCGCGGGCCCGATGATTTCTTGTGCGGCGCTGGCGCCGATGCGGGCTTGCTTTCCTCGCTGGACTGCAGGCCTGCTTGCGGCGCCGCTTCCCCGCCCATAAAAATGCTGAAACCGATCGCCAATGGCGCGGCAACGCCGACAGCGCCCATCACGCAGGCAACTTCAGTGGCGACGTCTACGGTTTCCCAGTCGTCTATGGCGCAGAATTTCGACATTTTTCTATTATACCACCCCCTATGTAAAAACGCTGCATAAACCGTATTTTCCTATCCTGTTCAGTTCCCTTGTAAAAATAAAATTTCTCCGCAGCGCAGCAATAGAAAATTAGGATATATGCTTATATTATTACCAGCACACGGCAACAAACAGGAGGATTCCATGACCGATTCAACATGCCCCAACGCAGGCAACAGACAGCGCGCCATTCCCCAGATCATCGTCAAGGGCGCAGACAAGGCAATCGAGCATTACAAGAAAGCTTTCGGCGCTGTCGAACAGTACCGCATGATGTGTCCTGTCACGCATACCGTTGCACATGCGAGCATCAAGCTGGGCGAAACCGAATTCTTTATGGCCGAAGAACATCCCGAGCGCGGCTGCACCGGTGCGACCAACCAGTCGTTCTTCATGTATGTGCCCGATGTCGATGCGATGATGAAGCAGTCGGTATCCGCCGGCCTTAAACAGGAAAAACCCGCCGAAGACCAGTTCTGGGGCGACCGCATGGGCATCGTCAAGGATCCCTACGGCATCCAGTGGATGATCGCCACGCACGTGCGCGACGTCTCGCAGCAGGAAATGGAAGAAGCGATGAAGAAAATGGGCAAGGAAAAAGCGGCCTGATTTCTGCTTAGAAAAAAAAAACGCGCTCCTGACGGGGCGCGTTTTTTTATTTCTTGAAGGCCAGCGGCCTGAGTATGCTGATCGGCCCGGGCACCTTGATGGTGAGGACAGTGTCCGGCTGGGCGGGATCGGCCTGCAGATAATCCCGTTCGCGCGCCAGTGTGACGACATCATGAAAGGCCTCGGTGAAGGCAATATCCGCGCCGCGCGTGAGCGGATAGGTCTTGCGCAGCAGCTTGCAGACCGCTTCCCCTTCGGGGTTTGCGCTGCTGTACCTGACCCCGAGGTGGGAGAACGCCGGATTCATCGCATGCGTATTGAAACGGAACGTGGTCGAGGGATGGCTTTCGATATAGGCGAGGGCCTCGGCGGAGGCCTTCTTGAATCGTTCCTTCCTCTCCCGTTCCATTTTCTTTTGCACGCGTTTGAATTCGGCGTCTTCCATTTTTTACGGCTTTTGCTTGAGTTTTACCTGTTTCATGGGCGTAACGTCGCTTTCGGTTTTCACATCGGGCAATGGATTCTTGCGGATGAGGTAGGTGCCGGGCTCCTTGCCTTCGCCCAGGTAAAAGCCGCGCTCCTTGGCTTCCTGCATGAAGAGTTTGAACGCGAAGAAGAACGACGCGCCGCTGTGGCCTTCGTTGCCTTCGATCGCGTTTTCGAGCTGCTGCGCCGCGCCGTTCTTCGCCGAAATCATCGGCGGGAAAACAGCCGCAGAGCCACGTACGTTGAATTCGCAGGTCAGGTCGGGGTGATCTTCGATGAACTTGATGCCGCCATCGACAGAACGCTTCATGCTTGCCTTCATCCAGTCTTCCATTTGTGCCTCACTCTCTATTGCTCGTTGTTTTTTTATAGTACCGAGAATGTTATGGCAAATATATGACCGCGCTGTCAAGCGCAGAGAAAACCATGCGATTACAGGATATTGGGGAGAATTCAGGGAGGCGTTTCGCGGTTGTCGCGCTTGTCGCGCTTGTCCTTCGCGGGGGAGAACCCGTGCAGGCCCATCTGCCATTGCACCCCCACCACCGCGCCCTTCACGGGCTGCAGCAACACCATGCAGATCAGCATGCTCAGCGGAATCCAGATCAGCATATGCGTGAGATACGCGGGCGAATAGGCGCGCTCGAAGTAAATCATCAGCGGCACGATGATATGCCCTGAAATCAGCACTACGATATACGCAGGGAAATCGTCGGCGCGGTGATGATGCAGCGGCTCGCCACAGTCCGGGCAGGCATCATTCACCTTCAGCCACTTGCCGAAAATGCGCCCCTTGCCGCAGGAAGGACAATGCCCCGCAAGCCCGCGCTTGATCGCCTCCATCGCCGTGATAGCTGTCATTCTTTAACTCCTGCACGCTTATATGTGATGCGCAGGGCCAATAGCAAGGGTATTGAATAACCCTGCATTTTCAAGCCGCTAAACTTCACTTAACCAATCTTCAAGCACTACGGCAGTACAATAATTGTAAGCATTTTCACCAAGTTATTTCGTCAGGGAGCCTTGCCATGGATCGTTTCGACAGACTGCATATGCTGGATGAATACAAACGCCAGAACGAAATCCGGCAGGGCGACATCACGGCCGTCGGCGGCTTGCTCGACGGCGCCGCGACGCAGAAGATGAGCGACTTCCTCACCCAGCGCTGCTGCATCAGCCGCCTGCAGGCGGGAGACGTGCTCGACACCATCACCAACCTCGCAGGACAGCAAGGCGCAGACCCTATACAGGTCTTGCGCGAAAGTCTCGCGGGGCATGTATCGAAACCCTTCCTCGCCCATACGGCGAACCTGAAAGAGGCCGAAGGCATTCTCAAGACCGCCATCAAGGATGTGAACGAGCTGATCAGCGCCAGCCCGAAAGATCCGGAAGGCGCCGTCATCACCGCTACCGCCGTCAAGCGCGGCGGGCCGAAGCAGGGCTAATAACCTTTACGCGCGTTTCTTCATGTTCGCGGGGTTACGCGGATCCTGCAGCCATGTCATGTAGGGCTTGCCGTTGTCGACCTGCACCATCGTGATGCAGCTTTCGACCGGGCAGACGTGCATGCAAAGGTTGCAGCCGACGCATTCCTGATCGATGACCGTATAGATGCGCTTGCCGTCGGGCCCCTTCTCCGCCTTGATCGCCTGATGCGAAGTGTCTTCGCAGGCGATGTGGCAAAGGCCGCATTCGATGCATTTTTCCGGATCAATCTTCGCCTTGATATCGTAGTTCATATCAAGATCCTGCCAGTTTTTATAGTTCGGCACGGCAAGGCCGCGGAAGGCGTCGAGGTTTTTGTAACCCTTGTCATCCATCCAGTTGCTCAAACCATCGCACATATCTTCGATGATTTTAAATCCATAGTGCATCGCCGCCGTGCAGACCTGCACAGAGCCTGCGCCGAGAGAGATGAATTCCGCCGCGTCGCGCCATGTCGAAATGCCGCCGATGCCGGAAATGGGGATGCGTTTGCAATCAGGATCGCGCGCAATCTCGCCGACCATGCAAAGCGCGATGGGCTTCACCGCAGGACCGCAATAGCCGCCATGCGCGCCGACGCCGTTCACGACAGGCTCTGGCGACATCAGGTCGAGGTCGACACCGGTGATGGAGTTGATGGTATTGATCAGCGACACCGCATCGGCCCCGCCATTCACCGCCGCGCGAGCGGGATGCAGGATGTTGGTGATGTTGGGCGTCAGCTTGACGAAGACGGGCATTTTCGTGTGCTTCTTGCACCACGTGGTAACGTCCTGAATATAGGCAGGCACCTGCCCCACAGCGGAACCCATGCCGCGCTCCGACATGCCGTGCGGGCAGCCGAAGTTAAGCTCGATACCGTCGCAGCCCGTGGTTTCCACGCGCTTGACGATTTTCTCCCAGGCGTTTTCTTCGCAGGGAACCATCAGCGAGACGATCAGCGCGCGATCCGGCCAGTTTTTCTTGACGCGTTCGATTTCGCGCAGGTTGACGTCCAGCGGGCGGTCGGTAATCAGCTCGATGTTGTTGAGCCCCGCCAGTTTCGTGCCGTTATAGTTCATCGCGCCGTAGCGTGACGAGACGTTGACGACGGGAGGGCCGTCTTCGCCCAGCGTCTTCCACACCACGCCGCCCCAGCCCGCTTCGAAGGCGCGGACGACGTTATATTCCTTGTCCGTCGGCGGCGCGGAAGCCAGCCAGAAGGGGTTCGGCGATGTGACGCCCGCGATTTTACAGGTAAGATCGGCCATTATTTTGTTCCCTTTAGCATCGTGTTGATCGCCACAGCAGCCACCTTCCCGCCTTCGACAGCGGAAACGGTGAGGTCCTGGCCTTCGGTGCAGTCGCCGCCCGCGTAAACGCCGGGCAGCGAGGTCAGGCCGTCATCGTTCGTGGCGATGCGGCCTTTCTTTGTCAGTTGCAGCAGGTCTTTGCCGTTGTCTTGTATCGGCGAAGCCACAAACGTCTGGCCGATGGCTTTAAACACCTGATCGGCGGCAATCGTGAATGTATCGCCCGTTCCCATCAGCTTGCCGTTGGCGTCGAGCTGCGTGTACTCAAACTCCATTCCTGTTACATGGCCGCGGTTGCTGACCAGCATTTTCGGCATGGCCCAGTGCTTGATCACAACACCGTTGGTCTGCGCGAATTCCTGTTCCCAGACCGTGGCAGTCATGTTTTCGGGGCCGCGGCGGTAGACGAGCGTGACGTATTCGGCGCCAAGGCGTTTCGCCTGTATCGCGGCGTCGATGGCGGTATTGCCGCCGCCGATGACGATGATGCGGCGGCCAACGGGAAGCTGCGAGAGGTCTTTCGCCTTGCGCAGTTCCTCGATGAAGTCGACAGCGCTTTCGACGCCCTTCATGTCTTCGTCGGCGATGCCCAGCGCGTTAACGCCCGCATGGCCCATACCGAGGAAGACGGCGTCGTAATCCTTGCGCAGTTGCTGCAGCGTGATCTGCTTGCCGAGCGCCTGTCCGTGCTTCACCTCGATGCCGCCGATGGAGAGGATATAATCCACCTCGCTCTGCGCGAAGTTATCGGGAACCTTGTAAGCCGCGATGCCGTATTCGTTCAACCCGCCCGATTTCTCGCGCGCTTCGAACACAACGACGTCATGCCCTTCGCGCGCCAGGCCATGCGCGCAGGAGAGACCCGCGGGGCCCGCGCCAACGACGGCGATTTTCTTGCCTGTTTTGGGCTTGCGGACGAAAATCTGGCGGTCGTCGCGCTTCATCAGGCCGTCGACGGCATAGCGCTGAAGCTGACCGATTTTAATGGGCTGGCCGCTTTGCGTGTTGCGCACGCAGGCTTCCTCGCACAATTCTTCGGTCGGGCAGACACGGGCGCAGGAGCCGCCCATGATGTTTGCTTCCAGAATGGTTTTCGCCGCGCCCTTCACGTTGTCGGTCGAAATCTTTTTAATGAAGATCGGGATCTGGATGCCGGTCGGGCAGGCCTCGATGCAGGGGGCGTCGTAGCAGAAAAGGCAGCGGTTCGCCTCCACGATCGCCTTGTTGCGGTCGAGCGGCGGGTGGATATCGGAGAAATTCTCCGCATATTCCGCCGTGGACAGGCGGCCTGCTTCAATGTCGATTTCGGCGGCCTGTGCCGCCAGTTCAACGACCGAGCTCATGCAATCCTCACTTGTTCTGCGGGAAATGGAAGTTCGCGCCCGTTGCGGGGCCTTCGGGCCAGCGCGCGGTCACGGTTTTCAGTTTCGTGTAGAAACGCACGCCTTCCGCGCCGTGCATATGCACGTCGCCGAACAGGGAGCGTTTCCAGCCGCCGAAGCTGTGCGTGGCGACGGGAACGGGGATCGGCACGTTGATGCCGACCATGCCGACCTTGATGTCGCGCATGAATTTGCGCGCCGTGCCGCCGTGGTTGGTGAAGATGGCCGTGCCGTTGCCGTATTCGTGGTTGTTGATCAGGTCAACAGCTTCCTGATACGACTTCGCGCGCACAAGGCAGAGCACGGGGCCGAAGATTTCTTCTTTGTAAACCGTCATGTCGGGCTTCACGTTGTCGAACAAGCAGCCGCCCATGAAATAGCCGTTTTCGTGGCCTTTCACTTTCAGGTCGCGGTTGTCGACGGCGAGTTTTGCGCCTTCCTTCACGCCAGTGGCCACATAGCCCTTCACTTTATCAAGGTGCTGTTTCGTGATCAGCGGGCCCATATCGGCCTTCGCATCGGTTGCGGGGCCGACGTGCAGCGCGTTGATGCGGGGCGTCAGGCTGGCGACCAGATCATCGGCCACTTTGTCGCCCACGGCGACAGCGACCGAGATTGCCATGCAACGCTCGCCGGCCGAACCGTAGGCCGCGCCCATCAGCGCGTCCGATGCCTGCGCAATGTCTGCGTCCGGCATCACGATCATGTGGTTTTTAGCGCCGCCCAATGCCTGCACGCGTTTGTTGTGCGCGGTGCCGGTGGTGTAGATGTATTCGGCGATGGGGGTCGAGCCGACAAAGCTGACGGCGGAAATATCGGGGTGGTGCAAAATCGCGTCCACCGCTTCCTTGTCGCCGTGGCAGACATGGAAGACGCCATCGGGCAGGCCGGCTTCGGCCAGCAGTTTCGCCATGAAATCGGATGCAGACGGATCACGCTCCGACGGTTTCAGGATAAATGCGTTGCCGCAGGTAAGGGCAATGGGGAACATCCACATCGGCACCATCGCGGGGAAGTTGAATGGCGTAATGCCCGCAACGACGCCGAGCGGCTGGCGCAGGCTGTAGCTGTCAACGCCCGTGCCGACGCTGTCGCTATACTCGCCCTTCAGGAGTGTGGGAATGGAGGTTGCGAATTCGACGATTTCGATGCCGCGCTGCACTTCGCCTTCGGCGTCGATCTGCACTTTGCCGTGTTCGGTGGAGACGATTTTTGCGAGTTCTTTCGCATTCTTGTTCAGCAGCTCGAGGAATTTGAACATTACGCGGGCGCGGCGCATCGGCGGAGTTTCGCCCCAGGCGACTTGCGCGGCTTTTGCTTTCTGCACCGCTTTGTCGATATCGGCGGTGGAGGAGAATTTCACCTGCCCGATTTTCTCGCCCGTGGCGGGGTTATAAATATCGCCTGCGCGCGGGCCGGTCGCCGTTTTCAGCTGGGGTTGCATGTCTTGCTCCTTCATACTCATTTTTTCAGGGGTTCGAGCGCCTTCATCTGCGCTTCGTTCATCAGTTTATCGGATTGAGCGAAACTATCGGCGCGCAGGCTGGGGACCCAGACGGCGACAGGGCGGCCGAGACGCACCATGTTAAACATCGTCCATGTTTCGCCCGTCGCGGTATCGAGCAGGAAGTTGTAGCCGTTCACGTCATTCAGGTGCATCTGGTAGCGGCCGTCATAGCGTGCCTCGCCCGTCGATGTGCGCGCCGACATCAACATGCCGAGGGCGATGGCGAAACAGATAACCAGCGTGTTCTTGAATCCGGTAACGGGCATCGTAAAAATACCTTGTCTCGAAATGCTAAAATTCTTGTACGGCCAAGACTTTACACGCTGTTGTTAAGGATGGCAATTCCAGAAATAGCCCATATATACCGTTATTTTTAAAGGATATTTTACTGCTGCATTGCACAAGCACCGCTTTGGGGCAGATTTCTAAAAATATGCGGAGCAAAATCGCCCATGAAGCCATTGGTTTAAAGAGGACTGAATGCAACCCAGGAGAAGCACAATGAACCAACAAGAAAAAAATGAACTGACCACTTGGTCGGTCGTCGGCCTTCTGGCCGTCGCGCTTGTCATCGGCGTCGTATATGTGAACCGTAACGCGGCCGAAAATTACAACGACATTTCGCCTGCGGCAGGCACTTCCACCACGGAAGGCGAGCCCCCGGCCTATACGCCGACTTCCCCCGTGGAAAATCCGGCTGAACCCCAGCCTTCCTATCCGTAACAAGGTAAGGCTTAATATCGGTCAGCGAGGCGCGTACGCGGGTCGGCAATCCCCGCGACCGCCCGCCCCGGTGTTTTTATTTAGTCTCCGAACAGGCTCATCTGTTTTTCCCGCGCGTTCTTTTTGAAATGCGCGGTTGACAGTTTTACGCGTTTCGTCAGCTGGAATTTCAGACGCATAAGGTCGAAGATCTGGCTCACCTGAGTTGCGTGAAATCCCTCCCCGCGCATGCGCGATCCGAATTCGCCGTCATTCAGTTTTCCGTCACGGATGGAGCGTATGCGGTTCAACACCTTTTCCGCGCGGTCCGGATAATGTTCATGCAGCCATGTCTGGAACAGGTCTTTCACGCCGTACGGCAGGCGCAGCATGGTGTAACCGGCGGAAACCGCGCCCGCTTTCTTCGCCGTCTCCAGAATGGCAGGGATTTCATGCTCCGTCAGGCCCGGCACGACGGGGCCGATCATGACATTGACGGGGATGCCCGCGGCCGATAACTGCTCGATCGCCTTGATGCGCATCGGCGGGGTGGAGGCGCGCGGTTCCATCAGCCTTGTCAGTTTGCGGTCGAGCGTGGTGACGGACATATTCACCGAGCATAAATCCAGCTTCGCCATTTCCGACAGTATATCGATGTCACGGGTGACAAGATGGTTCTTGGTGATAAACGAAACCGGATTGCGGAATTCCCACAGCACTTCAAGGCATGACCGCGTGATTTTCATTTTACGCTCCAGCGGCTGGTAGGCGTCGGTCACGCCGCTCATGAAAATCACTTTTGGTTGCCAGCCTGGCGATTGCAGTTTTTCGGCCAGCAATTTCGCCGCGTCGGGCTTGGCGAAAATCTTCGTTTCGAAATCAAGCCCCGCCGACAGGCCGAGATATTCATGCGTCGGCCGCGCGAAACAGTAGATACAGCCATGCTCGCAGCCACGGTAAGGGTTAAGTGTCGCCTCCATGCCGATATCAGGGCTGTCATTTGTCGAGATGATGCTTTTCGATTTGTCACGGAACACCTGCGTTTTGATCTGGCGGGGCTGCCATTCCTCCCCGTCGTCTGCCTGCGGAATGGCCGCCAGCGCCTCCGCATCCTCCTCCACCTGCAACGGCTCAAACCGCCCCGCCGGATTTTCAAGGGCGCCGCGGCCGCTCAGGTTATCGAAGCTATGGGGTTTCTGTTTCATGCCGTATTTATAGCATGATTCTGAATGTTGTTCTACATTTGTTCTTTTGCGATAATTACGTGATAAAGATCGCCCTAAAGTCATTCACATTAGTCCGCGTCGGCCCCGTCACCACGCTATCGCCCAACGCCCCGAAAAATCCGTGGCCGTCGTTGTTGTCGAGGGAGGCGGCGGGACTGAGGCCCAGCTGCTTCGCGCGGAGCCATGTGTCGGGGCCATAGTACGCGCCGGCGATGTCGGCCATGCCGTCGACGCCGTCGGTGTCGCCCGCGAGCGCGTGAATGTTGCGCTGGTCGCGGAGTTCGGCGGCGAGGGAGAGCAGGTATTCGACATTACGCCCGCCCTGCCCCGTGCCGCGCACGGTGACGGTGGTTTCTCCGCCCGACAATAAAACAACCGGTGCGTCGGCAGACAAAGCGAGACGCGCATGGGCGCGGGCGAGATCGCGCGCTTCGCCCTCGAGCGCGTCGCCCAGAATTTCGACGCGAATACCAAGCTTCCGCGCCACATTCGCCGCCTGCTGCAGCGCCATGGCGGGCGTGGCGATCAATCTTGTTTCAACGTTATGCAGTTCTTTTACTGACTCAGACACTGCGGGCGCTGCGATGCCGTAACGATCCAGCACGCTTTGTGCATCGGCGCAGGTGGTGGGATCGGCAACAGTCGGTCCCGAAGCAATATCCATCGGGTTATCGCCCGGCACGTCGGAAATCACCAGAGTCAGCACCCTCGCAGGCACACAGGCGGCGGCCAATCTTCCGCCCTTGATGGCCGATAGATGCCGGCGCACGCAGTTTATTTCTGAAATGCTCGCGCCGCAGGAAAGAAGCTTTTTAGAAATTTCCTGCTTCTGCGCCAGCGTCACGCCCGCTGCAGGCAAGGGCAACAAAGCAGAACCACCGCCGGAAATCAGCGCCAGCACCAGATCATCGGGCGAAAGGCCTTTCACCATCTGCAACATGCGCTGCGCGGCCTTCATGCCCGCATCATCCGGCACAGGGTGCGAAGCCTTCACAATCTCGATTTTATCGCAGGAAACTTCGTACCCGTGGCGCGTGACGACAAGGCCGGAAAGTTCGCCCTTCCAATTATCTTCAACGGCACGCGCCATGGCGGCGGATGCCTTCCCCGCGCCCAGCACGATCAGGCGGCCCTTGGGCTTTTCCGGCAGATGCGGTGGCAGGCAAAGCGCAGGCTGCGCCGCGTCGATAGCGGCGCGGAACATGTCGTGCAGCAATGTACGTGCGTCAATCACACCGTTCAGAACCTGATGCTGGCACGCACCGTGCCGGAATGGGCGTGATAATCTTGCTTGAGATCGAGATCGTAACCCGCGTGCAGTTCCCAGCTGCTTGAGGTCTGGTACGTCAGCCCCGCGCCGAAGTTGAGTCGCGAGCGTGCCGGCGATGAACCGGTGGTGGCGAAAGAACCGCCGCCGCCCGTAAAGGCTGACGTTGCCTCGACAGCATCGCCCACCAGATCGTAACGGTAGCCGCCGTGCAGCTCGGGCAGGAATTTGCTGCCGTCATCCTGCTTGTATTCCCATTTGGCCTTCACGCCCACGCCAAGCTCGGCGATGGTGACGTCCTTGCCGCGCACGTTCAGGTTAAGACCGCCCGCGCCGGTTTCGGTGTAACTGTCGGGAGAGTAATGCAGCACATTCGCCATCAGGCTGGGGGTCAGCACAGCATAACCAGCCGCATAACTCCGCCCCGTTTCAAGCCGCAGCGCATACTGGCTGGCGTCGAAATCGGCAACCGCCGTCGGCCCGCCCGCACCGCCCACGTTATAACGCGCGCTCTCGTTGGCGTTGAAGGAATATGACGCCATGCCGCGCAGATAAACGCGGTTGCCAATATCCGCCTGCCCGTAAAGGCCCAGTTGATAGCTGTCGATATCGACCGAACCGTTGCTGGCGTTGGTCGCGGATTTATTGTCGACGTTCGTGCGGCCATAGCTCAGCGAAACACCCGCGACGCAGCTGTCGAACAACGTCTCCGATTCAAGCCCGAGCGTAAAACCCGCCGTATCCGCATCGAACCCGCCGATGCCGCCCCGCGCGCTTTGGTCGGCCGTCTGCCCGAACACCTGCCCCCATGCCCTCAGTGCCTTCCACGGATCGCCGGTCGATACGCCGGTTTCATCTGATTTCTTGTTAAGGTGATCGCCGGTTACGCCGAACGCCGCTTCGGCAAAGGCCTTGGCTCCGTGCTGCGTGCCGCCATTTACACGGGATTGGAGCGAAGCGAGAACGTCTTGCAGCACGGTCTGGCTGGGAGCATTGTTTACGTTATCGATCGCATTCTGCACGCCCAAATCGGGGCTGCCGCCCATGGCCAGCAAGGCGTCTATCACTTCCTGACTGAAGCCGCCGCCCGGAGGAGGCGGAGGCGCCTGCGTGACGAACAGAAACAGATCGGTATCATCCGTCGCCGCCGATGCTGCCGTGCCATCTGCCATCTCGAAATTCCAGAGGGCGGAATTGTCCGTGATAGCAACCCTGACGCCGCCCGGGCCGCCGATGATCGGCGCCGTGCCATCGGCAACCATAAATTCTTCTCCGTCCGCAACCGAGCTGGTCATCGACAGCAGCGCACGAACATTGACGCCCGTTAGGTCGATCGCGCCGCTGTTAACAGCAAAGAGGCCGTGGTTACCAGTGTTTTCAATATCAAAGGCAAGTGTTCGTGCATCCATCGTGTGGCCTGTATCGAGCGTAAATGTATTTCCAGATGCAACACGCAAGGTCGAGATATCGAAGTTACCTTCACTGGTAAAATTCGACAGAACATTCACGGTCGAATGCCCCGCACCTGGGTTCTGGTCGATGACATTGCCAATAATGCGTCCGCCCTGCAGGTTGATCTCCGCATCGGTAGCGGTAGTGCTGAAACTGACAGCCGTCCCGCCTGTGCCCTCGATATAACCAGCCAGCAGGTTGAGACCGCCTGACATCGCGCCCCGCAGGTCAAGCCCGATAATGCCCGAAATGAAACCCGAATTGAAAACGCCTCCGGAAAGATCGGAGGCATCGTCGATATTGATCGCAGAACAATTGCATGAAATCGTACCGGCCGCGCTGTTGGTGATGCCTCCCGACATATCGCTGCCGAAGAGCATGGATAAGCCCTGGGCTCCGTTTCCGATTGTGCCATTATTAATGACACCGCCCGACATATCGCCGCCGTCATTTCTCAGCGAATTGATTGTGGCATTGTTTGTGACGACAGCAGAAATATCGCCGCCTGTACTGGACTGCAGCACACCGATCGATCCGTTATTGAGAAGAGCTTGCGAAATATCGCCCCCGTTGCTGACAGTCACCCTGTTAATCACGCCTGTGGCTGTATTTTCAAGACGGTAAAGATTGCCACCCGCGCCGGTCACATTTACGCCCGCGCCAAAGCCACTGATCGTGCCCGAGTTTAAAATTCCTGCCGTGGCTGTCGACGTATTTATATTGATCCCATAGGCGCCACTGATGCTATTTCTGTTATCAATGAGCCCCGTCAGCGTGGCGCCTGACAGGAGACCCAATCCCGAGCCAAAAGGACCCGTGCCCGCGATCGTGCCGGTATTGAGGATGCCACCGGCAATATTCCCGCCTTCGGCAACGATAAGGGCGTAATTCGTTCCATTAATTGTACCCGCATTATCAAGGGCACCGGTAATGGCGCTATCGACATCGATACCAGAATAACCGTTAATGACGCCACCCGCGCGGTTCGTCAGCGAGCCCACCGTCGAAAATGTGGTGATGTCAATGCCCGAACGCGAACGGCTCACGTTGCCGGAAATCAGACCAGCGTTGTCAATAAATGACACATTGCTGCGTTGCAAATAGAGGGCTGTATCTTCCGATGCCGTGATGGTCGCACCCGCACGGTTGAGGATACCGCCGGAAATCGAAGATTCAAGTACGTAAAAGGCATTTGTCGTTCCCGAGATAAGTCCGGCGTTGTCAACGCCGCCGGATATATCGCCGCCATAGCCAACTGCGATGCCATAGATATGGCTGAGGGGGGGCGATGCACGGAAACCGGAAATCACGCCTGTCGACAAGTTGACGATGCCTCCAGTAAGGTCGCCACCGGTGCCATCAATACCGATCGCCGCCGTATTGGCCAGTAGCGTACCGGCGTTTGTGATCGTTCCGGCAGCCACGTTCGTGACGGTCGTGGCCGGCCCCGTTACAGGCGCGATAGAACCTGATGACGTGACATCAAGATTATCGCCAGAGGCCAAAGGCTGCACAGTTGTCGTGGGTGTAGAAACAGTATAGGTGACGGCGGCGGCAGGAAAAGCCAACACGAAGCTCATCAAAGCTGTAGTCGCGATAAGCGCCTTTTTAAAGAATACTGTATCCATCAAATCCCCTAAGTAACCCAAGAAGCAATAATTCCAATATTATCAGTCCGGTACGCACTGTAAACTCTTTATATAGGCCCTTGAGTTGCGCGATTTACTTAACTATATTGGGCCCGTAATTATTATAGAAGGAACTTCACCATGTCCGCTTTCAAGATTTTCTCCACGCTGGCCGTTTGCGCCCTGCTCGCCGCCGCTCCCGCCCTGGCGCAAGAAGTCATTCCGCCCACGACGGCAGCACCGAAGCCTGCAGCAGCAAAGCCCGCAGCCATGGCCGCCGCGAAAGCCGGCGCGCCCGACAAGACTTTCGGCGCGTGGAAGATGGCCTGCGCCAAGCCGGACGCCTGCGTGCTGACACAGCGCGTGATGCTGGCGAACAAGGGCGGCAAGGAAATACCGGGCCTGCTCGCCTTCGCGAGCAGCACCAGGGAAAAGAACAAGGAAGGCAAGGTCGTGACCGTGCCGCATATCCGCCTGATCGCGCCGCTGGGCACTTTCCTGCCCAACGGGGTCGGCTACAAGATTGACGAAGCAAAGGTGGAAACGGCGCCCTTCCTGTTCTGCGAGCCGCGCGGCTGCATGACGGAGCTGCCCTTGAATGCGAAAAAATTCAGCGAGCTGAAGGCCGGCAAGAAATTGCAGATTTCCTACAGCGTGCTGGAGACCAAGGCGCCGCGCAAGATCAGCCTGTCTCTGAACGGCCTCGCGCAGGGCATGGATGTCATCCTGAAATAAACTGAACTATTTGCAGACCAGCGGCTGTTGCAGAAGGCCGGGCCAGGCCTCTGCCCAGCCGCTTCTATGCGTAGCCGCCGCCACGACGCCATGATGGATGCAGGCGCCGCCGCCTGCGGCGTCGTTATAGCCCGCGAAAATTTCTGCGGGCACCACAATATCGCGCCCGCCGCTGTAATGCCGCTGCGGGATGGATTTTACTTTTTCAGCCCAGTCGCGCGGGTTCAGCGATTTCGGCATCGGCGAGACGCCGTGCAGCGCATTCACGGCTTCGGTGTCGAGGTTGCCCGCGGCCGTGCGCAGGCCCAGCACGTCGCCCCTGCCCGCCGCAGCCAGCACCGCAATCGCGCCGCCGCCCGAATAGCCGTTCAGCACGAAACCCTGCAGGCTGTATTTTTGCCGCAGCGTATCCAGTACGCGGTTATAGGCGGCGATGACTTCGGGCGCGAAACGGCGGCTGGTCCAGTACTGTTGCGGGCAGTTGCCGGAAAAAGCCTCGTACTGGCAGGGCCGCGCCAGCCAGATGACGTTGGGCGCATTATCCTGCACCGCCATCTGCAGCGCGACGGGATTGTCGGGGGTTGGATTGGCTGAGGGCGTCGAGGGCGTTTCCCAGGCATGGCCGTCGCCTTCGATATAGACTTGCGCCGCAGCACCCTTCTGGCCGATGCGGGCGTAGGACACGACAGTGAAATCGCCCGCGGATTCTGCGGCATGAATGGGCAGCTGCTTGCCCGCGATATCCTCGGCAAGCTCGCGCGCCACTTCCTCGCGCGCGGGCGTTGCGCAACCGGCCAGCGCCAGCACTATCAGCAGGGAAATAATAGGTTTCATGCCCCCTTATCCCATGCCGGACAATGCAAGTCAAATGACTGTAATCCCTGCATTTAATGCGTAATTAACCGCGCCGCGGGTATAATAGATCATAGATTTTCAAGGGCGTAAGATGGACGGAGACAAGCCAGTATTGCCAGTCGGTGAAAGCCGGGGACTGACCCCCGGCGAAAGGGCATTGGCGCGCAGCGTCTTCGGCAACAGCGTGAATTACGACGATGTGCGTATCGTGAACGGCAAGGAAGGCCTCGGCTGGGACGTGGCTAACGTGCTAGGCAGCGTCTTCGGCGCCAAGAATACGCAGACCCGGCCGCAGGTGGTGGGCAACACCATTTATTATCCGAAGGACCAGTACAGCGACGATTTCTCGACCAGCGGCGGCGACCATACCTTCATCCACGAAATGGCGCATGTCTGGCAGCGTCAGAACAACATGGTGGCGACCGCCGCCAGAACCGCGCGCGATGTCGTGACCAGCGGGCTGAAATACGACGAGACCTATTCATACCAATTGCAGGCCGGCAGGGATCTTGGCAATTATAACCTTGAACAACAGGCCGATATCATCGCGGATTTCTATTCATGGCGCAAAGCGCAGCAGGACCCGAAGCGCGAAGCCAGCCTCGCCGAGGACCCCGACGGCAGCAACTATGTGGAGAAAGTCAGCAAGTTCCTGCAGCAGGTGCCCGAAGGCAGCAGCTGGCGCAGGCTGATGCTCAAGAATGCCGCCGTCGACGTTGGCGCGGACGGCAAAATCACCCTCAACCAGGAAAAATACGCGCATCTGATCGAGGCGCAGAAACAGACGCAGGCAGAAGACCGCCAGCACGACGCCGTGCGGCAGGGCGTGATGCAGAACTTCCTCGATAATCCGCAATACCTCAACCCCGTGCAGGGCGCGACACGGGGTATCATCGACGCCACGATCAACGCCGTTCCAGCCGCTATTTCGGCGATCAGGAAGTTCACGATCGGTTGATTTTCATACTTTATCTAATATTTACAGCATCTTGTCGGTGGTTGACAGTGCACCCTCGTAGGTGTATTATGGTAAATCTTAAGGAGAGCCATTTTGACCTACTGGGGCCCTATCCGCCGCGCGACGCTGAAGAACCTCTCGGACAACGAGCTGCATGCGGGCTTTACCGCCTGCCAGAAAGCCTCGCTGCGCGGCATGATCAAACTGACCTGCGGAATGATTGCGGGCGCGCTGTCGTTCACGCTGCCGCCGCTGGTGCCTTTTTTGCCTGCGGTGCTTTTCATCGCCGCGCCGGTTCTGGCGTACAAAGGCTACAAAGAATGGATGCAAAACGTCGACGGCGTGAAGGCGCACCGCAATGAAGCGGCCCACCGCGTGCTGCAACTGATGCGACCGACCCAGCCGGCACCCGCGCCGGCCGCTGCGCCGGAACAGCCCGTCGCCCCCGTGTTCAACGGACAAGCCGCCGTGGTGCTGGACGAGGACATTACGACCATGAAGACCATCAAGCTCGCCGCTAAAGCTGCTCCCGCAGTACGATAAGCGCCGCCGCGCTGGCGACGATGCCGAGACCGGAAGTAACGTCGCTCTCGTCCTTCTTGCCCATCCATTTATGCGCGGCCAGTATCATCACCGTGTTCACAAGACGAATGGCGGAAACATAGCCGGGGTTGTCGACCGTCGCTACGCTCAAGACATAGACCGTCACACCCAGCACCATCAGGCTGCCGATCATCAGGCCGTGGCGCCATGTGTCGCGCTTGAGCAGGTCGCGGGGCGGCAGCGGCTTGGCAGTGAACAGCCAGCCCAGCCATATCGTCACCATCATCAGCGCCTGCACGAAAGTATAGGCGATAGCGCCCTGCAACGGCGCGGCATGGTTCATCGCCGCCTTGGTCAGCATGGGGCCGAGGACGCTGGCCAGCAGGAAGAACCAGAGCACGCGCAGCGCCTTCATGGAGACTTCGCACTTGCGCAGGCGCATCGAGAAAAATACCGAAGCGCAGAGCGATGCAACGATCAGCGCGCTGATCACAGGCCGCGCCGCATAACCTGTGACGAGCGAGGGGTCGACCACGAACCACAACAAAAATCCGATAATGACTGTCACGGGCGACACGCGCGACACCACCCCCGCCCCTACCAGCGGCAGGTGCCGGAACAAGATGACATCGGCCACGGCAAAAATCACCGCAGTCGGGAACGTCCAGATGTAAAACCACGGATCGGCCGGAAAGCCGATCAAGGGCATCACGGGCAGCAGCGCCGCGACGCAGGCGATCTTGCACCAGAGCGCCAGCGCGAAGGGCTCGACCTTCAACCGCTCCTGCATCAGCATCATCATGGCCGTGAAGGCGGCGGAGAGCAGACCGTATAGCGCCCAATCCATCCTAACCCCTCAACAGCTTTTCGTAGAAGACGATGGGCGTGCCATTGACAGCGCCGCGCCGCAGCGGCTTGAACCCGCATTTCTCGTAGAAACCGCCCGCGCTGGCCGCGCCCTCGTAGGCGTCGCAGCGCAGCGCCTTCATGCCGCGCTTGCGGGCGAGATTTTCGGCTTCGGCCATCGCCGCGCGGCCCACACCACGTCCTTGCGCGTCCACCCGCACCGAAAGCGAGCGCAGGTAGAAAGCGGGATCGGCGGGATGCGTAAACCATTCCGGCTTGCAGTAATCCGCGACAATCGTATCGAGCGTGAAACTGGCCAGCAGCCTCCCCTCCTCCTCGATCACGAAAAGCGAGCCACCGAAGATCGCGCGGTGCAGGATGGGGAAAAACGACACGCCCGACCAGTGCCCGTGGCCCGCACGGCGCGTCAGCTCCGCCGCCGCCGCTACGCGCAGCGCTCTTATCGCGAGAACATCATGAAGACGGGCGTTACGAATGCTATGCGCTCTTGCCCAGTTCCGCCTTGATCGCGCCCAGCAGCGCCGGATCATCGGGCAGTGTGTCGGGAGAGAAACGCTTTACCACCTGGCCGTTGCGGCCCAGCAGGAATTTCTCGAAATTCCACAGCACTTCGGGCGCGGGGTTCGGCTTGATGCCGTAGCCTTCAAGCTTGGCGCGGAACTGGTCGGCCGTGCCCTCGACCTTTACCGGCGCAGTCGTCAGCGCGGCGTACAGCGGATGCTTGCCCGCACCCGCGACAGTGATTTTTGCGAACAGCGGAAACTTCACGCCGAAATTGCCGGTGCAGAAGGCCTGGATTTCCTCGTTGCTGCCCGGCTCCTGGCCTTCAAAGTCGTTCGACGGAAAACCCGCGACGACAAAACCTTCGCCCGACAACTGCTCGTAAATTTTCTCCAGACCTTCATACTGCTTCGTCAGGCCGCATTTGGAGGCGACGTTGACGACCAGCACCACCTTGCCTTTATAAGCGGCAAGCGAGCTGTCCTCGCCCTTGATGGTTTTGACGGGGATATCGTAGAGGGATTGCGCGGCCATGATGATTGCTCCTGTTTGTGACAGGCTACTCTAACTGCTTCACCGGAATGAATAAACGCCGTGATTTGCAAATTATGGGTAATTGTTATATAATAGTATATATAAGTATATAAAAACATCGAAACCAACCAAGAGCAAGATAAAACAACGGCTTAGGGGGATCCCGGGGGCGTAAAATGCTCGGAGTGCTGTCTATACATCAGGAATACATGCTGACCCGCTATGTGGAGAAATGGACGCGCGTCGGCCTCTCCACCCAGCCGTTGGACCGCGTGCGCGCCAGCAGCGCGGTTGACGAAGTCTATCGCTGCGCGGGGCTCATCCCGCCCGCGGAAAAAATTTTCATGGACTCGCCGCTGTCGGCCGCGACGCTTGCGGTGCAATACATGAAGACCGACCGCTTTCTCTGGCTGCAGACCCGCGATGACATCATGAACGAGGTCAAGCTGGCACTCAAAGACGAAGTCAGGCAAGACGTCTGGGATCTTGCCAAATCGCGCATCGTGGAAAAAATCAGGATGACGGGCCGCAGCACCTGGGATCATGTGGTCGAGTGCGGACGCGAAGATGCGCTTGAAGACGCCTGCGCCCGCGCCGCCAATCCCGACGCGCCGGCCACCCAGAAGTGGGCGGGTGCCGGATATAACCAATACGGGTACAGCTGGCTCGCCTTTTACGATTTTTTCCTGACCGAAGCCAAAATAGGTTTTTGCGCCAAGCTTGGCGGCCTGATAGCGGCGGCACAGGAAACAGGCGGTTTCTGGCCGTTCGAAAACACCGCGATTATCGTCGCGCGCCCCGCCGCCATGAAATATGACGACGCGCGCCGCCTGCATTGCGAGTCAGGCCCCGCCATCCGTTACGCCGACGGCTGGGGTTCTTTTGCCTGGCATGGCGTGCGCGTGCCGAAGGCATGGATCATGGACAAAGCCATGCTGGCTCCGCGCACCGCGCTCCAGTGGCGCAATGTCGAACAGCGCCGCGCCGCCTGCGAAATCGTCGGATGGCACAAAATACTGCAGCTGCTGAACGCAAGGGTTATCGACAAGGATGACAACCCGCAGATCGGCGAGCTTCTGGAAGTGATCATTCCCGAACTGGGCCCGGAAAGATTCCTGCGCGTGCAATGCGGCACCGGCCGGATTTTCGCGCTGCCCGTGCCGCCGACCATGCGCTCAGCGCTGCAGGCGAACGCCTGGACATACGGCCTTGCGCCAAACGATTACCGGCCTGAAATCAGGACATAACAAGGGAGGGAAAAATGAAAACGTTCATGAAGCAAGCGGCCCAGGGCGACATGCTCTTTCGCAAGGTCGACGCGCTGCCCATCGATGCCATCCCCGTTGCGGCCGAAGAAGGAAATTTCATCGTCGGCCACAGTGAAACCGGCCACCATCACGTGGTGAAGGAAAGGCCGGGTGTAAGGTTCTACCAGCACGCCAACGACAACTTCATCGCATGGCTGGTGGTGGACAACACCGAAAGTCTTATCGAGCACCTGCGCGATTACGACACGCACGAACCGATCATGCTGCAGCCCGGCATCTACGAAATCCGCCGGCAGCGGGAATATATTCTGGGCCTTGCCCGCCCGGCGCGGGATTGATTGGTTTGAGACTTGATATCCCGGGGAATTGAAAGCTTATGCGCGTTCAATTCCCCTTCTTCTTCAATTCCTTACCCACCCCTTGCCACGCCCGTTTGCGTTATGTATAATGCCGTTGCAACCGCAAACATAAGGCCGTATAACTAGCGCATGAAAAAACTTTTCAACGCTGCCGCAACGAAGCTCCGCAAGCTGCTCGGGAAAGAGCCTGCGCAGGGCTATGACGTTCTGCATGATCCGTCGCAGAATAAATCGACCGCCTTCACGCGCGAGGAAAGAGACCAAAAAGGCCTCCGCGGCCTGCTGCCCTATCGCGTCTCGACGCAGGACGAGCAGGAAGAACGCGTGCTGAAACAGCTGCGCGGCAAGAAAACGGATATCGACAAATACATCTACCTTTCGGCGCTACAGGACAGGAACGAGAAGCTGTTCTATCAGGTGGCGATGAACAACATCGACGAAATCATGCCGCTGATCTACACGCCCACCGTGGGGCAGGCGTGCAAGGAATTTTCGCATATCTTCCGCAAGCCGCGCGGGCTGTATATTACGCCCGACGACAAGGGCAAGATCCGCCAGATGCTCGACAACTGGCCGGAGGCCGACGTGCGCGCGCTGGTGGTCACCGATGGCCAGCGTATTCTGGGGCTTGGCGACCTTGGTGCCAACGGCATGGGCATTCCGATCGGCAAGCTGGCGCTCTACACCGTTTGCGGCGGGCTCGACCCTGCGAAATGCATGCCGGTGATGTTCGACGTCGGCACGAATAACGAAGAAATCCGCAAGGACCCGCTGTACCTCGGCTACCCGCACCCGCGCGTGACGGGCGCAGCATATGACGCGCTGATGAAGGAATTCATCGAGGCCGTGCAGGACAAATTCCCCAAGGCCATGGTGCAGTTCGAGGATTTCAAGACCGAAAACGCCTTCCGCCTGCTGGCCGAATACCGCGACAAGGTGACATCGTTCAACGACGACATTCAGGGCACCGCCGCCGTTGCGCTGGCGGGCGTCATGGCCTCCACCCGCGCCACCGGCATTCCGCTGAAGGACCAGAAAATCATGTTCCTCGGCGCCGGTTCCGCCGCCACGGGCATCGCCGATCTGGTGATGAAGGCGCTGATGGAAGAAGGTTTGACCGAAGAGGAAGCCAAGAGCCGCATCTCGCTGGTGGACTCAAAGGGCCTTGTGACCGCGGGCCGCGAGAAGATTGAAGACAACAAAAAACCGTTTGCGCAGGATCACGCGCCGGCCACGCTGATGGAAGCGATCAATGATCTGAAGCCGACGGTTCTGATCGGCGCGACGGGTACACCGAATACTTTCACCAAGGAAGTCGTCGAGGCCATGAGCGCGATCAATGCACGGCCCGTGATCTTCGCGCTGTCGAACCCGACCTCGCAGGCCGAATGCACCGCGCAACAGGCCTATGAATGGTCGAAGGGCAAAGCGGTATTTGCGAGCGGCAGCCCCTTCGCGCCTGTGACGCTGAATGGTGAAACATTCCATCCCGGACAGGGCAATAACGCCTATATCTTCCCCGGCCTCGGCCTTGGCGTGACGCTGAGTGAAGCCACGAAAATCACCGACAGCATGTTCCTTGCCGCCGCGAAAACGCTGGCGGGCATGGTGACGGACGAGGATATCAAAAAGGGCGCGCTCTATCCGCCGCTGAAAGATATCCGCAAAGTTTCCGCCGCAATCGCCAAGAATGTCATCCTGATCGCGGGCGATGAAAATATCTTCGGCACGCCGCAACCGCCGAACCTCGAAAAATTCATCGAGAAGGCGATGTACGATCCGGGCTATTGCAAGAAACCGCCCGCGTCAGGGCCAAAGCCCCAAGGCATGAATCGCCCGTAAAGCTGCGATGATCAGATGCGCGTCGCGGAGGTTTTCGAGATTGTCGAAAAGATCGCGGAGCGTGACATAGACCAGCGGCTCCTTCAGCGTCGCCGCCGCGCAATGGAGCGCGAAGGGGTAAACCCGCTCCGGCGTGACGCCCAGCGAGGGATAATAACTGGCCCCCAGCTTCATCGCGCGCGCACCGCCGAGCTTTTCGACGGCGAAGGCCGCCGCTTCGTCCTCGGTCGTCACATCATAAGGCAGCCGCCACGCGGGCAGCACGTAGATGGAACTATTGCCTTCGTAGGCCTGCGGCGCGGGCAAGTCGCGGCGTTCCAGACCAATGCAAATTTCGCCCTTATCATTCATCGCCAGCGGCGCGACCGAAATCACATTCGCGCTGGCCTTGGCGGGCAGCACGAATTCTATTTCGCGTCGCGCCAGTTCGGTCGTGCGCGAACGGTCAGCGAAGGCGGAGCGGATATAATGCAGGTACCCCGCAGGCTCCGGCTGTTTCTTCCAAACGGAAACCTTCGGCGCGGCCAGCAGGTCGGAAAGCTTGCGCGTCTCGACACGACCCGCCGGCGGCGGCATCACTTCGGTGCCAAGCCATTTATCGGGCCGCAGGCCTAGGTGGCGCAGCAGCGCGTAGATATTCAGCTCCAGCCGCGCTTCCGGCAGCATCCCCACCTGCGCCGCGCGGAGCAAATCCTGCGCGGGGTATAACCGTATCTCGCCACTGTCGCTCAGGCCCGCAAGTTCCACGGGCAGGCGCTTGCTGTGCCGCCCCTCCGCTCCCGCCACAGGGAAGAAGCAGGAGGAGACGATTTCATCCATCATGCCGGGCGAAGGATAATATTTCATGCAGGGTTCGGCCGCGCCAAGCTGCGCCGCATCAAGTCCGGCATAGGCGGCCAGCTGCGGCAGCAAGGGCTCGCCGTTTTCGACGATGGCGATGGGTTCCACCACATGGCCCGACCAATGCTTGTCATCGAGGTTCACCGTGCCGCGCGCGGTGCTGCCCACCAGCGGGCGCGGGTAGCCATGCTTGGCGAAAATCATCAACCGCCCATCGGCGCCTGTGAAATACGGCAGGCAGTCGGCCACCGTGCCGGGGCGCGACGCCATGTCATAGACACGGCCCGTCTTGGTGTTTTTCCAGCTTGTGACTTTCAGGAAGTTTTTCGGAGCCTTCGCAATCGCGCGCTCGGCCAGCAAGATACTCGCACCGTCCGGCACCTTTTCAACCACAGCGATAAACTGGGTGGGTGGATAGCCGCGCTCCTTGCCATTCTCATCATGAAGAAAAACCTTGCCCTTGTACCGGTTCTCCAATATCCATGGATTCCAGAAGGGCGCGGTATGCAGCACGCGACCGCCAAGGGTGGCAAGCTCGCGCCGGTAATCTTCGGGCGTCCACCAGCTGTATTCCTCCAGCACTTCCACATCCCAGCTGTGGCGGTAATCCTTGCGCAGGATAAATTCATTCGCCCATTTAGCGGACAAACGAAAACGGCGGAAACCGTCGCGCAGGCCCGCAACTTCTTCCATGAAAAATCCACGGTCGCGCGGCTCGCGTAACGCGCGGGCGGTTTCAGAGAATTGCACCAGCAAATCTGCGTCACTTGCTTCATTCGCGGCAACGCCGCTGGCGCCCGCACGCACATCCAGCAGCACGAATTCGTTATCCGGCAGCGCGGAAAAATCGCGGATCACCATGATCCCGCCCTCGTTCAGCGCGGCCATCTGGTTCCGGAGCGCGTTCACCACGCGCGACGGATCGTAATCGTTGAAACTCAGCACATGGTGCAGCACGCTGGAATTCAAAATGCCGTCGAACCGCCCCAGCCGCGCGTCGGGCTTCTCTACATCGCCTTCCTCGAACGACAGGTTGGGCAGCTTATACGTCTCGCGCCCGTGGCGAACGACCTCAGGATTGATGTCGATACCCACCACCTTGACGGAGGGATTCAGCTGCGCAAACTGGAAGGAGCCAAGGCCGGAGCCGCAACCCATATCGGCAATCACCGCGCCGGGCCGCAGCAGGAAGTGCGCGGCGGTGACGGCCAGTTTCTGCTGCATGGTCTTGTCCATGCCGGAGAAATAGCGGTCGTAATCGCTTTCCTTCCCGCGCGCCTGCGTGGCATAGGGCGCCGTATTCGCGGTCATGATGTGATAAGGATGCCGGCGGCTTCCAATTGGAAAACAGTGAAGGTCGCAAGCCCGACGACGCCCTCGAGTATCAGCGCGTCCGTGTAATCGCCGTTGCCGTAGATATCGGCAGCGATAACCGTGTCGCCGACATCCTGGTACACCAAAATGTAATCATCGAGGTCGTTGTAACCCTGATAATAGAGATCAAGAACGTTGCGCACATCGATAGCGTCATTCGCCACCGTGGAGAAGGTTCTGACGATGTCAGCATCGCTCAGCAGGGATTCTTCGGTGACTGCGTAAGTATCCGCGCCGTTGCCGCCCTCCAGCGTATCGGCGCCGTAGCCGCCCGTCAGATAATCGTCGCCAAGCCCACCCTTCAGCCAGTCCGCGCCGTCCTGTCCCGCGAGGAAATCGTTCCCGGCAAGACCGTCGAGCGTATTCCGCGCGCCGTTGCCGCCCAGCAGGTCGTTGCCGCTGCTGCCCGTCGCGTTGATCTCGAGATCGCCCACCAGCAGCAGGCCCTCGACGTTGGCGGGAATGGTGAGGGTGATGAAGGAGTTAACCCCGTCGAACAATCCCTCGCCCGAGTTTTCCAGCACTTGATCACCCGTGGCGTTGACGACATAGGTGTCGTCGCCAAAGCCGCCCGTCATGATGTCGGCGCCGTCGCCGCCGTTCAGTGAATCGTCGCCATCGCCGCCGACCAGGATGTCGTTGCCGCCCAGACCGCTCAGCCTGTTGTCGCCGCTGTTGCCGAGCATGATATTATTGATGTTGTTGCCCGTGCCGTCGATGGAGGAAGTACCCTCCATGTTCAGGTTCTCGATGCCCCCGCCCAACGTGGTGGTAGCCGTCGCCATCACGAGATCATAGCCGCCGGTATCGGCCGCGCTGTCTTCCTCATCGTCGATGAAATAGACGTCGTTGCCCAAGCCGCCCAGCATCACATCCGCGCCAAGTCCACCGAAGAGCGTATTATC
>JBGGMV010000051.1:0-8007 GCA_041287865.1 Alphaproteobacteria bacterium | reverse complement strand
ATCACCATGGTGACGCCGGTCGACTTCCAGACCGAAGACAATATGCTGGGCCACTGGATCCGCCACATTGACGTCGACCTGCTGGTCGACAGCATGGGCAACATTCCGTGCGACCTGATGAACTGGACGTTCCTGAACCTGAAGCCCTATCGCCTGATTGCGCAGAAATATATCGACATGGTGGATATCCTCGATAACCCCAAGTCGGTCTGTAACTTCATGACGATGGAAAAATGGATCTTCGACAGCCCCGACCAGGCCGGCGAATGCTACCGCCAGTTCGTGAAGGATTTCTACCAAGAGAACAAGCTGATCAAGGGCGAAGTCGAACTGGGCGGCGAAACCGTTGACCTGAAAAACATCACCTGCCCCGTGCTCAACGTCTATGCGCTCGACGACCACCTCGTCCCGCCCTCGGCCTCCAAGCCGCTCGGCAAAGCGATCGGCACGAAAGACTATCAGGAAGTGTCGTTCAAGGGCGGCCATATCGGCATCTACGTGTCGGGCTCTGCCCAAGCACTTGTGCCGCCGTCGATCGGCAAATGGCTGAATGAACGCAGTTAAGATATTAACGTTCCGGTAACTGCCGGATGTTAGAATAAAGCCGCCGGTTTTCTGCCGGCGGCTTTATTCATTTCAGGGAGACTACCGTGAAAAAATCGCTTCTCGCCATCGGCCTTGTCGCCGTTCTGGGTCTTTCCGCCTGCGCCTGCGGCGGCCATCAGCAATCCGCCAACATGAACTGCCCGCACCACAAGGCCGGTCAGTCCTGCGCGTGCAAGGAATGCAAGAAAGACCATGCGAATTGCAAATGCAAGCACAAGAAAAGCATGAAGGGCTGCCCCGCACACGCGAAGCCGGTTGCCGACTACTAATCAGAGCCTGAACGATTTGCCGTTGAGCTGCTTCAGCATCTCTTCGGCGCGGGTAACAGCGCCTTCGGCGAGATCGTCGAAGCGCTCCGGCTTGCCGATGCTTTCCGCGCCCGTTTTCAGGTTTTCAGTGATCTGAACGCGCTCGCGGCTTTCGAAGTTGAAAATCTCGGTCAGCTTGCGGCCGATGGCCAGCGACGACGTCACATGCGCGACGCTGGTCTTCGACATCAGCGCCCAGCTTTCGCCGTTATTGTCATCGGCGGCTGCCGCAGGATTTTCCACGATCGCGGCGGCAAGCGTCGGCTCTTCCTCTGCTACACCTGCCTCGCGGTCGAGCTGCGCCGCGGCCTGACGGTGGATTTCCGCGATGCGACGGGCCAGCACCATGCCGACATCCTGCATCCCGTTTTTGCGCGCAGAATCCAGCATCCCGCCTTTGATATCCGTGCGGGGCTCGCCCGCCAGCCACAGAGATATATCGTGCGTCGATTTGACCGACAGCGCGTATTCCAGCGGAGAATACGTGTATGTGTAATTCTGGCGTTCACTACTATTATAGATGTCGTAGGAGATTTGCTGGTTCGGGTCGTCAACGAAGGCCATCACCGCCTTGAAAACCGTAAGATCCTGTCGCTCGATTGCGAGCTTGAGGCACCAGCCTTTGTCGATGCCGTCTTCGCGCACGGCGTCGAGCGCCGTTTTCACATTTTCTTCGTTGCCCGATTTGATGGCTTCATAGGCCGCTTCTCTGCGTTCTTTCTGTTCACGTTTCTTGCGTCTTTTCTCAAGAAATTCTTCGAACATCATATCCCTGTAAGCGGTTGCCGTTGGGATACATCCTATAGTACCACTATTATTCTGTCAAACGCATGGGGGATAGATTCAATTATTTCAGTGACTTAATCAATGAATTGAGGTTCTCGAACAGCGGCCGACCGGTTCTGCGTGCTTCCTCGGTTTTCGAGGGCTGGTCGCTGGCGACAAAGGCGAAAGGCAGCCCCGCCGCATCGGCGGATTCAGCGTCACGCACCGCATCGCCCACCACCAGTGTATTCGATGCATTGAGTTCGGGATGTGCAGCCAGAATGGCGTTCAACATGCCCGGCCCCGGCTTGCTCCAGTCCTTGCCCGCACAGGCCTGCGTATTGAAATAGAAACTTTTGATGGCGGCGGGAGAAAGATCCGCGTTCATTTTCGCATGGACGTCATCGACGCCCGCTTCGCTGATCAGGCCCTTGGACACGCAATTCTGCTGCGAGAAAACGAACATCAGCACGCCCTTTTCATGCAGGCGCACCAGCTCTTCCCTCACGCCCGGCAGCAGTTTCATCTGCGCGCGGTCGAGGATATAGCCGCCGTTGTCGTCGGGGCCGGATGCATTGAGGGTGCCGTCGCGGTCAAAGATAACCGCGCGAAGCTCGGAAAGGCGCGGCAGGCGCATTGTTACTTGGGCTGTCTTTGCTTGAGCGTAATCTTGATGCCGCCCATTTCAGCGGAAACGGAACCCGCATCGGGGAAGGCCTTGGCCATTTCGACGGCCAGCTGCGCGGTCAGCGCCACTTGCTCTTTCGCCGTCAGCGGCTTTGCTTTTGCATCGAATTCTTTTTTCTTCTCGGCCATGGCGTTTCTCCTCGTTTGAAAACTGCGAGGAAAGTAGCATGGTGAATTTATTATGTCAAATTTAAATTACTGTGGCGCTTCAATGCTTTGCAACTGCGTACGCGTGTCACCATCGACATTCCCGACGGGCTCTTCCACCCCTACCTGCCAGTAGCCTTTCACGGTCAGTTCTTTCTGTGCCCAGCTGGAGCCGCCGGCATTGATGAAGCTGTAATAATGGTCGATGCGGCCGCAGTCTTCCTCTTTGCGGCACACGCCGTAGAGGCCAAAGCCATTCTTGCCGGGGTTTCCACTGCCGTCTAGGCGCGCGTCGATGTAAACCACCTTGCCCTCGTTCTCCCTGATGAAGCTATAGAACGGGCCGCCCAGCTGCCGCACATAAATGCCGCCTTCATAGCTTGGCACGCCGCCGCGCTCGCCGATGGTGGGCAGGCGTGCGTCATCCTTGCGCGTGCCCCACGCGTTGAAGTCTTCGGGCTTTTCGTTTTTCTTTTTCTCGATCAGCATGCGTCCGATGGCTTCGTTTTCGGGGAAGGGCGTGAAATCGCTCATCTGGCTATCACGATAGGTCGCAACGCCCAGCATGATGCCTACCGGATTGTCGCCGTAAACGGTGCGGTCGACAGTGGCCGGTATCGTATCAATTTGGTGCCGCGCATCGAGCGAAGGGTAAAACCCGCCGTCGCAATCAAGACGCTCCCAGCTGAGACAAGCATAAGCCCAGAAAGGGAAGACCGGCAGGCGGTAATAGGAGGCCGTGATGAATTTGCCAAGCTCTTTTCCGTGCTGTGTAATGCGATAAGCTTTCTTGAGGATACGGAGGTCGATCGAAGCACGGATTGCGCTTGACTCCTCATTGGGGTTGCCAATAAGGACATTTATTGCCTCTTTAGACGGTTTTTCGTAGTTGACGAGCAACTGGACCTTATGCGGTCCCTTACGCGGACCGTGGTAATTGTAGTAGCTGATCAGCTCGCAGCGGGGCGTGTCGCCCCAGGCATCCTTAAATACTCCTGCGGCACGCATTTCGCTGCACACGCCGACCGAAACGGCGCGGAACGATTTCGGGTTTGCATTCGAAACAACATAGGAAACTGATGCCTTGTTTTGTTTCACGAACCATTGTGCATCCCGATCCTCTGTAAAAATAATATCATGCCGCGCAGGATCATATTTCAGCACCAGCTGCGCGTTCTGCGCGCGCATTTGCGCGGCGAATGTCTCTACCTGCTGCAGCTGCGAAAAATAAAGGGCGTAATAGCACCCATAAACAAATAGCGGTATCAGCAAAAAAACGGGATTCAGGCGTTTCATCACGACATCGACCACAAGGCCGACGGTAATCATGTGAGGAACAAGAAAGGCAATTCGCGTCATCATCAGCACGGCGCTTAATAGCATGCCAAGAATGGGAATTACTTCGAACACAACAATCGCGATGTTCCCGACAATCGCCCAAAAGGTAATGGTGCCGATGACGCGTTCGAACCAGTTAAACCCGCTCTCATCCATCGGGTTTACTTCGTGCCGAAGATCCTGTCGCCTGCGTCGCCGATGCCGGGCAGGATATAGCCGTTGTCGTTCAGCTCGCGGTCGATGGCGGCAGTGTAGATCGGCACGTCGGGATGCGCTTCGTGGAAGGTGCGGATGCCTTCGGGCGAGGCGATCAGGCACATGAATTTGATGTCGGTGGCCTCGCTGTCCTTCACGCGCTCGACGGCGGCGACGGCGGAATTACCGGTGGCCAGCATCGGGTCGACGACGATCACGCGGCGCTGCGGCATATCATCGGGCAGCTTCAGGTAATATTCGACGGGCACCAGCGTTTCAGGGTCGCGGTACAGGCCGATATGGCCCACGCGCGCAAGCGGCGTCAGCTGCAGCAAACCGTCGAGGAAACCCGTACCGGCGCGCAGGATGGGAACGATGCAAAGCTTCTTGCCCGAGAGCATCTTGGTCTTCATTTTCTCCAGCGGCGTTTCGATCTCCACCTCTTCCATCGGCAGGTCGCTTAAAATCTCGTAACCCATGAGGGTGGAGATTTCGCGGATCAGGGCGCGGAAATCGTTGGTGTTGGTATCCTTGCTGCGCATCACCGACAGTTTGTGCTGCACCAGCGGGTGCTCGATCAGGAATACGTTCTTGTCGGTTTTATCCGGCTTCATCATTTTATTTATGCCCTTTTACTCATGACGGCTACGCCGTCGTTATTCTTCAAGCCCGCGGCCCTTAACGTCTTTCAATTCGTCTTTCGTCTTCACGTCGGTCTTGGCGAAATAGCCGGCGGCTTTTTTCGCCTCCATCTCGACCGCCGCGTCGGCGGGGATCAGTTCCGGCGGAATTTCGATGCGTTCGCCCACCGTGATACCGGCATTGGCCAGCGCGTTGTACTTCATGTCGCTCATCGAGGCGAAACGGTGGATGTGCTTGATGCCCAGCCAGTGGAAGATATCGGGCATCAGTTCCTGGAAGCGCATGTCCTGCACGCCCGCGACGCATTCGGTGCGGCGGAAATACTGGTCGGCGCGATCGCCGCCCTCCTGCCTTTTCCGCGCGTTATAGACGAGGAATTTGGTCACTTCGCCAAGGGCGCGGCCTTCCTTGCGGTTGTAGACGATCAGGCCGTTGCCGCCCTTCTGCGCCATATCGATGCAAAGCTCGATACCGTGGCAGAGGTACGGGCGGCAGGTGCAGATGTCGGAGCCGAAAACGTCCGATCCGTTGCATTCATCATGCACGCGGCAGGCGAGCTTCACGTTCTGGTCGTGCATGGTGGCAGGGTTGCCGATGCAGTAAATCGTGTGGCCGCCAATGGGGGGCAGGAATACCTTCAGGTCGGGGCGCGTGACAAGCTCGGGGAACATGCCGCCCGAATGTTCGAACAGTGCGCGGCGCAGATCGGTTTCCTCGATGCCGAAACGCTTGGCGATGCCGGGCAGGTACCAGACGGGGTCAATCGCCGCCTTCGTCACCTTCACGTCGCCGTTTTTCGTCAGGATATCGCCGTCGGGTTTCAGGCGGCCCGCCTCGATCGCGTCCTTGATCTCGGGCATGTTGATATGCGCCTTGGTCACCGCGATGGTGGGGCGCACGTCGAGACCTTTTTTACGGATGTCTTCGAATTCGTCGCCCGCCATATGGCCCCAGGGATCGAGGCTCACGATTTTGTCGGGGTCGTTCCACTGCGCGAAGGGGCCGATGGGCTCCGCCGGCTTGGTGTTGGTCAGGTCGGGCACGTGCAGCGGGTCGAGCGCGCCGATGGCCACGGCCACCGCGCGGTAAACCGAATATGCACCGGCATAGGCGCCAACCACGTTCGATTGCGAATGGTCAGCCATGCTGGCGATAATGGGCCCCCGCTCCTTCAGCGTGGCCGCGCCCCACTTGATTTTGGGAACCTTGCTATCCTTCGGCGGGTGCGACGTGAGCACGATATGCCCCGGACCGCCCTTGTTCTTTTTCATCTCTTTTTACCCTGTTAAGCACTTCAAATGCCTAAGTTAAAATGGTGCATGAGTGTGGCATGGACAATCCCGCCTTGCAAGGCGAGCCAGCAAGTGGCTGATTTATCATCGTTTTGTATTATGGCATCTGCGCACGCGGCCTCATTGCAACGCCAACCGCGTTCGCGCGTTAGCGCACTAGAATGAAAAACTCATTTTATATTGCATTCATTATCCTGTTTTTGGCCGCCGGTTGCGCGGCGGTGCCCGATGCTGAAAAAATCATCGAGCAGAAAGAAAATACCGCCACGCCCGCCAAAGTCGTGACCCCCTATGGCCCGCTTTCCGCCGCCCAGAGCGCGGAAATCCTGAAAGACATCGGCGCGACCGATATGCTCCGCCGCCATCTGGCGATCGAGCAGAGCATAGCCCAAAGCCCCCTTGTGACGGGCAACGCCGCGCGCGTGGTGCAGGACGGCCCGGATACTTTCCGCGCGATCTTCACCGCCATCGGCAGCGCGCGTCGCAGCGTCAACCTCGAATTCTATATTTTCGAGGACATCGAGCATGAGGGCGTGACATTGAGCGGCCTGCTGCTGCGCAAGCTGAAGGAAGGCGTGGCGGTGAACATCATCTATGACAGTTTCGGCTCGGCGAAAACACCACCCGAATTTTTCAGCCGGCTGAAAGACGCGGGCGCCAAGGTCGTCGCCTTCAACCCCATGACGCCGCTGACAGGCAAGGCCCCCTATTCCCCGCTTGTCCGCGACCATCGCAAGATTCTCGTGACGGACGGCAGCCTTGCCATTCTGGGCGGTATCAACCTCAGCCGAACCTACCAGTCTTCGGGTTCCGGCCGCTCCGGCGGCACAGAGAGCAAGGACGATATCTTCTGGCACGACACCGACGTCGAAATCCGCGGCCCCGTTGTGGCGGAGGTGCAGCGCCTCTTCCTCGAACACTGGAAGCAGCAGAAAGGCCCCGCGCTCGACGAAGCCGCGCTGCTGCCCGCTGTGCCCCCGGCGGGCAGCGAGGTCATCCGCATCATCGGCAGCTCGACCAAGGAAGACATCCCCCGTTTTTACGTGACGCTGCTCTCCGCCATGCGCAACGCGACCAAAAATATCTGGATAACGAACGCCTATTTCGTGCCTACCGAAGAGCAAATGGACGACCTGAAACAGGCCGCGCGCCGCGGCGTGGATGTGCGCCTCGTGCTGCCCGATACCAGCGATTCACAAACCACCCTGATCATGCAGAGATCGCGCTACGGCGAACTGCTGAAGGCAGGCGTGAAAATCTACGAGGTGCGCAAGCAGATCCTGCATTCCAAGACGGTTGTCATCGACGGTGTCTGGTCGGTCATCGGCTCGTCCAACTTCGACCATCGCAGCGTGGTTTTCAACGCCGAGATCGATGTGGTGATTATCGGCGAGGAAACGGGCCGCGAGATGGAACGCCTGTTCGAAAAGGACATGGCCGCTGCCACCGAAATCACATATAAAAAATGGAAAAAACGGCCGCTCTTCAGGAAACTGAAGGAAAAAATCGTGCCGCTATGGGTCGCTGGCGTGAAATCAAATCTCTGATTATTTCTTGAAACTTAGAGGTTTCTTGACCGCTACGGCTTTGTTGGTGGGAAGGCCTTCGTCGACCTGCGCATGGCACTTCGCCTCTTCCACGGCTTTTGCTTCCAGCAGTGCGACAAGACGCGTATCGCCCGCGCCGCCGTTGCATTTGCGCGCGTAGTCGAGCGCGGTCAGTCCATGGACATCCGTCATCAGCATATCGGCGCCGGCATAAAGCATCCGCTCGCACCAGTCCGTCTGCCCCTGGTGCGCGGCCAGCATCAGGGCCGTCTTGCCCTCGAAATCGCGCAGGTTAAGGTAGATTTTCTGGTCCATCTGGTATTCGCGCATGATGTGGCGGAACATGTAATCGTCACCGCCGCCCACAGCCATGATCAGCGCCGTCGTGCCGTTGGCGCTCTGGATGTTCGGGTCGGCCTGGAAATGCAGCAGCACGTCCAGCAGGTCATAGTTGCGGTTTACAACGGCATACATCATGGG
>JBGGMV010000050.1:0-13263 GCA_041287865.1 Alphaproteobacteria bacterium | reverse complement strand
CGCTGCGGATCAGCGCGGTATCGGCGATAAAGCGGGACATCAACTGGCCGCTCTGATTGCCGTGGAAGAAGGCGAGGTCGGAGTAGACCAGATGCCCGAACATATCACGCTGGATATCGCTTACCGCGCGCTGCACGACCTTGTTCATCAGGATGGTATGGCCATAGGTGGCGAAACCGCGGATCGTGAAGACCGCAAAAACCGAGAGCGCGACGGCCCAGAGCATCTCCTTGTTGGTCGCAGTAAAGACCTTGTCGATGACCGGTTCCATAAGCTTGGCCATCGCGCCCGTCATGGCCGCAGAAAGGATCATCAGCAGCACGGCGTTTACCAGCGTCCCGGTGCGCGGCAGGATATAGGTCTTCGCCGTACGCTTGATCAACGGCCAAGCCGCTGTCATTTCATAGCTTTTCTTGTCTGGAGGGGCCGGCGCGTTCAAGGGGGTGGTCCGCGTTGTTAATGGTTTCGAAAGTCATTTTATAATATAGTAACAGGGGATAGTAGTCTCTAGCCCGACCTCTGTAAACAATAAACATAATAACGGGGTTTGATGTTCGGAAAAGATAAAAAACCGCCAGAACCGCCTCCGGCCAGCCATGGCATGAAGGCACAGGGCGAAGCGCAAGTGCATATGTCCGCCCCGCCCCGCATCGGCCTCGCGCTGGGCTCCGGTCTTGCACGCGGCTTCGCGCACCTTGGCGTCGTGCGCGCGCTGAAGCGTCACGGCATTGAACCCACGGTTATCTCGGGCACGTCGATGGGCGCGCTGATCGGCGGCGCTTACCTCGCCAACCGCCTTGATGCAGTCGAGGAATGGGCCTATACGCTCACAAAATTCAAAGTGCTCTCATACCTCGACTTCCGCGTCAAAAGTAGCGGGCTTATCGGTGGCGAACGTCTCGCAAAACTGATGCTCGACAATTTCGGCGACATTCGCGTCGAAGACCTGCCCCATCCGTTTATCGCCATCACCGCCGACCTTGTCACCGGCCACGAAGTCTGGCTGCGCCGCGGACGTCTGGTCGATGTGATGCGCGCGTCATTCGCGCTGCCCGGCATCTTCCCGCCCATGTTCATGAATAACCGCTGGCTGATCGACGGCGCGCTTGTCAACCCGGTGCCCGTCTCCGCCTGCACCGCCACCGGCGCGCGCATGACGATCGCCGTCAACGTTTCGGGCGATATCATCGGCAAGGCACGCCGCCCCGGCGAAACCATTCCCACAGTCGCGGGTTTTGACCTTTTGAATTTCGAAGGGCCGCAGCAGATTGAAGAAGCGAAGAAGCAGGGCCTGATACAGCGGGTCTTCCGCCGCGAGCAAGGCAGCCCCAGCATTTTCGGCGTCATGGTTTCATCGCTCAACATCGTGCAGGACCGCCTCGCCCGCTCCCGCCTTGCAGGCGACCCGCCGGACGTTTTGATCGTCCCGCGCATCGGCCATATCGGCCTGATGGAATTCGACCGTGCCGAAGAGCTGATTGATGAAGGCGAAGCCGCCGTCGAGCGCGCTATGCCCGACATCAAGGCCGCCTACTCGGTTCTTTGCACCGAATACAAAGAAGACGATATGCCCCCCGATTACAGGCCCTAAAAAAATATAACACTTTTTCAAATAATTTCAGGCAGATAAGCGGTTAACCCGCCTGCACTGCCCCGCACCCGATTGCCAAAAAAGCCGGAAAGCTGTATCTTGTTTTCTATTACAAGGGCATTTGGCTATGTTCAAATTTTTGACAGATACGCCGCAGAAGAAAACCGCGCTTTATTTTTTAGGCGCCGTGCTTGTGCTGGCATTGGTGGCCGTTAACGGCCAGAAAGTTCGCTGCAGGAACGCCGCCGCTACCTACGGCTATTATCCGGCACAGGCCGGCAACCATTCGCTGCGCGGTAAACTGGCGGAGAACGCGCTGGCCTGCCCCGCTTCGGATTTTGAATTCTACGTGCCGCCGTCAACTGTCACCTCCGGGCTCTATTCAAACCCGCGGTTGCAGTTCAACGCCCGCCAATAATCTCTGAAAGTTTATTCCTTCATCCGTGCGCGTTCGCGTTCGCGAAGCGCTGCTTCCGGTGTCTGCCAGATCAGGCTGTCCAGCACCCAGTTAGGACGGATACCGCCGTAACCCTGCGCCATATGTTCCATCGCCTTGCGCTTCTGCTCGTTGCTCATGCCGGGCTTGAAGGCGTTGGCATGGATGCCCGAGGTGATAAAGGCTGTATCGAGGTCGACGCCGATCGCGCCTGCCACGTCATGCTGAAGGGAGTCGCCAATCACAAGGATACGTGACGGAATAACATCTTCGAACAGGCCAAGCGCATAGCGGAAAATCGTCTTGTGCGGCTTGCCGATCAGGTGCGCCATGCCGCCCAGTTCGTGATATCGCTTGGCGACGGCGCCGGGGCCGGCCGCGCGTTCATGGCCATAGACGGTCACCATGTCGGGGTTGGCGCAGATCGCAGGGATATGCTTGCCGACGGCTTTCTTGAAGACGGGGTCGAGGTCTTCGACCTTCATCTTGGGTGAATCGAAACTGGTGATAAGGATGAATTCGGCTTTTTCGATGTCGGAGACAACCTCGATATCGTCGAGACCGTTCAGCAGGCTGCGGTCTTCGTCGCGCGAGATGACGTAGCAGCGCTTGCCGAGACCCTTGAAGGGAGCTTCCTTCTGCTCCTTCAGGCCCTGCCAGGTGACTTCACCGGCAGAGACGACGGCTTTATATAGCGTCTGCTTGATGCCGAATTTCTTCAAGCGCTCGATGTTATCATCGCCGCGTTTGGCAGAGTTTGACAGAATCACAACCTGCTTTTTGCGTTGCTTGAGATGGTTCAGGCAATCGGCCACGCCGTCATAGGCGTTGATACCGTTGTGGAGCACGCCCCACTGATCCATGATGAAACCATCATAGCTATCCATCAGCTCGTACAGGCCTTGGCAAAACGTCATTGAAGACATGCTGTTTTATCCCCTCTTCTCATTTCTTCAAAAATCCGTTTAAGTTTCTGAATTTCCGCTGACTTATCTTCATCAGTATAAGGAATTTCTTCCGTCTGTACAGCCCAGACAGGGCGCGGCCATGCCGGATCGTCCTTATAACGTGCAAAGACATGAATATGGAGCTGCGGAACCATGTTTCCAAGCGCGGCGGTGTTGATTTTCTCGGGCTTGTATAAAGAATTGAGCGCAGCCGCCGCCATCGACATCTCGCGCACCAGCTGCATCTGGTCCTGGGCGGAAAGGTCGTATATTTCCCTAACATTTTCGCGCCGCGGCACAAGGTAAAGCCACGGCCATGTACGGTCGCTCTTGAGGGCGACGCGGCACAGCGTCCAATCCTCGATAAAGTGCGAACTGCTCTCCAGCCGGTGGTCTAGCGCGAATCCCAAAAACAAGCTCCTGTTTTAGCTCTCGTATCTTAATGAATATGACTGTAAAAAGGCAAAAAATTAGTTAATATGAGCGCTATAAGGCGAGATACAGGTTATAGAAAATGCGCCCGCGGATATTGATTGCTGCCCTTTCGTTCATGCTGACGCTTTTCGTATGCGCCAACGCCGGTGCCGTGTGGGAAAGATCCGCAGACCAGGTCGGCAGCATGCAGAAAGACCAAAACCCCTACTTCAAGCTGCTGGACGCTTTCGCGCGCAACAGTCACGGCATGGAGCTAAACAAGCGTATCTCCGAGAACCTCGCCCTCGATCCTCAAAAACTGCCGCTTGCCCTCGTCTGGGCCAAGAACCTGACTTTTGAAGTCGAGGAAAGCGAGAAGCTGAACAGTTACCTCTTCCTTATCTATTCCGACCTGAACTACACGGCCGCACGCGCGGTGTTCGAGGAAAACCTGCTGCGCGACAAGCCCGATGCGCCGCGCCACGTGTTCAAGCCGACCAGCCCCAATTATTACCGCTATACGTTGTCGGGTTTTCAGGCCTTGCTGATCTTCGAGCTCATGGTGCTGGGCGATGCGGCCCGCTGCCAGGACCCCGTCGTCATGAAAGGCGTCAACGACCTGCTGAAAGACCGCTACGAAAAACTGGGCTATGCCTACAAGTACCTGCCCGAGAAAGACATCAAGACGGCATGGGAAGGCGCGCTACAGTTTGAAACGATTACCGAGAAGCGTCCGCAAAACGCCGACATCTGCTCCAACGACATCGCCATCGGCCTTTATGCGCAGCAGGTAAACCCCGAAGGCGACATGCCCGAAGCCGTCGTTCCCGGTTACATTGCCGACGAGGTCTGGAAAAAAGAGCGCGCGAAAATCCGCAGCGGCATCAAGAACCTCTGGCAGAAACGCTACGCCGCAGGCCTGAAGATGCCGGACGAAGACCCTGTTGAAGCTGAAAAACGCAGGGAAGCCGAAAAGAAAAAGCTGGAAGAGAAAAAAGCCGAGCAGGAAAAGCTGCGCATGGAAATCGAGGGCGGCCTCACCCCGGGCGTCGAGCCTGAAGAAGGCCTGGATATCGGGGGTTTCGAGTGACCACTGCAACTCCCGCGCGCAAGCCGATAACCTATACGCCTGCGCAAAATTTCATTCCAGAAGCGGGGCAACCCGTCGAAATAAAACCCGGCCTGTTCTGGCTGCGGATGCCCCTGCCCTTCGAGCTTGAGCATATCAACCTCTGGCTGCTGGCGGGCACGGCCGGCTGGACGATCGTCGATACCGGTTTCAATGCGCCCGAAACCACCGGCCACTGGGACAATATTTTTGCATCGCGGTTCAAGGCTAAGCCGGTCGAAGATATTTTCATCACCCATTTCCATCCCGACCATTTCGGCCTTGCCGGATGGCTGTCGGAGCGCAGCGGCGTCACCGTGCAAATGACGGAGCCGGAATACAACCTCGCCCGCCTGCTGACCGACGCGGAAAACGGTGAAGCGCTGGCCGACGCCTACCGCCCCTATTACTTCGAGGCCGGCCTTGATGAGGCGCTGCTGGAAGACATGCTGAACCGCCGCTTCGCCTATCGCCGCGCAGTGTATAAGCCGCCCCGCAGCGTGCAGATCGTGCGCCCGCTTGAAACCGTCATGCTGGGCGGCAGCGTGTTTGAAATCATCGGCGGCTATGGCCATTCGCCCGAACATGCCTGCCTCTATTCAGCCGAGCAGCGCCTGCTGATTTCCGGCGATATGATCCTGCCCGACATCAGCCCCAATATCAGTCTCTACCCGGGCAGCAGCGCCGACCCCGTGGGCGATTACCTGCACACGCTCGACATCATCGAAGCGAAAGTGCCCGACGATACGGTCGTCCTGCCCTCGCACGGCGTGCCTTTTACGGGCCTGCATAAACGCATCGCGGAGCTGCGCCAGCATCATGCGCGCAGATTCGAAAAGCTGCATGCCGTGATGGCCGCCGGGCCGCAAACGGCCCACCAGATCATGTCCGGGCTCTTCTCCCACCGCACTCTCAAGCAGCACGACATTTTCTTTGCTTTGGGTGAAACTTTAGCTCACCTCGCCCGCGAGATGAAAAGCGGCAGGGTCTTGAAAACCTTCAAAGATGGCCGCGCAATTTACTTATCATAATTATGGGAATGTAATACTATTTCTTTCGTATAACGCCCGTTGACTTGCCACTTCTGTCAAATTACGCTCCCCTCACGTTCACACATTATTGATCCAAAAACGCCAGGAGAGCACAGGCTATGGCTGCGAAAAAAGAGTTTCTCTTTGATTCCAAACGCAATCCTCTTTACCGCGACGATTACCGCGCGCCCGAATACACGATCCCCGATGTGAAGATGCACATCAATCTCGACCGCGAGAACACGGTCGTCACCACGCATTTCAATGTGGAACGCAACCCCAAATCCGCAACGCAAGGCGGCGCGCTGGTACTGGACGGCGAAAGCCTCCGCCTGACCACGCTGAAGATCACCGAGGCCGGCATTACGCGCGACATGGACCGCAGCGAATATACCGTCACCGACAAGAACCTGATCATCAAGAACCCGCCCGCGAAACCCTTCGCGCTCGATATCGTCACCGAAATCAACCCGACCGAAAACACGCAGCTGCGCGGTATTTACATGGCCGGCGATGTGCTGTGCTCGCAGTGCGAGGCGCAGGGCTTCCGCCGCATCACCTACTTCCTCGACCGCCCCGATGTTCTGGCGAAATATGATGTGACTCTTGAAGCTGATAAAAAAGAATTCCCCGTGCTGCTGTCGAACGGCAACGGCGAGTACAAGAACACCACCGACCTCGGCAACGGCCGCCATTCCATCCACTGGAACGACCCTTGGCCGAAGCCCAGCTACCTTTTTGCCGTGATCGCGGGCGACATGCATGTGATGGAAGATAAATTCATCACCATGAGCGGCAAGGAAGTCGCGCTCCGCATCGCGGTGCAGCCCGGCTACGAAGACAAGATCGAATGGGCCATGGAATCCATCAAGCGCGCAATGGCATGGGATGAAAAACGCTATGGCCGCGAATACGACCTCGACGTCTTCCACATCGCCGTGGTCGACAAATTCAACGCCGGCGCGATGGAAAACAAGGGCCTGAACGTCTTTAACGTTTCGCTGCTGGTCGGCTCGCCCGAAGTGTCAACCGACGACGAGCTGATGCGCATTGAAGGCGTCATCGGCCATGAATACTTCCACAACTACACCGGCGACCGCATCACCGTGCGCGACTGGTTCGAATTGACCTTGAAAGAAGGCCTGACCGTCCTGCGCGACCGCCAGTTCACCGAAGACATGCATTCCAAGAGCATCAAGCAGCTCGACGACGCCATTACGCTCCGCGACCGCCAGTTCATGGAAGACGCAAGCCCCCTTTCCCACCCCATCCGCCCCGATCGCGTGGAGGAGTTCGACAACATCTACACCGGCACCATCTACGAAAAAGGCTCGCATGTGCTGGGCATGCTGCACACGATGTTCGGCGAAACCGTCTGGCGCGCGGCGATGGACGAATATTTCACACGCTTCGACGGCCAAGCCGTCTGCTGCGACGATTTCCTCGACGTGATGCAGGAAGTGTCCGGCAAGGACCTGACGCAATTCCGCACCTGGTACAGCCAGTCGGGCACACCGGAAATCTCCTATTCCGGTCATTACGACGACAAGAAACACACCTATACCCTGACCGTGTCGCAAATCACGCGCCCCACCGCCGACCAGTCGTCCAAGGAACCGCTGCACATGCCCATCGCCATCGGCCTGATCGGCCAATCGGGCAAGGACGTGCCGCTTTACCTTGAAGGCGCAATCGACGATCATTCCAAAACCGCGCCGACGACGCGCGTGCTGGAACTGACCGAAGCGACGCAGACTTTCGTCTTCAATAACGTGACCGGCCCTGTCGTGCCCTCGGTGCTGCGCGGCTTCTCGGCTCCCGTGCGCATGGCGACACAGCCCTCCGACGAGGAACTGATGTTCCGCATGGCCCATGACAGCGACAGCTACAACCGTTACGAGGCGACCGAACGCCTGATGATCAAGACGCTGAAAGGCCTGATCAAGGACGTGCAGGACGATCTGCCGCTCGCGCTCAGCCCCGAATTCATCAACGCCTACGGCAACAACGTGGCAAACGCGCTCGATGGCGACAAGGGCTTCAACGCGCGCGTGCTGCAGCTGCCCGGCTACAACCTGCTGATCCAGGAGCTGAAGATCCTCGACCCCGACGCGGTCAACGAAGCGCTGCACTTCATGCGCAAGACGCTGGCCACGACCTTCGAGGCGGAATTCCGCGAGATTTACAAAGACACGACGGCCCCCAAAGGCGAGAAATACGACGTCTCGCCCGCGCAGGTCGGCCGCCGCGAGCTGCACAACCTCAGCCTCTCGTTCCTCGGCAAGATGTCCACCCCCGAAATGTCGGCGACCGCTTACAAGCAATACAGCCAGGCCAACAACATGACGGAAAAGCTGTCGGCGCTGTCCACCCTGTCGCGCATCCCGCCCTCGGGTGCCGCCGATACGCGCCAGATCGCGCTCGACGACTTCTATGCGAAATACAAAGACAACAACAACGTTGTCGGCAAGTGGCTGACGCTGAACGCCATGATCCCCGATGGCGATCCGCTGCAGCGCGTGAAGAACCTGATGAAGCACGAATGCTACGATGAAACCAACCCCAACAAGGTCAACGCCCTGCTGGGCGGCTTCATCGCCGGCAACCCCGCCAAGTTCCACAACACCGACGGCTCGGGCTATGAATTCCTGGCCGACGTCATCATCCACATGAACGCCGTCAACCCCAAGACCGCGACCAACCTCGCCAAGCGCTTCACGCAATTCAAGCGCTATGACGAAGAACGCCAGAACCTGATGGTCAAGGAAATGGAACGCATCATGGCGACGCCGCAGCTGGATGTGGGCATCAAGGAAGTCCTCGGCAAGGCGCTTGATACGCACAAGCCTGCCAACGACAACGCCAACGCTCCGCAGGCGAAGCCCGCGCAGAAGAAAAAACTGGGATAAGAAAAAACCCGGCGAAAGCCGGGTTTTTTTATCGCCTGTTGCCAGACATGTCTATTTCCATCCCGTCCCATGCAGGCCGGATATCGGGAGGCAGCTCGTCACAGAGCGTCTTGTAATCCATATGCGTCGTCAGCACCGTTAAATAGGTCATTTTCGGCTTCAGGATCTGCGCCCATTCCTTGACACGCTTGATATTGGCGTGCGTGGCGATCGCTTCTTTGTGGTAGGCACCGGCATCGACAATCCATGTCTCGACGCCCTTCAGTGCCTGCAAGGATTTCTCCGGCATATCTGCGATATCGACGCTATAGGCGAAATCACCGAAACGGAAGCCCAATGATGTGCAGGTGGTATGGTCCTGCTCGTAACTTTCGATATCGATGTCCCCGATCCTGAATTTCTCGAAATTGCCGATGAGGTTTTTGTTGAGGAACTGCGCGTAGACACCCTCGAACTTCGGCTCGAAAAGATAGGGCCAGCGGCGGTGGATTTCGTCCAGTGTTTCCTCATTGGCATAAATATCAAGCAATTTGTTGCTGTGATAGGCGATGACGCGCAGATCATCTATGCCGTTCACATGGTCGTTGTGCGCATGTGAAAATAGAACGCCGTCCAGTTTCTGCAACGAAATGGCATTCAGGTGCTGGCGCAGGTCATAGGACGTATCGACCAGCACATTGGTAGACTCCGTCTGCACAAGGATCGAGGCGCGGGTGCGGTGGTTGCGCGGTTCCTTCGGATCACACTTGCCCCAGAAACCGCCCGCAGCGGGTGTTCCCAGTGACGCGCCGCAGCCGAGTACAGTGATTTTCATTGGCGCTTCGCTTTGCTGAAAAGCTTGAAGAAGTTGTCGGTCGTCTGCGCCGCGACGGCAGCAGCATCCAGCCCCTTCAGCTCGGCCACCATCTGCGCCGTATGCACAACGAAGGCAGGCTCGTTCCGTTTGCCACGGTGCGGCATCGGCGCGAGGTAAGGACAGTCGGTTTCGACAAGAATGCGATCCATCGGCACCATTTTTACCACTTCACGCAGCTCGTCGGCCTTTTTAAACGTGATGATGCCGGAGAATGAGATATGGAAGCCAAGATCCAGAGATTCCTGGGCGAGCTTCGGCCCGCCGCTGAAGCAATGCATGACGCCAAAGGCCTTGCCCTGCCCCGCATCACGCATGATGCGTACCGTATCGTCATCGGCGTCGCGGGTGTGGATGATGAGCGGCAACTTGGTTTCCAACGAGGCCTCGATATGCGTTGCGAAAACCTTTTGCTGTTCGGCAGGCGGCGAATGTTTGTAGTAATAATCCAGTCCCGTCTCGCCAATGCCCGCGACCTTGGGGTTCTTCGTCAGCGCGACGATTTCTTCGCGCTTCACATCAATCTCGCCGGCGTCAGCCGCATGGTGCGGGTGCGTGCCGACAGTGCAGTTGATGTTGGGGAAGCTTTCCGCCACTTTCAGCACCTGCGGGAATTTGGTGATTTCCGTGCAGATGGTTAAAAAATGCCCAATGCCCGCCGATTTCGCGCGGCCGACGATTTCCGGCAGCCCTTCGTCCGCAAAATCGGGGTAGTCGAGATGGCAATGGCTATCGACGAGCATTTAGGCGGTTTTCTCTTCGACCGGCGCTTCGTAGCGCGGGAACACGCCCTGCGGCGCGGGTAGCGCGGTGCCGGGCTGCAGCGCATGGGTAGAGCCGATATAGCCGAAATCGCGCGCGTTCGCCGCCACCGCCACCTGATCGAGGATCTTGTTGGCGGCCTTGGGCGTGAAGGGCTGCAAAATCAGGCCGATATTGCGAATGACTTCGGCCAGAACGTATAACACCGTCTGCATGCGTTCGATATTCGTTTTCTTGAGCGTCCAGGGCGCCTGCGCGTCGATGTAGAGGTTCGCGGCATTGGCAACCTGCACGATTTCCTCGAGCGCCTTCGAGAATTGCAGTTTTTCGAATTCTCCGCGCACGGCGATCAGCATCGCCTGCCCCGCCTTGTCGAGCAGCTGGTGGTCGACGTCCTCGAGGATACCGGGTTTCGGCACCACGCCGCCGCAGTTCTTGGCGATCTGGCTGAGCGTGCGTTGCGCGAGGTTGCCCATGTTGTTGGCCAGCTCCGCATTAATGCGGTTGCCCAGCAATTCGTAAGAAATATCGCCGTCCTGCCCGAACGTCACTTCGCGCATCAGCGCATAGCGCGCTTGCTCCACGCCGAAGCGCTCGATCAGGCTGGCGGGTGAAATGACGTTGCCGAGGGATTTCGACATTTTCTCGCCCTTGGTCATCAGGAAGCCGTGGCCGAAGACGCGTTTGGGCACCGGCAGGCCTGCCGACATGAGGAAAGCCGGCCAGTAGACTGTGTGGAAACGCACGATATCCTTGCCAATCAGGTGAACGTCGGCGGGCCAGTATTTCTTGAACTTGCCGTCCTTGTCGTCGGGATAGCCGATGGCGCTGATGTAGTTGGTCAGCGCGTCGACCCAGACGTACATGATATGGTCTTTCGCGTTCGGCACCTTCACGCCCCAGTCGAAGCTTGTGCGCGAGATAGAGAGATCTTTCAGGCCTTGTTTCACGAAGCTGACGACTTCGTTGCGGCGGAACGCGGGCTGGACGAAATCGGGATGCTTCTCGTAATATTCCAGCAATTTATCGGTATAGGCCGACAGTTTGAAGAAATAGCTTTCTTCCTCGACCCAATGCACCTCGGTGCCGGTCGTTTTGTTGACTTTTTTGCCGTCGGGACGGGTTTCAAGCTCGTCCTCGGTATAGAACGCCTCGTCGCGCTCTGAATACCAGCCGGCGTATTTGTTGAGGTAAATGTCGCCCGCATCCTGCATCTTGCCCCAGATCGCCTGGCAGCTGTCTTTGTGGAACTGCGCGGTGGTGCGGATGAACTGGTCCTGCGTGATGTCGAGGTCTTTGCACATATCGACGAACAGCGCCGCGATTTCGTCGGTGAATTCCTGCGGCTGTTTGCCCTTGGCGATGGCGGTTTTCTGCACCTTCTGGCCGTGCTCGTCCGTGCCGGTCAGGAAATAGACGTCGAAACCGTCAAGGCGCTTGAAACGCGCCATAACATCCGCACCTATCACTTCATAGGCATGGCCCAGATGCGGCGGGCCGTTGACGTAGGAAATGGCGGTAGTGATGTAAAAATGCGGTTTCATATGACCCTCATATATTCAGCCCGGCGTGTCCCGGGTTCTGTAGCATCAGGAAAGCGCCCAGCAAGGCCTGGCGCTTGTCCAGTATGTAGTTTTCGGTTTGCGAGAAAAGCTGTGCCATTTTTTCCCATGTCGAGAAAAAGTGGCGCGGCGGGAAACTGGCGGAAATTTTGGCGAAGATCGCGGCATCGCCGGGCATGATATCGGGAAGCACGTGCCCCCTCGCCTCGGCCCGCGCGGCGCGCTGGCACCAAGTGGTGAGGATGGTGCGCGACGCTTCATAGGAAGCTTCGGTACGCGACAGCTTGTCGGCGAGGTCATGCGCCTTGGCGATATCAAGGCTCGGCAGCGTGTTCAGCAGGCCCAGCAGATCCTTGTACAGCGCCACGCCCTTGTCGCGGTGCAATTGCAGCGCCGCGCCGATGCTGCCGTCGCAAAGGCGGATCAACGCGGATTTTTCTTCGGGCGAAATACCTGGCGCGAATTTATCAAGCAGCGATGAGACGACGCTATCCGGCAAGGCCTCCATCGGCACCATGCGGCAGCGCGAACGGATGGTGGGCAGGAAAGCCCCCGGCTGCGAGGTGGTGAGCATCAACAGGGTTTTTTCCGGCGGCTCCTCGAGAATTTTGAGCAGCGCGTTCTGGCTGTTACGGTTCAGGTAATCCGCGCCGTCGACCAGCACAACGCGCCAGCCCCCCTCGGCCGAGGTCTTGCGCAGGAAAGGCGTGATCTTGCGCGCGGAATCAACCGATATATCCTGTTTCAGGCGGTTCTTTTTTTCATCGAACTCACGTTCCACCGTCACAAGGTCGGCATGACCGCCGGAGACGACGCGATGGAATACGGGGTTGTCAGGGGAGAGGCGAAGCGTCGTCGGCTTTTCCGGTTCGCCGAACAGCCCCGCGCCTTCGATTGCCTGCGAGAGCAGGAATTTGGCCATGCGATAGGCCAGCGTTGCCTTGCCGATGCCGGCAGGGCCGGAGAAAACGATAGCATGGGGCAAACGGCCGGCGTTGAAATCGGCCAGCAGCGCTTCTTCCACCTTTTCATGGCCCAGCAGGTCGGGGTTGCTGCGCGGGGTCAGCTCGACGGCTTCGGCGGGAATATCTTCCTCGATCTCCGCCATCGCTTTGTCGGCGAATTCGTCTTCTTCCTCGGCAAAAAGGCTAGCCATTTTTCACCTCTTTCACCGAGACGTTAAAGCGCGTCTCGATCACCTTCAACAGCTGACGGTGGATGGCGTCGATGGTTTGCGTGGCGTCGATGATGACGCAGCGGTCGCTGTATTTTTTGGCGATTTCGAGGAAGCCGTTGCGCAGGCGCGTATGGAACGGCAGACCCATGCGCTCGTAGCGATCTTCGGTCGATTCAGTTTTATTCGTCGTCACGTTCAGCTGTTTCAGCGAGCGCTTCAACCCCGTTTCAGGGTCGATATCGAACACGAAAGTCAGGTCGGGATGGAAATTGCCGGCGATCAGGCGATAGACTTCCTCGATCACGGCAGGATCGAGGCCCATGCCGTAGCCCTGAAAGGCACGCGTTGAATCGGCAAAGCGGTCTGAAATCACCCACTGCCCCTTATCCATCGACGGCCAGATCTTGTTTACAAGATGCTCGCGCCGCGCGGACATCATCAATAATGCTTCCGTCAGCGGGTCGAAATTGCCG
>JBGGMV010000049.1:0-7204 GCA_041287865.1 Alphaproteobacteria bacterium | reverse complement strand
AGCAGCGTTTCGATACGGCCCTTGTAAAGACGCATATCGGAAATGATCGCGTATTTACGGCCCAGCGCCGACCACAGGTTGTTGGCGGGCGAGGCCAGCGTCACCAGCCAGGGCCATGCCGGCGGGTGCTGCGCCCAAAGCCCGCTGGCGCGGTTCAGGTGCGCGCGGCGCTTGTGGATTTCATAGCCGTTCAGGTTCCAGAACGGGTTGAAGCTGAGGACGATCATGTCCGGCTTGCTTTCGAGGGCGCCGGCGACGGACGAATAGGTTTCAAGGCTGCGCAGCCCCGGCTGGATGTTGAGGTCGATGCCGATATTTTCGCTTTTGGCCAGTTTCTGCAGGCGGTCGAGCACGAAGGAGGAGATAAGCTTCGTATCCTTGTATTTCGCCTCCGCCACATATTTGTCCGGAGGGAAAAGCGCGCCGCTGGAATCCGTGATCCAGGCGATATTCAGGCCTTCCTGCCGCGGCAGTTTCAGCATGAAGCGCGGGTCTTCCGCGATCGTGGCAGTGAGCCTCAGGCGGGGATTGCGCGGGCTTTCCTCGAAGGGCACGTTTTCGGGCGCGGAGGGCAGGTAGATGCTGGCGGCAGTCAGGAACAGCGCCACCCAGAAGGCGATGCGGATGATGCCCCACCATGTCGCCTTGTACCCGAAAATATTATCGGCGTTAATCATGACAACCCCGCCAATGCTTTATAGAAGATTGCCAGCGGCTCGAAACTTTCCGCCACGATCATGGGAAAGCCAAGGATGACGAAGAAATAGGTCAGCACGCGGTAAAACAGTTTTTCGGCCGGCTGCGGCACGCGCTTTTCGCCCCGTGCTTTTGCATACATGCGGTGCGCGATCAGGCCCACCAAATAATAAACGCCGAAGCACACCGCGATCAGGCTGACGTTATGCCACATGGCGATCGTCATCATCGTCGCGGCCAGGGCGATGTATTGCGTCTTCTCGCGATAGCCGCCGCAGGGGACGAAGATATTGCGCTGCGCGAAACGCGACAGGCTCATGTGCCAGTTGTTCCAGTACTCCTGTATGTTCTGCGGGCGGAGCAGGGGGAAGTTGAAGTTCTCCTTCAGCCTGATGCCAAACAGCCGCGCGGCGCCGATGGCGATATCGGAATAGCCCGAGAAGTTGAGGTAAAGATACCATGAAAAGCCCAGCAGCATCAGCCAGGCCCGCCCGGTATCCAGCCCCTTCGGGTTCATGATGGCGTCGTTGGTGAAGGACAGCAGGCCGCAGATCAGGAAAACCTTGATAAAGCCGCTGGCGATGCGGATAAGGCCTTCGAAGATATTCTGCGGGTCGGCCTTGGCGTCCAGCTTGTCGCTTTCCTCGTATTCGCTGATCGGCCCCACCACCTGCACGGGCGGGAAGAAGCCGTAGAACAGCACGCGGCCGAAGCTGAGCGCCTCCAGTTTTCCAAGGTATGTCTTGATCAGCAGGTCGACCGCGCGGAACGTGGCAAAGGATATGCCGATCGGCGTCAGCAGGTCACGCGACATGTCGATTTCCCACAGGTGCTGCGACAGGGGCTTCAGCCATTCGTTCAGTTTCAGGTTGAAAAGATAGTTGAAGTTATCGCCGGTCAGCTTCCACGTCACCATCGGCGACAGGAGGACGATGATACTGAACCAGAAAAACGCATCGCCGCGACCCATCTGCCCCAGCATCGCCAGCAAGCGTTGCAGCAGGTAAGCCACGCACCAGAAAATCACATAGAACAGCACAAGGCGCGGCGCGATGAAATACATCAGATACATGCCGCCCAGCGTCAGCAGGATGCGGCGCGAGGACTCACTCTTCAGCGCATAAAAGGTCGGCACCAGCACGAAGCACAGCGCCAGCAAGTCGAAGAAGTAGGCATAACTGTTGTAATGGAAACGGAACATCAGCCCGCTTTCTTGCGCAGGCGCAATGCGGCGTCGATGTGTGCGGGCGTGGCGGGCGCTGCCGCCAGCTTCATCACCCATTCGCCGTTTTCTTCGGTGAAGTGGAAGCGTGGGTATAAATCTTTCACCATGCCGTTCTTGGGCGTGGGGATATACTTGCCGCGCATTTCATCGCAGCCGAGCGATTTGGCGGCCTCCGCCAATTTGGAGAAGAACGTCGCCTCCGCCCCGCGGCCCAGCACGCGGCAGCTCATCAGCAGCGTGTCGATGATGCAGGTTTTATTTTGTTTTTTGAGAATGGAGACGCCGACCAGCCCGTAATCGCCGTACTTGTCCTTGATGTCCATGCCCAGCACCAGCGCGTCGCCTGATGCCGCCAGCGTTTCCACCTCGTCCTGCGTGCGGCGAACAGTGGTCAGGTTGAACTGGTTGGTTTTATTGATCAGCTGCGTGATGCGGGCGAGGTGTTGTTTATCGGCCTCGAAAACATCGATCTTGAGGTTCAGCGATTTGCGGAAATCGTCTTCCGACATGTTTTCCTGTATCGTCTGGCGCTCGACGTCGGCGGCCATCATCTCGGTACGGCGGCGGTCTTCGTCGGTCACTTCGGCGAAATCGAAGAAATCGGTATTGGCGAGCAGCAGCGGCAATTCCGCGAGTTCTTCCGGCACCATCATGCAGGTGACTTCGGGCAGGCGGTCCTGCACCTCGCCGATCTCTTTCGGGTTGTCGTCGACGAAAACGAAGCTGTCGAGCCCGATGTTGAGTTTCTTGGCGATGCGCTTCAGGCTCTCGACTTTCGACTCCCAGTGGATTTCAAAAACGAGGATATCCTTGCGCGACAGCACCATGGCGTCGTGCTTGTCGAACACTTCAAGCGCGTCGTCGGGATTGTTCTTGGACGCCACGGCCAGCATCACGCCCTTGGACTGCAGGTGTTTCAGGTAACGCTGGAAATCGCGGAAGGCCTTGCCGGGGAAATCGTCGCCCAGCTCCAGCCCTTCCAATCCGTCCTCGCCCACAATCCCGCCCCAGAGCGTATTGTCGAGGTCGAGCACGATGCATTTCTTGGGGCTGATTTTCTCCGCCGCGATAATGCGCCCTGCCTGCCGCCCGATATCGGCCCAGAAAGCCTCGGTATAGGGCTGGCGATAGAGCGCCCATTTGCGCGCGTCGGCGGCGTTTTTGATGCCGGCATTCAGCAGCAGGCCTTGCAGATCGAGCAACCGCACGCGGCCGATGCGCGAAATTTCCTGCGTCCAGAGTTGCGCAAGCGTGTTGTAAACAACCATGCCCGACGTCGCCTGACCGATATCCTGCACTTCGTATCCCGGCATGGTGGGGTAGGGCGGTACGGCGGCGACAATCGTGCCCTTGAAATCCTTGCGCAGCTTGCCCACAGCCTGCGCGAGGTTTTTGACCTCTGCCACCAGCTGAGGCATGGCGTCGCCGGGATTATCAAGGCATTGCGCCAGCAACCCGCCGAACATATCTTCCAATCGCCAGATCAGCACAATCGCGTTTAAATCATCGCGCCCGAAATAGCCTTTGTGGTCAAGGCAGGTCTGGTGAATCTGGTTGAAATCGCCGAAAACGATCTGCGGCGCGTATTTCTTGCCCAGCAGATGCGCGCCAAGAAAGGGCGCAAGCGGTTCGGCCGTCACGCTCGATGAAACGCCGATGGTATAATCAGGTTTCGGTTGCTGTGAGAGGTATGTACGCCATTCCGTTTTCGGGTCGGCGGCCATTATTTTAGACCTTCACGTTCTTGCCTTGCAGGGTCTTGCGGGCGAGACCGATGGTCGACATCTTCATGATCTCTTTGGTCGACAGCGTGACCTTGAATTTATCCTCGATCGCGGCCACAAGATGCATGGCGGCAAGGCTGTCCCATTGCTTGATATTGTCGGGGGATGAATTGTCGTTGAGCTTGCTGCCGTCAACCTGCAGCACTTCAGAAAACAGCTGGATTAATTCATCGGACATTTTGAAATTACCCCTATAATTCAATACGTTGAATTTTATCAAAGCAGGGGGGAGAAAGATAGAATTTTTAGGTGCCAGGCTTAGAGGCTATGTAAATTCAGTTATCCTGCTCAGGCTCTTTATCCTTCGCGCGGCCTTTTTCGATGTGCTTCATCAGTTCGTTCAGCACGGCGTCGGTGCCTTCGTGAGCGACGGCGGAAATGAGGTGGACTTTCTTGCGGATAGCCTTCGACAGCTCGTCCTGCTTTTTGGCAACGGTTTTTTTGTCGAGCGCGTCGATCTTGTTGAGCGCGATGACCTCGGCCTTTTTGGCAAGGCCCGCGCCGTAGCTTTTCAGCTCGCCGCGGATGGTTTTGTATGATTTAACGACGTCTTCTTCGGTCGCGTCGATCAGGTGCAGCAGCACGCGCGTGCGCTCCACGTGGCCGAGGAAGCGGGTGCCAAGGCCTTTGCCTTCATGCGCGCCCTCGATCAGGCCCGGAATGTCGGCCAGCACGAATTCCTTGTCGTGCGAGCGCATCACGCCAAGGTTGGGGGCGAGGGTGGTGAAGGGGTAATCGGCAATCTTCGGCTTTGCGCGCGTGGTGACGGACAGGAAGGTCGATTTGCCCGCATTGGGCAGGCCGATGATGCCGGCGTCGGCGATCAGCTTCAGGCGCAGTCAGACGGCGCGCTCCTCGCCCGGCCAGCCGGGGGAGGCATTGCGCGGCGCGCGGTTGGTGGATGACTTGTAATGCGCATTGTCGAAACCGCCGTCGCCGCCCTTCAGGAACAGCACGCGTTCGCCCGGCACCATCATGTCGAAGAGCTCGGTTTCCTTGTCGTCGTCCAGAATGACGGTGCCGACGGGAACCTTGACGATAATATCCTTGCCGTCCTTGCCCGTGCAGTTAGCGCCGGAGCCATTCGCCCCATGCCCCGCGCGGAAGTGCTGGGTATAGCGGAAATCGATCAGGGTATTGAGGTTCTGCACCGTTTCAAGATAGACGTGCCCGCCGCGCCCGCCGTTGCCGCCGTCGGGGCCGCCCATGTCGACATACTTCTCGCGGCGGAAGGCCACGCATCCGGGGCCGCCTTTGCCGCTTTCGAGGTATATCTTGGCTTCGTCTAAAAACTTCATTTTCTCAACTTCAAATAAAAAACCGGGGAATCGCTTCCCCGGCTTTTTTAAAACCTTACGGCCTGATTATTCCGCAGCTTCCGTGTTCGCGGGAACAACGGAAATGTACTGGCGGTTTTTCGGGCCGCTGTGGAATTTCACGATGCCGTCGCGCTTGGCGAAGATCGTGTGGTCGCGGCCGAGGCCGACGAATTTACCGGGGTGGTATTGCGTGCCGCGCTGGCGGACGATGATGCCGCCGTTCAGGATTTCCTGACCGCCGTACACTTTAACGCCCAGACGCTGGCCAGCTGAGTCGCGGCCGTTCTTCGAGCTACCACCGGCTTTCTTATGTGCCATTGTTTATCTCCTTAACCTTTGATGTCCGTGATCTTCAGAACGGTGAGGCTCTGACGATGGCCGTTTTTGCGGCGATAGTTCTGGCGACGCTTCTTTTTGAAGACGATGACCTTGTCGTCGCGGATCTGGTCGACGACTTCAGCGACAACAGACGCGCCCGAAACAGTGGGAGCGCCGATTTTCGGGCTGTCGCCACCGAGCAGGAGGACTTCGCTGAGGGTGACCTTGTCGCCCTTTTTGGCTTCGAGCAATTCGACTTCGAGAATATCGTTCTTCTGGACGCGATATTGCTTACCACCGGTTTTAATGACTGCGTACATAGCTATGACCGTTTCATTTCAAGTGTTTATCATGAATCTCTACACGGAAAGCCCTGCGGCAATCCGAGATGAGGGAATATACGCTTTGAACCCGATATGTCAAGAAATTTCAGGTTATTTAAGTGTGTGCTATGCAGATTTCAGGGGTGTGGAGACCCGGATCATACTCAAATCATTGATATAATTAACAAATAAAACGACAGAATTGCTCTGGATAGCTGCTGATTTTATAGGATGCGCTTTACAGAGGGAAGGCTGCATGATATTACATAATTCCTGAAAAGAGGGTGCTTCCATGACCACGAAATCCTACGCAATAACTGACGCCGCGCTGGCGGAAGTCATCAGCCAATACTGCCGGGACCTGACGGCGGAAGCCGCCAGCGGCAAGCTTGAGGATTACGCCCGCGCCTGCGACGCAGCTGATGAGGCGCTGAAAGCAATGACCGCAAAGGCCAACGTCTGCATCACCAGCGACGCCGGCATGGGTTCCCGTTCGGTGCTGGAGGCTGTCGCGCAAAAGATCAGCGACGGCAGGGATGTGCCCGCACCGCTGGCAAATGCGCGTGTGCTTGCGCCAGAACTGTCGATGATGGCGGCAGGCGCGAAGTTCCGGGGCCAGCTGGAAGAGCGGATGAAAACGCTCTTCGAGGGGCTGAGCGAGCGTGGCGGCATGTTCGGGGACCGCAAAATCGTCGTCGCGTTTGATGATTTGAAGGGCGCCTTCAAGCTGGGCTGGAGTCCGGACACGGGCCGCAGCTTTATGTTCCAGCGCTTTGCGGTGTCGCCCGGCGTGTCGCTTATCGGTATTTGCTCGCCTGAATTCTATGCGAACGATATTAAAAAAGACGCCGGACTGGCATCGCGTTTCAGCATGCAGGAATTTTCAGTGGGTAACAGCGGCCACACGCTGGCCAAGGCTTTTACCGAGGGTGCGGCGCGTGAGATTTCCGTGAGGGCGCCTCTGGTGTACCGCCCCAAAACGCCCGGCCTTAACTGATTTTATTTCTCCAGCGCTTCGCCTTCAGGGCATCACATCTTTAATGTAGTGTTGTTGAAAGATGAAGCCCGCGCTCTCCATCTCGGTCTTCACGGCATTGATCTCAGTGTCTTCCAGCGTCGGGAAGATATCACGCAGGTGGCGCCTGTACATGGAGCAGGTCAGCGTCAGGCCTTCCACCAGGTCGCGGGCCGTTTCCTTTTCGTGTTCGCTCGACACGCGGCGCACGATGAAGCTCGAAAGGGCATGCCGCATATCGCGTGTACGGAGGAATTCTTCCGCCTGGAAAGAGGCCTTGATGCCGAAAATCTCGTTCATTTCCTTTTCATTCTGCCTCAATGCCGTAATGATAGACTCCGGAATGACGATTTTGCTGGTCTGGTCAAAAATGGCCTTCAGTTTGTTGACAAGAATGACATCCATGAATCTTTCTCCCGCTGTTGGAGTTCGAGTCCTGCGTGCTACGTCTAAAATCTGGTTATGATGTACTTTACACGCAGGCTTGAAATTATGTCAAACAAAATTGCATTATATTTGTCTTA
>JBGGMV010000048.1:0-3392 GCA_041287865.1 Alphaproteobacteria bacterium | reverse complement strand
GCTCTGCCGCGGTATGCAGCGCCGAGTTGCCGTCGCTATCCTTCATGGTGAGAAGCTCCGGCAGCAGGGCCAGGAGCATGCCGGCTATTTCGACGCTGCCCTTTATGGCGGCGAGATGCAGGAGCGTGCCGTCGTGGCGGGCTTTCAGATCGACTTTTGCGCCTTTCTGCAGCAGGATTTCCGCCGCGTCGCGGTTGCCGCGTAAAACGGCGAAGTAAAGGAAAGACCGGCCATAGTCGTCGGTATAATTGGGGTCGACTCCGAGATCCAGCATATCTTTCACGACCTTGGAGTCGCCGCAGTTAATCGCCTCATGGAGCTTGCTTTTTTTGAACATGACCATGCTTTATGCTCCCGGGCGCGGCGACGGCAGTTTGTGAAGGCGGGAAACGGATTCTTCTGGCGCGTCCCCGCCGAGCTGTATCAGCTGCGCCCGCGCGTCTTCAAGCTGGGTCTTGTCGGAAATGTCGTCGAACGACAGGCTGGAAGCCTGGTCGGCCTTCGTTTCAAGGTTGTGCAGGATGCGGATCCGCTCGCGGTCGCGGAAATTGAAAATGTCGGTAAGGCGGTAGCCCAGTTTCTCATGCGTCTGCGCGCGCGCAACCTGGCTTTCGGAAAGAAGGGTCCATCCCTGCCCGGACGCTGCTTCCGGGGCCGGGGAATTCAGGCTTTTCGTCTGCGCGATTTCGATGAATTTTTTCATGTAGGGAGAAAGTATCTCGGCGATTTCCGGGTTCTTGCGCAGAACCGCCCAGCCGTGGGCTGTCCGGCCTTCTTCCGTGCGCAGGTTCGGGTCGGCGCCCGCTTTCAGCAGTTCAACGACCGCGTCAAAATTTCCCTGATAGGCAGCATCATGGATGGGAGCCCATTTGTATTTTTTCAGCGCATTTACATGCGCGCCGCGCGAAATCAGGAACGCCACCAGATCTTTTGCTCCGCTATGGGCTGCGGTGTGGAGCGGTGTTTCACCGCTACCGAGGTCCATGTTGACGTCGGCGCCCTTGTCGAGCAGTTCTCCAATGCGGGCGATATTCCGCTCATTCAGCGCCGTCCGCATCTTCCATTTCAGGAAATAGACCATGGCGCTACCTCGGCCTGTCCGGCGGCGTGAGGCGCGCTTTCGGAATTGCCTTTTCATTCGGCTCTTCCCCGGCCGTGCCGCCAAGGCGCACCAGTGCCGCGCGCGCGTCGTCCACTTGCTTCCGGTCTGGCAGTTCGGAAAAACCCGTCGTTTCGATATGGTCGGCCTTGGTCTTCAGGTTATTGACGATACGAATGCGCTCGTGGGTTTCGAAATTGAACACGTCGGCCAGTTTGTAGCCGATATCCGGCATCTCGCTGACATGGGCAACGCTGTGCTCGGAGACCAGTTTCCACTCCGCCTTCGGCGTGGGGTCCTTCGGCGGCGGCGGAGCCTGCGCGGCCCGTTTTTTCTGCGCCTCGTCCAGCAGCCCGATCACGGCTTCATGGCGCCCCTGAAACGCAAAGCCCGTCGGCGTCTTGCCGTTTTCGCCCTTGAGGGACGGGTCGAAGCCATGATCCAGCAATATGCTGGTGATTTCGGCGTGCCCCTGCGCGGCTGCCAGGTGCAGCGCGGTGTTCTTTTTGCCGTCGACCCTGTTGATGAGAGACTTGTCGTATTTGTCATGCTCGAGCAGCAGAAGGACGATCTCCTTGTGGCCCAGCTCAGCTGCGATATGCAGCAGCGTATCCTGCCTGCCGTCGTCGCCCAGCGCGTAGTGGCCGTAATAGCGCCCGAATTTCGCGCCGCGGCGGATCAGCATCTCGGTCATTTCCTTGTGACCGTCGATGACCGCAAACAGCAATGCGTTGTTGCCGCTCCAGGTCTCGAATTCGACCGGGAAGCCGGCATCGAGAAACTTCTCGACCTTCTTCACATCGTTGCGGCGCACGGCATTCAGGAACCGGCCTTTGCGGGTGATCGCCATTGGTTCAGGACTCTAGTTAAGGAAACAATGGCTATTGATAGACCAGTTTGGGGGAGGGGTCAATGTTCGGGAAATAACGATGATTATGTAAATATGACTCGTAACCCCGGCGAAAGCCGGGGTCTAAGATGTCTCAATAAAAATGGCGGATACCGTTTGAAAACGACATCCGCCACTTGTGTTGATAGTGCGAAGCCCCCGGCTTTCACCGGGGTTACGGTTTGCTTACGTGCTCTGCGGCTCCGCGGAACCGAGGTCCACGCCGCCGGCAGCCGGGACGGAGCCGGATTTCGCGCGCTTCTTGCGCTCGGCGGCTTCCTCCTCGGCCGTGGTGCGGCCCAGGGGCTCGCCCTTGAGAACTTTCGGAATCTCCTCGCCGTTCAGCGTTTCGAACTCGATCAGCGCCTTGGCCAGCGCGTGCAGCTCGTGGATGTTGTCGACGAGGGTCTTCTTCGCGCGGTCATAGGCGTCGCCCACGATTTTCTTGATCTCCGCATCCACCTTCGCGGCGGTGGTGCCGGAAATGGTTTTCTGCTGGCCCATGGTGTAGCCCAGGAACACTTCCTCGCGGTCGCCGCCGTAGTTGATGGGGCCGAGTTCCTCGCTCATGCCCCATTCGGTGACCATGCGGCGCGCCATTTCGGTCGCCATCTTGATATCCGATGAAGCGCCCGTGGTGACTTTTCCCTGGCCGAAGATCAGTTCTTCCGCGATGCGGCCGCCCATGGCGACGGCAAGGTCGGCGTGCAGCTTTTCGCGCGACATCGACAGGCGGTCGCCTTCGGGAAGGCGCATCACCATACCGAGAGCGCGGCCCCGAGGGATAATGGTGGCCTTGTGGATGGGGTCGGAGGCTTGTTCGTGCAGTGCCACGACGGCATGGCCTGCTTCGTGATAGGCGGTGAGTTTCTTTTCCTCTTCCGACATGACCATCGAGCGGCGCTCGGCGCCCATCATGACCTTGTCCTTGGCGTCTTCCAGTTCGGACATGCCCACGACGCGCTTGCCGCTGCGTGCGGACAGCAGGGCGGCTTCGTTGATGAGGTTGGCGAGATCCGCGCCCGAAAAGCCGGGCGTGCCGCGCGCGATGATACGGGCGTCGACATCCTGCGCGAGCGGAACCTTGCGCATATGGACTTTCAGGATTTTTTCGCGGCCCGAGACGTCGGGGTTCGGCACCACGACCTGGCGGTCGAAGCGGCCGGGGCGCAGCAGCGCCGGGTCCAGCACGTCGGGGCGGTTGGTGGCGGCGATCAGGATGACGCCTTCGTTGGCTTCAAAGCCGTCCATCTCGACCAGCAACTGGTTGAGCGTCTGTTCGCGTTCGTCGTTGCCGCCGCCGAGGCCCGCGCCGCGATGGCGCCCCACGGCGTCGATCTCGTCGATGAAGATGATGCAGGGCGCGCTTTTCTTGCCTTGCTCGAACATGTCGCGCACGCGGCT
>JBGGMV010000047.1:0-15762 GCA_041287865.1 Alphaproteobacteria bacterium | reverse complement strand
TATAATTCTCTATGTGAGAAATCTCAACTTGCAGACTCATGGCCCATGTTATAAAGTGTTTCTAGTTTGTTCTCATTTTTGGGGCTATACATGTCTTTATTTTCCGTAGAAATGTGCGCAGGTGCGGGCGGGCAGGCTCTTGGGCTCGAAAAGGCAGGCTTTGAGCATCGGGCATTAGTCGAAATCGAAGCTCCATTTTGCCAAACTCTTAAGCTCAACCGTCCAGATTGGCATGTCGAAAATCTGGATCTAAAGAATTTTGATGGGCGCCCCTATAAAGGGGTCGAATTGCTCGCAGGCGGACTCCCTTGTCCTCCGTTTTCTATCGCAGGTAAACAGCTCGGGAAAGATGATGAGCGCGATTTGTTTCCCACCGCCTTGAGGCTTATTAATGAGATCAAACCAAAAGCAATTATGATCGAAAACGTTAAGGGCCTTTTGGCTCCCGTTTTCGACGAATACAGAGAAACTATCCTAGCGCAGTTTCAGAAGCTTGGATATGTAGCCCAGTGGCGCTTGTTGAATGCCTCGTCGTTTGGTGTTCCTCAATTGCGCCCCCGCGCTATTTTGGTCGGCGTTCAGAAAAATTATTCAGGTCTTTTTTCATGGCCTGAGCCGCTCAAAACGGCGCCCCCGACCGTTGGGGAAACATTAGTAGATCTGATGGGCCAAAATGGCTGGAAGGGCGCCAAGGAATGGAGCAAAAAGGCCAACCGTATTGCGCCCACCGTTGTGGGGGGCTCCAAAAAACATGGCGGCCCCGATTTAGGCCCAACCCGAGCACGCAAGGCTTGGTCTGAGTTGAGCGTTGACGGGCTTGGCATCGCAGATGAAGCACCGGTTGCAGGCTTCAAAGGTATGCCTCGCCTGACAGTACGGATGGTTGCACGACTTCAGGGCTTCCCTGACGACTGGCAAATCGCCGGCCGCAAAACTATCTCCTATCGACAAGTGGGCAACGCTTTCCCTGCCCCCGTCGCAGAAGCTGTTGCCTCTCAATTGGCGCATTGCTTATTCCGGCAACAAAAGCGAATAGCGGTATAGGTGATACATGCCCAAAAATGGCGCAAGAGATAAGCTGCGTAAGTATTTTTTAAAAAACACAGGCAAAGTTCTTGACGCTAAAGAGTTGCAGGCGGCGGCAGGCGGTATATCAGAGTGGGCGCGCAGGGTAAGAGAGCTGAGAAATGAAGAAGGTTATCAAATATTAACTCACAATGACCGTTCTGAATTAAAGCCCGGGCAATATCTTTTAGAAAGCGCAAAGCCTAAACCCGCTTTCGCGCGTGGTATATCCAAAGAGACACGAGCCTATGTTCTAGATCGAAACGGGTTTACCTGCCAGATGTGCGGTGCCGTTGCGGGAGAGCCGCATCCTTATGATACAACCAGGAAAACTAGGCTTCATATCGGCCACATCATCGATAAAACACAAGGCGGAACTGATGATCGTGACAATTTAAGGGCTTTGTGCTCTGTTTGTAATGAGGGCGCAAAGAATTTGACGCTCGACAGACCCACCTCACATAAGCTTTTAGTGCAAGTTAGGCGAGCTCGCGGTGCTGAACAATTAGAGCTTCTCAAATGGCTTATTAAAAAGTTTCCATCTCAGGCGAGGAAACAAATCAAACCTTAAGGTAATTGCCCGAGCTATTCCTGAAACATCAAACGCTTTTTACGTCCAAAAGAGATATTAAGTAACTTCCCCACAATTTCACTAAAATACCACCTAAATACCCTTGAAATCCCACGCATAATTAAGCGTCCCTTTAAATGATTCTGTTAGTCTGGAATCGTACAGTTGAAGGGCTTACCCCATGTTTTCCGATACCCATTCTCATCATCGCACGCATTCCGGCGCGGTTTTATCGAAGGACTATATACGTCACCTGACGGTCGGGGCGGCGCTGTCGCTGCCGGCGCTGATTGTCGTGTTTGAACTGATGGACCACCGCGTCAGCTGGAGCATGCCCGGCGTCTGGACGATGGCAATGATGCTCATCGCGCTCTGTGATTTCGTGGCCGTGGTGGGGCTGGAGCCCTTCCGCCGCAAGCTGGGCGACCTGACCCTGCCCATGCTGCTGCTGACCGTCGGCATGATGCTGCTGTTCGTTCTGACCTATGGCGTCAACCGTTTCGTCGCCCATATCGGCTTCGGCTGGCTTTATCCGGCGGTGCTGGTGCTGCTGGCCAGTTTTGCGCTGGCCGTTTTCATGGAGCGCAATAACGTATTGAAGGCCGCGCTGGCCGGCAATGCCATCGCGCTGGCGATTTTGTGGAACCTCGCCTATTCGGATAAACTCGTATTGCCGTTCTGAATTTTACCAGCTGTCGCCGCGGAACTACCAGCTATCGCCGCGGAACGCGGTGTCATGGCCATCGTATTTGGTGGGCTGGAGGCCGCTGCCTTTTTCGGGCGGCGGCGAGGCGTCTTCATAAAAATGGGCGGCGGCGTCGGAGGACGCGGGATCGGGCAGCCATGCCGCGATGGCGAAAGAACGGGCAAAAGCGCCGAGGCGTGATCTCCATGAAGTAGCCACTCAATATCTCCGTCGTCATTTCCTTATGATACCATGGAATAACGGAGAAAGGGAATTACGTCAATCGCTGATACAAGCCGTAAAAGAGCATTAAGGGAGGTTAACGGCCACCAAGCCCTTTGACTTTCCAAAGCGATATTATAGGCTTAAAGAATGACAGCCGACGCCCCCACACCCGAAAAGCCCCCCGCCCCCGAACAGAAGCACGATCTATCCAGTGCCGAGCTGGTCAAGTCATACGTCTACAGTCTCTGCATCTCGCTGCCGACGCTGGCCGCCGTGATCTACCTGACGCAGTTCCGCGTCGAATGGTGGTCGGGGCAAGTGGTGCTGTCGATGGTTTTGTTCGTCTCCATCATCAACTTCATCGCTCTGGTGACGCTGGAGGAATATCACTCGCGGCTCGGGACATTCACCATCCCGGTCCTGCTGGCGGCCTGCGGGCTGGTCGTGCTCTTCGCGCTGATCAGCGGCGTAAACAGGTTTTACCCCGGTCTGGGTTATCACTGGCTCTTCCCCGTCATCGCGTTGGTGATTGTTTTCAAGTATCTGGCGATGTTCAAGGAGCGCAACCTGGCGCTGAAATTCTACCTTGCCATCAACATCATCGCGCTTGCCGCCCTCTGGGGCTTGGGCAAGGCGGACAAGATCGTACTGCCTTTTTAGAGCGGTTCCAAAATATGCGCGTCGATGCGGTGGAGAACGGTGAACTTCTCCGGCGCGGTCTGCGTCAGCATCTGCATCAGCGCGTTATCGAACTCCTGCACCTGCGGCGGCATCAATGACGCACCGACGGCGCGGCAGGCGCGGATCCGACCGCACCAGCTTTCGCGGGTATAGGGCAGGCCCTCGTCGTAACTGAAGAAGCCTCTCAGGCGGAACTGGCCCTCGGCCCATTCGGGCATTGCGGGCACAACGCCTGACCAGCTGTGGCCTGTCCAGGCGGGGTTGTGGATGCGCACCAGATCTTCCGTCGCCTGCGCGATGGGGTCGCGGCGCGGCAGCCATGAACAGTGGCTGGTGACCAGCAAGCCGCCGGGTTTCAGCACCCAGAGCACCTGCCGCACCGCTTCGTCGGCCTGAAAATAGAGCCAGCACTGGTTCGCGGTAACGACATCGAACGTGCCTTTGTCAAAGGTCAGGCGTTCGGCAATGCCGATGCGGAAATCGATCTCGAGGCGCATATCCTTCGCCTGCTTTTTCGCTTCCACGATCTGGCCCGGCGAGATATCGATGCCGGTGACATGCGCGCCGCGATGGGCATAGCGCATCGCCATCACGCCCGTGCCGGTGCCGAGGTCGAGCATATTCTGCCCGGGCAGGCCGACGTGGAAGGCGCGCATGAGTTCAAAGAAACTGTCGGGCTGGCCGATGCGGTACTTGGCGTAATCGGGCGAAATGCGGCCCCAGTCGAAGGTCGCCCCCGGTTGGTCTTCAGCTCCGATGCCGTGCATGGAATTTCCCCTCTTCAAGTACTGTAAAAGTTATACACAGCAGGCCCTTATGTCAACGTCATAGGGCTGGACTCTGCATGCGATTCGGCGGCATTATTTTCCATCATGATGATCAGCACATATGCATTCAAAAGGGCGGCACCCATGGCTAAGGAAGACCGTGACAACGAGCTGTTCCTGATCGACGGATCGGGCTTTATTTTCCGCGCCTACCACGCGCTGCCGCCGCTCACCCGCCCCGACGGCACGCCGGTCAACGCCGTGCTGGGCTTCACCAACATGCTGGTGAAACTGATCACCGACATGCACGTGCCTTCGATCGCTGTCATCTTCGACGCCAAGCGCAAGAATTTCCGCAACGACATCTACGCCGAGTACAAGGCCAACCGCGAGGAGCCGCCCGAAGACCTGCGCCCGCAATTCGCCATCATCCGCGAGGCGACCGAGGCTTTCTCCATCCCCGCGATCGAGATGGAAGGCTTTGAGGCCGACGATTTGATCGCCACCTACGCCCGCCTTGCGCATGAACAGGGCCGCCCCGTCGCCATCGTGTCGTCGGATAAAGATCTGATGCAATTGATCCGCCCCGGCGTGCGCATGTTCGACCCGATGAAGTACAAGGACATCGGCGAGGCCGAGGTGCTGGAAAAATTCGGCGTCCCGCCCGGAAAAGTGGTGGATGTTCAGGCGCTGGCTGGAGATTCCGTCGACAACGTGCCGGGCGTGCCCGGCATCGGCGTGAAAACAGCCGCCCAGCTGATCAACGAATATGGCGATCTTGAAACCCTGCTGAAACGCGCGGGCGAGATCAAGCAACCCAAGCGGCGCGAAGCATTGGTTAACAATGCCGAGAACGCGCGCATTTCCAAGAAACTGGTAATGCTCGACGCGCACGTTGATGTCGCGACCGGCATCGACGATTTAAAAATCCGCACGCCGGACAAGAACAAGCTTTATTCCTTCCTGCAAACGCAGGGCTTCCGCAGCGTTCTGGCGCGGATGGAAAAACAATTCGGCGCTGCCGCGAACGACACCACGCCCGTCGTGGTCAAGACCGCGCCCGCCGAGAAAACCGAAGCCGCCGGCGGCTATGAGCTGATACAGGACGAAAAAGCCCTGCAACGCTGGATCGACATGGCGATGGAGGCTGGATCGGTCGCCATCGACACCGAAACCACCAACCTGACGCCCAGCAAGGCTAAGCTGGTGGGCATTTCGATGTCGACCGCGAAAGGCAACGGCTGCTATATCCCGCTTCAGCACCGCGACCCGAAGGGCTATTCCGAAAGCTTCGATTTCAACATGGCCGAGAAAAAGGCCGACGCCCCGGAATTGAAACAAATTCCGGTCGAAAAGGCGCTGAAACTGCTGAAGCCGCTGCTGGAAGACCCCAGCGTGTTGAAAATCGGCCATAACATCAAATACGACCTGCAGATGTTCCTGCAATACGATATCCGCGTCGCGCCCGTTGACGATACGATGCTGATGTCTTTCGTGCTGGATGGCGCGATGCACGGCCACGGCATGGACGAGCTGTCGGAGCTGCTGCTGAACCACAAGACCATCCCCTATTCCGAAGTCACCGGCACAGGCAAAAATCAGGTCACTTTCGATCTCGTACCGCTGGATAAAGCTTTGGGCTATGCGGCGGAAGACGCCGATGTCACGCGCCAGTTCGAATTCCTGCTGAAACCCCGCCTGCCGCAGGAAGGCATGGCGACGCTGTACGAAACGGTGGAACGCCCTCTCGTCCCCATCATCGCGGATATGGAGTTTACGGGCGTCAAGATCGACACCAACGTGCTTCGCAAAATCTCCAACGATTTCGCGAAGAAGATCGTGGAGCTTGAAGACAGCATCCACAAGCTCGCAGGCCATCCCTTCAACGTCGGCTCGCCCAAGCAGTTGGGTGACGTTTTATTTGGCGAAATGGGCCTGACCGGCGGAAGCAAGACGAAGACCGGTGCATGGTCGACCGATGCCGGCACGCTGGAGGAACTGGGCGACCAGCCTATCGTCGCTCAGGTGCTGGAATGGCGCGGATTGTCGAAGCTGAAAAGCACCTATGCCGACGCCTTGCCCGAAACCATCAATCCGAAAACGGGCCGCGTACATACGTCATATCACATGACCGGCGCGAATACGGGCCGCCTTGCCTCGTCAGATCCCAACCTGCAGAATATTCCGATCAAGACCGAAGACGGACGCAAGATCCGCGCGGCCTTTATCCCCGAGGAAGGCTATGAATTCCTCTCCGTCGACTACAGCCAGGTCGAGCTGCGCCTTGCGGCGGAACTGGCCGATGTGAAGGCATTGAAGAAAGCTTTCCATGACGGCGTCGACATTCACGCCGCGACGGCAAGTCAAGTGTTTGGCGTGCCGATGGATCGAATGACGCCCGATATCCGCCGCAACGCCAAAGCCATCAACTTCGGCATCATCTACGGCATCTCGGGCTTCGGCCTTGCCAAGCAGCTGGGCATCCACCAGTCGGAGGCCGCGAATTACATCAAGCAATACATGGCGCGTTTCCCCGAGCTGAAAGCCTACATGGACAGCCAGAAGGAATTCGCCCGCGCCAACGGCTTCGTCAAAACCTATTACGGCCGCAAAGTTTACCTGCGCGGCATCAACGATAAGAACCCCGCCATGCGCAACTTCGCCGAACGTCAGGCCATCAACGCGCCGCTGCAGGGCACTGCCGCCGACATCATGAAACGCGCCATGATCGCCCTTGCCCCCGCAATCCGCGACGCGAAACTGGGTGCCCGCATGCTGCTGCAGGTGCACGACGAATTGCTCTTCGAAGTGCCGGTGAAAGAAAAAGCCGAAACCGAAGCGCTGGTAAAAAAACTCATGGAAGAGGCCGGCACCGGCCTTGGCATCCCGCTCGAAGTCGACGCCGGCTGGGGCCACAACTGGGCGGAAGCGCATTAAATTTAAAGCAGCGCTATCGTGCTAACTTCCGCTGCGATTCCAGAACAGCGCGAGCCAGAGCAGCAGGACTTTCTTGAATTCATACGCAACTTCGCCGCGGCGGCTGACCAGCGTGCGGCCGAATTTCTTTGTGGCGGCGCTGGCGCGCGACAGTTTTTCCCTGCGGCCCATGGTATAGCCGTCGCGCTTGCGCACGCGGCGGATCAGCTTCTTCACCGCCCGCGCGCCGTCGCCGTAATCGCATTTCTTTTTCGTGAGCGCGCGGGTGATGGCGCCGCGTTCCAGCGTATGTTCGGGCAGCATCGCGGCCAGCATGATCGACTGGCAGAGGTCCAGGTCGTCGATTTTCTCGTCAAAGATATCCTCCAGCAGCTTGCGCTCCCGGTCGGTGATCGACTTGCCTTTGAACTTCATTTCGCTCATGCGCGATCCTCTCACTTGCATGTTACCGTAAAATCATGAAAGCCCTGTAAATATGCAAAGCTTTGACGGAATTGGCTTTTTTGAACCCTTGCCCTCACGCCCCTGCGCCCTATATCGTGGGGCATCATTCACACACAGGAGCGAGAAGCCATGATCCATATCACGCACAAAAACATCCAGATCCCCGCCCTTGGTTACGGCACATGGCAGCTGCGCGGGCCGGAATGCGCCACTGGCGTCGCGAAAGCGCTTGAGGTCGGCTACCGCCATATCGACACCGCGCAGATCTACGAGAACGAAGCCGAAGTCGGCAGCGCGATTGCGGCGAGTGGCGTGAAGCGCGCCGATATCTTCCTGACCACCAAGGTCTGGAACACCAATCTGAAATACGGCCAATTGCAGAAATCGGTCGACGAAAGCCTGAAGCGGCTGAAAACCGACTATGCCGACCTGCTGCTGATCCACTGGCCCATCGCCGACGTGCCTTTCGCCGAACAGCTGAAGGGCCTGCAGGAAGTGCACAAATCGGGCAAGGCGAAGCTGATCGGCGTATCCAACTTCACCGTCGAGCAGATGAAGGAAGTAATCGAGACGATCGGCGCGGATGTGGCGACCAACCAGGTCGAATACCATCCGTTCCTGTCGCAGAAACCCGTGCTGGATTACCTGCGCAGCAAGAACATGTTCCTGACCGCCTATTCCCCGCTCGCGCGCGGCAAGGTGGCGGAAGCGCCGCTGCTGCAGGAACTGGGCAAAAAATACGGCAAGGTACCCGGGCAGATCACGCTGCGCTGGCTCATCCAGCAGCCGGGCGTCGTGGCGATACCCAAGGCCGCCAACGAACAGCACCTGCGCAAGAATTTCGAGATTTTCGATTTCAAGCTGGAAGACGCGGAAATGCAGAAAATCCACGCACTGGCGAAGCCTGACGGCCGCATGATCAGCCCCGAATGGGCGCCGAAATGGGACAAGGCGGCATAGCCGCGACGGGATAAAGCGGCCTAAGCCGTTTTTTCCCTGCGCATCATGATCCCCGCCAGCAAGGCCGCAAAGCCGAAGACGGCGATGGAAAGATAGTTGAACAGCCGCGCCACGATCCCCGTGTCGACGAAATAGAAAGGCTCCGCCTTGCCGGCGGCGGCCGCCGCTGCGTCAAGCCTGAAGTGCAGTTTCATTCCTGCCTCCGGCTTTGGCCGGAAGGCATGCATATGATCGAAAGCGAGGGAGACGGGAATTTTCTTTCCGTCCGGCGCCTCCCATTCCGCCTTGACCAGCATCTGGCGGCCGTCTGCGGAAACGATAGTTTCCACGGTCGTCGCCGTCGCGGGCGTGGCCATCAGGTAGGTGATGAAAGACCGCGTGCTCAGGCCCGCCATCAGCAGCCCCGCCAGCGGCAGCACGACAATCATGATATGGCGCCGCCGTTTCCAGTCCGCCGCGAAATTATGCGACGTCTCCGACTTCGCGCCGTCCAGCGCCTTGACCGCGACCAGGACAAGAAAAAGCGCGGCCGCCACCTGTACGCCCGTCAGCTTCGCCCAGTTTGCGAGGGACAGGGCCTCGAACGACTGCCAGACCACCACCAGCGGCAGGAAACACATCGCGGCGAACATGCCGATGACCACCACAACCAGTTCGCGCGGCATGGCGTTTCTTTCGCCGTAAAACCGCTTGATCACGATGAAGCCGAGCGCGAGCGAAGGCCCCCAGATCAGCGTCAGCATCGTGCCGATGTTGGCGTTGGCCAGCGGCCCCAGCGCGTCCAGAATTTCCTGCATGTTTTTACTCCCCCTACGCTGCCAGCAGCAGCATGGCCGAAACCGCCATCAGCACGGCGGCGATCTGCACCTTGTTCAACTTTTCCTTCAGCACGATGCGCGCTAGTATCACGGAAATAACAGGGTAAAGCGCCGTCAGCGTCACGATCACCGCGACAGGCCCCGTTTTCAGCGCATAGAAATAGGCGAGGATGGCCAGCACCGTCAGCACGGCGGAACCCGCCAGCATGGACACCGCCTTGCGGTCTTTCTGCAACTTGAATTTCAGGTGGAACATGATGGGCAGCGCCACCAGCATGTTGCCGAAGGACTCGTAGAATATCACGCTGTGCGGATCGAGCGACTGCAGCGCAAGCTTCGGCAGGAACGCCCAGAAGCCCCAGATGAACAGCGCCGCCAGCGCGGGCAACAGCCACATGTTCCTGCGCCTACTTTTTGCTGTCATTGGCCACGACCAGTAAGATGATGGAGGACAAGCCCAGCAGCACGCCCACGCCCTGCCGTATCGTCATCGGCTCATGCAGGAAAATAAACGCCAACAGCGTCGCAATTAAAGGGTACAGCGATGAGATCATCGATACATGCGCGACCGATCCGTTCTTCAACGCCTGTAAATAAAATATCTGGCCAAACGCGCCGCAGCAGCCCGTGGCCATAGCCAGCGCCACGCCGCGTGGCTCGAACTGTACGCCGCCCTGATCAAGATAGAACAGCTGCACCACAAAAGCCGTGACCATGAAGAAACACGAGCTGTAGGCGATCATCTGCAGCGGTTTCAGCCGCCGCAGCACCAGCTTGGGCAAAAACGCCGTCACGCCCCAGGTGAAGAGCGCCATCATCGCGGGCAGGAACCACTGGTTATCCGTCATGACTAATATTCATAATGATGGCGTCGGGGATGTCGCATGAACTTTTATATCAACGGGACGGGCCGAACTATAGCTAAATTTCATCTTGGCGGGGCCCTCTGGCTTGCCATCCCCCGCTCCTGTATATATTAAGGCAAGAAAAATCAGGAGTTTCCCCGTGGGTGATTCACAGACCGCCGCCAAGCGCTTCCTCGTTTCATGGGACCAGTTCCACCGCGACTGCAAGGCGCTGGCATGGCGTCTTGTCGAAAAGAAAGTCGAATGGAAGGGCATCATCGGCATTACGCGCGGCGGCCTTATCCCCGCCGGCCTTCTGGCGCGCGAACTGGACATCAAGCTGGTCGAAACCGTCTGCATTTCCAGCTATGACGACAAGCAGCAGCGCGCAGCCAAAATCCTCAAGGACATCAACAAGCAACTGGTGGGCGACGGCGACGGCTGGCTGGTCATCGACGATCTGGTCGATACCGGCGGCACAGCCAAGATCATCCGGCAGAGCCTGCCCAAGGCGCACCTCGCCACCGTCTATGCCAAGCCGGCGGGCGAACCGCTGGTGGATACTTATGTCACCTGGGTCAGCCAGGATACCTGGATCTACTTCCCCTGGGATATCGACTTCCAGCCCGTAGAGCCTATTGTGGCCGAGCGCAAACTGCTGGATTCCAAGGCGAAATAAGGTTAAATTGAACGCAAGAAAAAGAACAACGCGGACTCTCCTCCCATGAACATGGAATTCAACAAGATCTTCGGCGCCCTCCTGACGGCGGGCATCATCGCAAGCTTCGCAGGCTTCCTCGCCTCGCATGTGCTCTACCACCCGCACACGCCGGCCGAACAAGCGTATAAAGTCGAAGCCGCAGAAGACGCCGGCGCAGGCGCCGTTGCCGTCGCCGCCACGCCCGATCCAATTGATGAATTGCTGAAAACCGCCGATGCGGCCAAGGGCCAGAAACTTTCTTCGGTCTGCGCCTCCTGCCACACGTTTGATGCCGGCGGCGCGAACAAGATCGGCCCGAACCTGCATGGTATCATTGGCAGCAAGCACGCGCATAACGCCACCTTCGCCTATTCCGACGCCATGAAAGGCAAGAGCGGCGAGAAGTGGGATTACGACGCGCTCAACCACTTCCTCTGGAGCCCCAAGAAAACCGTTCCGGGCACCAAGATGACCTTCGCCGGCCTGAAAAAAGCCGAAGACCGCGCCAACCTGATCAAGTGGCTTGAGACGCAGAAGTAAGCTTTTACTTCGTCTTGAAGAGTTCGGGCAGTTTTTCCTTCACCAGCGCGACATTCTCCGCCAGTTCCTGACCCTGTTCGTCTTTCAGCAGGATAGAACCGCTGGGCTGCGACGCGCCGAGGTACAGCCACTGCTGGCCCTTTTGAAACCGGATGGCGCAGCTGCTCTCGCCAATCTCGACATCCAGCACTTCGCCGTCCTTGACGCCTTTGATCGCTTTCTCGACCGTAATCTTCGCATCGCGGCCCTCGACCGAAGCGACGGTGCCGATAAACGATTTTTCAGCCGCATTCAGCGCGACATCGAACTGCATACGCTCATAAGCGCAGGCATTGGCGTGATGGGGGAACAGCAGGAAAAGGGATAAAAACAACAGCGCGCGCATAGGAAATCCTTTCATGAAATACAAGGATATCATTCCAAGCGCGTTACTTCTTGTCAATCATCGCTTTGGCGGCGGCGACGGCGGTGCTGAAGGTTGCCTGCAGCAGGTAGCCGCCGGTAGGCGCTTCCCAGTCCAGCATCTCGCCCGCGACATAGACGCCGGGGAGTTTTTTGAGCATGAAGCCGCTATCAACCTCGTCCCGCACAATGCCACCCGCCGATGAAATCGCGCGGTCGATGGGGAAAGTGGATTCCAGCTTGAGCGGATAGGCTTTGACCAACGCGGCAAGGGCTGCGGGTTCCATCGATTGCGCGGCGCGGTTTTCCTGCACCAGCGCAATCGCGGCAGGCGAAAGCCCCGCTTCACGGCGCAGGAAGTTGGAGAGCGTGAGTCCGCGGCGGGGCGCAGATAGACGTTTCGCCACTTCTTCCGACGGCATTTCGGGCTTCAGATCAAGCGTCAGAACAGCGTCGCCCTTTGCCGCAATATGATCGCGTAAAGAGCCGGAGAGCGCATAGACCGCGCCGCCCTCGATGCCCTTTTCCGACAGCATCGCTTCGCCCTTCACCGTCTGGCCCGCGAAGGTCAGGGCGACAGGTTTCAGGGGCTGGCCCGCATATTTGGCGCGGAAGATATCCGACCATTTCACCGTGAAGCCGCAGTTTGAGGGGGTGAAGGACGCGATTTTGATATTTTTTCCTTCAAGATATTTCACCCAGCCGCCATCCGAGCCAAGGCGTGGCCAGGATGCGCCGCCCAGCGCCAGCAGCGCCATATCCGGCTTCGCTGTTTCAGCGTTGAAGACAAGATTTCCCGCAGTATCCCAGCCCTGCCATGTGGCATTGAACTTGAATGCCACGCCCAGTTTTTGCAGCCGTGCCTGCCATGCGCGCAGCAGCGGCGAGGCCTTCATGCTCTTGGGAAACACGCGGCCCGAGGAACCGACGAAGGTTTCTTCGCCCAGCCCTTCGCACCATTTGCGCAAGGCATCGGGCGGGAAAGATTTAATCGACGGTTCAAGCCATGCCGCCGCCGTGCCATAGCGTGTCATAAAAACATCGAGCGGTTCCGAATGCGTAAGGTTCAACCCGCCCCTGCCCGCCATGAGGAATTTGCGGCCCAGTGACGGCTTGCGTTCGTAGACAGTGACAGCGATTCCAGAGATCGCCAGAATTTCCGCCGCCATCAGTCCTGCGGGGCCGCCACCGATGATTGCGGCGGTGCGCATTAGTTGGCAGCTTTTTCGGGCGCAGGCTGCATTTCGAGCCAGAGGGTTTCCTGCTCCTCCAGCGCGCGCACGATTTTATTGTACGCTTCCTTGGCGGCCTTGATCTTCGCGGGGTTGGAATAGACGTCAGGCTTGGCCATTTCGGCTTCCCACTTGTCCTTTTCCTTGTTCAGCTTCGCGATTTCCTTTTCCGCTTCCTGCGCCTTGCGGGCCATGGTGGAGGCCGACATTTTCGGCGTGTCGGAGTCAGCAGGTTGCGCGGCGGCTTCCACTTCTTTCGCGCGTTTCTCTTTTTCGCTGCGGCGTTCGTCGCGGCGGGATTGCAGGATAAAGGCGCGATAATCGTCAAGGTCGCCGTCGAAGTTGCGGCATTCGCCGTCCTTCACCAGCCAGAGCCTGTCCGCCACGCGCTCCACCATGATGGGATCGTGCGACACGATCACCACCGCGCCCTCGTAGGCGTTAAGCGCCTGCACCAGCGCTTCGCGGGCATCCATGTCGAGGTGGTTGGTCGGTTCGTCGAGCAGCAGCATATGCGGTTCGTCGAAGCTCATAAACGCGAACAGCAAACGCGCCTTCTCGCCGCCCGAGAGCGACTTGATCTTGTTGTCGGCAAGGTCTTTCGAGAAACCGAAGGCGCCTAGTTTCGCACGGACGATATGTTCCTTGTAGTCGCCGGTCTTCTGTTTCGTGAGGCGCGCCATTTCCTGGAAAGGCGTGCTCTCGACGTCCAGCTCCTCCGTCTGGTGCTGGGAGAAGTAACCGATGCGCAGCTTGCCCGAACGCACCAGCTCGCCCGCCATGGGGCTCAGTCTGCCGGCGATCAGCTTCATCATGGTCGATTTGCCGTTGCCGTTCGCGCCCAGCAGGGCGATGCGGTCTTCGGTATCGATATTTTCATGTATCTTGCGTACGATCGGCTTGCCTTCGGTATAACCGACATCCACATGACGGATCGCGATCAGGGGCGGCGAGAGTTTTTCGGGCGAGGGGAATTTGAACCTCACCGCGCGCGCGGCCATCACTTCATCGATGATGTCCATGCGCTCCAGCGCCTTCACACGGCTCTGCGCCTGCGCGGCCTTGGCGGCGGAGGCGCGGAAACGGTCGACGAAAGCCTGCATATGCGCGCGTTGTGCCTGCTGTTTCTCGAACATCTTCTGCTGCAGACCCAGCTTGGCCGCGCGTTCGCGTTCAAACGTGTCGTAGTTGCCGGTATAGGCCACCAGTTTCTTGTTATCGATATGGATGATATGGTCGGTGCACTTGTTCAGCATTTCGCGGTCATGCGAGATGACCATCAGCGTATGCGGGTAATTCGACAGGTACGTTTCCAGCCACATGATGGCTTCGAGGTCGAGGTGGTTGGTGGGTTCGTCGAGCAGCAGGAAGTCAGGCTCGACAAACAGCGCCGCCGCCAGCGCCACACGCATGCGCCAGCCGCCCGAGAAAGACGAAAACGGTTCTTTCAACTGATGGTCTTTGAAGCCGAGGCCGGTCAGCAATATCGCGGCGCGCGACGGCGCGGCATAGGCGTCCAGCTCGATCAGCCGGTCGTAAATCTCGCCCAGCTTGTTCGGGTCTTCTTCCGTTTCCGTCGCCTTCATCAGCGCGGCCATTTCTTCGTGCGCGCCGACGACCATATCGATCAGCGGGGTGTCGGTATCCTCGATATCCTGACGCACCATGCCGAAGCGCTGGCGCTGCGAGAGCGAAATCGTGCCGTTGTCGGCATGCAGCTCGCCCGCGATCAGTTTGAACAGGGTCGATTTGCCCGTGCCGTTCGCGCCCACGAGGCCGACTTTCCACCCGTCCATGACATTGACGCTGGAATCTTCGATCAGTGTGCGGACGCCCACCCGGTATGTCAGGTTGTTGATGCTGAGCATTTTTAGACCCTTCAGGGGAAAGGTTATGGCATAAAAGCCGGCCGGATGGAAGAACAGAACATTGATTAAACGCCCTTTTCCATGGTGTAATGCATTGAAAGCACGGTAAAAATGCCCGAAACGCCCAAAACAATCTCCAGCCCCTCGAATCCAACCGTCAAGCGGCTGAAATCCCTGTCGGCAAAAAAATACCGGGACGAGGAACAGCTTTTCATCGTCGAAGGCCTGCGCCATGTGAAGGACGCGCTGGCCGGTGGCTATGTGCTCGATACCCTCGCCTATGCCGCCCATGCGTCGCGCGATGTGGCCGCGCTCAAGGCCCGCGAGAGCCTCGAGATGACGGGAGACCTGCTCTCCCGCATCACGGGCCGCGATAACGCGCAGGCGGTGGTGGGCGCGTTCCGCCCGAAAATCGAAAAACTCGACAGTATCAAAACCGGATTATGGGTTGGCCTCGAAGGCATCCGCGATCCCGGAAATTTAGGAACGATCATCCGCACCGCCGACGCGGTAAAGGCGGAAGGCATCATCCTCATCGGCGAATGTTGCGACCCTTGGTCATATGAAGCAGTGCGCGGCTCGATGGGTTCTTTCGCGCGCGTGAAAATCGCCACCGCGCCGCTGAAAGATTTCACTTCATGGCGCAAGGGTTGGACCGGCAAGGTGACGGGCACGCATCTGCGCACGCAAACCGATTACCGCGCCGCGAAATACGACCTGCCCCACATATTGCTGATGGGCAGCGAAGCTAATGGTTTGTCGGATGACGCCGCAAAGGCCTGCGATACATTGGTGAAAATACCGATGGCGGGCGGCGCTGAATCGCTCAACCTTGCGGTATCAACGGGCATCATGCTGTACGAAATGGCGCGCGCGCGGCTCTAGCCTTTTTCTTTTTTCTCTTTGGCCAGCTTGCGGCTTTCCTTCAGGATCGGCCGCGCGACGGGGCAGACTTCCTGCACATAGCCGTTCAGCGTATTCACGAGACTTTCGCGCACAAGACTGTAGTGGATGAACTGGCC
>JBGGMV010000046.1:0-22713 GCA_041287865.1 Alphaproteobacteria bacterium | reverse complement strand
TATGTTTACAAAGCCAACGGAACGTACCAATCTATCAAGGACAACAAGGAGAATTCCGGTGACGACCCTGCCGACCAAGGATGAACTGGCCAAGCGCCTGAAAGCGACCATTGATTACGTGCGCGACTGCGACAGGCGCGTGAGCCAGGGCGAGATCATGGATCTGCAGGGGCTGGACGATACCGTCGTCGATATCTGCGACCATCTGGGTCAGCTGCCCGAGGAGGAAAGCCAGTTGCTCGAAGCGCAAATGGCGGTCCTGATCAAGGACCTTGAACAACTGGCCGACACGATGAAGGAACAGGAAGAAAAGATGGGCGAGGCGTAATGGATTACTACATGCTGCTGAAGGCTACCGCCGCTTTCGCCTTTGTGCTGGGGCTGATGTGGGTGTTTTCATGGTCGCTTAAAAAGGTCGGCCTTGCGGGGCAGTCGATGCTGCCGGGCGCGAAGAAGAGATTGAAAATCGTCGAATACCTGCCGATCGATCACAAACGGAAACTGGTCATCGTGCGCCGCGACGATAAGGAACACCTGCTGGTGCTGGGGCCGAACAGCGAGCTGGTGGTTGAAAGCAATATCCCCGCCAAAGACGCGCCGGTGCTGGAAATCGTGAAGGAGCAGAAGATTGTTTAAAGCCTTCGCCCGCTTACTGAAGCGCTGCGCACCCGCTTTTGCGCTGATGGCGGTTTTTGCGATTTTGTTCGTGCCGTCGCATACCTTCGCCCAGAGCCTGACGCTCGATATGGGCGGGCAGGGCGGCGGCGACGCGTCGGTTGCGACGCGCGTGGTGCAGATGGTGGGGTTGCTGACCATCCTGTCGCTGGCGCCGTCGATCTTGATGATGATGACGTCGTTTACGCGGATTGTCGTGGTGCTGTCCTTCCTGCGTACCGCGATGGGCACGCAGCAGACGCCGCCGAACACGGTCATGATCTCGCTCGCCATGTTCCTGACGCTCTTTATCATGATGCCGACCTTTCAGGCCTCTTACGATCATGGCCTCAAGCCGCTGATGAACGAGGAAGTGACGGAGATGGAGGGCTTTCAGGCCGCCGTCCTGCCCTTCAAGAAATTCATGCTGGCGCATACGCGCGAGAAAGACCTTGTGCTGTTCATGAACCTGTCGAAAACCGAAAAGGTGGCCGAGGCGATCCAGACGCCGCTGCAGGTGGTTATTCCGGCCTTCATGATTTCCGAGCTGCGCCGCGCGTTTGAAATAGGGTTTTTAATCTTCCTGCCGTTTTTGATCATCGATATGGTCACGGCCTCCATCCTCATGTCGATGGGTATGATGATGCTGCCGCCTGTCATGATCGCCTTGCCGTTCAAGATTATCTTCTTCGTCCTCGTCGACGGCTGGTATCTGATGGCGGGAAGCCTTGTCCAGAGTTACGGCGGGTCCTGACGTGGCTGTCACGTTGCAACAGGAAGACGACGCTACCTTCACCAAACGCATCATGCCTGAACTGGAGCGCGTGGAAGACATGCGCCGCGGTAAAGCGCACGAAGCTGCGCGCCGCATGAAGATTGCGGTGGGATCGGGCCTTGCCATCGCGGCGGCCAGCATCGGGCTTTATTTCTTCCTCGGCGGCGGGGAGGGCGATCCGCGGATTTTCTTCGGCATACCCCTTCTGGCGGCGGTGGGCCTTGGCTGGTGGCAGGACCAGCCGCGCCAGCAGTACGAAAGGGAATACAAGAGCAAGGTGATGCCGATGGTGGCGCGCCTGCTGGGTCTGTCCAGCTATAGTTCCGGCGGCGGGCTGACCGTGGCCGAAATGCAGCCCTCCAAAATCCTGCCCCAGCATACCACCTGCAAGACCGAGGATTATTTCGAGGGCAATTATAAGGGGGCGCGCCTGCGCTTTTGCGAGTTGCGCCTCGAGAAAACAGTGCAGCGCGGCAAAACATCCGAGACCATCGTCGTCTTCAACGGCCTCGCCGTCATGATCAAGCTGCCCAAGCAGAAGTTTTACGGCCAGACGGTGCTGGTGCGCGACGCCGACGGTTTGGCTGAATGGATCGCGGAAAAATCGATGGACCTGAAACGCGCGAACCTTGTCGACCCCGTGTTCGAGAAAAAATTCACCGTCTATACCAACGATCAGGTGGAGGCGCGATACCTGATCGATCCAGCGATGATGGAACGCATCCAGAAAATCTCGGAGGTTTACGCGGCCAAGAACATGTCGATGTCCTATTACGGCGACAGCCAGATCCTGTCGCTGGTCGACTGCACCAGAAATCATTTCGAACCCCCTGGAATTTACGTGCCCTCGACCAATATTGATGCGGTAATGAACATCAAGCATGAACTGTCCGCGCTGTTGAATTTCATTGATTTTCTTGAGTTTTACCGGCCGGTAGAGCCACACCAACCAACCCACGGAGCCAACCCATGAAACACCTGCTTTTTGCCTTCCTTGCCGTCCTGTTCTTTGCCACGCCCGCCCATGCGTCGGCCAAGGTGGGGGAACCCGCGCCAAGCTTCACCGCCACCGACAGCAACGGCAAGACCGTCAGCCTCTCGGATTACAAAGGCAAGGTCGTGGTGCTGGAATGGACCAGCAACGAATGCCCCTTCGTGAAAAAATTCTATGACGGCGGCGACATGCCGAAGTTCCAGAAGGAAGCCGCCGAAAAAGGCGCAGTCTGGCTCTCGATCGACAGCTCCGCCGAAGGCAAGCCCGGCTACCTTGACGGGGCGGCCGCCAACGCATGGTACATCACCGAAAAGGGCGCAGCGCCCACCGCCTTCCTGATCGACAAAACCGGCGAGATCGGCAAGGCCTATGACGCCCAGACCACGCCGCATATGTTCGTCATCGACAAGGAAGGCAAGCTCGCCTACGCTGGCGCCATCGACAGCAAGCCCTCGGTCGACCAGGCCGACATCAAGGGCGCGACAAACTATGTGATGATGGCGATCGATGATTTGAATGCGGGCAGGCAGGTGTCGATTGCACCCACCAAGGCCTATGGCTGCAGCATCAAGTACTAAGAAAGCTTCAATTTTATAGGCTTGACGAAAATGGCCGTGGGTGTTCCTGCGGCCATTTCTTTGAGGGCGGCTTCGGTGTCGCGTTTCGCGGTCAGTTGTTGCACGCGCCGGTCGATCATCGCGGTGATGACGGGGTTGCGGCCATCGGCATGCGCTTCGTCGATGACGCTGGTCTCGCGGCACGTGGGGGCGGTGGGATCGGCACCCGCTTTCAGCAGTTTTTCGGTCGCTTCCGCGTTGTTGGCCATGATGACCCAGCGCAGCAGCTGCGCGCCGCGCACTGTGCCGTGGCTGTTGGGGTTTGCCCCCGCCCGCATCAGCTCGCTGAATGCTTCCCAGTTCGGCATGTTCCAGCAAGTTTGCAGCGGTGTTTCCTTGTAACGGCCGGGGCTGTCGATATCCGCTCCCTTGGAGATCAGGAATTTCAGCGCGGGGAGGGACATGCTGTGGCCCGCTGCGCTGACAGTGGGCCTCTCGCCGCCCGCAGGCCCGTTCACGTCGGCGCCGTTGGCGTGAAGCAGGTGCATCGTCGCCACGCGGTTGCAACCGGCGGCAAGCGACATGGCTGAATTGCCGTTCTTGTCCATCGCGTTCACATCCGCACCTTTGGCAATCAGGGCCTTTACGGACATATCATTGCCTTCGCGTGCGGCCAGCATCAGCGGCGTTTTGCCTTCGCTGTCTTTTATATCGGCATTGCCCTTAAAGAATTCGGGGCGCAGCAGGATGGTCAGGGAGTTGAAATCGCCCGATGAAGCCGCCACGTGCAGCGGCTTGCGCACGACGGGCGTAGGGCCCTGCAAATCCCAGTCGGCGGCTTCGGGGTTTTGCTGCAGCATCGCGCCCGCCTTGCCCCAGTCGCCTTTTTCGAGAGCGTCCAGCAACGTCAGGCGGCCGCCGCGGATATTATCCCAGCAGAAATTTCCGGCCTTTTTGAATGCGTCGCCTATGCCCATGTGCAATACCTTATATATGCTCGTTTAAAATACACAATTTTCCATATTATTTCAAGCGATTAAAATACAGTTATTTCAAAAAGTTGGCGGGCGGAGCCTGCTCCTTCAGGTCCGCCCGCCGGGCTACTTTTTACATGTTTTTATACTAAGCGACTTCCAGTTCTCTCTTCCGCCGGCGCAGGCCGAAGACCGCCAGCGCGACACCGGCAACCCCCAGCCAGAGCGCGAGGCTGACCAGCACCGCCTGCACGCCGTAGGCTTCCGACACGCGCCCCATGACAGCCGAAACCGGCATGAAGAGCAGCGACACCAGCAGGCTTTGCGTCGACAGCACCGTGGCCCTGCGGCTGGAATCCACGTGGCGGTTGATGGCCTCGCTCACGCGGGGCGCGGTCATGCCGTAGATGCATGTGCCGCCGACCATCAGCATCGCCACGCCGGCAAAGCCCGGCTTGATGGCTGCGCCAAGGCAGGCCACAACCGCCATGCCCCAGCCCAGCATCAGGGCCGTGTAAGTGCCGACCTTGCCGTCCAGCCTGTGGGCCATCTGGGACGAAAACCCGCCCAGCACGAAACCCACCGCCATCAGCACGCCGAAGAACTCCTCCCGCAGGCCCATCGCCATATAGTATGGCTGCTGGGTCCACATGATCAGCTTCGTCGAGCAGAACATCACCGCCGCGAAGACGAGGAGCATCCCCACCTCCGGGTGACGCAGCGCATAGCGCGTCGTCTCGATGATATCGGCCACCGGATGCTTCTCCGGCCGCTTGCGGTGCCGCTCCGGCTCGTCCAGTGCGCAGGCAAAGAACAAACCGATGCACTGCACCACAACCGCCAGCGTCACCGGCAGGAAGTGGTTGTGCGGATAGATAAGCCCGCCGACCACGCTCGCAAAGGCCACGCTGTACAGGCCCAAGCCGCCGCGCTTGCCCTCCCGCCGCCTGTACTCGCCCTCGCGCCCTTCGGCCATCAGGCTTTCGTACAGGATGGCGCTGTTGGTGCCGTTGAAGAGGCAGATACCCACCCCGATCACCGACTGCGCCAGCGCGGCCATCAGCAATCCCTTCGACATCAGCAGCAGGGCATAACCCGTCAGCTCCATCAGGGTGCCGAGTGCCAGGATATGCTTGCGCTGCCATTGGTCCGACAGCCAGCCGCAGGGAACATCGAGCAGCACGATGGTCAAGGCAAAGGCGGCCTCGCCCAGCAAGAAGTCCTGGAAGCTCAACCTCATTTCATCCCGGTAAAAGGGCATGATGACGGGAATGACGAATGCCATGTTCACGCACAATGCGTGCAGGTTAAGCAGTTTTACGTTTCTATCGACACGCATGATGCGCCTCCGTTTACGTTGCGGATGGCGGAACAAAACTTATGCCGTTTTCTTTTTCGGGGGTTCTGTCAGCCATCCAAGTGGGGCTGACAGGGTGAGGTCACACGATCAGCCGTAGTCCGTTATTCGCGGTCTTACCCGCGAAAAGAGGGGCGTTGCCCGCTTTACCCTGTTGGGTAGCGGGGACGGTCCATTCGACTGAAATGTGCATGCAATAGCGCATGGTTTTCCTCTTGTTACCCTTCCATCCCATCATGGATCGCGATTCTTGTCACGTAAAAAATTGTTGCAGTGCAGAAAGTCATAATATTTTAGTAACCGTTTGGCAGGGCAGGACGAAGAGGGGCAAGGCACCGAAAATTAAGGGGTTAGCCTTTAAAATAAACGCAGCGAGGTTGCATGTCCGACAAGCTTAAAAACGACGATATCCGCCGTATCATGGTCGGCCACAAATCGGGGCAGCGGATGCTACCGGAATATCTTCCGCCCGAGGCGCAAAACGGCAAGGGCGCGGATCATCACACCGAGCTGATGGGATTTCAAAAAGATTTCGATGTCGTGATCGCGCGCACGCTGGCGCAGTTTGAAAACGGCGTGGAGCGGAACGCCTTTGCGGAATATCTGACGAAGGAAGCGATTTCACAGGGCGGCACCAGCGCGGGGCCATATCTCCGCGCGACGCTGCTGGAGGTGCGCGATGTGGTCGCGCCCGATTACCTGAAAAACGTCGCCGCGAAAACCGTGACGCCCATGGATGCCGCCACGGCCATCAAGGCGCTGCGCGACGGCAATGCCGACCGCGATGCCTGGAATATCCTCGATGATGTTGAAAAACAGCTGCCGAAGAACGCGACGGCGAATGACGTGACGGGGCTGCTGCGCAAGATAGGCGACGACCTGAACAGCGCGGGCGACGACTATATGGCTGAAACGGCCGATTTGCTGCGCGGCAAGCTGACCGTCGCCAGTGATAAACACGCCGATGGGCAGATCACCGCGAAAGTGGCCGAGCTGAAAAGCACCGAGATGCCGCACAGGCCCGCGGCGCTCTCGCGTTAATCAGGCCCTCCGCAATGTATGCAACGTAATTTCCGCCGGCACGAAGGTGCGGAGCGGCGGGCCCCAGTATCCCGTGCCGTTGCTGACGTAAACATACATACTGTCATGCAGGTTCAAGCCCTGATGATATTTCTGGAAGAAACGGATCACGAGGCTGAAGGGGAAATACTGCCCGCCATGCGCATGGCCGGATAGCTGCAAATCAACGCCAGCCTTATGCGCGGCGGCGTAGCTGCCCGGTTGATGGGCGAGCAGGATGATGATGTCTTCCGGTCGCGTGCCGCGCAACGCTTCGACAGGGTCGGAGCGATGCCCCGCCGAAAGGTCGAGGATGCCAGCGATAACGATCGACTGCCCGCCGCGTTTTATCACTTCATGTTCGTTCAGCAGGACGCGCGCGCCTAACTGGCGGAATTTTTCTATCCATGCCTGCGCATCCCAGTAAAATTCGTGGTTGCCGGTGACGAAGAAAACGCCATCGGGCGCTTTCAGCTGCGCAAGCGGCGCGACTCCCGTTGCCAGATCATCGACATTCCCGTCAACGAAATCTCCGGTCAGCGCGATCATATCGGCCTTCAGGCCGTTGGTCATGTTCACCACCTTCTGCGCATAGCGGCGGCCGATGGTGGGGCCGACGTGGAGGTCCGAGATTTGCGCGATGGTGAAACCGTCGAAGGTGTCGGGCAGGTCTTTCAACTTGATCTCGATGCGCTTTACCTTGGGCCCGCCCAGCGCCTGCCACATGCCGATCACGACGGTGAGCGCCACCATCACCAGCAGTTTCAGTTGCAGGTGATAATCAATGTCGTTTCTTGACGGTGCGAGCCATTTCCACACCAGCCCCACGATATCGAGAAAAATCCCGTAAACCACCAGCAGCGACATGATGCCGAAGCAGAGGTATGAAACCCAATCGAGCGCGATAACGACAGGTTTCAAAAACCTGTTCTTCTTCCATCTCGGGAAAGCCATATGGTCGCCGAAGAACCCCGCCAGCTGCAGCACGAAGAACGTTATGGCGGCAATCACCGCCCAGCCGAGGTTTTCCTGCAGCACCGGCCATGCCTTGATAATGCGGCCCGAGGCATAGAAATTGATCAATGCAAAAAAGATCAGGAGGGGGAGAAGGCGCACTTAGAATTCTTCCCGCGTCACGCGCGCGATGGTGAGGACGGATACTTTGGCCGCGCCGTGCTTCTTCAGCGTCTTGGCGCATTCGTTCAGGGTCGCGCCGCTGGTATAGACATCGTCGACCAGTAAAATATTCTTGCCGGGCAGGGCGGTGAGGTAGCGGCCATTGACGGCAAACGCGCCCTTCACATTGTCGCGGCGTTCTTTCCGGCTCATGCCCTTTTGGGGCACGGTCGCCCGCATCCGCAGCAGGCCATCGGGCAGGTGCTGCTTGCCGCAGCGCTTGCCCAGTTCTTCGGCAAGTACGGCCGACTGGTTATAGCGGCGCTTCCACAGGCGGCGGGCGTGGAGGGGGACGGGGATAATCATATCGGCTTCCTCGATAAGCTCCGCGCCGGCCCGCACCATCCACGGGATAAAGGTATGGACGAAATGCATCTTGTCGCCATGCTTGAAATCGAGGATCAGCTGCCTGCTGGCATCGTTGTAAACCACCGGGGCGCGGGCGCGGTCGAAGTCGGGTTCGTATTCCATGCACGCCGCGCACATCATGCCCAGTGCGTTTTCAAACCCGAAAGGCGTGCCGCAGGCGGTGCAGAAGGGGGCCTCGATAAAGCCCAACTCCCCCCAGAAGGCCGGGCTGATCATGCCGGGGGTATCCACCACTTCGCCCGTGCCTGCGCAGCGCGGCGGCAAAAGGACGTCGAGCGCGGCGGTCAGGAGGGATGTAAACCCCTGATTTTGCTTCAAGTTTGATTGCATAGCCCCTAAATTGCCCTAATTCGGGCAAGGGATCAACGAATATACGAAAGTACCTCAAAAACCTTGATTTTCCGTATTATGTAATATAGTATTACCCAACTAAGCTATATTCTGGAGCCGCGCAGGGCGTCTCCGGTATAATGGAGAAATAGGCGTGACTCCAAAAGGCGCAACCGTGTCAAAGGTCGACAAGACTGAAATCAGCGAGCAGGTTGCCGCCAGCATCCGTAATTTCTCGGAGCGGGCGAAGAACGAGGCTGCCTTGCAAAAGGCGGTCATCGAGCTGCCCGAATACGTCCAGAAAAAAGCCGCCCTTATCTCCGCGCACTTCCTGCTGCCCGCCGGCGCCCGCGTTGTCGACATGGGCTGCGAAAACGGGGCCATCACCTATGCGCTTGCGCTGCTGAACCCCCGCGCCGAAATCATCGGCATCGACCATGACGCCAAGGCCATCGAATTCGCGCGCAAGAATTTCCGCCTGCCGAACCTGTCGTACCGCCAGACCGACTTCGCCGTGCCTGATCTGGAGGACGAGAGCGTCGACGGCATCATCAATTCCAACATCCTGCACCATGTCTATTCGATGAACAGCTATAACCCCGGCGACGTGACGGCGATGCTGGAAAAGCAGATGCAGAAGCTGAAAAACGGCGGCACGATGCTGATCCGCGACTACATGATGCCGCCCGAGGGCGAATACGTCATGCTGGAGCTGCCCAACGTGCCCAGCGACGGGCCGAAGCCCACGGAAATGTCGGATGCCGACCTGCTGGTCAACTTCTCCCAGAACGCGCGCCCCATGGCGTCGGGCTGCGAAGGCTTCTTCATCGAGGAGCTGATGCCGCGCCGCGAAGGCACGCGCCTGTTCCGCCTGCCGCACAAATGGGCGCTGGAATTCATCCACCGCAAGGATTACCGCAAAAACTGGGAAAACGAGCTGAAGGAGGAATATACCTTCTTCACGTACCAGGATTACCGCCGCGAATTCGCGCGCCTTGGCATGCGCATGGTGTTCTCCGCGCCGCACTGGAACCAGTGGGTGGTGAAGAACTGCTTCAAGGGCCGTTTCCAGCTCTATGACGAAGACTATTCGCCGATGAGCGCGCCGCCCACCAACTACTTCATCGTCGCGCAAAAGGTCGCCGATAAACAATCGCTGCTGCTGGAGGAACGCCGCCCCAGCCAGAAGCCCGTGGGCGACCTGCAGATCATGGTGGTGCGCGACAAGAAATCGGGCCAGATCCACGAACTGGTGAAGCGCCCCGGCGAATATTGCGACATCGTGCCTTACCGCATTACGCCGGATAACCGCCTTGTGATTTACGTGCGCTCCGGCTATCCGCGCCCCATCGTCAACGCGGTGTCGCGCGGATCGTTCAACCTTGACGGCAAGAAATGGTCGGGCCACCTGATCGAGCCCATCACCATGGACACGGTCAACATGACCGACGACGTGGAAGAAAACCGCAAGATGATTTTCGGCTATGTCGACGGCTACGCGTCATTGCGCGCGAAGTCGGAAGAAAGCTGGTACGTGGGCGATACCTATTTCCCCAGCCCCGACCGTATCGACGAAGCCATCGAACCCGTGTTTGTCGAGGTCGAAAACCCCCAGAAAACCAACTGGGCGATCAAGGAAGACAAGGAAGTCGCCTTCACCGAGATCGGCGCCATCATGGAGCTGGACGGCGCGGATATTATCCTTGCGTCGCAGGTGGGTCTGCTTCCCGAACCGCGGCTTGAGCTGCACGTGTTCGAGCTGATGTCGCGCTACAACATTCCCTTCCCGCGCTGGATTGGCGAGGTGATGCCGAAAATTCCCGGCCAGCCTGTCAAGCCGAAGGATCCGGAAGATCTTCTCAGCGAATGCGAACCCTGCGAGTTCGAGGACGAGCAGCGCGCGCCCGTGACGCTGAAACCCGTCAAATCCGTCTTCGTCGAGGAAGGCAAGGTCGGGCGTGCCACACGCGGCCTGTCGGCGCAGGACGTTGAATTCATCGTGACGGACGACGGCATCGAGAATATCGCCGTTGTCGTGCCTGTCAGCCGCGACTGGGACAACAACCTGCTGGTCGCGCTCGACCCCAAAATCCTGCCCGTGCCGAACCGCCTTGGCGGCGACGGCGCGATGCTGAACGCGCCCAGCTTCACGCTGCCGCGCAACGTGAAAACAATTGACGATGCAAAACAGTTCATCGCCGAAAAATTCCGCGTGCCGACCGAACAGGTGGGCCAGCTGGGCGAAAGCTATTTCACCCATACGGGCGTGACGCCGCAGCGCGTTTACCCCTTCCTCGTTTCCTCGCCGCCCGAAAACGGCAGCGGGCCGAAGCGCCAATACGCGATGATCAAGCGCCTCTGGCGTCTCTGGGGCTTTACGCGCTATTCGGGCGCACTGCTGAAAACGCTGGCGCGCGTGCAGATGTCGCTCGACCAGGGCAACGACATGGCCATGAACCGCAGCCCCGTGAACCTGAAGAGCAAGGGCTACGACCTCTCGACCGAGAAAACCGCGCTCGAGGTGAAGAACGCGGGCTATTCCGCCGCGCCCTCGCGCGTGCTGGGCCAGCGTGGCGGCTCGGGTGGCGGCGGTGCTGCGAAGCCGAAAGACGACCCGATCATGTACCAGCCGGAAACGCCCAAGGATATCCCGGCCGAGCTGAAAGAACAGAACAAAGCCGCGCAGGCGCTGATCGAAAGCATCGTCTCGCCCCGCATCGGCCGCCGCCTGATGGACAGTTACGCGCAGGCGAAAAAGCTGCTGAAGGGCGGCGACGCCGAAATCCACATGAAGGAAACGCCGACGGTGGCGCAGATCGACAAGGATATCGACGCCGTGGCTGACCAGCTGAAAAAAGTGAAACTTGACGCGCCCCGCCTCGAGCCCAAGGACAAGGGCGGAAGGCTGTAATCCCTTGACTGCTTCTCCCGTTGTATTCGACCGCAACCTGCTGCGCCGCCGCCGCGACCGCGCGGCGCAGAATATCGCCGATTTCGATTTTATCCTGCGCGAGGTGGCGGGGCGGCTGATTGACCGGCTTGATGTTATCAAGAAAGAATTCCCTCTGGTGGTTGATCTGGGCGGCGGGCATGGCGCGTTATCGGCGCTGCTGCGTGAAAGGGCGGGCACGCAAACCGTTATTTCAACCGATATCTCCCTGCCCATGGCCGCGCAGTCGCCGGTAGCCGCCGTAGTGGCGGATGAGGAGTTTCTGCCCTTCAAATCCGGCAGCCTTGATGCCATCGTCAGCAACCTTGCGCTGCACTGGACGAACGACCTGCCGGGCGCGCTGATACAGGCACGGAACGCCCTGAAGCCCGACGGGTTGTTCATGACCGCCGTGCTGGGCGGCGAGAGTTTGAAGGAACTGCGCGATGCGCTGATGACGGCGGAGCTGAATATCACAGGCGGGGCCAGCCCGCGCGTGTCGCCGTTTATTGATCTCCGTGACATGGGCGCGCTGATGCAGCGGGCGGGCTTTGCCCTGCCGGTGGTGGATGGTGACATTATCACCGTCGATTATTCCAGCCCGCTGAAGCTGATGCAGGACCTGCGCGGCATGGGTGCGGCGAATGCGACGCTGGGCCGCCTGATGAAACCCACCCGCCGCGGTGTTATCATGGAGGCCGCGAAACTCTATCACGATAAATACGCGGATGCGCAGGGCCGCGTCCCCGCCACCTTCCAGATCATCTATGCGATAGGCTGGAGCCCGCACGACAGCCAGCAAAAACCGATGAAGCCGGGTACAGCGAAGGTGAAGCTGGCAGATGCTTTGGAGACTGTCGAAATTTCTGCGGGGGACGAGGCTAAGCCTTAACCGCCGTCAGCAAATAATTCACGTCAATATCCGACTTGCTCAGGCTGAAATCGCGGCTGAGCGGATTGTAAATCAACCCCCGTACATCGGTGATTTCCAGCCCCTGCGCTTCGATATGCGCGGCGAGTTCGGAGGGTTTTAAAAATTTTTTCCAGTCATGCGTGCCGGCGGGGAGCCATTTCAGGATATATTCTGCGGCGACGATGCCGAGCAGATATGATTTCGCCGTACGGTTCAGCGTGGACATGATCAGTAACCCGCCCGGCTTCACGATCTTGCACAGCGCTTTCATGAAAACGTCGACATCGGCCACATGCTCGATAATCTCGAGCGCCGTCACCACGTCGTATTTCTTGCCCGATGCCGCCAGTTTCTCGACGGAGGTCCCGAGGTATTCGATATCCAGCCCGTGACGCTTCGCATGAGCGGCCGCGACCTTGATATTTTCTTTGCCGGCATCGACGCCCGTGACCGTCGCGCCCATGCGGCAGAGCGGTTCGGCGACGAGGCCGCCGCCGCAGCCGATGTCGGCGATTTTAAGTTTTTGTAAACACTTGATGCTGTCGGGAAGGTCGTAGTGATCGCGGATCACGCGGCGGATATAGCCCATCCTGACGGGGTTCAGTTTGTGGAGCGGGGCCATCGGTCCGGATTCGTTCCACCACTGATCGCCGAGTTCGTCGAACTGGCGGATTTCTTCGGCGTCAATCGAGGCGTCGCGCGCGGATTTTTTCAAATTTTTTCGGGCCATGAACGAACACTGTATAGATTTTTTCGCGCTGAAAAAACACGGTTTTGATAGTCATAAAATAACCGGTTAAAGAGGGGTTAATTCCATATCTCATTTACTTAACTAAATTTTCATAGCGTCAGAATAGTCTCGTTTTGGGGAAACTAAAACGGGGACTAGGGGAATGCTGACGGGGGTCTTTAATTCCATAATTTATAAGGCTTTACGCGTTCGCGATAAAGCTGAAAAAGTCGCAAAAGGCGTGCTCTGTGCGCTCTTTAACGAAGTCGCCGAGATTGCTGAACAGGTCCTCGAATTTACAAAAAGCGTCTTCTTTAATAGCAACGAAAACGACGCCGAAAAGGAAGGCCAGGACGCCCAGGCCGCCGGCATCGCGGCCAAGGTCAGCCGCTTCTTCACGAACCTGAAAGAAGAACTTTCACCCGTAGATCCCTGGAAGAGCACCCGCGCGCAGGAGCTGCTGGCCATCCTCCGCATGCTGGCGATGGATCTGGCCCGCGACGAATATGGCTTCACGATGGGCGAGGTGAAGGGCATCGTGGCCGAGCTGGAAAGCCTCGGCGTCTTTGGCGCGGAAATGCTGCTGGTGAACGTCGTGCCCATGCACAAGAATTCTGAACAGAAGTTCGTCTATGCGCCCGCGCAGCCCCAGCATCACTACGGCATGGCGGCCTGATAAGCCATAACATTCCACCTTGTTGCGCAGGCTTCGCGCCCATGGCATTCTGGCATGGGGTAGGGATATGGAAGAATTCACCACATCGCTGGTGCGCGAAAAAATCGAATTTATCGATGACGCAGCGCCGCCCGGCACGGTGGCCGAGGGCGCCAACGTGGTGCGCAGCAACCGCGTTTTCCTGAAACTGGGGAAAGAAAAAGTCGTCGTGCGCGCGCAGAACATGCACACCACGCTGCGCATGGCGGGCAAGGTGCTGGCGGATTTTTATAAAAACGGGCCGATCACCCCGCGCATAGGGCGCCTGGGTTATGACGGCGAATGGGCGGCGCTGATTTCCAATTACGAGCGCGAGTTCAACCCCTATAACTGGGCCGCGATTTACGTCAACGGCCAGCCGGCGTTCCGCACGAAAACCTCGCCCTTTGTCGATGTGGTGGAGCAATGCGCGCTGCTCTCGGTCGACAATTACGACGCCACCATGCAGGTGGCGCAGGGATTGATGAAACAGGCGGGCAAGGCCGTGCGGATCGAGCATTCCTCCAGCGTCGCAGCCGTGCTGACCGACAACACGCAGCTGATGCGCTGCGGCATCATCCACCGCGACGGCGAGCGCGATATCACGTTCAGCTTCACCGTCAGCGGGGGCGAAATGCACAACAGGGTGGTGCAGAGCATCGGCATCTCCTCCGCCCTGCTGGAGGCCATCAATTTACGCTTTGTGGCTGACGCGCTTTCCGAAAAGCTGGGCGGGAAGGGCAGCGGCATGAAGGGCTCGGCCGACGCCAACCAGCACCGCGCCGCCACCGGCCGCCTGCTGGCGCTATCAAAGGGCTTGCAGGCATTTGAAGAAAGCTACGAAGTGCGGTATCGTCCAGAAAAGCCCGATTTCTTCGGAACCAACAGGTAGAGGGGACACCCATGAGCAAGGAACAACTCGCAAAAATCATCAAGCTGGCGTCATCCGACCAGGACAACGAAATTGCGATGGCGATGCGCAGCCTGATGGGCATGTTCGAGGAACAGGGCGTCGGGCTGGAGAACGCGCTGAAATTCGCGCTCGACAACATCGACGGCATCAAGCTGAAATTCCCCGCGCCCTCCGTCATTGTCAAGAAAGAAGCGGGCCCGGTGCAGATTTCCGGCATGCCGCAATGCCGCTCGCCCAAGAACGGCGTGATCGAGATCATTCCGCCGGGCGCCACGGCAGGCACCGTCTTGCAGCTTCAGGGCGCCGCCGGCGAAGATTCCGCCAACATCGCCCATGGCATGAAAGACGCGCTGGTCGCGGCCGCGATCAATAAAAGCCGCTTCAAGCTGAAAGTCGTCGACGTGAAAAACGCGCGCGGCGATATCATTGAAACGATTTTGCAAGCCGAGTACGAGCGCGAGGGCATGACCCCCGTGCGCGTCTGGGGCAACGTGAAAGGCGAAGTGGCCGCGCTTGCCACCGTCGCCCGCACCGGCGTGAAAACGGCGTTTCCGGATTTGATGGCTTAAAGCTTCATCGCCACCGTCATGCCCTGACCCGTATTCAGCATCATGCTCTGGTACTTCTTGGGGTTTGACAGGCGTTTGTTGAAATCGGTCATGGCGGCAAACGCGGTATCGCTAATACGATCTCCGCTCGGGCCCTGCCAGACGGCGTCGAATAAAAACGTATTGTCGCCGACGATCAAGCCGCCCTTGCGCACGCTTTTCTCCGCCCAGTCCAGATATTTGGCGTAGCCGGTTTTTTCGGCGTCGATGAAGATCAGATCAAAGGGGCCTTTCGCTGATAGCGTTGGCAGTGTCTTGTGCGCGTTGCCTTCGACGATGGTGATCTTCTTGCCCTTCGCATATTTGGCGAAATGTTTTTCGGCGATGCGCGCGCGGCGGTCTTCGTATTCGCAGGTAAAAATTTGCCCGCCCTTCGCCATGGCCTGCGCCATCCAGAGCGATGAATAGCCGCCGAGCGTGCCAATCTCGACAATTTTCTTGGCATTCACCAGCCGCACCAGCAGTTGCAGCAGGCGACCGTCTTCCGGCGGCACGCTGATCTGGTCGTCGGGTTGCGTCATCGCGGCGCGGATTGCCTTCTGCTCTTTCGGTTCCTGCCCGAAGACCTGCGCAATATAATCGCGGCGGTCGGAATAGCTCATGGCGTGCCCGCCTGCTTCATGATGAAGGTATGGATGAAGTAACCGGCGGTCAGCAATATCACGCCCGAGGCATAAACGCCCCAGTAGCCAAAGGGGATTTTCTTTGCAAACAGGAAGGGCACGAAGAACAGCAGCGACAGCGGAATGGCGGCCAAGATGCTTTGCGCGAATTTTACGGAGGCTTCGGGGTCTTTGTATTCCGCGAATGAGAAGGCCAGCACCAGCATCGACGAAATCGGCAGGGCGATAATGAAGCCCGCCAGCTCCGGTTTCTTCACCGACAGCCACGACGAGAAAGCGATCATGCCGGCGGAAATGGCTATTTTGGTTATCATCCAGTACATGCTATTCTCACTCCACTAATTTCGCGGGGGCCGCGATGGATTTTGCGGATTGTGCAGCACAAAGGATTTTGTTTCAACATGCGTGTCGTCGTTCTTACAGGCGCGGGAATTTCGGCGGAATCGGGCATCAACACCTTTCGCGGCGTCGACGGGCTGTGGGAAGGGCATCGAATCGAGGATGTGGCCTCGCCCATGGGTTTCGCGCGCGATCCTGAACTGGTCTACCGTTTCTATAATGACCGCCGCCGCCAGCTGATACAGCCGGAAATCCAGCCCAATGCCGCGCACCTCGCACTGGCGAAGCTGGAGGCTGCGCTGGGCGATGATTTCATGCTGGTGACACAGAACATCGACGATTTGCATAAACGCGCTGGCAACAAGCGGCTGCTGTCGATGCATGGCGAGCTGCGCAAGGCCCGCTGCACAAATTGCCTTGGCCTGCCCGACTGGGATGGCGATTTTGACGAGAAAACCGTCTGCACGGCCTGCGAGAAAGCGGGCGGGCTGCGCCCCCATGTCGTCTGGTTCGGGGAAATGCCCCTGTTTATGGACGATATCTATGCCGAACTGATGCAATGCAACGTCTTCGCCGCCATCGGCACTTCCGGCAACGTTTACCCCGCCGCAGGATTTGTCGAAGTCGCCTATCAGGCGGGCGCGCAGTCGATCGAGCTGAACCTTGAAAAATCTTTGGTTGCCAACGCCTTTGACGAGGGGCGGTATGGAAAGGCGACAGAGATTGTGCCACAATGGGTCGAAGAAATTTTAAGCAAAGTCTGAGCACATGCCGACCCTTCCTGCCGTCCGCATCGATGAACATTCCGTCCGCCGCGTGCGGATGGGCTATCCGTGGATTTTCCGCTCGGAAGTCATCAACGCGAAGGAAAGCGACGCTATCGCCCCGGGCGCGGCGGTCGACTTCGTGCGCGACAAGGGCGATTTCGTCGGTCGCGGGTTTTATAACCCCAAGGTGCAACTGGTCGGCCGCGTGATGACGCAGAAGTCCGAGGAAAACCTCGAGCGCTTCTTTATCTACCACCGCGTCGAAAGCGCCTTCGTCTACCGCGAAAAGATTTTCGACAAGCCTTTCTACCGCCTGATCCATGCCGAAAGCGACGGATTGCCGGGGTTGATCGTCGACCGCTTCGGCGATGTCGTCGTCTGTCAGGTGAATACGGCGGGGATGGAGGCGCTGTGGCCCCATATCGAAAGCGCGCTGAAATCACTGCTTCGCCCGAAGGAAATTATCCTGCGCAACGACACCGCCGCGCGCGAGATGGAAGGGCTGGAGAAAAAACTGGCCGGCGTGCTGGGCACGCTGCAGGACCCCGTGGTGCAGATCACCGAAAACGGCGTAAAGTTCGCCGTCGACGTGATGGACGGCCAGAAAACCGGCTGGTTCTACGACCAGCGCGACAACCGCGCCTGGGTTTCACACCTGACCAAAAGCGGGTCATTGCTCGACGTTTTCTGCCACACCGGCGGCTTCGGCATCACGGCGGCGACGCTGGGCGCGGAGGCGGTGACATTCATCGACAGTTCATCCGATGCGCTGATGACACTGGAAAAGAACGCCGCGCTGAACGGCGTCGAGCGCAAGTGCCAGGTGATCGAGGGCGCGGCCTTCGACATGATGGAAAAACTGCCGCACATGGGCCGCAAATACGAAGTCGTCTGCGTCGACCCGCCCGCATTTGTGAAGTCGCGCAAGGATCTGGGCGCGGGCATGAAGGGCTACCAGAAACTCGCAAGGCTGGCCGAACCGCTGATCGAACGCAGCGGCTACCTGTTCTTCGCCTCCTGCTCGTCACACGTCGGCGTGAAGGATTTGATCGAGGTCGTCGCGGGCGGCCTTGCAAAATCCGGCCGCCATTTCCAGCTGATCAAGACGGCAGGCGCGGGGCCTGACCATCCGGTGCACCCGCTGCTGCCCGAAACGCAGTACCTGAAGGCCCTGACCTTCCGGATGCTGGACTGATCACGCCGCCAGCGATTTCGTCATTTCATTGATCGTTTCCGCATAATGCCCGTTCTTGCGCCAGACAAGGCTGACGGCGCGTTTATAGGGCTTGGCGGATTTCAGCGAGACATAGGCGATGCCGTCATCCTTGCGCCGCGCCATGGCGGGGATGAGGGTGATGCCCGAATTATGCGCGACCATATGGCGCAGCGTTTCAAGGCTTTTGGCGCGGAAACTGTTGCGGTCGATGCCGATCTTCGCGCGCTTGCAGACCTCCAGCATCGGCAGGTTCAGGCAATGGCCTTCGTCCAGCAGCAGCCAGTTTTCATTGCGGATATCCTGCAGCGCCACTTCGCGCTCGCCGGCCAGCGCGTGTTTTGCGGATACGGCAAGGTATAGTTCTTCCTCGAACAGCAGTTCATGCGCGTGTTCGGTGCCCGCGTCCGGCACGATCATCACGGCGGCGTCGATCGCGCCGTTGTCGAGATTTTCGACCAGATGCTCGGTTTTATCTTCCAGTATCTGCCATTGCAAATTCTTGCGGCCCTTGAAGGCATCGAGGCTCTTGAAAAATTTTGGCAGGTAATAGGGCGCGATGGAGGGAATGACGCCCACGGTGATCAGGCGCATGTTCTGCCCCTTGGCCGCCTGCTGCGCGTGCTGGCGGATCTGCGCCGTTTTTTCCAGCACAAGGCGCGCGTTGGCGATGATAAAGGCGGCGTCTTCGGTCGGGATGACGCCCTGCGGCGTGCGCTGGAACAGGGTGATGCCCAGCTGTTCCTCCAGCTTCTTGATCTGCAGGCTCAGCGCGGGCTGGCTGACGTTGCAGGTTTCGGCGGCCAGCGCGAAGCGCCGCTTGTCGGCCAGCGCAACGATGTATTCGAAATCGCGTATATTCATAAGCCTCTCCTTTGCAGAATCGGTCATAAGTACAGCTTATGGAGCAGATAAGATCAATAAATTTTATTAGGGGGAGCCGCCGGCCTACAATAACGCCACAAAGTCATTCCAATTCCACCATTACCGGAGGGTTTCATCATGCAATCGCGCTTCAGGAAGTCATTGTTTACGGCCACCGCCGCCATCGCCATCAGCGTCATTACTTTTGCCGCCATGGCCGAAGGCACGCCGCGCCAGAACCAGTTCTGGTGGCCCGAACAGCTGAACCTGCAACCGTTGCGCCAGAATGCGCTGGAATCCGACCCCATGGGGCAGGGCTTCAACTACGCGCAGGAATTCAAGACGCTTGACCTTGCCGCCGTAAAGAAAGACATCGCCGACGTGATGAAAAAATCGCAGCCCTGGTGGCCCGCCGACTACGGCCACTACGGCCCCTTCTTTATCCGCATGGCATGGCACAGCGCGGGCACCTATCGCTTGGCCGACGGGCGCGGTGGTGCTGGCGGCGGGCAGCAGCGCTTCGAGCCGCTGAACAGCTGGCCCGACAACGCGAACCTCGACAAGGCGCGCCGCCTGCTCTGGCCCGTCAAAAAGAAATATGGCCGCAAAATCTCATGGGCCGATCTGATGGTGCTGACCGGCAACGTCGCGATGGAATCGATGGGCTTCAAGACCTTTGGTTTTGCGGGTGGCCGCACCGACGATTGGGAAGCGGATCTGGTTTATTGGGGCCCCGAAGGCGAATGGATGGGCGACAAGCAGCGCTATACCGGCGACCGCAAGCTGGAAAAACCGCTGGCCGCCGTGCAGATGGGCCTGATCTACGTCAACCCCGAAGGCCCGGGCGGCAATGCCGACCCGCTGGCCGCCGCGAAAGACATCCGCGACACCTTCGGCCGCATGGCAATGAACGACGAGGAAACGGTGGCCCTGATCGCGGGCGGTCATACGTTCGGTAAAGCGCATGGCGCGAAAAAGCCCAAGGATTGCGTCGGCAAGGAACCCGCCGGTGCGGCCGTAGAGGAACAAGGCTTCGGCTGGACGAGCAAATGCGGCACAGGCAATGCGGGCGACACGATCACCAGCGGGCTTGAAGGCGCATGGACCACTGACCCCGCCAAGTTCACCACGCAATACCTCGAAAACCTCTACGCGTTTGAATGGAAAAAAACCAAGAGCCCCGCAGGCGCGACACAGTGGATTCCCACCGACGAGAATGCGGCCAGCCTTGTGCCTGATGCGCATGACCCGAACAAGCGCCACGCGCCTGTCATGTTCACGACCGACCTGGCCCTGAGGGAAGATCCGGAATACGCGAAAATCTCGAAACGCTTCAAGGATAACCCTGAAGAATTCAAGCTCGCGTTTGCAAAAGCATGGTTCAAGCTGACCCATCGCGACATGGGCCCGCGCGCGCGTTACGTCGGCGCGGAAATCCCCGCCGAGGCGCTGATCTGGCAGGACCCCGTGCCGAAGGCGGATTATAAAGCCGTCGATGCGGCGGATATTTCGAGCCTGAAATCGAAAATCCTTGCCTCCGGCCTGACGGTGCCGGAACTGGTGCGCACCGCATGGTCCGCCGCCGCTTCCTATCGCGGCACGGATATGCGCGGCGGCGCGAACGGCGCGCGCCTGCGCCTTGCCCCGCAAAAAGACTGGGCGGCCAACAACCCCGCCGAAGTGGCGAAGGTGCTGGAAAAGCTCGAAGCCATCCAGACCGAGTTCAACAAGACGAAATCCGGCAAGCAGGTATCGCTGGCCGACCTGATCGTCCTTGGCGGCACGGCTGCGGTTGAAAAGGCGGCGAAGGAGGCCGGGCATAAAGTCACCGTGCCCTTCAGCCCCGGCCGCACCGATGCGTCGCAGGAACAGACCGACGCCGCGTCGTTCGAGGTGCTGGAGCCTACCGCCGACGGCTTCCGCAACTATTACGGCGAGGGCAATAAGCGTTCTCCCGCCGAAGCGCTGGTTGACCGCGCCGGATACCTGACCCTTACCGTGCCGGAAATGACGGCGCTGGTGGGCGGCCTTCGCGTGCTCGATGCCAACGTGGGCGGCGCGAAGGAGGGCGTGTTCACCGACAAACCGGGAACTCTCAGCAACGACTTCTTCGTCAACCTGCTCGACATGTCGACCAAGTGGAGCAAGGCTGAAAAAGAAGGTCTCTACGAAGGCAAGGACCGCGATACAGGCGCCGTCAAATGGACGGCGACGCCTGTCGACCTCGTCTTCGGCTCGAATTCAGAGCTGCGCGCGGTGGCTGAAGTCTATGCCGCCGACGATGCGAAGGACAAATTCGCCGAAGACTTCGTGAAGGCCTGGACGAAGGTGATGAACCTCGACCGTTTTGACCTGAAGAAGACGTAATAAACCTTTCCATGCCCGCCTTGCGCGGGCATCCAAAAGGCCGTCTGGCCGTCATATGAGTCTGACTCATATGACGCGCGGACGCGCTTTTGGACCCCCGCATAAAGCGGGGGTGGCGATGGGGGAAGGTGTCGTGAAAACTTAGCGCGAACGCTTCGGCGCGTTGCTCATCTGCGAGCTTTCGTGCTGCGGCCAGAGCTGTTTCATCGTGTTGCGGTCGATGGCGATGGTGTTCGTTTCCTCGGTGCTGAGGTAACGGTAAACCGCGCCCGTGATGGCCACGGCAACGGCGGTCGTGCCGCCGCTGGTGCCTTCGGTGGTCAGCTGTTCTTTTTCTTCGGGCGGCAGGGCGTTGAATTTGGTCAGCGGCATCACCTTGTCCACCACGTAATAGGTGGGGGAAACGTTTTCGGCGCCGGTGTAAAGTGTGCGGGTATCGACCGTCTCGCTCTTCTTCATCTTGCGGTCGAAGAATTTGAAATGGTGAGTGTCGTCGGGCAGGGTCAGTTTCGCGGGATCGCGGTCCTGCACTTCGGCGAACTGCGCGCCGGTTTCGGTGAAGAAGCGCACAAACGTGCGGGTTTCCTGGCCAACGGCTTTTTCCTTGGCGTTGCTGAAAAGGTCTTTAATACGTTTCATCGTACACACTCCATTAAGCTAATGAGGGTGGTATAGACCCTCGTTTATGGAATGTCAACAGGCCTTAAAATCGTCACCAAAACAGGTAAATCGCTACACCGGTGCCGATCAGGGCCAGCAGGCAGATGGCCTTGAAGATGAACTTCTGTATTTTGATGAACACATAAAGCGATATGGCCAGGACCAGGATCAAGAGGCCCGACAAACCAAGGTGCGTACTCTGGGTAAGCTGCGTTAAAAAATCCGAAGCGTTCAACTTCCCACCATCCCCGTTTCAGGATTGATCTGCATATTGTCGAGCCAGAAGACATCGCCCTCGGCGCCAAGGCCGAGTTTGGAGGCGATATACTGGGTCAGTTCGTCCAGTGCTTCGGGCGGGAAGGGCGGGTTGATGATGGCCACGCCCGAGCCGTACATGCGGAAGGTTTCCGACGGGGCTTCCTTCAGCCGGACTTCGCTGACCATCACGTGCATCGCGGAGTCCGAGTTCTGCATGACCTCCCCTTCTATCCGCGCGACTTCGGCACCCATCTGATTGCCGAGCGCGATGCGACCTGCATCGCTGATCTCCGCCGCGACTCTGGTGTTCGGAGCTGCTTCGGCGACTGGACGCTTCACGTACGTGTAGCATCCCGTCAGCGAGGCAGCCATGCAGATGATTCCCACTGCCGCCAGCGAGCTGACGGAAGCGCGGGCGATGGTCCTGCCCGCCACGCGAATAGCGTGGCGGGCCGAACCCACCAGTCCGAATCGCTGGAGACCGCCCAACGACCTCGCCCTCAGTAGCCGTAGTTGCCCTTAGCGGCCGAGCCAGGATTTCCGACCCCGCCAAGACTATAGAACGGCTTGGCGCGAGCATCCATTTCCTG
>JBGGMV010000045.1:0-15827 GCA_041287865.1 Alphaproteobacteria bacterium | reverse complement strand
ATTGAGCTGCCATGGCATAGTCCTGCTTTTCAAACAAACCTAGATTATAAGTTTGCCCCGTTTCAAATTGGGCGTCAGGCACACCTCTTGCAGCCGCTACTTTGAACCATTCTCTGCTAAGCTCACCTCGGTTCGGCTCCTCGCTGAAATATTTGTAATACATTGCCCTGTCATACGCCCATTGTGCATGGTAAGGCGAAAACTCAAAGCGATAGAGAAATGCATGGCCAATAACATACATGACGCCCAACAGTATCAACGCGAGCGAAGCAAATTGAAACCCGCGCCACATATTTATTGACCTTGCTTCGGCGGCTTGATCCCCCGCTCCGCGCGTTTTCTGTCGAAATACGGGCCGTTCAGCAGGCCTTCGCGGTGAGGGCCGAGCCAGAGGCCGTAGTCGATATGATCCTTGATCACATCGCCGGATTTCGGGTGGACGAGGGCCGACAAATCTCCGGTATTGAATTGCAGCCAGCGCACGACCTCGCCGAAGCCTTCGGATTTGATATGGATGACGACGTTTGATGCGGCGTGCGGGCCGCCGGGTTTGTCGTACTCGATCACTTCTTCCACATGCTGCGGGAAAAGCTTCCGCGCCAGTTGCGCGAGGGCTTTGGCGTCCGGCTCGCTCTGCTCACCCACCTTGTAATAAATATGCGCATGGTAGAGCGAAGCCGAGGCAGGCTTTGCGTCGCGGTTGAAGCCGTCTTTAATCATGGTAAATGCCCTGTGGTGTTGTTCCACGCTAACCATGGCGGCGGGGCATGGCAACCGATTCTGCCCCTTATCCCCTACCCGCCCAATGGTTAACATTGGTTTATAAAGTCTTAATTTTCCTTCATAAATCAACCCTACCTTGCGAAATTACGTAAAATAGGATAACCTCTGACACATAGGAAATTTGCAAAATCCGCTGTTTTGGCGGATAAATGACAGGGCAAAAAGGTAAAAGGCCGTGACCAAATTTTTTAACGAGAACCGGATCAAGATGGTGTTGGGCTTCGCGCTCGGCTGGCCGTTCCTCGTTGTCTATTTGCGCAGCTTTATGTGGTGGGGGTCGCAGGATCCTCTCTTCCACGACCTCGCCCGCGCGAGCCATTCAGGCCCCTTCCCCGAATTCTTTATCTATTTCTTCCCCGGCATCCTGGCCTTCTTCCTGCTGCCGATCGAAGACCGCGTGTCAAAGTCGATGGCCATGGCGATGCTGACCTTCGCCTATCTGGTCGTGATGGTCATGCCAGTGTATGAATTCAGCCGCACCTGCTACTGCATGTTCAACGGCGGCTGCTACGGTTAATCGAAACTGGCGATGTTGTTTCTGCGCAGCGGCTTTTCATTAAGCCGCTTTTTTAATACCGGCTGGCCATCGCGCAGCACAACTGGCGTATCCGGCTTGTAATCCATCTTTTCGTAGAAACGTGAATTGGGGTTGTCGACCTTCGTGCCGTCGATGATGGCGAGCGTGCCGGGTTTGTCTTCCATCCATTCGTGAGCGATGAATGCCTCGGCCTGTTTCACCAGCTGCTGGCCGATGCCCTGCCCGCGCGCGGCGGGGTCGATCGCCAGCTTGCTGAAGGCGAAGATATTGCGCGCCTTGAAATCGGGGCCGGTGTCGCATTCGATGACGCCCACCAGTTTCCCCGCCTGCATGGCGGCGAAGACGACGGGCTTCCACGGATTGTCGGAGAGGGTTTGTTCAAGCTCGCCCTTGAAAACTTCGGCGGCTTCGTTGAAGGCGCGGCTGAGCAGGCCCGCAGCCTGCGGGATCAGCGCCTTGTCGAGAACGGTGATAATGACAGGCTCGGCCACTTTGTAATCCCCTTGAGATACAAAAGGCTAACAAGGCGCTAGGAAAGACGCAAGTGCGCCTGTATTATGGGGATATTCACGTTTTTAGAGGTATTTCATGAAACGCCCGATATCCCATTTCCTCGTTCCCGTTTTCTGCGTGCTGATGCTGCCCTTCTGCATTCCGGGCAGCGCGCTGGGCGTCGAAAAAACCCGCGGCCATGTCGCAGGCAAGTTTCAAATGGAGATCGGCAACAACGACGCGGGCTGGGTCCAGTCGGTCGAGGGCGGCACGGCTTCATCGGATACCGTGCAGGAAAAACTGGGCCCCGTGCCGAAGCAGACCACCGTCGCGCCGCAGCATCGCAACCTGCAACCGGTGCAGACGCAAACACCCACGTTTGCGGTTCCCTGTACGCATCCGCCTTGCGGCCTGCGCAAGCAGAAGCCCGCCAACAACAAAAATCCTGCTGCGCAGCGCGAGGCGTTGGGGGATCGAAAAGATTCAATAAGCGAAATGAACGAACAGGATCAGATGCAGCTCCAGCAGTCCATGGAGCGCAAGAACGAAACCGAGGAAATGATCTCCAACACCATGAAGAAGAGCAGCGAGACGCAGGACTCGGTCACCGGCAACCTGAAGGACTGATTACGCGCCGTAATAAACCGGGCGCCTACGCGCCGGGCGCCGAAGCCTTGCCCGCCTTCAGGCGTTGCTGAAGCTTGTCGGCGACTTCGGGCGGCAGGGATTCCTGCAGCGTGGCCAGTTGCTCGACGAAATCATCGGACGTCATGCGCTTGCTGTTCCAGGCGGAAGTCAGGTCGCCCTTCACGGCGGGCAGCGGCTGCAGTTCGGGCTCCGGCTTTTTCACTTCCGGCTCGTTCTTGTGCTTGAGGTCGTTTTCATCGAAGAGCAGGCGGAAGTCCGGTTCGGTGAATCCATAGGCATCGGTGCTTGCGCCATAGCGGCCGCCTTCCAGCACTTTCACGCGCTTGCGTTCTTCCTTCACCGTATCGAGGATGGAGGCGATGGCGTCGGCCGTGGTGTTCGTGCCGGAGCTTAAGGAATCCGATATGTTCATGATCTTCAGCTGCGCGCGGTGCAGGCGGTAGAGGTCGGAGCGCTGCCCCTTGACGCGCTGGCCGGCGAAGTTGATCTCGATCAGCTCGTCGCTGCGGGATTTTTTGGCGCGGAAATATTCGGCCGTATAAATTGCGATACCCACCGCGCCAAAGCCGACCGCCGCCCACATCAGCGTATTGATCGACAGCAGCGCGATCAGGGAGGCCCACATAAAGCGGGTTCCCAGCGACTTGCCTGAATCGATCATGGTCGTGCCCACGGCGACTTCCGACGTTGCGGGCAGCTCGGGCTTCATGCCCTTGATCAGGCGGCCCCAGCTCATCGGCGGGACGCGGTAATTGCCTTCGGCGAGGATCTCGTTGACCTTCTCGACTTTCTTCGTCAGCCACTGAAGCATAGGGGCGCAATCCTTTTCCTTAAAATAAGAGAGCCGGAGCATAGGACAGCGCATGGCATTTGTCAAAACGCCATGTTCGACTATATCTATTTACCTGATATTAAATGATTTTTACTTGGGCTTTTCTTCTTCCGCAGGCGGGGCCGGTTCTTCTACAGGGGGCGCGTATTGCCAGTTGGGGATCGGCACGCAAACGCCCGGTTTGTACAGCGCCTCACCCTCGGGGCAATCGCCCTGCACCCAGCAGGTCTCCTGGAACTTGAAGCTGCCGGCCGGGCATTCTGTTTCCACCTTCTTGTCGGCGGGAGGCGGCACCGGCGCATCCTCGTCAGCAAGCGACGCATACGATGCAACCGGCACCAAGAAAAGCGCGGCGGCAACGAAGATAAAACAGGCAACCTTTCTCATTTTCCCTATCACTCCAATTAACCTATTCTTCATTATAGCCCATTACTAATAAACAGATGGTTACACATGCGTTTAATGCAGTAAATGCTGATATTTTCGGGCATCATTTGATATGCTGAGATTTGGAATACCGCATTCATCCAAGGAGATTTGATCATGGCAGTCATTAACGGCACAGGCGCTTCCGACGTCGATCTGGAAGGTACATCCGACGACGACGAGATCAACGGCCTTGGCGGTGATGACTGGATACAGGCGGTACAGGGCAACGACACGCTCGACGGCGCAACGGGAATGGATGCGCTCTGGGCCGGCAGCGGCGACGACACCATGATCGGCGGCGACGGCAGCGACACCTATCACGTCGACAGCTATAGCGACGATATCACCGAAGCCGCCGGCGGCCTGATCGAGGGCCTGCACGACCGCGTCAACTCCTACATCACGCTCAGCCTGCTGACAGACAACGTCGTCCTGGCGCAGGGCATCGAGGACATGCGTCTCGTCGGCTTCGGCGTCATCAACGGCGAAGGCAACGCGTCTGCCAACTGGCTGGAAGGCAACAACAAGAACAACTCCATCGCCGGCGGCGACGGCAACGACACGATCGACGGCTGGGACGGCGTGGACACGCTGTCGGGCGAGATCGGCAACGACATCTTCATCCTCGACGACGCCTCCGACATGGCCGATACGGTCGACGGCGGCGTGGGCAGCAATACCGTCAACGTGATCTTCAACACCAACCTGCTGACGCTGAACGCGGGCACACTGTCGTGGACGAACATCCAGAACATCACGCTGCTGGGCACGGCGACGGCGACGCTGACGGCGACGGGAGACAACAACGACAACATCATCACCGGCAACGTGGCGGCCAACAAGCTGTTCGGCCTGGACGGCAACGACAACCTGATCGGCGGCGGCGGCGCGGATTCCATGGCGGGCGGCATCGGCAACGACAACTACGGCGTCGATCTCGCCACCGACAAGGTGATCGACCTCGCCGGCCAGGGGACGGACTCCGTCTACAGCTCGGTCACCTATACGCTGCCCACCGCCAGCGCGACATCGGAGGTCGAAAACCTCTTCCTGACCCTTGTCGCCTCCGTCAACGCCACGGGCAACGCGCTCAACAACGTCATCGGCGGCAACGACGGCAGCAACATCCTGAAAGGCCTTGCGGGCAGCGACACCATCTCCGGCGGCCTCGGCGTCGACTCGCTCGACGGCGGCGTGGGTATCGACACCACCAGCGGCAACGAAGGCGACGACGTCTACTTCATCGACAACGCCCTCGACGTAGTGACCGAGGTGGCGCTGCAAGGCACCGCCGACAAGATCAACGCGACGCTTGTCGCCAATGCCGTTTATACCATGACGCCCGAGGTCGAGCGCCTGACGCTGCTGGGCACCGTGGGCGGCCAGACGGTCATCGGCAACGTCAGCAACAACATCTTGATCGGCAATACGCAGCGCAACGTGTTCCAGGGCGGCGCGGGCCTCGACACCATCGACGGCGGCGGCGGGACGGACACCATGGACGGCGGCCTCGGCAACGACACCTTCACGGTGGATGTCGGCACCGACCTCATCATCGAGGGCGTGGGCGAAGGCAAGGATATGGTGCTGGCCAAAGTCAGCTATTCGATGCTTGCCTTTGCAACCAATGCAGACGATATGACGATGTCTGCGCTCACCGCAGTGGTGGGCACGGGAAACAACCTCGACAACACCATCATCGGCAACGGCGCCAAGAACACGATATCGGGCATGGACGGCGGCGACACGCTGCTGGGCGGCGGCGGCGACGACATCATCAGCGGCGGCGACGGCAACGACACCTCGATCGACGGGCAGGTCGGCAAGGACACGATGTCGGGCGGCCTGGGCGACGACGTATACAAGGTTGAAAACATCGGCGACATCGTCACCGAACTCGCGGCCCAAGGCACCGACGGCGTCGTGGCCTTCATCAATTATTTCCTGACCGCCAACGTCGAAAACCTCGAGATCAAGTCCGGCACCACCGGCGGCGGCAATAACCTCGCCAATGCGATCCTCGGCAACGGCGGCGCGAACGTGCTGCTGGGCTTCGCCCAGAACGACGCCATCAGCGGCATCGCCGGCAACGACACGATCGACGGCGGCACGGGCGACGACGCGATGGACGGCGGCTTCGGCAACGATACTTTCTATGTCGACAGCGCGCTCGACACCGTCACCGAAGAACTGACGCTGCAGTTGGAAATCGACGTCGTCTATTCGACCGCTACCTACACGCTCGCGGCGGGCGAGGAAATCGAAGGACTGACCCTGCTTGGCGCGGCCGCGCTGGATGCGACGGGCAATGAATTCAGCAATACGCTGACCGCGAATTCGGGCGTCAACACGCTGGCGGGCGGCTTGGGCAACGACCGCCTGGTCGTCGACAGCCTGCTCGACAGGCTGGTCGAGAACGTGGGCGAAGGCTTCGACTTCGTCGCCGCGCCCATCACCTTCGACCTCGGCGCCGGCTATCTCGCGGGGCAGGAACTGGAAGGCCTGCAGCTGTTCGGCAGCGACAACATCAACGGCTTCGGCAACGCGCTCGATAACCGCCTGATCGGCAACGTCGGCAACAACGTCCTGACCGGCCGTCTCGGCAACGACACCTATGTCGTCACCAGCGGCAGCGATATTTTCGTCGAACTGGTCGGCGAGGGCACCGACTTCGTGGAAAGCTCCATCACCTATACGCTCTCCCCCGTCGCCCCCACCTACCAGATCGAAGGGTTGCGCCTTGTGGGGCTGGCCAACATCGACGGCACCGGCAACGGTCTCGACAACTTCATTATCGGCAACGACGGCAACAACACGCTCTGGGGCGGCATCGGCAACGACGCACTGACGGGCGGCAAGGGCAACGACACCTATATCGTCGACGACGCCACGCTCGATCCCGTCACGGAACTGGTGGGCGAAGGCACCGACACCGTGCGTTCAAGCGCAACCTATAACCTCAGCATCGACGGCCCGAACACCGAAAACCTCTTCCTGACCGGCGTCACCAACATCGACGGCACGGGAACCGACCTGGTCAACACCATCGGCGGGAACGACGGTTCCAACAGCCTGTTTGGAATGGACGGTAAGGACACGCTCGACGGCGGCGCGGGCGCGGACACCATGAACGGCGGCCTTGGCGACGACACTTTCTTTGCCGACAACCTGGCTGACTACATCGTCGAAGGCGTTGGCGCGGCAGAAGGCACGAAAGACACCGTCTATGCCACAAACAACTACAACATGAATTTCGTCCCCAATACCGAGGAAGTGGAATTCATGTTCGCCATCGCCGGCGACAGCGACATCAACATCACCGGCAACGATTACGGTCAGAGCATCACCGGCAACGACGGCGACAACGCGCTGAACGGCGCGGGCGGAGACGACATGCTGATCGGCGGCAACGGCGTCGACGTGCTGGCCGGCGGCCTTGGCAACGACGGCTTCCTCGTCGACAGTTTCTCGGGCCTGACCATTATTGAATTCACCGGCGGCGGCAGCGACACGGTGTATATGGCCTTCACCTACACGCTCCCCGAATTCACGGCGACTTACGAGATCGAGAATATCGGCCTGCTGGGCACCGCGGCCCTGAACGCCTTCGGCAACAGCGCGACGAACTTCCTGGGCGGCAACAACGGCAACAACACGCTGAGCGGCATGGGCGGCATCGACAACTATGCCGGCGGCCTGGGCAACGACACCTATATCGTCGACAACACAGCCGAAACGGCCACCGAACTGGTGGGCCAGGGCACCGACACCGTGATCTCGAGCGCGACATTCACGCTCGGCCTCAACGTGGAAAACCTGACGCTGACGGGCGCCACCAACATCGACGGCACGGGCAACGACCTTGTCAATACCATCACCGGCAACAGCGGCAACAACATCCTGTCCGGCGGGCTGCTTGCGGATACCTATGTCATCCAGAACGCGGGCGACGTCGTGGTCGAGGTGGCATCGATACCGCTTGAATACGACCTCATCATCTCGAGCGTCACGCATACGCTGGAGACGGATGTCGAGAACATGACGCTCACCGGCAGCCTTTTCATCAACGGCACCGGCAACACCATGGACAACACCATCAGGGGCAACCTCGGCACCAATACGCTGCTGGGCCTTGACGGTGACGACGTGCTGGGCGCGGACATCACCGACAGCCTTGACGGCGGCACCGGATCGGATACGGGTCTGACGACCTTCAACACCAACCTCGTCACGCTGCTGGGCTCGGGCCAGTGGGTCAGCATCGAGAACATCACGCTCGACGGCACGCTTTCCATCCACGCCATCGGCAACGCGGCGGTCAACACCATCACCGGCAACAGCGCCATCAACACCATCACCGGCGGCGGCGGCGCGGACACTTTTGCCGGCAAAGGCGGCAACGACATTTATGTCGTCAGCGATTCCGGCACTTACATCGATGAAGTATCCCCGGGTAGCGGCGGCAAGGATCTGGTGCGCTCCAGCGTCAGCTTCGCGCTCGTCGTCAACGTCGATGACCTTACGTTACTGGGAACGGCCAATATCGACGGCACCGGCAACAACAGCGCGAACACCATCACCGGCAACAGCGGCGACAACTTCCTTGAAGGCGCAGCCGGCGCGGACTCGCTGGTCGGCGGACTCGGCAACGACTCCTACGGCGTCGATAGCGCAAGCGACAAGCTGACCGACACCGGCGGCATCGAGACCGTTTACTCGTCGATCACCTTCTCGCTCGGCACCGGTTTCGAGAACCTGACGCTGGTGGGCCCCGATGAAATCAACGGCTTCGGCAATACCGCCAACAACATCATCATCGGCAACGGCGAGAAAAACACGATCGACGGCGGCACCGGTCTTGACACGATGGCGGGCGGCGGCGAGTCCGACACCTTTATCATCGACCGGCTGACCGATATCATCATCGAAAACGGCGGAGAAGGCGACCACGACCTGATCCTGAGTAAATTCACCTACTCCCTTGCGGCCATCGCCAACGTCGAGGACCTGACCCTCACCGGCACGACGGCGCTGAACGGCACGGGCAATGCGCTCAATAACATCATCCGGGGCAATACCGGCGCGAATACGCTGCACGGCGGCGCCGGCAGCGACAGCATCGCCGGCGGCGACGGCAGGGACATCCTCTTCGGCGACGCCGGCGGAGACGTCTTCGTCTTCGAGGGCGAAGGCGCGTTTACCGCCATCGACATCATCAAGGACTTCAACTACGCGGAGGACGTCATCAACTACGCCGGCGTGCTCATCGGCCTTGATCCGCTCTATGACGTCTTCGAGGACTTCATCGAAAGCAGGTTCGTGGGCTCCGACGAATATATCTACGTCGACCGCGACGGATTCACCGAAAACGCCTACGGCCTCCGCCTGATGGCGATCATCGATAACCCGTAAGGGTTAAAGGCCTGAAAGCGTCGTGCCCGACGGCCAGGTGAGCGTCCAGCCGAGCTTCAGTTCTTTCTTTTCCTTGGCTTCCATGGGGAATTGCCAGACGGTCATGCCCTTGATGTTGGCGGTATCCTCGGTATAGCCGGTGGTGGTGTTTTCCTTGGAAATTTCCACGCGCACTTTTTCGTTGCGCGGCGCGGGCACGGTTTCCTTGACCACGATATCGACTTTCTTCGTGTGCAGGTTCTGGATTTCCGTCACGAAATGACGGTCGAGGATATTGTCGCGGGAAATAATGCCCGCTTCCTTGCGCTCGTCCTTCAGCGTCTTGCGCTTGACGGCTACCTGATCATCCACGCCGAAGTAAAGCTGCTGCTCCTCCCCCGGACGCAACAGCGGCAGGCGCGACTGGCCGATAAAGGCGCCGTCGCGGAACAGGTTGACCTGTCCGGGCAGGATGGGAGACTCGCCCTTCAGTTTGGACTTGGCGACGAGGTAGGCTTCAGTGCTCAGCTGCGGCTTGATATGCACCTCCAGCTTGCTGTCGAGATCAAATCCGCCGACCATCAGCTTGGTTTCCGTGCCATCCGACATCACGCGGCTGGGGCCGGGAATTTTGTATTCGCTCACGAAACCGCTATTGTTCGCCAGCGCGGCTGCGAATTCGGCCTTGCGCTCGACGGGCGGCGGGGGTGCCGCTTCCATCGCGGCCCCTCCCATGATGCCGCCAAAGCCCGAGCTGGCCTGCACGATGTTGCTGGACATGCTCTTGAATTGCATTTGTGAGCCGGGACCTCCACCGTCAAAGGTCGTAGCGGAATCCACGCGGTTGGTTCCAACAACCTGACCGCGTTCATAGGCATCCACCCAATTCGGCTGCAGGTCGGGCAGACCAGTGCCGCGCTGCGGCTGGGCGGTTGACAGTGCGAGCGCGATGTCTTCCCAGTCCTCGCCCGTTGTCTGCTGGACAGAACCGAATTGCTGTAGTTTAAGATCCCCCTGCCCTTCGGTTTCAAGGCGCGCGTCGTAAATCGGGGTCCATGTGGCGTTCGGCACCTGATAGCTGAGCTCGATTTTAAGCTTCGTCGCTTCCGTAGATTCCAGCGGCACGGTGACCGACCATGTGCTGCGCTGGTCGGTGCGCTGGGCGTCGAGTTCGCCGCGCACGCGCGTGATATCGCGGTTGGCTTCGCGCAGGCGGATATCGAGCATCACCTCGCCCTTCAGCGTTTCAGCAAGGTCGTTGCGGATGGTTTGCCCGGCGGCCGACCACTGGTCGGGTTTCAGGTTCAGCTCGGCGATTTCCTCGTCCGAGCGCAAATTCGCCTGCGTGCCCAGCGCCTGTATAAAGGTGCGTTGCGCGGTGAGCGCGTTCTTTTCGCTGTTCAGCAGCGTCACCTGATCCTGCAGCTTTTCCAGCTCGGCGTTCAGCTCGTTCTCCCGCGCGGAGGTGAGCTGCGAGGACATGATCTGCTTGTGCGCGACAGCGCCGAATTTCACATCCGCGCGCGCCGAGCCTTCGGCCCTTAAAGAGTCCGGCAGCAGGATGGCGGGCAGGCCCGTAAAAACAACCGTATGTGCGCCGGCGGGCAGGTCGATTTCGGCGACGCGCGTCACCTTGGCGCGGCCTGTATAAACGGTGGCGGAGACGATCTTGCTCTCGGCCTTGAATTCATCGGCCATGGCCAGCGAAGGCATCAGGAGCGCAAGGGCGGTGGCCGCAAAAAACAGTCGCTTCATATTCAAAAACCCCTTAAAATCATGAAATTAAACCTGTGCTTCACAGTAAAATAATTTGCCCGAAAGGTAAACCGATGCAGCGCAAGCTCCTCCTCATTTCCGCAACCACGGCGAATGTCATTATGATTGTCGTGGCGGCTTTCACATTCTTTAGTATGTATGGCAGCAGGTTTGAAAAATTGATGGCCGCGCTGCTCTTCGTACCGCCGGTTCTCTCGCTGCTCGCGCTCTGCAAGGGCCCAGACAAGGAAGAGCGCGAGCTATCCGAAGCCGTGCGGAAAGCCCGCCTGCGCAAAGAGCTGAAAGACTTGCAGGAAGCCAAGTAATCCAATAAGTTACGCGCTAAATCAGCCCCCTGATTTGACAGCGGTGTCATTATACCGCTACAATCTGCACATATATAACAACAGCCGAGGCACCCGAATTGAAGTTCGTTCCCGACTTCCTGAAACGCAAACCGAAACTCGATCCGACGCAGCCCGAAACCCTTGAAACACCTGTGCCTGACAAAACCGACAAGAAATCGGTTGTCACCGGCATTTCGGAATATCTGGGCGGGTTGAAAGACAAGCTGCTCACGCGCGCGCCGAAAAATCCGGAGGCTGCCACTGCTGAAGCAGCGCCTGAAGAAACCAAAGAAAGCATCGGAAGTCTTGAGGATTTAAAAGACAAGCTGCGCGCGATGATGAACAAGAAAAATTCCAACCACAAGCGCAATACCATCATTATCGTGGCTGGCGCAGGCCTTGCCGTCGCGGGCGTGGCCGCAGACGTCATGTTTATGGGCGGCATGGCCACGGCGACCGTCGTCGGCATCATCTATAGCGATCTTAGAAATGCGCAACATATCAAAAAGATAAGCGACGAACTTTCCAAGATAGATGAGAAGATCGAAACCATGAAAGCGACCAACCAGCCCGCGCCCGACTACGCGCCCGCGCTTTCCGCCGTCAAAAGCAGCATCGAAGACTTCCAGGCATCGGCCAAGAAAGTACCGCCCGAGGTTGCCGAAGATCTCGAACGCCTGAAAAAACAGGTCGCCAGCCTGCAGGAAAAAATTGCCTCTGCGAACGACGACGGAGCACCGAAGGTTAAAGCCCCCGGCGGCCCGTAAGACTGCTGTAAGCTGGAACTAATATCATAGAAGGGCGTTTGCCTTCTTAATTTCCCTATTGGAATTCCAATGCGCATTTTACTGGTCGAGGATAACCCGCGGCTGTCCGAAGCGGTGAACGAAAGCCTGGCCAAGGCCGGCTTTGAAGTCGACCCCGTTGGCGCGGGCGGCGACGCCCTGTCTGCGGTCGGCGCACAGGTTTACGACGCCGTGGTGCTCGACCTGGGCCTGCCCGATATCGACGGCACCGAAGTGCTGCGCCAGCTGCGCGAGAGCAAGAACACCGTGCCCGTGCTGGTGCTGACGGCGCGTGACGGGCTGTCGGACAAAATTGCAGGCCTTAACCAGGGGGCCGACGATTACATGGTAAAACCCTTCGAGACCGAAGAACTGGTCGCCCGCATCCACGCGCTGCTGCGCCGCCCTGCGCAGGCGCTGGGGACCGTTCTGACGCTGGGCGGCATTTCATTCGACTGCATCAGCCGTCAGGCAACGATTTCGGGTACTGCGGTCGACCTGTCGCGCCGTGAAACCGACCTGCTGGAACAATTGCTGCGCAGCGCGGGGAAGATCGTCACCAAGAAAGCGATCGAAATGCGGCTCTACAGCTACGAGGAACGCGGCTCGGTCAATTCGGTCGAGGTGCTGGTGCACAGGCTGCGCAAAAAACTGGAGGCGAAGGCGGCGAATGTGGAAATCCACACGCTGCGCGGCATCGGATACATGATCGCGGACAGGCAAGATGCGAACGCTGCCAATTAGGAATTCGCTGATGGCGCGGCTGTTGCTGCGCGTGCTGGCGATTATCGTCGTCGCCATCGCCATCACCTTCATCGTCATCCATTCGCAGATGGACAAGTCGCTCGACATGCTCCGCGAAAAAACGGTGGCGGAACAGGCCCGCAATATTCAGGAATACCTGAAACCCGGCAAGGGGGCCAACAAACTGGTGATGAACCTGCCGACCGAACTGCGCCTTTTTTACGCCCGCGCCGTACCCACAGCGCAATACCTGGTGCGTGACGCGGACGGCGAAATCCTGTTCAAATCCTCCTATGCCGACACTTCGTTCTTCCCCTCCGATTTCGGCAACCTTGGCGACGGCAGTTTTACGTTCAAGGGCGCAAACAATAGCGAATATGTCGGCATGACCGTCAAGGCCACCGTCGGCGACACCGATTATTACGTGCAGACGGCGCAAACCCTGCAGGTCGCGGGCGCGTTTTCAAGCCAGATCATCGACGAATTCACCGGCCGGTTGCTTATGATAGGCCTGCCGTTCTGCGCAGCCGTGATCGTCATCATCATGACAACGGTCAGACGCGGCTTTGATCCGCTCTACCGCGCGGCGAAACAGGTGGCGCGGATGGGTGCGCCGTCACCTTCGGGCCTGCAGATCGATGAAAAGGGCATCGCGGAGGAAATTTTGCCCTTTATCCGCGCCATCAATTTTTCATTCCGCCGCCTTGGCAAATCGCTGCAGGAACAGAAAGAACTGACCGAAAACCTCGCGCATGAACTACGCACACCTCTGGCGGTGCTGAAGGCCCATATCGAACAGATGCCCCACAGCACGCAATCGGCAAAACTGTTGCGCGACGTGGACGAGATGATCAACCTGATGAACCAGATGCTCGATATCACGCGGCTCGACTACGCCGATACGATTGAAATGAAGATGGTCGACCTGTCGGAACTGGTCAGCCGCGTCTGCCAGGACCTCTGGCCCCTGTTCATCAAGGAGCAGCGCGAATTGCGCGTGCACGGGGTGGAGGCGCCGGTTTTCGTGCTGGGCGACCGCGACCTGATTTACCGCGCCATCCGCAACCTGCTCGACAACGCGCTTGAACACACGCCTGCCAAAACACCCGTCGACGTGACGCTGGAAGGCACATCGGTCAAGGTACGCGATTACGGCCTGACAATCCCCGAAGCGCGGCGCGAGAATATCTTCGACCGTTTCCGCCGCGGCACGAACGGCGACGGGCAAGCCGGCGCGGGGCTCGGCCTTTCCATCGTCAGCAAGACAATGGCCGTGCACAACGGCGCGGCCGCCGTCGAAGCGGGAGAAGAATCGGGCAACGTTTTCATCCTCGATTTCAGGAAGACGCCCTACGTCAAAATGGATGACTCGGTGTAAGGTTCATGTAAGCACCGGATGCTAATCTTGGAGGGTAAGCAAGAAAACTTGCATCAACCCAAGAAGGAGAAAACCATGAACGGTGATCCGCAAAACGACACGCCCGCTGAAGAAAAGCCGGCAGCGCCCGAAAAGAAAGAGGGCGAAGTGAAAGACGCGCAAGGCGCTTGCGAAAGCAAGTAACGCCGCAGCGTTGAAATGCCGCCGGATACCTCCGGCAGCGGAAAAAGTGGCCTGCCCTGCCGGTTGGCCACTTTTTCTATTTTACTTGCGGATTTGCCCGTCGCCGTAAACCAGCCATTTATAGCTGGTCAGCGCCTCCAGCCCCATGGGGCCGCGGGCGTGGAGCTTCTGCGTGCTGATGCCGATCTCCGCCCCCATGCCGAACTGCCCGCCGTCGGTGAAGGCGGTGGAGGCGTTGGCATAAACGGCGGCGGCGTCGACGTTCTTCATGAAATAATCGACGGCCTGCGCGTCCTCGGCAATGATCGCTTCGCTGTGGTGGGAGGTGTAATGCATGATATGCGCGACCGCCGCTTCCTTTGACGCCACGGTCTTGACCGACATTTTATAAGACAGGAACTCGCGCCCAAAATCTTCCGGTGTTGCCTTGTGCAGCAGTTTTTGCGGATAGCCTGCCAGTTGCGCATAGGCCGCTTCGTCAGCGAAAATCTCGACATTGCTATTGGCAAGCGGCGCGGCAAGCGCGGCTAAATCCTTCAACCGGCTGTCGTGGATCACCAGCGTGTCGAGCGCGTTGCAGACGCTGACGCGGCGTGTCTTGGCGTTGTTGACGATGGCCTTGCCTTTTTCAAGATCGCCGCTGGCGTCGAAATAGGTATGCACGATGCCCGCGCCGGTTTCGATCACCGGCACGCGCGCGGTATTGCGCACATGGTCGATCAATCCCTGGCTGCCGCGCGGGATGCAGACGTCGATCAGGCCCACGGCATCCAGCAGCACTTGCGTCGCCTCGCGGTCGGGCGGCAGCAGGTAGACGGTATCCGTATCGACATTATTCTTTTTCAAGGCGCGATGGATGGCATCAGCCAGCACACGGTTGCTATGCTGCGCTTCCTTGCCGCCCTTCAGCGCGCAGGCATTGCCGGCCTTGAAGCAAAGCGCGAAAACGTCGACGGTGACATTCGGCCGCGATTCATAGATCACACCCGCCACGCCCAGCGGCACGGAGATTTTCTTCAGCTTCAGCCCGTTGGGCCGCGCGGTTTCTTCCAGCACTTTGTTCAGCGGCGAGGGCAGATCCGCCACTTTGCGCACATCATCGGCCAGCGCTGTCACGCGATCCTTGTTCAATAACAACCGGTCATAACGCGGATCATCCTTCGGCATGGCCGCAAGGTCTTTTTCGTTTTCACGCAGGATATCGCTGACAGATGCTTCCAGTTCATCGGCCAAGCTGCGCAGAACCGCAACACGCTGCGCTTCTTCCATCACGGCGAGGGCGCGGCTGGCGGCTTTGACTTTCTTTAGCTGGGCGGTGACCTGTTCCACATCAACCCCGCTCGATATGCAGGTGATCGTAGTGGATGAATTCGGGTTTGCCCTTCTGGCCGATATACTCGCGCAGTTTTTCAGCGCCATATCTGGCAATACCGACGCCGATGCGCTTGCCGTCGGGTGCGGCGACCTCGACGATATCGCCCTTTTCGAATTCACCCGCGCAGGATTTGATGCCGACAGGCAG
>JBGGMV010000044.1:0-28669 GCA_041287865.1 Alphaproteobacteria bacterium | reverse complement strand
CACCACCACCATCACCGAGCTGTCGAAACAGCTGGAAGCCGAAGGCGAAAAACGCCTTGAGGTGCGCCGCAAGACGGTTGAAACGCTGTCGGCCGAAGTGAAGGGCACGCATAACGCGATTTCCGACCTGCAGGCAAAACTGGCGGCCGAGCAGGAGAAGCTGGCGCGTTCGCAAAAATCCCTCTACGGCGTGGCGTCGGAACTGCATGTCGAGAAAAAACAGATCGTGGCCGAGAACAACAAGGCGACAGCCGAAAAAGCGAAAGAGCTGGGCAAGACGATCGCGGAGGCGAAGAAAGAGCGCAAGGCCGTTTACAAGGCGACCGCGAAAGCGCGCCGCCGCGAAAAATGGAACACCTTCAAGCGCACCACGCATGAAGCCGCCGCCTTCGGCCCCGATATGGCCGTGCGTTTCGGCAAGGCCGTGAAGCGCGGCGTGTTCGAGATTGGCCATGTCTTCCACCGCTCGGCCAAGAAAGCCGGCGAGGGTTTCAAGGAACCGACGCCCTTCAGCATCAAGCGCGACGAGCCGATTGCGCCGGTAAAGAAACCGGAAGCGAAGAAGCCGGACGCGCCCAAGGCGTAACGGACTTTCGTTCTAAAAAAACCCGCGCCGGTGAAAGATACGGCGCGGGTTTTTATTTTGTCAGTAAGGCTATCCCCCGCCCATCGGCATATTCACCAGGAGCAGAATATATCCGCCCCCGATGACGCCGATCGCCAGCCAGCCGGTGATGACCAGCCGACTGCGCCATTTTTCAAAGGCCGCGGCGTTCAGCCAGCGGTGAAAGGCGAAGGGCAGGCTCAGCGCGCCCGCGGCCGGCAAGACGCCCATCATCTGCAGTTCGAAAAACTGTTTCAGGTTGGGCGCGTGAAACGCAGACAGGATTTCCAGCAGCGCGACAAGGGCGAAGGCGGCGCGACGGTGCTTTACCAGCCCCGGCGCCTTGCGCAATTGCAGCAGGCCGCAGGCCAGCAGCAGCAATGGCACGGCTTCGATAAAGAACCAGGCGGCAAACTCCGCTTCACGCTCCGCGTAAAAGCCGAGACCGATCAAGAAACCGGCGACAAGCGCGGCGGCGGCGATTTTTTCGGGCAGGTCTTTTTTCATGTCGGGCCTTGTTTAATTCAACAGTCCGGCGCGGAAAATTTTTCCGGACCCTGAAACAACCTTTACTGGCTTTCCCAGACGACATCCAGCTCCGCATAGACGGAGCAGCATTCGCGTTCGTCGCACTGCGCGCCGTTGGGGAAGGTGCAGATTTTCTGCGGCGAATTGTCCCAGATGAAAAATTTTCCGTCGCCGCGGCGGATGGCGACGCCGACGTCGGCGGGCGCCTGCTGCGACATGATCACGTTGAAGGAATGCGCGGCCTCCGGCAGCGCGCAGCCGCTTTCGCCGATGGTGACGTCCTTGGTGTTGCAGGTGACGTTGCTCTGGCAGTTTTTGAACGGCAGCGTGCCCTTGCAATTGGTGAGCTTGCCGTCGAGCTTGATGGCGAAATAATAATCGCCCGCCGGCCATTCGTCGCCGTTCAGGTTCAGCGTCAGGCCTTCCTGGCACCACATCTGCGTGCAGGCCTGCGCTTCTTCGGCGGCTTGGGCAGGAGCCAGCGCCATCAGCGGCAGCGCGAAAAATGCAAAAAGGTATTTGATCATCGATGCTCCTTTGCGTCTGCACCACTGTCGCAGAATCCCCGCGCCGTTCCAAGACGGGCTTGCTTTATGTAAATTATTTGGTGTCTTGACATAATGCGTATTTACCGTATTGTTCCCCGTCATCACAATTCGCATCAAAATTCAAAAGGAACATCCCATGCCCAAGGCCACAGTCCATTACGTCATCATCAACGGCGGCGACGGCAGCGCCCATGCCAATTTCTACGCCGACGCAAAGACGGCCGCGCTGGCCGCCGAGCTGGAAGAGGAAAAGGGCGAGGCCTTTGACGGCGTTGGCCCGCATAGCGAGGAACTGCACTGGGACAAGGCCGGCAACCTGCTCAACCCCTCCTCCACGCTGGCGGAGCTGAAGCGCGAAAAGGCCGAGCAGGACGGCGAGGAAGTTGAAGAAGACGAAGACGAACCCGCGCCCGCGTTCAACAAGGCCGCCTCTGCCGATACGGGCCGCGCCTTTACGGCCGACGTGAATTACGTCGTCAATAACGGCGGCGACGGCAGCGTGTCGATGAGCTTCTACGCCGACGAAGAATGCGCGGAGCTGGCCAATGAAATCTCGAGCGAGCCCTTTAACGAACAGCCCAAATCGCAGACGCTGGAATTCAACGCGCGCGGCATCCTGACCAACCCCGACGCGACTTACGCCGAAGTGAAGGCCGAACTGGCCGAGCAGCGCGGCGAGGAGCCCGACGAAGAAGACGCAGATGCGGATACCGAAGCCGATGCGCCCGAGCAGGATCTGGCCGGCAAAACCGTGGTTTTCACGGGCAAGCTCTCCTCCATGACCCGCGCGGAAGCGGAAGAAGACGCGGTTGCGCGCGGCGCCACGATCGGCAGCGGCGTCAGCAAAAACACCGATATCCTGGTGGTGGGCGAAGACGCGGGCTCCAAGCTCGCCAAGGCCAAATCGCTGGGCGTGACCGTGGTGACCGAGGCCGAATGGACGGGCAAAGGCGGCGCCAAGCCCTCCGGCCCCTCTTTCCGCCCCTGATTTAGGCCCTTAAAGCCCTGTTTTAGCACGCTAAAACAGGGCTTTTGGCTTATCCACATGCTGGTTGACTTTATGGCAGAAGCCCTTTAAAACCCTGAAGTCCAAGGACGCTCTCGGCTGTGAAGGCCGATTCTGCGCCCCCAGCAATTTTTTGAAACCGAGAAAGAGACAGTAAAAGACCATGGCCATTCACAAGTCAGCCAAGAAACGCATCCGCCGCACCGCACGCCACACCGCGTATAACAAAGCACGCGTGTCGGGCATGCGCACCTCCATCCGCAAGGTCGAGGAAGCCATCGCCGCCGGCGACGCGAAAGCAGCACAGGAAGCGCTGAAGGCCGCTCAACCCAAAATCGCAAAGACCGCGCACAAGGGCATGATCCACAAGAAAAACGCCTCGCGCAAAATCTCGCGCCTGTCCGCGCAGATCAAGAACATCAAGAAGAAATAAGCTCTTCTTAAACGATTTAAAAAACGCCGCGAGAGAATCGCGGCGTTTTTTATTGCGCATAAAGTGCGCGTTTTTTATGCGCGTTACAGCCCGCGCGCATGAGTCGCGCGTGAATCATGAAATAGCGGAAAAATAGTCAAGAACGGGAATCACACAGCGTTGAAAATTTCACGCGATTCCATGCGCTGCTGCATTATCACGACGACAAATTTCAAGAGAAAATATCGTAATAAAAAATTCATAATTGGATACGTTTCTTTCTTTTTTCGATTTATCCACAATAACCCTTGCGACTCATTTTTGGGGCGGTGTAGTGTCCCTTTACTCCGAAAGACACGATCGAATTCAAGACCAGAAAAACAGCGCTCCATGCTTTGTTTCAACCGGTTTTTCGATGGTGTTTGACGGGCCCGCACGCGGAGCCTTTATAATGCCGCGCCGGATTGCGGGCGAGATTTCAGGGCAACTAAGTTACTTACGAAGCGACTGTATTGAGGGTAGATATAACGATGCTTGATGACGTGAACACCACCGCTCCCCAGGGCGGTGCGGATGCCGCAGCTTCATCTCTGGCGCTGCGCTTCACGCAGGTGAAATCCCTGCTGCAAAAAGAATTCGGCGACACCGCCTTCCGCAGCTGGATCCAGCCTGTCGACGCGACCCGTTTTTCGGGCGGCGTGCTCGAGCTGTCCGTTCCCACCCGCTTCGTCCGCGACTGGGTGAAATCGCATTACGCAGACCGCATCCGTTCGCTCTGGCAGCAGAATTTCGGCCCCATCGCGCGCGTCGACCTTATTATATCGGCCCGCAAAGAGACCGTGGCCGCTGAACCCGCGCATACCGTTAGCTCTTACGCGGAAACGCCGGTCGCCAACCAGAATACGGCTGTGGTGGAAGACCTTTCCTCCCCGCTCGACCCCCGTTTCACCTTCGCCAATTTCGTTATCGGCCGCAGCAATGAACTTGCCTGCAACGCCGCCAAAGCGGTTGCCGCCGGCACCTCGCGCCTGAACCCCCTGTTCCTGCAGGGCGGCGTAGGCCTTGGCAAGACACACCTGATGCAGGCGGTCGCCCATGCGGTGCGCGCGCAGGACCCGAGCCGCAAGGTCGCCTATATGTCGGCCGAAAAATTCATGTACCAGTTCGTCAAGGCTCTCCGCGCCAAGGACACCATGTCCTTTAAAACCGCGCTGCGCGGCATCGACATCCTGATGGTCGACGATATCCAGTTCATCTGCGGCAAGGACCAGACGCAGGAAGAATTCATCCATACCTTCAACGCGCTGATCGATCAGGGCAAGCAGATCATCGTTTCCGCCGACAAGAGCCCCGCTGAACTCGACGGTCTTGGCGAGCGCCTGCGCTCCCGCCTTGGCATGGGCCTTGTCGCCGCGATCCAGCAGACGACACCGGAGCTGCGCCTTGAAATCCTGCGTGCCAAATGCACGATGCTGGGCCGCAACGTCGCCGAAGACGTTCTGGAATTCCTCGCCCAGCGCATCGCATCCAACGTGCGCGAACTGGAAGGGGCGCTCAACCGCCTGATCGCCCATGCGGAACTCGCGGGCCGCGCGCTCAACGTCGATACCGCCGCCGATGTGCTGCAGGACCTCTTACGCGCGCATGAACGCCGCGTATCGGTCGAGGACATCCAGAAAAAAGTGGCCGAGCATTACGGCATCCGTATGGCCGATATGCACAGCCCACGCCGCGCGCGCCCCGTCGCGCGTCCCCGTCAGGTCGCCATGTACCTGTGCAAGGCGCTCACCTCGCATTCCCTGCCCGAAATCGGCCGCAAGTTCGGCGGCCGCGACCACACGACCATTATCCACGGCGTGCGGAAGGTCGAGGAGCTGATGGCGCAGGACGCGGCGTTGCGCGATGACGTCGACCAGCTGAAACGCGCCATTTCGGGCTAAGGTTCCCCTAAAATCCCTTCATTTCATATGGTTGGCTTTGGCCAAGCCATGGCCTATATTCTAGGGGTATATCTTGAGGGGTTCCCCAATGCGTTTCCTTGCCATTCTTAGCCTGATCCTGCTGCTCGCAACTTTTGTACCGGCGACTATCGTCGCGCCCGCCTATGCGGCCAACAAGGACGAGCCGCGCGTGACCGCCAGCCTGCATGCCGCTACGGCGACGGCGGGCAATGAAGCCACGATCAAGACCGTGGTGCAGATCACGCCGCTGAACGGCTGGAAGACCTATTGGCGCACGCCCGGCGACGCAGGCCTTGCCCCCGTGATGGACTGGAAAGGATCGACCAATTTCACAAGCGCGGCCGTCAGCTACCCCGCACCGCACCGTGTGATCGAATATGGGCTCGACAACCTTGTCTATAAAGAAAAGACCCTGCTGCCCGTCGAGATCGCGGTGGAAAAACCCGGCGAGGCCGTAGCGCTGAAACTGCGGCTCGACCTGCTGCTCTGCAAGGAAATCTGCGTTCCCGACAAGTTCGAGCTGTCGCTCGACCTGCCCGCCGGCGAAGCCGCGCCGTCAGCCGATGCGCAATTATACGCGGATGCCATCGCCGCCCTGCCGAAAGCAACCGGCGACGATGTTTCCTTCACCCGCGTCTGGCTGGATACCGGCCCCGACAATAAATCATATGTGATGGCCTCGGCGAAGCTGAAAGCCGCGCCCGCACCCGACGCAGACCTGTTTATCGAACACCCGGCGCCCTTCACCTACGGCAAGCCCGCCTTCAGCAAATCCGGCGATGAAACCGTGATGCGCGCCGAAATCCATTCGACCGAAAACGCCGAAATGATGCAGACGGAACTGGCCAAGGCCGATTTCACGCTGACCTATGCCAGCGGCGGCGTTGCTTATGAAGGGAAAGCGCCCCTTGCGGGAAAGCCGGAGGGGACGGCGCCCCTTGATACGCCGCATCCGGTTCCGGTCGTCGAAAAGCTGGAATCTTTAAGCCTTAAAATCATCCTCTTCGCGCTGCTGGGCGGCCTCATCCTCAACTTGATGCCCTGTGTGCTGCCCGTGCTGTCATTAAAAGTATTGTCTGTGCTTAGCCACGGCGGGCGCGACAGCCGCGCGAATGTGTTTAAAAACTTCATCGGTTCGGCCCTTGGCATTATCTTTTCTTTCTGGGTCATGGCCGCCGCGCTGGTGGCAGTGAAGGCTGCGGGCGGCGCGGTAGGCTGGGGCATCCAGTTCCAGAACCCCGCCTTCCTTGTCTTCCTGATCGTCGTTTTGCTGCTTTTTGCGGTGAACATGTGGGGATTGTTCGAAATTCCCCTGCCCCGCTTTATCGCGCACCATATGCCGAAAAAGCACGAGAACGAGCCGACGTTCTTCGGCCACTTCCTGACCGGCATTTTCGCAACGCTGCTGGCCACGCCCTGCACCGCGCCCTTCCTTGGCACCGCCGTCGGCTTTGCGCTGGCGCGCGGCGCGTTCGAGATTTTTGCGATCTTCACCTTCCTCGGCCTTGGCCTTGCCGCGCCATATATACTGCTGTCGGTATCGCCGAAGCTGATCCGCCTGCTGCCCAAGCCCGGCAAGTGGATGATCACGCTGAAGCGCATCCTCGCCCTCTCCCTTGTCGCGACCGCCGCGTGGCTGGCGCATGTGCTGTTCACCATCACCACCATGCCGGCGCTTGAAGAAGGCTGGGCGAAGCTGGACCAGCCCGCGATTGCGAAATACGTGGCCGAGGGCAAGACCGTCTTCGTCGATGTCACCGCAGACTGGTGCCTGACCTGCAAGGCGAACAAGAAATTCGTGCTCGACCAGCCGGAGGTCGAGGCTGCACTGACCGCCCCCAACGTGGTGCGCATGCAGGGCGACTGGACGCAGCGGGACGAGACCACCGCCGCCTACCTGCAGAGCTTCGGCCGCTACGGCATACCCTTTAACATCGTCTATGGCCCGGGGGCGCCCGAGGGCATTCCGCTGCCCGAATTGCTGGCGAAAAAGGATATTCTGGACGCGCTGGCGACGGCGGGCGGCGAATAGAATTTGCATAAGGCGGGTGTTATTGAAGCCTTAACCAAAAGCCGCTAGGCTTTTGGCATGGCAGGGTCCGCACCACAGCAACAGAAAAAACCGGTCAGCGACAGCATGTTCAACATGTGGCGCTGCATTATCGTCGTCGCCCATGCCGACGGCGTGATCCACGAAAAGGAAAGCGAGTTTTTCGAGAAGGTCTTCGTTTCGATGGCGAAGGTCTATGCGCTGACCGATGCCCATCACAACACATGGGAAGAAGACCTGAAAACCACGCAAGCGATCGAGCCGCTGCTGGCCAAAGTCGCCGACCCGGAATGCAAGAGCATGCTGCTCTATTTCAGCCAGGTCGTCGCCTGGATCGACGGCAACCTGTCGCCGGACGAGGCCGCGCTGCTGAAAAAACTGCACAACAGCATCATGCCGAACGAGCCCACCGAAAAAATCATGGCCGATATCAGGGCCGATATCGCGGCCCGCGTCGTATCGCGCAAGGACACCGAAAAATCACTGCAGCGCAACCCGCTGTTCTTCGCGCTTGATGCGCTTCTGGCACGTTTGGGAGTGGAGATTATCGAATGACGCCCTTGACACAGACCGACCCGAAAGACCGCAAGCCGCTCGACGGCAGCCTGTTCAGCGTGCTCCGCTGCATCATCGCGGTGGCCCATGCCGACGGCAAGATCCATGACAACGAGATGGATCATATCGGCCGCCTGCTCTATAGCATCGGCCGCACCTATAACATGTCGCCGCAGCAGATGGGGACTTTCGAGCGCGACCTTGCGAAATCGCCGAATATCGAGATCGCGCTGTCGGGCGTCACCGACCCGGCGCACCGCTGCTTGGTGCTGAACTTCGCCAATATCCTGACAAGAATTGACGGCGAACTGCACCCGAAGGAAAGCGAATTCATCAAGAAACTGCAAGCCGCCATTCCGGACACGCCCGAGAACAAGGCCATCCGCGGCGAAATCCAGCGCAGCGTGACGATGGAAATGGCGAGTTACGCCAGCGACGCGCAGAACATGGAGCGCAAGCAGGGCGGCATGGCGACCTACGTGCTGCGCGCGCTCTTAAAGCGCGTCGATGTGCATTTACAGGACTGACGAAACTCTTTCCATATTTTGCGGGTGGATTGTACGGCAACCGAAGGTGGGCTAGGCTGATGCCATGAACAAGGTCAAGCAGTACAAAGCCGGCGAGCCTATTTCCACCAGCATCTTCTATATGTGGCGCTGCGTGATCGCGCTGGCCCATGCCGACGGCCATATGCACGAGGCCGAGCACGCTTACCTCACCCGCATCATCGGCAACATGGACCGCGCCTTCGGCATGACGGCCGAGCAGCGCGCGACCTTCGCCGCCGACCTTGTCACGCCGCAGAAAATGTCGGCGCTGCTGCCGTTTATCAACGACCCCGCCTGCCGCGGGCAGCTGGTCTATTTCGCGTGGCTGCTGGCCTATGCCGACGGCAACCTTGACCCGCGCGAAGACGTGATATTGAAAAAACTGCGCGCCGACCAGCTCGCCAGCCTCGACATGGAACAGATCCGCAAGGATGTCGCGGCGGCCGTCGCCAGCGAGATGTTCCAGCACGATTTGAAAATCTCGGCGCTGCGCCCGCAAACGGGGCTGTCGGGGATGCTCGACGACATCCTGCTGCGCGCGGGCGTTGATTTGATGTATTAAGGGGGAATTTATGGGCCAGCAGAAATTCAGCAAAAGCCAGTTTTACATGTGGCGCGCCGTGATCGCCATCGCGCATGCCGACGGCGAGGTGCAGGCCGAGGAGCGCGCCTATATCACCCGCGTCATCAGCACGCTCGACCGCGTCTACGGGCTGACGCAGGAACAGAAGAAGGCCTTCACCGACGACCTCGTCACGCCGCAGAAAATAGAGGACATGGTGAAGGAGATCGAGGAACCGCAATACCGCGGCATGCTCATCACCCTTGGCGAAACCATGGTCTGGGCCGACGGCGTGGTGACCGAGGACGAGGAAGCCGTGCTGAAAAAGCTCCACGCCAACCGGCTGGGCGCCATCGATTCCGACCGCCTGCGCAACGAAATGAAGCAAGGAACCGCAGAGCGCCGCGCCGAGTTCGAGGCTGAAAACGCCAAGCTGCGCAACGATGCACACAGCAAGAACCCGCTCTTCCGCGCGCTTGACCGCGTGCTGGTGAAGATGGGCATCGACCTGCTGAAATAAGCCTTATTAGTAGATACCGCCTAAGCCGGTATTCACGCTCTCGCCCACGTTGGTGACGTCGGAGACGGTGGAAATCCCCTCGCCCGTGAACATCGTGGCCTCGTCGCCGGGTTCGGTACCCGCGAGGAAGGCTTCGAAGATTTTCTTTTCATCGCCGGGCTTGGATCTTGTGCCGTATTGCGGATCGACCGCGACAAGGCGGATGCCCGGGGGCACGCGGAAGGCCTGCGGCGGCACGTCTTTCAGTGCCTTTTCCATGAATTCCTTGATGATCGGCACGGCCACGCGGCCGCCGGTTTCCTTGTGGCCCAGCGAGCGCGGCTTGTCGAAGCCGACGTAGGTGCCGACGATGATGTCGGGCGTGAAGCCGATAAACCAGACGTCTTTCGCGTCGTTCGTCGTGCCCGTTTTGCCGGCGACGGGGCGGCCGACGCCGTTCAGGGCCGTTGCGGTGCCGCGCTGAACCACGCCTTCGAGCATGGAGACGATCTGGTACATGTAGCGGGGGTCGGCGATCTGTTCGCGGCTGTCGGCGATCTCGGGCGTGGCCTGCCCGTTCCAGGGCACCAGCGGGCCGCAGCCGGGGCAGGCGGCGGCGTCGTGGCGGTAGATGGTGGCGCCGTTGCGGTCCTGTATGCGGTCGAGCAGCGTCGGCGTCACTTTCTTGCCGCCGTTCACAAAGGTGCTATAGGCCGCGACCATGCGGAGCAATGTCGTTTCGCCCGCGCCAATGGACATGGAGAGCAGCGGTTGCAGGTTGTCGATCACGCCGAATTTGTTGCAGATGTCGACGATCTTATCCATGCCGACATAGTTGGCGAGGCGCACCGTCATCAGGTTGCGCGATTTTTCAAGGCCGACGCGCATCGTGGTGGGGCCGAGCGAGTCATTGGTATAGTTCTGCGGGTTCCATTTCGGCATGCCCGGGCCCTGATCGAGCACGAAGGGCGCATCGAGGATGAGCGTTGCGGGCGTAAAGCCGGCCTCCAGCCCTGCAAGGTAAACGAAAGGCTTGAAGGCCGAACCCGGCTGGCGGATGGCCTGGGAGGCGCGGTTGAACTGGTTGAGCTCATAACTGAAACCGCCGGCAATGGCGAAGATACGGCCGGTATGCGGGTCCATCACGATCAGGCCGCCCTGCACTTCGGGGATCTGGCGCAGCCAGTGGACGGGACGGCCCTTGTCTTCCTCGCCCGCGGGTTCGGTCAGCCAGACGTCGCCGACCTTCAGCAGGTCACTGACTTTGCTGGGCGCGTTCGCGCCCTTGCGCTTGGCCCATTTCATCTTGTTGAGGGTAATGACCGCCGTCTTGCCCGATTTCAGGCCGATGAGGGCTTCCTTGTCGCCGGTTTCCAGCACCACGGCCAGCTGCAGGTCGCCGGTGCCGGGCGGGTCGTCGACGCCCTTGATGTTCTTTTCCCAGTCCAGCGTGCCGATTTTCTGCACGGGGTCGGAGTGCAGGCCGTAGCGCATGTCATAGCCTTCAAGACCGTGGCGCAGCGCCTCCTCGGCGATTTTCTGGTAGTTGGGCACGACGGTCGTATGGGCGATCAGGCCGTTTTCCAGCACGCCCTTCTCGCCGTAGAGCTCCAGCAGCTTGCGGCGGACTTCCTCGGCGAAGTACGGATGGTTCACGTACTGGTTGTCGTCGCGGTGGATGACGGTGACAGGGCTTTCCTTGGCCGTCTTGTATTCTTCTTCGGTGATGTGCTTGTTCTCGCGCATCTGCTGCAGCACGTCGTTGCGGCGGCCAAGGGCGGCGTTGTAGTAACGCTCGGGGTTGTAATCCGACGGCGCCTTGGGCAGGCCGCCCAGGAAGGCGGCTTCAGCCACCGACAGTTCATCCAGCGGCTTGTTAAAGTACTCGAGCGATGCCGCCGCAATACCATATGAACGCGCGCCGAAATAGATCTGGTTCAGGTAGAGCTCGAAAATCTTGTCCTTGGTCAGCGCCTGTTCGATGCGGAAGGAGAGGATCATCTCGCGGATCTTGCGGCGGTACTTGGCGAGGCTGTCGTCTTTTTCATTGGCGACTTCGTCTTTCAGCAGGAAGTTCTTGGCCACCTGCTGCGTGATGGTCGAGGCGCCCTTCATGCGGCGGTCGGGGTGCATGACGTTGGTGACGAAGGCGCGCGCGATGCCGCTGGGGTCGATGCCGGGATGGGTGTAGAAATTCTTGTCCTCCGCCGACATAAAGGCGTTCTTCACCAGTTCCGGCACTTCGGTGATGGGGACGAAGACGCGTTTCTCGAACGCGAATTCAGCCAGCAGGCGGCCGTCGGCGGCATAGGCGCGCGTGACGATAGGCGGGTCATAGTTGGTGAGCGCCGAATAATCCGGCAGGTCGCGGCCGAAATAGAAGAGCACGGTTGCGATTACGATGCCGCCGCCGATGACGCCGATCAGGCCCAGCGAGAAGCAGAGCATGATGAGGCGGCCGAAGAAACTGCCGTCGCTTTTTTTCTTCTTGGGCTTTTCGGGCGGTTTTTCAGCCGGGGTTTCGGCCTTTACGGGTTTCTTGGCGCGGAGTTCGGCCATTTTTTAAACTTCCATCTTGATGGGGCCGTGAGCCTGGCCCTTGATGAACTGGTCGACATATTCGTTGCCCGAATGGTCGATATCTTTCGCGCTTCCCTGCCAGATGATCTGGCCTTTATAAATCATCGCAATATCGTCGGCGATCTTGCGGGCCGAGGCCATGTCATGCGTGATCGACAGCGCCGTCGCGCCGAGGCCCTTCGACGTTTCGATGATCAGGTCGTTGATCACGTCGGCCATGATGGGGTCGAGGCCCGTGGTGGGCTCGTCGAAGAAAATGATTTCGGGGTTCGAGGCGATGGCGCGGGCAAGGCCGACGCGCTTTTGCATCCCGCCCGAGAGCTCGGCGGGCAGGAGATTGCCGACGCGGGCCGGCAGGCCGACAGCGCGGAGTTTTTCGATGGCGATGGTTTTTGCCTCGTCACGGCCCATGCCCTTGCCCTGTATCAGGCCGAAGGCGACGTTTTCCCAGACGGGCAGGCTGTCGAACAGCGCGCCGCCCTGGAACAGCATGCCGAATTTCTTCATCAGGTCGCCGCGCTCGGAGCCCGTCGCATTGGCGGTTTCCTTGCCGTCGATCTTGATCGAGCCCTTGTCGGGATGGATCAGGCCCAGCACGCATTTGATCATCACGGATTTGCCGGTGCCGGAGCCGCCGATGACCACCAGCGACTTGCCCTTTTCAATCGTGAGGTCGACGCCGCGCAGCACATGGTTGCTGCCGAAGGACTTGGTGACGCCGGAGAGCTCGAGTTTTTTTACCGCTGCTTCGCCCATCATTTCCCCGCGAAGAAGAACTGCGTGAGCAGGTAGTTGGAGATCAGGATCAGGATGGAGGCAGACACCACAGCCGTCGTGACCGCCGCGCCCACGCCCTGCGCGCCGCGTTTCGAATGATAGCCGTTGTAGCAGCCCATCAGCGTGACGATAAAGCCGAAGGCCGCAGCCTTCCACAGGCCGGAAACGACGTCGTCATGCGTCAGGTATTCCCAGGTCTTGTGCATGTAATTCTGCGGGCCGAAGCCGAGTTTATATACGCCCACAAGATAGCCGCCGAAAACGCCGATGATATCGGCCACCAGCACCAGCGCGGGCAGCATCAGCGTGCCGGCCAGAATGCGCGGCGCCATCAGGTATTTGAAAGGATTGGTCGACAGCGTGGTCAGCGCGTCGATCTGTTCGGTCACGCGCATGGTGCCGATTTCGGCGGCGATGGAAGCGCCGATGCGCCCCGCCACCATCAGGCCCGCCAGCACGGGCGCGAGCTCGCGCGTAACAGACAGCACCACGACGGTCGCCACGGCGCCTTCGGCCGAGAAGCGCGAAAATCCGGTATAGCTTTGCAGCGCCAAAACCATGCCGGTGAACAGCGCCGTCATGCCCACGACGGGCAGCGAGTAATAGCCGATATCGATCACCTGCCGCAGGAACAGGCGCGGATAGAAAGGCGGGCTGAAGCAGGCGGCGATGCTGCGGCCGGTGAAAAGCGAGAGCGCGCCGACGCCTTCGAGGAAGCCGACCACGGTTGCGCCGAGTTTTTGAATCGGGTCCAGCAGCGAAAAACGCTTTGCCGGTTGTTCTGCTTTGTCGTCTGCGATGCTCATCTTGCCTTAATTACCTGTATAGCTTCGCCTGTACCTCTTGCCGAGGCTGGTCAGTATCTCGTAGCCGATGGTGCCGGCGGATGCCGCGACGTCGTCGACGCCCTGCCCCTCGCCTATCACTTCGGCCCAGTCCCCCGCCACCGGCTGCGTTTTCAGCGCCGTGGTGTCGACGATAATTGAATCCATCGACACGCGCCCGATCACGGGGCATTTCACGCCGCCGATGAAAACCGCGCCCTTGCCTGTCAGGCTGCGCAGGTAGCCATCGGCATATCCTACTGAAACGGTAACGCAATTGGCAGGGGGCGAGACCTTATATGCCGCACCGTATCCGACAGTGGTGGATATGTCAATATTTCGGGCCTGTAAAATGCGGCATTTCAAGGTGATAACCCCCCTCATGGGGTTTTCCGGCAACCCCGTCGGGTTTATTCCATAAAGTGCGCAACCGGGGCGGACAAGGTCAAAATGATAGCCCTCCCCCAGGAAAATTCCGCCCGAATTGGCAAGGCTGTAGCGAAGCGGCCTGCCCAGCGAGGCGGTGAAGTTCTGGAACAGCTTTAACTGCTCGGCATTCATCGGGTGCTGCGGTTCGTCGGCGCAAGCCAGATGGCTCATGACATAGCGCACATCGATGGGTTTCAGCAGCCCGGGCTGGTCGACCAGCTCCGCCACCTCTTTGGCCGAGAGGCCGAGACGGTTCATGCCGGTGTCGAAATGAATGACAGCGGGCACGTTTTTGGGCTGCTGGCGGGCATGGTCGAACCAGTAGCGGATATCATCCAGCGTGTTCAGCACCGGCACGATGCCGAGCGCCGTAAAGTCCTTGGCCGAAGCGCCATAGGGGCCGTTCAGCGTATAAACGACGGCGTCGCGCGGCAGGCTGCGGCGCACGGCGGCGGCTTCATCAAAGTGCGCGGTGAAAAAGTGCCTGCATTCCTGTTCATAGAGCGCGCGGGAGACTTCCAGTTCGCCAAGGCCATAGGCATTGGCCTTGACCACGGCGGCGCAATCGGCGCCGGTCGCCAGCCGTTTGCGCAACGACAGGTAATTCCACGCAATGCGGTCGAGATGCACTTCGAGCGTCGAAAGCGCGCCTTCGTAGTTATTCGTGCTCTTCAATGGTGTAATTCGCAAGGTTGGAGAAGCGGGTGAATTCACCGTCGAAGCTCAGCTTCACGGTGCCGATGGGGCCGTGACGCTGCTTGGCGATGATGCATTCGGCGACGTTGTGGGCGTCGGCCAGTGTGCGCTGCCAGTCCTGGTAGCGCTGGTTGAATTTTTCGTCGCTTTCCTCGGGTTTCTTCGAGGGCTCGGTGCGGGCGAGGTAATATTCGTCGCGGTAAACGAACATGACGACGTCGGCGTCCTGCTCGATAGAACCGGATTCACGCAGGTCCGACAGCTGCGGGCGCTTGTTGTCGCGCGATTCCACGGCACGGCTCAGCTGCGAGAGTGCCAGGACGGGAATATCGAGTTCTTTCGCCAGCGCCTTCAGGCCACGTGTGATTTCCGAGATTTCAAGCACGCGGTTCTGCTCGGAGCCCGCGCGGCCCGAGCCTGCGATCAGCTGCAGATAGTCGATCACGATCAGGCCCAGCGCGGGGTTCTGGCGCTTGAGCCTGCGCGCGCGCGTGCGGATCGCGCCGATGGTCAGCGCCGCCGTGTCGTCGATGTACAAGGGCGCGGTGGCAAGGCGCTGGCTGGCCTCGACGAAGCGGGTGAAGTCGGTGTCGCGCACTTCGCCGCGGCGGATTTTGTCGGAGGAGACCGAGGTCAGGTCGGCCAGAATACGCGCCGCCAGCTGTTCGCCCGACATTTCAAGCGAGAAGAAGAGCACTCCCGCGCCTTCCTTGCCGTTCGATTCAAGCCATGCCTGCGCGGCGCGGAAGGCCATGTTGGTGGCCAGCGCCGTTTTACCCATCGAGGGGCGTCCGGCGAGGATAAGAAGATCGGATTTCTGCAAGCCGCCCAGTTTCTTGTCGATATCAAGCAGGCCGGTGGTGACGCCGGTGATCAGGCCTTCGCGCGCGTAGGCCAGCTGCGCCTGCTGAATGGCTTTCGTCAGTGCAACAGAAAATGCCACGGGTCCGCTTTTGTAATCACCTGCGGTCGCAAGGTCGAACAGGCGCTTTTCGGCGCTTTCGATCTGCTGCGCGGCGGTCAGGTCGATATTGTGGTCATAGGCCTCGTTCACCGTGTCTTCGCCCAGCGAGATCAGCGCGCGGCGCAGGTGAAGTTCGTAAATCGTACGACCGTAGTCTTCGGTGTTGACGACGGAGACCACATGCATGGCGAGATCGGCCAGATATTGCCCGCCGCCGACCTGGCTGAGATCCTGATCTTTTTCGAAGTAGCTTTTCAGCGTGATGGGGCTGGCGTCCTGCCCGCGTTCGATAAAGGTCGAGATGGCGGTGAAGATGCGGCCGTGCACCGGGTTGTAGAAATGCTCGGCGCGCAGGAATTCGGATACTTTTTCCAGCGATTTGTTGTTGACCAGTAGCGCACCCAGCAGGGCCTGCTCGACCTCTTCGTTATGCGGCATGGTGCGGAATTCCGCGTCATTGGCGCGGGCTTTCGCAATGTCTGAAAATTTTACGGGGTCGGCTGTCATGATGGGCAAAGGTAGCAGATTCGGGACGCAATTTCCTGTCAAATCGGGCCTGAAATAAACAACCCGCCGGTTTGACGCGGCGGGTTGTTTTATTCTTTAGCCTATTCCAGAAGATCAGGCTGCGGTTTCTTCTGCAGCCGGTTGTTCTTCGGCAGAAGCAGCTTCGGCTTTCGCCTGTGCTTCCAGCGCGGCAGCGGCCTTTTCGGCGCGTGCAGCAGCGGAGGCAGCTTCTTCGTCGTCGCGCTTGGAGATAAGCGCTTCGCCGCGTTCTTCCTGGATCTTCGCTTCTTCGGGCGAGCGGGCGATGTTGATCGTCACTTCGACCGTCACTTCGGGATGCAGGTTGATTTTCACGGGATAGAGGCCCAGCAGCTTGTAGGCGCGGTCCATACGCACTTGGCTGCGGTCGACCTTGAAGCCCTGCTCGACGACCGCATCGGCGATGTCGCGCGCCGTCACGGAACCGTAGAGCTGGCCGGCTTCGGAGGCCTGACGGATGATCGAGGCCTTGGTGCCGTTCAGCTTCTTGCCGACTTTTTCAGCTTCGTCGCGGCGCTTGAGGTTTTCGGCCTCGAGCACTTTTTTCTGGCCGTCAAAGTACGCGATGTTGTCTTTCGTCGCGCGCAGGGCCTTGTTGCGGGGCAGAAGGAAGTTGCGGGCGTAACCCGGCTTCACTTTCACCACTTCGCCCATCTGGCCGAGGCTTTCGACGCGCTCGAGCAGGATGACCTGGATGTTGGTTGCCATTGTTGGGTTACTCCTTAATTCGACACGTAAGGCAGCAGGGCCAGGAAGCGGGCGCGCTTGATTTCGCGTGCCAGTTTCCGTTGCGCTTTCTGCGATACGGCGGTGATGCGTGAGGGGACGATCTTGCCGCGCTCGGAGATGTAGCGGCCGAGCATGCGGGGATCTTTATAGTCGATCGCGGGCGCGTTCTTGCCCGAGAAGGGGCAGGTCTTGCGGCGGCGGAAGAAGGGACGGCGTGCGCCGCCGGCTCCAGCTGATTTGCGATCTCCGCGTTCTTCGCGTTTTTCGAATGCCATGATTATTCACCTTCCTTGGGGGTTTCAGCAGCAGGCGCGCTGTCGCCGCGGTCGTAGCGGGGACGGTCGCCGTATTCGCGCTTCGGGCCGCGCGGACGGAAGCCGCGATCTTCGCGGTCGCCGCCACGGAAGCCGCCTTCTTCGCCTTCTTCAGACGATTTCAGGACAGCCGAGGGGCCTTCGGGCAGCTTGTCGATGGCGACGGTCATGTAGCGCAGAACGTCTTCGTTCAGCTTCATGTGGCGTTCCATCTCGACAACTGCGGATGCAGCGCCTTCGATGTGCAGCAGGGTGTAGTGACCCTTGCGGTTCTTTTTGATTTTGTAAGCGAGGTTGCGAAGACCCCAGCTTTCGGTGCGCTTGACGGTTGCGCCGCTATCGGTGACGATTTTGGCGAAGTTCTTGGCAAGGTCTTCCGCTTGTTTGGCGGAAACGTCCTGCCGCGCGATAAACACGGTTTCGTATAAGGCCATTTCTGTTTCCCTTGGTTGATAGGCAGTCTGCCGCTGTTCCTTCAACATGAAAGCCAGCCGCGCAAACCAGAGCCGGTCGGATTATCCTTCCGGCGGGTTTAGTGCAGGGAGTTATATATGGATTCTTCCCGTAAACACAAGGGTTTTCGGCCTTTACCTTGCAAAAACCCCCGGTTTGGGCCGATTTGTAACTTTCTGCTTGTTTTGATTGCCATAATAAAATAAAGTTTCCAGACCTACAGGCCAGATTCACCCCCGGGGACACCGTAATGCGCAACGACTTGGATTTCAGGTTTTTAGGCCCCGGACGGTACGGGGACATCTTTTATAACCAGTTTTACCTTGATGAAAACGAGCTCTACCACCGCGAAGACGGCCCCGCCATTATCGACGGCGATGGCAATAAATACTGGTTCTGGCGCGACAAGCAGCACCGCGATGGCGACCTGCCCGCCGTAGAAAAGAAGGACGGCACGCTGGCCTGGTTCCACCACGGCCAGCAGCACCGCGAGACCGGCCCCGCCGTCATCCACCCCGATGGACGCGAGGAATGGTGGCTGGAGGGCAAGCAGCTGTCGGCAGAAGGCATCACGGCGCAGAAGGAGGCGCTGGCCCGCCGTGAATGGGAAAAAGCCGAAGGCGAGGTCTGTGGGCAGTTTCATACCGGCGTCGACCATACCGTGAAGCCGCTAAAGCCCCCCAAATTCAATAATGGCCTTTAAATACAATTACTTAAATAGTGCCCGGCGGTAATCAAATTTTCATAAACATTTGATAAGATTGGGTCAGCGCGATTCTTTAGTCGAAAGGCGACCCTGTGCAAGGCACGACCGACCCGCTGCGGCTTCTGGAAGTGAAGGACAAAGCGAGCTTTGATTTCAAAGCCGCCGCGCTGCGCACCCGTGCCGATTTCCCCAAACAGTCCCGCAACATGCTGATCATCAATGCGGCAGACGGCCACATCGACGATCCGGGCGGATTGATGAACTGGCTGCTGAACACCGAGTGGGAATTCCACCTGGGCGGCGGCATCGTAGTCAACAACGTCGGCTCCCTGCTGTTCGAGATGGGAGAGGATTCCATGCTGGTCAAGATGCGGAACGGCATCAGCCTGCTGAACCTTGGGCCGGACAGCCTCGCCGACAGCCCGTTCTTTGCCGGGATCCCGACACATTTGCGCGCGCGCTATGTTTTTGAGCACGAACTAGGTCATGCAGTGGTGGACGGCGGGCAGGGAGGATACCGCCCGATCAAAGAGACGGATTTCAATTCACCGCAATCGGAAGAGTCCGCCGACGGCTTCGGCCTGCTACGTACGCTGCAGGACCATGGCGAGGAAGCGGCGGCGCTTGCCCATGCCATCGGGCTTTTCCGCATCGACGAAATGATCAAACACCTCCATACCGACCATATGACGACCATCGTGGTAGACAAGATCATCATGGATGCGAAGACCGTAGATTTCCGTTCGCTAAAGCCGGAAGAAACGCAACAGCTGGCGGCCGATTACAGCCGTCGTTTCAGGCTGGGCGATGACGACATACTGGACATCATGAGCGATTTTTACCCGCTGCATGACGAGATCGCAAAACTCTCGGCCAAGAATACCCGCCCGCTGGAACATCTCGCCGCTATTGTGACGGCGGATTACGCGAACCCCTATACCGTCTATCTTGGCGCAAGAATGCTGAAGCATTTCATGATGCCGGGCGGGCAGGAATTCAAGGGCGGTCTGGTCAGGCTGGACGGCCCCGAGTGGGAGGAGCGCAAGGTCCGCATCGCCGCCGCAATCGAGCGCATTCCCGCGAACCATGTTTTGCGACAGCTCGACCTTCCCACCATCACACCCGATATCCGCCATGCAGACCCCGACAGCAAGGCCGCGGCCTTTAACGGCGTCGCGCCGCCCGAGGCCGTTACAACCGGCGAAGCCGCGGCAGAAAAAGCCCCCGTCGGGCAGGCCATGCAGAGGCCTCAACCAAAGCCTTAATCACTGTTTTAAAAAGATAATTTAGCATTCATTTGACGTAAATAATGATCCGATATATCTTCATGCCAGTCGCCGCCCCTTTTTGGAGAAGACCATGAACAAATTCAAATTCGCCCTGCTGTTCGCCAAGGATCTGCCCAAAATGATCGCCTACAAGGCCAGCGGCGCGGAAAAGAAGATCAGGGCGATTTACGACACCCATCGCGCCGAGCTACGCGGCTATCCCGATTTCGTGAAGGACGAAAAGACCGGCAAAACGGTGCTGGAAGTCGTCTTCAAAGAAGGCACCACGCCCGATCTCGCGACACTGCCCTCACGCATCGGCATCTGGAAGGTGACACATGATTTCCGCAAGCCCTACCTGAACTCCGGCGAGCTCCGCGCGCTGTTCGACGCCAATGCCGCCGCGATCAACGCGGTGCAGGATAAACTCGCCAGCGACATGCAGGGCCTTGGCATGAACTGCGACCGCAAGACATCGGGCCCGCAGCTGAACTTCATCTTCCGCGAAAACAGCAAGCCCGACCTGACGCAGCTGCCCGCCACCATCGGGCCTTTTGCCGTCACGCATGAATTCAGGGGACCTGCGTACCTGCTGTAAACCGATTCTGCACCTTGCCTTAGCCACCCTTAGCCTGTAGAAGTCCTGCATCCGTTTCACAATGCAGGGATTTTATAGATATGCGCGCTTTCGTATTCCCCGGTCAGGGCAGCCAGTCGGTCGGCATGGGCAAGGATCTTGCCGACGCCTTCCCCGTTGCCAAGGAAACCTTTCAGGAGGTCGATGACGCGCTGGGGCAGAAGCTGTCGAAGATCATGTTCGAGGGAACGCCCGAAGACCTCAACCTGACCGAAAACACCCAGCCCGCGCTGATGGCCGTATCGCTGGCCGTGGTGCGCATCCTGAAGCAGGCGAAAAGCGATTTCCTGACCCCCGGCAAATGCGCCTTTGTGGCCGGCCACAGCCTTGGCGAATATTCGGCCCTGACCGCCGCCGCGACCTTCAGCCTGAAAGACGCCGCGCAGCTGCTTAAAACCCGTGGCCAGGCCATGCAGAAAGCCGTGCCGGTGGGCGTGGGCGCGATGGCCGCCATTCTGGGCCTTGAACTGCCCGATGTGACGGCGATTGCAAAAGAAGCGTCCAACCATGAGATCGTTGCCGCCGCGAATGATAACTCCTTCGGTCAGGTCGTTGTCAGCGGCCATAAGGCTGCAGTCGAGAAGGCTGTGGCATTGGCGACAGCCAAAGGCGCAAAGCGCGCCATTCTGCTGCCTGTCTCCGCCCCCTTCCACTGCGCGTTGATGAAGCCCGCCGCCGATGTGATGCAGCAGGCTTTGGCTGCAGTGAACATGGCCGCGCCCTCCGTTCCCCTTGTCGCAAACGTTGTCGCACATGACGTAACCGACCCCGCCGAAATCCGCCGCCTGCTGGTGGAACAGGTGACGGGCATGGTGCGCTGGCGCGAAAGCGTGATGTTCATGAAGACCCGGGGCGTGACCGAGCTGGTCGAACTGGGCGCGGGCAAAGTATTGTCGGGCCTGACCAAGCGCATCGAGGCCGAAATGACCGGCCGCGCCGTGGGCACGCCGAAGGACATCGAAGAATTCGCGGCAACCCTGTAAAGGAGACCGGATTTGATCTGGTTCGTCTACGCCTGCTGCGCCGCGCTCCTCTGGGGCGTCAGCTATACGGTCAGCGAGCAGCTGATGAAGAAAATTTCCATCCCCGGCGTGCTGCTGACGGCGGCGCTGGGAAACCTTTTGTTCGCCGTCGTCGCGGGGCTTGTGCGCGGCGATTTTGAAAAAGACATCGCCGCGCTGAAAAACGGCGATGGCGCGATGAAGCTGATGCTGGGCTCTGTCGCCGTTTATGTAGGCGCGAATATCTTCATCCTGCTGGCGACGAAATCGAAAAACGCCACCATGGCGGCCATGGTGGAAATCACTTACCCCCTGTGGACGGCGCTCTTCGCCTGGGTGCTGTTCAAGGAGACGCAGATGAATATGGGCACGGCCTTTGGCGCCGCGCTTATTCTGTCCGGCGTCTGCTGCATCTATTATTTCAGTAAAACCGTCTAGGAGAAAAAACATGTTCAATCTCACCGGCAAAAAAGCGCTTGTCACGGGCGCATCGGGCGGCATCGGCGGCGCGATCGCCAAGGCGCTGAAGGCGCAGGGCGCGGAAGTCGGCCTTGCGGGCCGTAACGTGGAAGCGCTGCAAAAACTCGCCACCGAAATCGGCGCGGGCGCGCATGTGCTGCCCGGCGACCTTGCCACGGCGGAAGCCGCCGAAGCGCTGATCAAATCGGCAGAAGAAAAAATGGGCCAGGTCGATATTCTTGTGAATAACGCGGGCCTGACGAAAGACGGCTTGTTTATGCGCATGAAGGACGAAGACTGGCAGGTTGTGCAGGACGTTAACCTGACCGCGCCGTTTCGCCTGACCCGCGCGGCCATTCGCGGCATGATGAAACGCCGTTTTGGCCGCATCATCAATATCACCTCCGTCGTCGGCGTCACGGGCAACCCGGGGCAGGCGAATTACTGCGCATCGAAGGCCGGCATGATCGGCATGAGCAAATCGATGGCCGCCGAAGTCGCCTCGCGCGGCATCACGGTCAATTGCATCGCCCCCGGTTTCATCGCCACGCCGATGACCGAAGCGCTGAATGAAGAACAAAAAGCCAAGATCAACGCGACCATCCCCGCCGGCGCCATGGGCACCTCGGAAGATATCGCGGCCTCCGTCGTTTACCTTGCATCGGATGAAGCCAAATACGTCACCGGCCAGACGCTTCACGTCAATGGCGGGATGGCGATGATTTAATGGCAAATCTTTTTAACGACACCATTCTTCTCATCGACTACCAGAACGTGCGGGATTCAGGCCTGAAAGACCTGCCCGCGCACAGGCGCGCAGTTCTTTTCGTCGGCAAAGGTCAGAAGCCGAAGGCCGATTTCGTGCAGGACGCAATGCGGCGTGGCATCCGCGTCGATCTGGTGCCGATATCGGAAGACGGCAACAACAACCTCGATTTCCACCTTGCCTTTTACTTTGGCAAGATACTGGTGGAGGAGCCTTACGGCGAATTCGTGGTGATTTCAAATGACCATGATTTCGATCCGCTGGTGCGCCATGTGCAGAGCCTCGGTATTGCCTGTGAACGCAAAGGCACGACACGCGCTGCTCCTGCGAAAGCCGCGAAACCTGCGCCTGTCGCGAAGCCCGTGCAACGCAAGGCCGCAGCACCCAAGCCCGCCGCGAAACCCGCGCCCGCGCCGAAAGCCCCTGCCCTTGCCGCCAAACGCGACGACCTTTATGCCGAAGCCTTGGCCTTCCTGAAACGCGCGGGCAAGCGCCGCCCCACCACAGGCAAAAAATTGATCAATTCCCTGGAATCGCACCTGAAGATCAAGCCGCCACGCGGCGAGCAGATCGTGAAGGAGCTGGCGCTGGATGGGGTTCTGTCACTCGTTAACGGGGCGGTAAGCTACAAAATATGATATGTTAAAAGATAGTTGACATATCTACTGCCGCGTCCTATACCTTCCCCGCATTCACGTTTTTAAACCGTATTTCAAGGAGCCCCCATGCGCGATTATTCCTATCTTTTCGACCAGTTCAAAAACAAGGTCGTGGACACCAAGGATCCGCAAGACCCCGTTGCCGCCGACATCCGCAAGGTCGCCAAAGAAAACGGCCTGACCGTCAGCTTCAACAAGGTCGGCCAGGGCGGCGGCGCTTGCGTCATGCCCCCCGCAAACCAGGTCACGATCAACCTGACGCAGGGCGCCGACAACAAGTGGCGCGTTTATATGTTCTGAGCCTGCAGTGAAGCGCTGCACCTTCGTCACGCTGGGCGTTAAAGACCATGCCGCCGCGCGGAAATTCTACCGCGCGCTCTTCGGCTGGAAACCGCTGACCAGCAGTAATAAAGACGTGACGTTTTTTGACCAAGGCGGCTGGGTGCTGGCGCTCTGGTCGCGCGAAAGCCTTGCGAAAGATTCAAAACAATCCGCCAAGGGCAGCGGGTTCCGCGGTATCGCGCTGGCGCATAACGTGGCAAAGAAGAAAGACGTCGCGCCTTTCCTGAAACGCGCACAAAAACTGGGCGCAAAAATCAAAAAACCCGCGCAGGACGTTTTCTGGGGCGGCCACAGCGGCTATTTCACCTGCCCCGACGGGCATTTGTGGGAAGTCGCGTGGAACCCGATGATGCCGAATAAAAAAGACGGCACGCTCGACCTGTCGAAATTCCAGCCGAAATAACCTTTATTTAAGGCCGATGCGGAAACGGATGGCGACGCCCACGCCGTCACCGTGTTTTTCTCGCGGCATGCCGCCCGCAAGGGCGCGGCGCAGTTCGCGCGTTTCGCTGTCGGGCAGGCCGGTCATGATGCGCGCCGTCTGCCGTGCTGCCGCCTGCGGACCGGAGCTCTTGCGCATATCGACCGAACCTGCGGCGATAGAGAATCCGCCGCCGATATCCTTTTCCAGCGCGGTGTCGAACATGCTGTCGCCCTTGACGCTGTGTTCGTCAAAGAATTCCACGGCGCGGCCGACGAAGCCGGAGGGCCTGCCGTCGAATTCCTTCGGCATTGGCGCAAGGCGGAATTCAGTCGAGTCATACTTATATTTTGGCGCGGTAAGCGTGAGATCGAGCTTGGTGTCGGGCTGCACCTTCCACTGCGCGTCGATTTGTGGTGCGGGCACCGCGGGCGTTTCCTGCGCCATAGCGGCGCCGCCAAAAAAAGCAGCCAGCGTGAAGACAGGCGTCAGCCAGAGTTTGCGCATGTTTTTAGGACCTCGATGTGATTTACGTATAAATATGCCGCGAGAGAGCTCTTGTCAAAGAAAACCCGTTTTTATGTACCTGATTGATTTAACTGGTTTTTCTTGAACAGATGTGCGCAGGGCCTGTTTTCGATGCTGGAAAAGCTTGGACTCCGGCCTTATTTCATACTATGAAAACGCCTGTTTTGCCCTGTTTGCAAAGCAGCAATTGTGTGATATTTACACCTTCACACTGAGCAATGTGATCAAGTTTTAACGTAACCGACGAGGAAATTGGATATGAGCAACATCAACGAGCGCGTCAAGAAAATCGTGGTCGAGCACCTGGGCGTAGATGGCGAAAAAGTCACCGACAGCGCAAGCTTCATCGACGATCTGGGCGCTGACAGCCTCGACACGGTTGAGCTGGTCATGGCATTCGAAGAAGAATTCGGCATCGAGATTCCCGACGACGCGGCGGAAAAAATCCAGACCGTGAAAGACGCGATCTCGTTCATCCAGCAGAACGCGAAGGCCGCTTAACAGCGACTTTCTTCCAGTTAAAATGGCCCCGCTTCTGTTTCAAACGGATCGGGGCCATTTTCTCATGACACCACGGGGATTTTCTGAATGAGACGCGTCGTCGTCACCGGCATGGGCATCGTCAGTCCGCTTGGGCTCGGGCTCGACCACAACTGGCAGCAGCTCACCGCCGGCAAATCCGGCCTGCGCAAGATCAAGGCGTTCGACGCCTCCGACCTGCCCTCGCAAGTGGCCGGCGAAGTGCCGCTGAAGACCGAAACCGATTCATCCCCCGGCACGCTCGATATCGGCAAGTACATCGAGCACAAAGAACAGAAGAAAATGGATTTCTTCATCCAGCTCGGCTACGCGGCCGCGGTGGATGCGGTGGAAGACAGCGGCTGGAAACCCGAGGGCGACGAAGACCGCTGCCGCACCGGCGTTCTTATCGGATCGGGCATCGGCGGGCTTATCAATATTCAAGACACCTCGATCATGATGCAGGAAAAGGGCCCGCGCCGCATCTCGCCCTTCTTTATCCCCTCCTCGTTGATCAACCTGACATCGGGACAAGTTTCAATTCGCTACGGATTCAAAGGCCCCAACCATGCCGTCGTGACGGCCTGCGCGACGGGCAGCCACGCGATCGGCGACGCCGCGCGCCTGATTGCCTTTGACGACGCCGACGTGATGGTGGCCGGCGGTTCCGAAGCCGCGATCTGCCGCGTGGGCGTGGGCGGTTTCGCCGCCTGCCGCGCGCTGTCGACCGGATACAATGAAACGCCCGAACGCGCCTCGCGCCCCTTCGACAAGGGTCGTGATGGTTTCGTGATTGCGGAAGGCGCCGGCGTCGTGGTGCTGGAGGAATACGAGCACGCGAAGAAACGCGGCGCGAAGATTTACGGCGAAGTGATCGGCTATGGCCTGTCCGGCGACGCCTATCACGTGACCAGCCCGGCCGAAGACGGCAACGGCGGTTTCCGCGCCATGCAGGCCGCGCTAAAACGCGCGCAGATCAATCCTGATCAAGTGGATTACATCAACGCGCATGGCACCTCGACGCCGCTCGGCGACGACATTGAACTGGGCGCGACCAAGCGCCTGTTCGGCGATGCGATGAAGAAAATCAGCCTGTCGTCGACCAAATCCGCGATCGGCCACCTGCTGGGCGCGGCGGGCGCTGTCGAGGCGATTTTTAGCCTGATGGCAATCAAGACCGGCGTCGTGCCGCCGACACTCAACCTCGACAATCCTTCGGACGTGGCGGCGGGGCTCGACCTTGTGCCGCATACGGCCAAGCAGCGCAACGTCAATATCGCGCTCTCCAACTCTTTCGGCTTCGGCGGGACAAATGCCTCGCTGGTGTTCAAGAAGGTTTAATTGAAGGGCTTTATCGCATTCCTTGCCTTTGTGGCACTCATGGCCGCCTGTGCCGCTGCGGCGGGATGGCTGTACCTGCAGGCCCTGCTCCCCGCGCCCGGGCCATTGACCAAAGAAACGCTGGTGTTTATCGAGGCTGGCAGCTCCGGCAAGAAAATCGCCTCGACGCTGAAATCGGCGGGCGCCATCGATGATGAAAACGTCTTTCGCGCGGGCGCCTTCCTGATGAAGGGCGACGGCCCCTTACGCGCCGGCGAATATATGCTGGAAGCGCAGTCCAGTACCGAAGATGTGATCAAGATGCTGCAGACCGGCAAAACCTATCAGCGGCAGCTGACCATCCCCGAAGGCCTGACATCGGTCGAGATCATCGCTCTGGTCAACAACGCCGAGGCGATGGAGGGCACGATAACGGCGACGCCGCCCGACGGATCGCTGCTGCCCGAAACCTATAACTACACCTATCACGAAAAACGCGAGGACCTGGTCGCCCGCATGAAAAAAGCCATGCAGGACACGCTGGCCGACGTCTGGAAGAACCGCGCGACGGACAGCCTGCTGAAAACGCCCGAGGAAGCCGTGGTGCTGGCAAGCGTCGTGGAGAAAGAAACCGGCATCGCCGCCGAGCGCGCGAAAGTGGCTGGCGTTTTCTACAACCGCCTTAAAATCGGCATGCCGCTGCAGTCAGACCCGACGGTGATTTACGCGATCACCGAGGGCAAGGAAAAACTGGACCGCCCGCTGATGCGCACGGACCTCAACTACGCTTCGCCTTATAACACCTATTACACCGCCGGCCTGCCGCCGACGCCCATCGCCAACCCCGGCCGCGCGTCGCTGGAGGCGGTGATCAAGCCGGAAGCGCATGAATATATCTATTTCGTGGCGGACGGCACGGGCGGCCATGCTTTCGGCAAGACGCTGGCCGAGCACGACCGCAACGTCGGCAAATGGCGCGAATTCCAGCGCAAGCAGAAGAAGTCCTCAGAAGATTGATTTCTTTTTAGGCGCGGCGGTTTTCAGCTGCAGCGGCTTTTTCACCTTCAGCTCTTTTTCGGTGCCGTGATTGAAGGCCTTGTCGACGGCGTCGTTGAAGGCTTTTTTAATGTCGTCCTTCAGCTTGATCGCGGCCTCGATAAAGGCGGGAGTTTTTTCGAAGGCGCGTTTCTTCTGCTCCTTGCCGATCTTTTCCTTGTCGTTGTGCCATTTGCCCATCAGGCCGTTGCAAATGCGCGTCCAGCCGATGGCATAGACAATCGCGCCCACGGCCGGAATCGCGGCGGCGGCCACCATGCCGCCCAGCATCAGGTAAAGATTGCCCGACGCGAAAGCGGCCTTGCCCACCCACCATGCGGCAGCGATCAGCGCGCAGGCGACGGGCCCCGCCGCCTTGGAATGGTATTTGTGCATGACCTGTTGCTTGACCTCGGCCTGTTTCAGGCCTTTATCCAGCTCTTCGTCGGTCATCTTTTCGGTTTTCTTGGGCAGCAGCATGGAGTCCTCGTGAAAGGGGGCCAGAATAGCCAATATTCAGTTATTATGTCAATTAAATTCTTAACCCCCTTTATTGCTTTTAACATAATCATGTAGTAGCCTTGCGGCCATGCCCTGAGTCGGGCTGCAAACGGTAAAAGCCATGGCCAACGACAACAACGAATACCAAAATCGCATCAAGACTTACGGCGAGCTGAGCGTCGCGTTATTCATCGCCACGATTCAGGGCGATATAAAAGAAATGGAAAAGCTGCTGGATAAGGGTGCCGGCGTAGACGGCACCTGCCAGCGCCCCGGCAGCATCCAGCAGGAATCGATTCTCGGCGCCGCCGTGCGCGAAGACCGCCGCGAAGCCGCAGAGCTGCTGATAAAGCGCGGCGCGAACGTGAACATGATCGGCCCCGACGGCCGCACCGCCCTGCACATCGCCGTGCGCTACGGCCATGCCGATATGACGGCGCTACTGATAAAAAACGGCGCGGACCGCAACATGACTTTCACCAGTGAAACCGTTTACGATATTGCCGCACGTGCGCCGCAGCAGGCGGCGGAAACAATCAGCGCGCTGCTGGAGGGATATAACCGGCAAACACTGGGCAAAATTTTCCGTGACGTCGCAAGGCGCGGCAACGTGAAAACACTCCACGTCATCGCCGCAAAGGAAGGCTTCGACGTAGAGGACGCCGACCACAACGGCAATACCGCGCTGCTGATGATTGCTGAAAATGCGAAGGACTGCATCAACGCCGCCGCCGCGATTGAAGCGCTGATCAGCCTTGGTGCGAATGTCGAGGCTGAAAACTATTTCCGCGAAACGCCGCTATCGGTAATGATGGCGAAAAAAGACCCTTCCCCCGAAGCCGTCCGCGCGCTGATCAAGGGCGGCGCAGATATTCTGCGCGAGACGCTGGCGGGGTATTCCAATTACGAAGCGGCCCTGCTC
>JBGGMV010000043.1:0-11145 GCA_041287865.1 Alphaproteobacteria bacterium | reverse complement strand
TTCCCGCCGCCGCTGGTGCCGGTCAGCGTTTCAGTATAAGTGCCCGCCGAGGAGTGCCAGCTGCCGTTAACGTTACCCACCGACAGGCGCACCGAACCGTTGGTGCGGCTGACAACCGTATAGGTCACGATATACTGCGTGCCGTTGACGATGCTGCCCGAGGGGCTGCGTAACGTGGTCGTGGGCGTGGACGACGTGCCCGAGGTGGTGTTGATGACCAGGTTGTCCACCGTGCCGCGGAAGCCGTCAGCTGTATTCAAGCCGACAGTCGCGCCGTTGGCGTTGGCGACGATGATGTCCGTATAGGTGCCCGGAGAGCTATGCGTCGGGCCGCTGACGGAGCCGATGGAAGAACGCATCGAGCCCGCCGTGCGCGTCACGATAGTGAAGGTCACCTGATAGCTCTGCCCGTTGACGATGGCAGGCGACGAGGGCGTGCGCGTCACCGCGCTGCTGGTTGTCGTCGTGGTTTTCGACAGCACGCCGCCGGTCACCGTCCAGCCCGTGCCAAGCGTCCAGCCCGTCGAGGCCGTGAAATCGCCGTTCGTCACCGTCACCGGCGTCGACCATGTTTTCGCCAGCACGCCGCCGGAAACCGCCCAGTTCGCCCCCATCGTCCAGCCCGAGGAGGAACCGAAGGTGCCGTTGGTCACGAGATCCGTGCCCGTGCCGCGGTGCCAGTCGTTCGAACTGGTGTTCGTGCACTGGTTGTAATATTTGGGGAACAGATTGTCGGAGGGCGGGCTGTCATCCATGTCGTGCCCGCCGGAATAGCGCGCCTCGACGCAGCCGGCCCAGGTGGCGCCGCCGCCGTAATGGTTGCTGTCGCTGGTCGTCCAGCTGGAACGGTCGGGGCCGATGTTGACGCTCTGCGAGAAAGGCACAACCCCCATCCACAGCGCCGGCACGTTGGAATTAGGGCCGAACAGCGTGGTCACAAGCGAGGTCGCGGCCTGTTTCGCCGCGTCGATCTTGGTCTGGCTGCCGCCTGCCGTCGCGCTCATGGAACCCGTGGTGTCCATCACGAGGACGACTTCAAGGCCCGCCACGTCGCGCTTCACCGTGGCCGCGACCGAGACGTTGAGGTGATCGAGGCCAAGGATGTTCATGAAGGTTGTATCGACGCGGGATGACGCAGAAACCGTCACCTCGCCCTGCACCGACAGGTCGGCGGCGAGGTCGAAGGGTGTGCCCAGTTTCTCGCTGGGATAGTTGGCGTCGAAGAAGGCCTGCACGCGCTCCTCGATCTGCGCCTGCGTGCCGTCGGTGGAGCCCGCCGCCAGCGCCGCCTTGTCGAGCGCGTTGGCAAGGCGCACCTTGACGTTGTAGGCCTGCGACAGGTCGACCGCCACGCCGGCGGCGCCGATGAAGGCCGGCACGCAGAGCGCGAAGACGATGGCAATGGCGCCCGCGGTGTCAGCACCGAGTCGCGCCTGCGCGCGACCGAGCGAGCCAGCCGCGCATTTCAGGTGTCGTGACAATACTGCAAGCATGGCAAAGCTCCCTGTTCGAAAAAGCGCGGTATCAGACCTTGCTGACATACAGGCCCTTGCGCCCGCGTGCGAATGATTCTTCGTTCATCACGATATCGCCGATGAGGAAGAAGCTGAAGTAAGGGGTGTGGGTGAAATGCGCCGTGACCGCGACAACGCCGTCGTTCTCGTCGCCAAGGCCTGCGGAATGGGTGAGCAGGTCGGGGTTGGGTGTCATGTTGATCGTCGTGCGCCAGCGTTCGGTCGGCGTCCGGGCGACGGTCAGGTACTGGACACCCATGATGTCGATGCCATAGGAGCTGATGCTATAGGGCTGGATGGCCAGATGCGCCGCGACCACTGCGTCGGCGATGTCGGCATTGTTGACGCTGGTGTTGCGCGTCAGCAGGTCGGCGATCATCTGCGAACTGTCCACGACTTTCTGGTTGGTCACCAGCGCGACGCCGGTGTCGATCATGCCGCAGAGGATGGCGACGAGGATGGGAAAAAGAAAACCCGCCTCGATCGCGGCCGTGGCGCCTTCGTCCCGCGTCCAGCTTCTGAAAACCGATGTCTTCACTGCATTTTTCAACGCGTTCATCATGTCAGTCTTCCTCGTCAGGGTCATAGGGCTCGGATTTGATGGCGACGGTCGACATCTGGGGCAGCCAGCCCTTGTCGACCGAGCCCGTCATCATCGCGCCCAGGAAAGGCGTCAGGAATTCCCATTTATAATAGCTGCGCACCAGCACCACGTCGTTTTCGTCGCCGGTGGAGAAGCCCTGCGGAATCAGCTCGCCGTCTTCGGTGAACTGCGGCTCGTAATCCTCGACGGTGCCGAAGGTATTGCTGGCGATATGGATGACTTCATACTGCACCTTGTCGCACTTCAGCATGTAGTCGATGCGGTAGCAGAGCTCGTTTTTGAAAACTTCCTCGGCCTGGTCGCCGGAGGCCTGCACCTGCCCGGTCCTGATCATGCGCGCGGCGTCGACGGAAGCGCTTTGCAACACCGAGCCGGAGGTGAAGAACAAGCCCACCTCGATAATGCCCAGCACCAGCGTGAAAAAGGGAACTGCGACCAGCGCGAATTCGATGGCCACCACGCCGTCTTCATTCTTAACGACGCCCGCGTCTTTTTTACCCAGCCATTTTCTGAGGAGTTTCAACATCTGCCCTGCCCTGTATAGCGCTAGAAAAAAATGCCGGAAAAATCGCCCAAGAAATGTTCCCCCGAGATCCCTCGCGGAGATTCCCAACATCTTCATTCTAGCATCGGGGCCGCTAAACGCCGGTTAACTTTCCCTAAAAATGCTAATAAATTCAAGTATTTAAAATTTATCTAAAAAGTTATCCGCCGGTGACTTCCGCGCCCCATTTGCGCGTCAGCTCTTTCTGCCTTTTTTCTATGTCTTTCAGGCGTTTCTCGCTTTTCAGGATCATCAGCCGCGCGACGAAGGGCGTGATGTTGTAATAGATAACCCAGCCGATCGCGGCGCCGGTATAGGCCATGGCCAGCGTCTTAGGCTGCGATAACAAATAAAAGGCGTCGGCTATCCGGTGCCCCATTTCCCACAGCGTGAACCATGCCGGCACCGTGCCGGCGAAATTCATGCAGCCGACCGTGATCCACAATGTTCTTTGCTTGTGATTGTCGATCAGCGCCGCCACAAAGGAAGGGATCAGGCAGCCGCAGAATAAAACCGTGGTCGGGAAGAAGATGGCCGACATCACCATCAGCACGAAAATCGCAAAGCGCAGGCTGAGCGGCAGCTTGGCCGGCGCGCCGGCGGTTTCGGCAGCGGCGTTTTCCGCCGGCGGCGTTTTTTCGTCCTTTTCGATTTTGTCTGCTTCTGCCATGCCCTATCCTGTCGTCAGCCTGAGCATCATGTAGCCAAGGATGCACAGCGATGAAAGAAAGGCCGAAACCAGCATCGCCACCTGCCGCCCCGTCGCGCGGCCATAGTTGCTGCGTTTCGCCAGCTGCTGCGCCAGCATCGTTTTTTCCTGCTCCAGACCGTTGAATTCGCGGCGCGCCAGCGCGAAGCGCGCGATATCGTCCTGCACCAGCGCTAAATTGTCGATCAGCTCGAGGATGGCGGCGAGGTTGCCGCTGTCCTGCAGCTTGCCCATGCGCTTGGCGATTTCCTGCCGCATGTCGCGGTCGTTGAACTTGTCGACAGCGGGGCCGATCATCGAGATCAGCCAGCTGCCCACGCCCGGCACGGGGCCAATATTGAAACGCCGCTGGATAGCAGCCAGCGTGCGCGCCACGCCGACAAGGTGATAGCCTCGGTCGCGCGAGATGACATGACCCAGATGCGGATCGATCATCTTGGGCTCACGCACGGAAATGAAAGCCATCATGTGGCGGTCAAGGATTGATTCAGGCCTGTCGGGGCGGCGCGAGATATCTTCCAGCGCCAGCAGCAGCCCGCCCGGCCCCAGCACCACGTAATCCTTGAGCACGGGGCTCATGCAGCAGACTTCCTTGTTCAGCATGTAGAGCACGCGCTCCATGCCGTAACCAGCCATCTTCTGCGTCATGAAGTTGCGGCATTTCTCGAAGGTGGACACCCAGAGGCCGGCGTCGGGAATTTCGTTGAAGCGCTGGCCGTACCAGGTGCTGAACATCTGGTTGTTGATGATCTCGGCATGGGCGTTCAGGTCGCCGCCCTCCGCCATCTTTTCGGCCAGCGACGCGCCGAAGCCTTCACCGAACGTGGAAATGCCGCGGTAGCGCACCGGCGCGTAAGGGTCGAGCACCAGCGACAGGCTCGCCATCAGGCGCTCGCGGCTGCTGCCTTTCTCGCGCTGCCAGAGTTTTTCGAACCGGTCGTTGAGGATCTTGTCCTCGAAGTTGCGCTTGACCCAGAGGTCGAAGTGGTCTTTTTCCAGCGCAACGATCGCTTCGGGGATGTTTTCCGACATGGCCATGGCGATGGTGCGCAGGTCCCAGTATTTTTCGTCCTTGAAGATAAAGGGCCGCGCCGCGCGCAATGTCACGCGCGGCTGCTTGGGCGCGGGGCGCTTGCCGTCAGCCCAGCGCAGCGCGTCCTCGACATCCCAGCGCTGGTTTTCATCGTCGTTCAATATGCCGCGCAGGAAATCCGACACGCCGCCCGGCAGGCGCTCGCCGCCCGAGGCCAGCACGTAGGATCCCGCTTCGATCTTGTCGCGGATAATCTGCTGCTTGGTGCGGCCGGCATAGAGGTTTTGCCGGCGCGCAATCATGGCGACGCTCATACCCAGCGCGTATAAATCATCCTTGATCGACCCCGGGCCCTTGCCCGAAGGATCCGCCATGCCGCGCTCTGCCGTTTCGAAGAACGGATGCAGGCGGTAAAAGGGCGCGCTCGACAGGCCTTCGCCCAGCACGACGGTTTCCGATCCTTCAGCGCCGGTCAGGTACATATTGTCGGGCGAAATCGCGCCATGCACCATGCCGGCATGGTAGAAATCGTTCAGCACCGACAGCACCGGCATAATCAGGGCCGAGACGATGCGGTCGGGAGAAATGGGCAGCGGCTTTCCATCCGGCGTCGGCAGCATCTTGCGGCCGCGCGGGGTTTCGAAGACCAGCGCAAGGCGCTGGCGGTTTTCGGGTTTCCAGTCGACGACTCCGGCCTCGACCAGGCGGATGATATGCTGGTTGCGCTGGCTCTTGTACGTACCGATCGACGCAACACGTGGCAGGCGCCGGTTGCTGCATAAAAGCGCGTAGACGCCGCCCGGCTGGCCACGGAACGAGGCCTCGAAAGCACGGGTGTCGGGGCTGGCGAGGTCGGGGCGCGGGCGGGTGGGGAAAATCTCGATGTCGTTGCCGATCATGACGCGGCCGTCGGCATGGCTGGTCGCCGACATGACCGAATAATCAGCGCCGGCATTCTTCTGCGCAGCCGACATCGGGCGCGGGGCCTCATCCCCTGCGCTACCGCCCGCCTCCGGCGTTTTGGTGCGATCAGACTCCATATTGCAGTCCCCTAAATCCCGGCCCCATTTTAACCTTTTCAACAAAGCCGTGGGTGAAATAAATTCCCGCGCATATGCTTTGCAAAAATCATTCCAGACGGGGGCCAAGCCCCTGAATTCATCACGAATTGCCAACGTTATGTATTGCAAGTCATTCTCGTTTGCGGTTATGTAAAATATGGCCGCTTGACGGTTTTCGGAAAGCTGGTATAAATCATTCCATAATTAACAGCCACCCGAGTCTTTCAAAAAGGTCTTTCACCATGGGCACCCGCAAACCCGCGTCCAAACTTACCAGAGCATTTGCTTCCGTCGCCGCCGCCGCTGTCCTGATGGGCGCCGCAGGCTGCACCTCGATGCCGGTGACCTCGGGTGCCAGCTCGCCGCTGAATTCCGAAGCGGTGCAGAACGCCGAGATCTGCCTCGACTACCAGCAAGCCAAGGACAAGGCCGCCTCCATCCCCGTCGGCACGGCGAAAGCCGATGTCTACGCCGCCTTCGGCATCAAGAGCGAAGCCGACACGCTGCGCCAGCTGACGAAAGAAGAAGTCAATCGCGCGCTTTACGGCCAGCCGATGCTGAACATCAATTTCGAGCAGCGCGAAGACGCGCAGAAATTCTCCAACTCGCTGGAAGGCTATGCCGTCAACTGCAAGAAGGTGCGCTCGGAACGCAAGTTCGGCTTCACCCATTCGCAGGTCGAGAAGAAAGGCTATGACTACACGCTGATCTTCATCTTCCGCGAAGGCAAATTGTACGACCCCATCTCCGTCCCCGGCGCGCCCGTGCAGACGAAAGAGAAGGACGGCTACCTCAACAACCTCAACCCGCTGGAACTCGGCGCACGCGCCGCGCGCGGAGGCCTGTAAAGTTTAAGAAGCACTGTAGCGATCTTCACTTACACACACGCACACCCCGAAATCGCACAAGTGTTAATACCGAAGAGCCCGGTCCCACAGCCGGGCTCTTCATTTTTGAGCCATTTGGAACCCTTTTTCATGTCCCGCGTTGGGCGGATAAGGCTTTTTAACAGCAAAAGGTATATCCATGGCCAGCCAGAATGCAAAAACCGCCGCCCTCCTCGTCGTTGCCGTGATCGTGGCCGTGGTGGCTTATACGGCGATGACGACCCGCGAAAACCGCACCCTCGGTGAAAAAATCGACTCTGCAGTCAGCAAGCTGGACAGCGGCGTCGACGATGCCGCCCGCGAGCTGAAAGACCGCACGCCCGCCGAAAAAGTCCGCGACGAGATTAAAGACGCAACCGACGGAAATTCCAGATAATCAAATCCCGCCAAGGCTGACGAGCTTGATTTCGAGATAGTCTTCTATCCCGTATTTCGAGCCTTCGGTGCCGATGCCGGATTGCTTCCAGCCGCCGAAGGGTGCCTGGGGTGCGACGATCTGCACGGTGTTGACGCCAACCATGCCGTATTCGAGCGCTTCCGAGACGCGCCAGACGCGGCTGAGGTTGGTCGAGCAGACGAAGGCGGCGAGGCCGTATTCGGTGTCGTTCGCCAGCCTGATGACTTCCTCTTCCGTCTTGAATTTATAGAGCGGCGCAAGGGGCCCGAATGTTTCCTCGCGGAAGAACATCATGTCGGTGGTGACGTTCGTGAGAACGGTGGGCTCGAAGAATGTGCCTCCCAGCGCATGGCGCTTGCCGCCGGCCTGCACTTTCGCGCCCTTGGCGGTTGCGTCCTTCAATTGTATTTCGACTTTTTCGACGCCTTTCTGGTTGATAAGGGGGCCTTGGTCTGTCCCCTCCTCCAGACCGTTGCCGACTTTCATCTTTTTCACGGCCTCGGTGAATTTGGCGGTGAAAGCATCGTAGATGCCTTCCTGCACAAAGATGCGGTTGGCGCAGACGCAGGTCTGTCCGCTGTTGCGGAATTTTGAGGCCAGCGCCGCCGCCACTGCTTCATCAAGGTTCGCATCGTCAAAAATAATGAACGGCGCGTTGCCGCCCAGCTCCATCGATACTTTCTTGACCGTGCCCGCACATTGCGCGATGAGCAGTTTTCCGACGGCGGTGGAACCGGTGAAGGAGATTTTCTTTACCAGCGGATTTTCGGTGACTTCCTTGCCTATCGGCTGCGCGTCGCCGGTGATGATGTTCAGCACACCTTTCGGGATACCTGCGCGCTCTGCCAGTTCGGCCAGTGCAAAAGCCGAATAGGGCGTGAGTTCCGACGGTTTAATGACAACGGTGCAACCGGCGGCCAGCGCGGGGGCGGTCTTGCGCGTGATCATCTGCGAGGGGAAGTTCCAAGGCGTAATCATCGCGCAAACGCCAACAGGCTGCTTCAATGTGACAAGACGGTGCGATTTATTATGCGTGGGGATAACGTCGCCATAGGTGCGGCGGCCTTCTTCGGCCATCCATTCGACATATCCCGCGCCGTTCAAAATTTCCGCCTTTGACTGCGCCAGCGGCTTGCCCTGCTCGGCCGTCAGAATTTTGGCAAGGTCATCGATGTTTTCCGCCATCAGCGCGGCCCATTTGCGCAGGATCGCGGAACGCTCTACGGCCAGCATGCTGCGCCAGCCCTCGAAAGCCTTATGCGCGGCCTCGATGGCGCGCTTGGTATCGGCCGCGTTGAAATTCGGCGTGGTGCCGATGATTTCTTCGGTCGCGGGGTTATTGACCTCGATCACCTTGCCGCCCGTGGCATCCATCCATGCGCCATCGACGTAAGCCTGCTGGCGGAACAGCTTGGCGTCCTTCAGTTTCAGCACAGCGGCGACGTCGATTTTTTTGGCGGCGGTGGCGGTCATGGTGGCTCTCCTTATATATGCCCCCATAAGATAGGCTTTCCGGTTGAGGGCGGAAAGTGCGGTAGAATATCATTAAAAAACAACGCTTTAACTTAAATTTAAAGGTTTTCTGTAAAAATAACATCGGGAAAGGAGTGTCCATGACACTGGCCAAACCGCTGCGCGACGCCATCAAAACGCGCAAAAAATGGGACGATGCGCCGCTGCATCAGGTGATCATCGGGCGTGCTGCGCTTGAGCACGGGCAGGAATATGCGCGCACACTCATCACCGAAGGCATAGCAAAGACAACGCCCTTCCAGTTCGACGCCGCAACGATCGTGGCGGACGCAGGATTGCAGGCCATGTTCCGCGATCTTAAAAACACCACCATCCTCATCACCAATATCCATCAGGTGCGGCGCGAGGCGACCTTTACCGCGATGATGACGCTGGCGGCAACGGAAAACAACTGCGCCCTCGTCGTCTGCGGCGAGCAGGTGGATATCGATTTCTACCTGACCCAGAACCAGAGCCTCGGCGCACTGCTGAAGGTTCGCACCGATATCGACGATGCCGATGTACAGCGGGAAATGGAAGAACATGAAATCCGCGAAGCCGCGCGTGAAATAACGCGAAAAACGGCGGAGATGGAACAATTGACCGACGTCACCGCAGGGCAGGATGTGAAACCCATGTCCCCCATCCACTTCGGGCCCAAGAAGGAGCCGGGCGCATGACGGATCTGCCGCCGGAATACGAAAGGCTGCTGCACCATATCGAGGGCGCGAAGCTGACGGCGAAGGCAGGATCTCCGCCCGACCGCACGTTGAACCTGATCGTGTCGGGCCAGAAACAGAGCGGCAAGACGACCAATATCGTCGCCTTCGCCGAAGAGCTGATACAACGCAAACTGATCAATGGCGACCCCGTTTATTTCGACTGCCTGGAGGCCGGTTTCGGCGCGCAGCTCTGCGTGCGGCTGAACGAGGAATTCGGACGGGCCAAGGGCAGCATCCTGATCATCGACAATGCGGATAAGCTGCAGGACGAGCCGCTGGCGCTGCAAACCATGCTCGACCTGTATGAAGACACCGGCTGCATGCTGGCGCTGGTGGGCGAGCGCGAGGGGATGGATAAAATCTGCGATCTTTATCCGGCGGTGGCGAACCACTTCCCTACAGTTATAAACCCTGAAATAGCAGCCGAGCGGGCGGCAGCGCTCTCGACGCGGGAAGCGATGGACGAGCTGGCCGCACTGCCTGAAAGCGTGAATGTCAGGAAGCCGCTGCAACTGAAAGTCCCCGGGGAGAAAAAACCGTGATGCAGGTGCCGCAGGAATTCCAGTCGCTGATCGATTACGCGGAAACGGTGCGCAAGATAAAGGATGTTCCCGCGAAGCCCGTTCCCTGCATGAACGTGATTTCCGTGGGCGGCCCCGGCACGGGCAAATGGGCCGCGGCTTTGGCATATGGCGAGGCGCTGCAGGCGCGGAAGTTCATTAAAAACGAACCCTACAAATTCGACTGCGCGGCCGCGGTATCGGCCGGACAGCGGAAGCGCGTGCTTCAAACCATGCTAGGCCAGGCGGCGGGCGGGATGCTGATCATCGACAACGCGCACCTGCTGGCCGATCAGGCCGCCGAGGCCGGCGCGATACTGGCGGCTGCCGATTGCGTGATGGCGCTGGTGGGCAATCGCACGGGCATTGAAAAACTGGTGCGCGGCAATTCTACCCTCGCCGTAAAATTCCCCACCATCATGGACGCAGACAACCGCGCGGAACAGCGCCGTCAGGACGAATTGCGGCAGAATATCAAGGACGCCGTGACGCTGACCGACGACATGAAAGTCGGCAAGCCTCTCCAGTTCAGGAAACCGGAATTTTTGAAATAATCAGGCCGCTGCCTGGATTTTCGCCGCAGTCAGCGTGATCTGGTTGCGGATCTGCGCCGTTTTCAGCGCGTCGTCCTTGGCAAAGCCCAGATCGTCCTCGAGGCCTTTCAACTGGCCTTCCAGCTCGGCCTTGTTGAGGTCGGCGACGTCGATGGCTTCTTCGGCCAGCACGGAGAGCAGCTCGGGGCCCACATCAGCGAAGCCACCGGCGACGAAGATCTTGCGCACGCCGCCGTCAAGGCCCGTGACGCTGACAACGCCGGGGCGGATGGAGGAGAGCAGCGGCGCGTGGCGGGCCAGCACGCCGAAATCGCCTTCCTCGCCCGGAACGGTGACCATTTTCACCTCTTCGGACAGCAGGACGCGTTCGGGCGATACCAGCTCGAATTTGAAAGACGTAGATGCACCTGCGGCTGCTTCTGCCATTTTAATCTCCTAATCGCGGTGATTAAGCCGCTGCTTTCGCCATTTCTTTCGCGGCCGCGATCACTTCCTCGATCGAGCCCTTCATGTAGAAGGCGCTTTCGGGGATATGGTCGTAGTCACCGGCGACGATGCCCTTGAAGCCCTTGATGGTGTCTTCCAGTGCAACGAACTTGCCTTCCTTGCCCGTGAACACTTGCGCCACGAAGAAGGGCTGCGAGAGGAAGCGCTGGATTTTGCGGGCGCGGGCGACGGTGAGCTTGTCGTCTTCCGACAATTCGTCCATGCCCAGGATCGCGATGATGTCCTGCAGCGCCTTGTAGCTCTGCAGCACTTTCTGCACCGAACGGGCGACGGTGTAATGTTCCTCGCCGATGATGCGGGGATCGAGAATACGCGACGTAGAGTCGAGCGGGTCGACCGCGGGGAAGATCGCCATTTCGGCGATCTGGCGCGAGAGAACCGTCGTCGCGTCAAGGTGCGCGAAGGAGGTTGCGGGAGCGGGCACCGGGGGGTTCGTTCATCTGGCCGTACACAAGCGCCACTTTGGAGCCCGCTTCGCCCAGCTTGATAACGCCACCTTCGATCATTTCGTGGTAAAGGTCGTTGCCTTCGCGGGTACGTT
>JBGGMV010000042.1:0-8447 GCA_041287865.1 Alphaproteobacteria bacterium | reverse complement strand
GCTTTGACGTTTCAGGCCCTTTTTATTTATGAAAACTATTCGCAGATGAATTGTCTTTTCGGGTGAAAATGGTAGCTTCCCCGCATGGCAAAAAAATCATCGAAAAAGACCGACGACCTTTCCTATAAAACATACCTCGATCTGGGCAAGCTGCTGGACGCGCAAAAACCCATCAGCGTCGCGCATGACGAAATGATGTTCGTCGTGCTGCACCAGACGTATGAGCTCTGGTTCAAGCTGATCCTGTTCGAGCTCGACCGCATCCAGAAAGTCTTCGGCAAGAAAACCGTGTCCGACCAGTCGCTGCGCCTTGTCGCCGCGAGTCTCACGCGCGCCACCGCCATCCTGCGCCTGCTGGTAGGGCAGCTGGATATCATGGAGACGATGACGCCGCTCGACTTCCTCGATTTCCGCCACGTGTTCCGCTCGGCCTCAGGCTTCCAGAGCATGCAGTTCCGCGAGCTGGAAGTGCGCCTTGGCCTGCAGCACGAGGCCCGCGTCGGTTACGACGGCAAGTCCTACGAAAGCTTCCTGCCGGTTGAAGACCGCGAACATCTCAAGAAGGTTATGGCCCAGCCCTCGCTGGTCGACCAGCTTGATAAATGGCTTTCCCGCACGCCCTTCGTCGAGAGCGGGGATTTCTCGTTCTGGAAGTCGTACCGCAAAGCCGTCGCCACCATGATCGACAACGACCGCGAGGCCGTAAAGGCTAACCGCCGCATCAATGCCGAAGGCCGCGCGATGGAGCTGAAAAAGCTCGACGGCATGCAGGCGCAGTTCGACCAGCTGTTCGGCAAGGAAGGCGGGGAGCAGATTCCCTGGCGCTTCTCCAAACCCGCGCTGCAGGCGGCGTTGTTCATCACCGCCTACCGCGATCAGCCCGCGCTGCAAATTCCATTTAAAGTTTTAAGCGACCTGATGGACCTCGATGAATTGCTGGCGCTCTGGCGTTACCGCCATGCATTAATGGCGCAGCGCATGCTGGGCACCAAAATGGGCAGCGGCGGTTCCACCGGCCACGACTATCTTGCCGCGACGGCCAGCAAGCACCGCATTTTCAAGGATCTCTTCGGCCTTTCCACCTTCCTTATCCCGCGCTCCAAACTCCCCAAGCTACCGAAGCATGTGGAAGAGCGCATGGGCTTCAAGTACTGGGATAAATGAAACCGGTTATCGCATGGTTCCGGTCGGATTTAAGGCTCGCCGACAACCCGATGCTCGCCGCCGCGCATGACAGCGGCAAGCCCGTTATCGCCGTTTACATTCTCGATGATGTTAATCCTGGTATCTGGAAGCAGGGCGGTGCGACGCGTTGGTGGCTGCACCAGAGCCTTGCAGCGCTATTGCAAAAAATCCCGCTGGTGCTGCTGAAGGGTGACGCGTCGAAGGAATTGCTCAAGCTCGCCGAAAAAACCGGCGCGGAAGAAGTTTTCTGGAACCGCTGCTACGAGCCGTGGGCTATCGAACGCGACACCAAAATCAAGGAAGCGTTAAAGAAGAAAAATATCGAGGCGCATAGCTTCAACGGCTTCCTGCTGTTCGAACCATGGGAAATAAAAAACAAGACCGGCTCGTCTTACAAAGTTTTCACGCCATACTCCCGCGCCTGCCACGAACGCGGCGGCATTCGTCCGCCTGCTGGAGCCGCGAAGAAAATCAATTTCGCCAAGGCCGACGGATTATCGCTGAACGATCTCGGCCTGATGCCCGACATCAAATGGTATGGCGGCATGGCCGAATTCTGGCAGCCGGGGGAGGAGGGCGCGCATAAACGCCTGAAACGCTTCGCCGCCGATGGCGCATCCAAATACAAAGCCCAGCGCGATTTCCCCGCCGTCGACGGCGTCTCGCGCCTGTCACCTCACCTCCATTTCGGCGAGCTGAGTCCGCATCAGGTCTGGGATGCCCTGAGCGGCAAGGTGGAACGCGCGCATGATTACCTGCGCCAATTGCTGTGGCGTGAATTTTCGTGGCATTTGCTCTATCACGCGCCCGACTTCCCCGAAAAACCGTGGAACAAGCAATTCACCAAATTCCCTTGGAAGAAAGACAAAAAGCTCCTGCGCCTCTGGCAGAAGGGCAATACAGGTTACCCGATCGTCGACGCCGGCATGCGGCAGCTATGGCAGACCGGATGGATGCACAACCGCGTGCGCATGATCGTGGGCAGCTTCCTCGTCAAAAACCTGCTGCTCAACTGGCGCGACGGCGAAGACTGGTTCTGGGATACGCTGGTCGACGCCGACCTCGGCAATAACGCCGCCGGCTGGCAGTGGATCGCCGGTTGCGGCGCCGATGCCGCGCCATACTTCCGCATCTTCAATCCGGTGCTCCAAAGCCGCAAATTCGACCCCGCCGGCGAATACATTAAAAAATATATCCCCGAGTTGAAAAACCTGTCTTCGGACTATATTCATGCTCCGTGGGAAGCCTCGCCGCTGGAATTGTCGGCGGCGGGCGTCACCCTTGGCAAAACCTATCCGGCCCCTGTTGTCGATTTGAGTGAATCGCGCGACAGGGCATTAAAGGCTTACAGTGTCTCAAAATCAGCAGCCTAAAAAAGCCATCCACCTGTCCGACCGCCGCATGATCCGCGTGGCGGGGCCGGATGCTGAAAAGTTTTTGCAGGATATTATCACCAACGATATGCGCCGCCTGACCGACGGCGGCCTGCTCTACGCCTGCCTGCTGACGCCGCAGGGGCAGTATCTGCACGACTTCTTTATCTTCAAGGACGGCGATAGTTTTGTTGTGGATACCGAAGCCGCCCGCACCGATGATCTCCTGCGTCGCATGAACATTTTCAAGCTGCGCGCCAAGGTGGAATTCTCGGAGACGGATCTGAAGGTTTACTCAAGTCCTGATGGCAAACGTGATCCGCGCCACCCCACGCTTGACGGCCGTCATTACACGGTGGAGACGCTGGATGCGTACGAAGTCTACGTCTATCACGTCCTCTGCATCGCACTGGGCATTCCCTGCGGCAGCCTTGCCATCCGGTCAGAGAAGGAAACAATGTCCGAGGTCAACCTCGACCTGCTGAATGCTGTGGCATGGGATAAAGGCTGTTTCATCGGGCAGGAAGTCGCCGCAAGGATGCACAACAAATCCATCGCCAAGCGCCGCTTGTTTATTTTGATCGGCGAAAACCTCGCCTTCGGCGCGAAGCTGATGCACGGCGATATCGAAGCAGGCGAAGTGCGGCAGTCAAGCCACGACGGCGCAACCGCGCTTGCTGTGATCAAGGTGCCGAGTGCCGCGCAGCCGCTAACCTGCAACGGTGCAACTGTAACGGTTGTCGTTCCGGATTACCTGAAACTGCCCTCAGCCCCCTAGGGCGCAACCCCGGCGAAGGCCGGGGTCTCGGGTCGTTGCACAGCTAAATACAAAGTTGTCATGCCAGCGAAAGCTGGCATCTCTCGCGCGTCAGCGCGACGTTTATAAATGCAGGCCTTGCGGCCTGAGAGATCCCAGCTTTCGCTGGGGTTACGCTTTTTTGGCGAGTCTGGAGCGCAAAAAATCAGCCTCTTGCAAGGCATTGATTTACCTACGCGATCCGCCACGCAATTTTTTGCATGCCGTGTCACTAAATATCTGAATTACCTGCATTCACATTCGCGCGCCACGCAAACCGACGTATACAGACAGGCTTTTCAATGCTCGCAAGGTCATTAGAGGTCTTGGCAAGCCCCGAAAAAACCGCAATCTGAATTATTCCAGACACTTGCCGTTAGACGCAAAAATCCGCGTTTTACGCTACATCACTCAACCGTGCCAGCGTCTCTTCCTTGCCCAGAATTTCGGCGACGTGAAAGACGGAAGGCGAGTTGGTCGTGCCGGTGATCGCAGCGCGAAGTGGCATGGCGACTTTGCCGAGTTTCAGTTCTTTTTTGGCCGAGAATTCTTTCAGCACGGTTTCGATCTTGTCGTGCTTGAATTCCGAAAGCCCGTCCAGCACCTGCTTCATTTCCCCCACCAGCGCGCGGGTCGGCTGGTCGAGCACCTTGGCGGCGTCTTCGGTCAGGGGCAGGGGGCGGGGGCGCAGGTAGAAGGAACCGACCTTGGCAAGGTCGATCAGCGTCTGCGCGCGTTCTTTCAAATCGTGTAGGCCGCGTTTGAGGCGTTGCAGGCCGACATCGTCGGGCTTCGCGCCCAGTTCTTTTTCAAGATAGGGCAGCAGCAGGCCGATCAGGCGGTCGTCGTCGCATTGCTTCATGTAATGCGCGTTGACGTTCGCAAGCTTGGCGAAGTCCATGCGGCTGGGCGACTGGCCGATATCCGACAGCTCGAAGATTTTCATCGCTTCTTCGCTGGTGATGATTTCAACGTCGCCATGACCCCAGCCGAGACGCAGCAGGTAGTTGCGCATCGCTTCGGGCAGGTAGCCCATATCGGCGTAAGCCTCGACCGCCAGCGCGCCGTGGCGCTTCGACAGTTTCGCGCCGTCGGGGCCGTGGATCAGCGGGATGTGGGAGAAGTTCGGCACGCTCCAGTCCATCGCGTCATAGATCATGCGCTGGCGGAAGGCGTTGGTCAGGTGGTCGTCGCCGCGGATAATGTGCGTGATGCCCATATCGTGGTCGTCCACCACAACCGACAACATGTATGTCGGCGTGCCGTCGGAGCGCAGCATGATCATGTCGTCCAGCTGCGTATAGGGAACCTTTACCGCGCCCTGCACGGAATCAGTAATCACCATTTCGCTGTTCTGCTGCGCGGGCGCCTTGATGCGCACGGCGGCTTTCGCGTCGGGTGACGGCGGGCCGGCTTCGGCGCGCTTGCGCAGGATGGGGCCGAGCGGCGTATGCTCGCCATGTTCCTTGCGCAGCTCTTCCAGTTCGGCTTGCGTGGTGTAGTCGAGGTACGCCTTGCCGCGCTTCACCAGTTCATGCGCGATTTCGGCATGGCGGTTCATGCGGGCGAATTGAAAAATCGGCTCGCCGTCGAATTCGATGCCCAGCCAGTTGAGTCCGTTGAAGATCGCCTTCACCGCCGCTTCGGTCGAGCGGGCGCGGTCGGTATCCTCGATGCGCAGCAGGAACTTGCCGCCGTAGTGGCGGGTAAAGAGCCAGTTGAACAGGGCCGTGCGCGCGCCGCCGATATGCAGATAACCGGTGGGAGAGGGGGCAAAACGGGTGACAATCTCGGACATCAAATCCTCGTGATTTTCCAAATTATTTGAAGTACTCTACGGCCTTTACAGCCTGAAATCAATTCGCGGAATGAACAAATATATCAATATTTTGCAGAGCGCCCTCTTTGCCCAGCGTGACCGCTGGGTGCTCTGGTTGCCTGTGCCGCTGGGTTTGGGCATTGCGTTTTACTTCAGTTTAAAGAGCGAGCCGCCGGTGATGGCGGGGGTGGCCGTGCTGGGGTTGCTGGGGCTGGTGGCGGCGGCGTTTCACAAGAACAAGGCTTTTATGCTGGGACTGTTGCCCCTCATTCTGCTGGCCGTCGGGTTTTCGGCGGCGCAGCTGCGCACGGTTGTCGTCGACGCGCAGGCCCTGCAGCGCAAGACCTATTACCCCATCACCCTGACCGGCAAAATCGCCGAGGTCACGCCGCTGCCCAAAACTTTCCGCATCGTGCTGGAGGATTTTACGGTCGAATGGGGCAAGACATGGGTGCAGCCGCTGCCGGAGCGTGTGCGGATCAAACTGAAAGGCACCGACCCGACAGAGCCGATTGCGGGGGATATTGTTTCGATTAAAGCTGTGCTGCTGCCCTTGCAGCCGCCGGTATTTCCGGGGGCTTTCGATTTCCAGCGGTATGCTTTTTTTGACCGGCTGGGCGCAACGGGGTATGCGATCGGCAACCTCGAAGTCGTGAAGCATGTAGAGACCGGATATTTCTTTGCGAGCCTGCGCAAGCATATCCGCGACCGGATCGAGGCGAATATTTCCGATAAGGAACATGCCGCTGTTATCACCGCCTTCATGATCGGCGAGAGCAAGGCGATACCTGAAAACGTCTGGGATGTGGCGCGGCAGTCGGGCATCGCGCACCTGATCGCCATTTCGGGTTCGCATTTCGTGTTGATTGCGGGGTTCCCGTTCTTCCTGATCCGCGCGCTGCTGGCGGCGATACCCTTTGTCGCGCTGCGCTGGCCGATCAAGAAAATCGCGGCAGGCGGGGCGATTGCCGTTTCCATCTTTTACATGATGCTGATCGGCGCGCCCATTCCGGCGCAGCGGGCGGTGCTGTCGGTCTGTGTGGTGATGGGGGCGATTATTATCGACCGCGATCCGTTTACGCTGCGGCTCGCCGCCTTTGCCTCGCTGGTCATTTTGTTGCTAGAGCCCGAAAGCCTGACGGGCGCCAGTTTCCAGCTGTCGTTCGCCGCCATCGTCGCGCTGATCGCCTTTTACGAGATCACGCGCAACTGGTGGCTGGAAAACTGGCGCGATGAAAACATGGCGAAACGCTGGCTGTTCTACCTGCTCGGCTGCTGTTTATCGAGCATTGTCGCCAGTGCTGCCACCGCGCCTTTTGCGCTCTATCATTTCGCGCGTGTGCCGTTATTGGCGGGCTTGGCGGCGAATATGATTGCGGTGCCGGTGTCGACGTTTATTACCTTTCCGTCGGGGCTTTTTGCCTGCCTGATGATGCCCTTTGGCCTGGAGAAATACCCCCTCTGGGTGACTGAACAAAGTCTCGAATTGACCATGACGGTCGCCCGCGCGGTCATCAAATGGCCCTATGCCTCCTATACCGGCGGGGCGCCGCCGGGGTGGTTCCTCCTGCCCGTAACCCTCGGGGGGCTTTGGCTTTGCTTGTGGAAGGGCAAGATGCGGTATTTGGGTTTTGTGCCTATCGTGCTGGCCTGCGCCTGCCTGCCACTGGCGCAGCGGCCGGATGTTATCGCCTCGGATACGGGGAAGCTGTTTGCGGTCAGGGATGCCGCGGGCGCGTTATGGTTTTCGAACACGCAGGTCGACAAATTCGCGCGCGAGGAATGGATGGAGCGCGACGGCACGACCAAGGCCGAACAGTGGGCGGAGACGGGGCGGAACGCGGGCGGAAGGCTGGTCTGCGAGCCCTCCCACTGCCTCTACGATGGGGGCAAGGTGGTGTTCATCGCGGAGGCTACCGAGGGCGCATTGGCGGCCTGTCAGGGGGCGCAGCTGGTGTTCAGTCAGGGTGAGCTGGGCCGGAAGGCCTGCGGGCCTGATACGATTGTGCGTGATGTGAAAAGCCTGAGATATTTCGGAGCGCACGCCGCCTATCTTGAAGCAAAGGGTTTAAAGATCGAGACGGTGCGGGAGACGCGCGGCGACAGGCCGTGGACGGGCCGGCGCTAGTTAACCTTGTTTCTTGGTTTCTTCGTTTATCTTGTTGATTTTAGAAGATTCAAGCGCGGTGGCGATATGGCAGCCGTGGCCGACATGGGCGTGCCATGTTTCTTCATCGAAGGACGGGTGGTTTTTGCCCCATTTGTCCCAGGCTTTTTCATGCAGGAAAAAGCCGAAGATCTGGAAGGCCGGTTCGACCATCGAGATGCCGAGGGCGACTTTGAGGTCGCGGCTCACAACCCAGGCGGCGCAGAAAGCGATCACCATGTGGATGACGCTGTAAGTGGCTGTTTTTGCGATGGTCGGGAATTTGATTTTGGGCATTTTGCGAACGATTCTTACTTGTTTAGAGCAACCTAGTGTTGATCAGCCCGAAAATCAATGAAAACCCGAAAATATCGCAAATAATAACAGCGGATTATCTGAATACTCTGGAAAATAATAGCCGGAATTGATATTCTCCACCCCAAAGGAACACCATGGGCCTCAAACGCAAATTCCCGAAAACCGATCCGGGCGACGATGTGAAGTCGCTGATGGAGCCCCGTGAAGACGGCGGCAAGGAATGGAAGTATCGCGGCAAGCTGCACCGCGGCGGCGATCTGCCTGCCATGGAAACACCTGACTTTTCAGCATGGTACCGCCACGGCCTGATGCATCGCGAGAACGGTCCTGCTTTCGTTTCGAAAGACGGCAAAGAGCAGCGCTACGTCAGGATGAACAAGAAACACCGTGACGGCGGCCAGCCGGCGGTCTATCGCCGCGACGGCGGGCTGGAGTTTTACGAGAACGACCAGAGACATTGCGAAAACGGCCCCGCCATCATCAACCCGAACGGCACACAGGAATTCTGGATGCGCGGCAAGCAGCTGTCACTGGAAGAATTCCTCCAGCACCAGATGGTCGTGCAGCAAAAACTGACGGTGCAAAAGCCGATCAAGCTGAAACGCGGGCCCGCGAATACTTAATCCAAAACTTAATAAGTCCGGAACAAGCTTCTGAGTTTGCCCTGGATTCTGACGCGGCTGGGCGGGTAGCGCTGCGGCTGGTAGGCGTCGTTTTCGGGCATCAGCAGCACCGAGCCGATTTCGCGGCGGAGGCGCTTCAGCGTGACTTCTTCTTCGTCCACGAGGGCCACGACGATGTCGCCGTCAT
>JBGGMV010000041.1:0-5881 GCA_041287865.1 Alphaproteobacteria bacterium | reverse complement strand
CCGAGATAGAATTTTATAAATTGTAATTGTTTTGCGTAGGCAAAACTCCCTTTGTCCCCTCTCCCCACTGGGAGAGGGTTAGGGTGAGGGTACTTACAGGATTAAACCTTCCAGAACCGCGGCGTCAGCAGCACCATAATCGCCAGAAACTCCACGCGGCCGAAGAGCATGCCGAACGACATGATCCAGATCGCGGCATCGGGTAACCCTGCAAAGTTACCCGAAGGCCCGATCATGTCGCCCGCGCCGACGCCGGTGTTGGAGATCGCGGCGATGGAGCCGGAGAAGGCGGTTTCGAAATCAAGGCCGGTCAGCTGCAGCAGCACGCCCAGCACCATCCACGCCATGATATAGAGGAAGAAGAAACCGGCGACGGAGGCCTGCAGCCCCGGTTCCACCATTTTATGGTTATAGCGCACGGGGAACATTCCGTTCGGCGATATCAGTTTATAGGCCTGCTGTTTCAGCATCAGGAACAATATCTGGATGCGGAAGATCTTCACCCCGCCGGCGGTGGAGCCGGAGCAGGCGCCGCAGAAAATGGCGAAGAAGGCGATACCCACGGCAAACGAACCCCAGGTGCTATGGTCTTCGTTGATGAAGCCGGTGGTGGTGATATACGAGGTGACGAAGAACAGCGATTCATGCAGCGCGTCGGCCATCGTCATATGGCCGCGCAGGTATATCCAGGTGGCGACCGACAGCGTCAGCGTGAGGAGGATGGAGAAGAACACGCGCACCTGGCTGTCGCGCCACAGCACCGCGAAATCGCCCTTGACGATGCGCAGGTAATGCACGAAGGGCAGAGAGCCCGCGATCATGAACGTGACCAGCACCACATCGACCGCCGCGCTGTTGAACCACGCCAGGCCCGCGTCATGCGTCGAAATGCCGCCGGTGGAAATGGCGGCCATGGCGTGACAGATGGCGTCAAACGTCGACATGCCTGCCTGTTTCAGGAATATGGCGCAGAGCACGGTCAAGGCCGTATAGGTCGCGCAGATATAGGCCGCGATATGGTGGCCCTTGGGCATGACCTTTTCGATATGGAAGCTTTGCGACTTGAACAACTGCATGCCCGAAATCTGCAGTAGCGGGAAAATGGCCAGCGCGATCATCAAAAACCCGATACCGCCGATCCACAGCAGCAGGAAGCGCCACAGCAAAATGCCGTGCGGCAACTGGTCGAGGCCCGTCATGGTGGTGGAACCCGTCGTCGTAATGCTGGCCATGGCCTCGAAAAACGCGCGGGGGTAGGCAAGATTGGCGGTGCTGAAGCAGAAAGGCAGCGCGCCGAAGGCCGACATAAATACCCAGCAGAGCGAGGTGAGCAGGAAGGTCTCGCGCAGGTTGACCTTGAACTTGTCGACCCTGTTGATCAGCACAAGGGCGAAGCCGACGAAGGCGGTGGCCATCTGCACGCCCGCGAACATCTTCCATTCGTCGTTGTTGTTCGACAGATCAACCAGTATCGGGGCCAGCATGGCGGTCGACAGCACCAGCAGCAGGAAGCCCAGAACGTAGAAGATCGGCTTGAAATTCATCATCCCCTCCAGAAACGCGGCATGAGGAGGATAATCAGCGTCATGAATTCAAGACGCCCCAGCAGCATCGAGACCGAGAGGATCCAGATGGGTGCCTCGTCCAGCGTCGAGAAATTGCCGTAGGGCCCGATGATATTGCCAAGGCCGGGGCCGACGTTGCTGATGGCGGTGACAGCGCCCGTCATGGCCGAGACGACATCCAGCCCGCAGAGCAGCAGCAGGATGGAGGAGATAAGCCATGTGGCGATGTAGATGAAGAAAAATCCCGCCACTGCCGCAAGGTCGTTGTCGTTCAGTTTTTTGCCGCCGTAATAGACGTTGGTGATGCTGTTGGGCGAAATCAGCCCGTGCAGCTGCTGCACCATCAGTCGCCACAATATCTGAAGGCGGAATGTTTTTATGCCGCCCGCGGTCGAGCCCGAGCAGGCGCCCAGGAAAGTAAGAAGGAAAGCGACGCCAACCGCAAAGGGCCCCCAGGCGCTGTAATCCTCGGTCGCGAAGCCGGTGGTGGACATGATCGTCGACACCATGAAAAAGGAATGGCGCAGTGAATCGACAAGTTCGTAGCGGCCCGTGAAATAGGCATAGCCTGCCATCATCAGCGAAAATCCGCACAGGATATAGAAAAAGGCGCGCGCCTGGCTGTCGCGGAAAAAGTGTTTCACGTTGCCGCGGAACAGGTGCATGAAGATCATGAACGGCAGGCTCGACACCGTCATGAAAACGATCGCGGTCCAGTCGATGGCGGCGCTCTTGAAATGGCCGATGCTCGCGTCGGAGGTGGAAAAGCCGCCCGTCGAAATGGTGGCCATGGAATGGCAGACGGCTTCGAAAGGCGTCATGCCGAAGGACCAGAACAGCAGCCCGCAGGCGACGGTCAGGCCGACATAGACGCCGCAGAGGTAGGCCGCGATCTGGTTGGCGCGGGGCAGGGCTTTCTCGACCTCGCCGAAGCTTTGCGATTTGAACAGCTGCATGCCTGAAATTTTCAGCAGCGGCAAAATGGCGATGGCCACGACGATAAAGCCCACGCCGCCGATCCAGTGCAGCAGCGCGCGCCACAGCAGGATTCCGGCGGGCATATGGTCGAGCCCGGTATAGGTGGTGGAGCCGGTGGTGGTCAGGCCCGACATAGCCTCGAAAAACGCGTCGGTGAAGGTCAGCGGCTGCGCCGCGAAGCAGAAGGGCAGCGCGCCGAAGGTGGTCATCAGCACCCACGAGAGGCTGGTCATCACGAAAATCTCGCGGTGTTCCATCTTGAAGGTTTTTTGCTGGTTGATGAAGACCAGCGCGAAGCCGGCGAAGGACGTCACCGTCATGGCGACGGCGAAGACTTTCCAGTCGTCGTGCGCGCGGGCAAGGTCGACGAAGGCGGGGAAGATCATGGCTGCGGCCAGCGCCAGCAGGAGAAGTCCGTTCACGTAAAATATCGGCTTGAAGTTCATGGGATCAGTTGAGTTTGGCGGGGCGTGCTCCGCTATCGAGCGAGAAGGCGGGGATGGCGACGTCGAACAGGTTGCCGTCGTCGGCCTGCATCGAATAGCTGCCGGTCATGATGCCCGAGGGTGTGGCGAGCGGCGTGCCGCTGGTGTACTCGAAGCTCTCGCCGGGTTTCAGCACCGGCTGCTCGCCCACCACGCCCGGGCCGTGGACTTCCTGCACGCGGCCGTAGGCGTCGGTGATCTTCCAGTGGCGCGTGCGCAGCTGCACGGTGCTCGCGCCCTTGTTCTCGATCTTCACGGTATAGGCCCAGACATAGAGGTTCTTGTCGGGCGAGGATTCCTGCTCGAGGTAAGAGGGCCGCACGGAGACGGTCACGTCTTTTGTTGTCTGGCTGTACATGGCCAAATACTACGCCTTTTAAGGCAAAAAGAAAACCGGCCAGTTGCCCGGCCGGCTCTCTTTAAGTGCTTGTCCAGTTACCCTTATTCGAGGGTGATCTGGGCGCGGCGGTTTGCCGGCTCGCGGACGTTATCCGCGGTCTTGACCAGCAGGTCGCTCTCGCCGCGGGATTCCTCACGGATCCACTCGGCGGGGACGCCACGTGCGACCAGTCCGTCTTTCACCGAGGTAGAGCGGCGTTTCGACAGCCTGTCGTTGTACTTGGTCGAACCCGAGCTGTCGGTATGGCCGACAACCACGATGCCCTTCACGTCCTTGCGGTTCTTGATTTCCGCGGCGACGGCGTCGAGCACGTCGTTGGCGCCGGCGGAGATGTTGTACTTGTCCCAATCGAAGAAGACGATGAACATCGCCTGTTCGACCGGCACCGCTTCGCGGGGCATTTCGGCCACGGGGGCGGGGAATTCCTCAGCCGGCTTGGCGCCGCCGAGAGCATCCTGCAGTTCTTTCAAAGCCTTGTAGAAGGCGCTTTTGCAAGGAACGTCAGCTTTCCAGTTCTCTTCCTGCTGTTCGCACCAGCAGTCAAAGCGGGTCTGCGCGGTTGCGGCTTTTTCGGAGACCAGCTCGCGGCCGCCGTTTTCAAGCGCGTCGACCAGGTCGGCGCGTGCTTTGTTCATTTCGATCAGGTTCTTGTCGCCCAGATCCCAGTCGTCGAGCGTTTCGGGCATCACGATCACGCCCGAAGCAGCCGCCAAACCTTTGCGCGCGAAGTGCACGGCGTCGGCGAAGTCGGTGCTGTCCTGCAGTTCATTCGTGTAGTCGCGGTATTGCGCGTGCAGCACTTTCGTGAACGGCGAACCCACGGCCTGTGCCTTGTTCAGCGCGTCGACGGTCGAGCTGCTGGAGGCGCCTGTGCAGGCGGCGAGGGCCAGCATGCCCACAACGGCGCAAATCTTGGTGACAAACTTCATCGCAAACTACTCCTTGAAAGTAAGTAAAAACCGGTTGCCTTTTGGCACTTTTGTTATGTTATTCAAACGGATGGCCGCAAGGTTCTCCTAGTTATGCCCCTTGGTGCTTGAATGTAAAGATGTTTTGAGGACACAGACCAAAAGATTTTTGCATTACAAAGGGAAGTGGATTATAAAAGCGCATCACGCGGGTGTAGCTCAGGGGTAGAGCATTTGCTTCCCAAGCAAAATGTCGCGGGTTCAAATCCCGTCGCCCGCTCCAAATCTTCAAAAAGCGAAATTGCAGATTTATTCTAGACAATTCAATCGCTTACGACACGCCAAACGCAAAAATCCTGAATTAACAAACAAAAACAGCACCTTAGACGTTTTTCCGCCGCCGGGCCGCTTCCCCCTGATTTCAATCAAAAAAATGGCTGAATCGCGCTTCTGAAGGCGTCGAGTTGCGCATCTAATGCCCCTCCAGAGGCCTCCGACAGGCCCGCGACACCCCCGCGACCGCGCCCGATAAGTTGAAAATTAACCAAGCCGGGTTTATAGTTTAAGCATGATAACGATCCAGCAAATGCGCGCCGCCCGGGGACTGCTCGACTGGAGCCAGGCCGACCTTGCCCGCCACGCCGGCCTGTCGGTGACGGCCATGAACAATATCGACCGCGGCCTGTCCACCCCCCGCACGGCCACGGCCAGCCATATCCAGAAGGTCTTCGAGAACCACGGCGTCGAGTTTATCGAGGGCAACGGCGTGCGCTTCCGCCACGATGTCTTCAAGATCGAGACCTATCAGGGCCCGAAGGGCTTCGAGACCTACCTGCGCGACATCCTCGACATCCAGATCGCCAAGGGCGTCGAAAGCCTGCACCAGAGCTACGAGGAACCCAACTTCCTCGCCAAGCACCGCAAGCCGCTGATGGAATTTTACCAGACGCTCGAAAAGCACAAATTAAAGGAACGCACGCTGATACTGGAGGGCGTGACGGAACGCTTCGGCCCGCCCTGGACCTCGGACTTCCGCTGGTGCCCGCGCGAGCTGTCGGGCCGCGTCGGCTATTCGCTGTATGGCGACAGGTATTACATCTTCCTCAAGGACCGCATCGTCGCCATCGAAAACGCCGACCTTGCCGACGCCTACCGCAAGCAGTTCGAAGCCGCCTGGAAAACCGCCAGGAAACCCCAGCTGTCCGAATCCCTCTACGAGCGGGAGCTGAAGAAAGCGGCCGCTAAAGGTCGCTAAAAATAGTCTCCTATTGCGCAATTGTAAGTTACTTAATGGCGTCCTCGATCTCGTGGAGGAACTCAGACATACCTGCTATTTGCCCCGGAAGCTGATGGGGGATATTGAACTCACGCCAATCGTCTTGGCGCAGACAAAGCAAGAGCTTGTCGCCTTGGAGTTTAGTCCGGTGCTTCCAGTAATTGTCTTGCTGTATCGTTTTAATATATCGGTCGATAGATGTAGGCTGGAAGAAGGTCTCAGTTGCGCGTAACTCGGGAATGAACTTGTTTCTAATATAGTTACGTTCT
>JBGGMV010000040.1:0-14233 GCA_041287865.1 Alphaproteobacteria bacterium | reverse complement strand
CCGGGTTTCTTGGTGGCGTCTTTGGGTGCGTTATTGCGCGACATCGTTTTCAAATCCCGCAGGAGCGTGAAAAAACTGTGCGAAAGTTACTAAAGCCGCCGCTTTATGTCAACGGCTGAACAGGCAGCAAAATCAGGTATTTACGCACCGGCTTTAAGTGACAATTCCGGTCTATCCCGCTGATATTGCACAAAACAATGTTGCAGGGCGTTTCATAATTTGCTACGAATCGTGACGAGTTCGAAATAAATACTCTGGCTAATGTCTACGAGATCCTTGCACTACCCTTCGTTGCGTTTGTTCGTGAGTGACCGGCCTCTTTTTTTTTAAGGCGCGGGCTTTTCGCTCAGGGGATAATGCGTCAATTGTGGCGCGCTCCCCTCAACGGTTCGAGGAAAGGAATATTCTCATGGCAACCGGCACAGTTAAATGGTTCAACCCCGCAAAAGGCTTCGGCTTCATCCAGCCCGATCAAGGCGGCGCTGATGTGTTCGTTCACATCTCCGCTCTGGAAGGCACCGGCCTGAAGACCCTCAACGAGGGCCAGCGCGTGAGCTACGAACTCGCGACGCAGCGCGGCAAAACCGCCGCCGCTAACATCCAGATCGCCGCTTAATCTCGGCTATCACGGAAAAGCAAAGCCCGCCTGCGCGAGACGCCAGGCGGGCTTTCTTTATCTGCCGCATCCGTGGTAATTAATAACCATGGGTATCTTCCGGGTGCTTCTTGTCATCGTTATTTTGTTCAGCGGCTATGTTTCCGTTGCGCATGGCTGCGCTGAAACCGCGTCAATAACCACATGCTGCGATGAAAAGGCCTGCGACGGCTGCGTCGCGCCGGTTGCGGTCGTGGCTGCAATCGTCATGCCTGCAATTTTCAACAAACCCGCGCTGGAGCCTTTGCCTGCGCCTGTGCTGGCGCGGGATGCCACGCCCTTTCACCTGCGACCGCCGGATGTGTTTGCCTGAGCTTCAAACACGTTCAATTCAGCAATAAGGAATAAAATCATGAATATCTCTCTCGGCAAGACCATCGCCATTGCCATTATCTCCGCAGGTCTCGGTGCAGCCGCCACAGCCGCCGTTCTCAAGCAACCGCCTGCAGCCGCAACCGAAAAAGTTGTCGCGGCGCCCGCAACAGCTCCAGCCTCCCTCGACGTTGAAAAGGCCATGGCCGACCGCGCCATCGGCAAGGACGACGCGCCCATTACCATCATCGAATACGCCTCGCTCACTTGTGATCATTGCGCGGCCTTCCACGCCAACGCTTTGCCCGAGGTCAAGAAGCAGCTGATCGACACGGGCAAGGCACGGCTGATCTTCCGTGACATGCCTTGGGATCAATACGCGCTGAGGGCCGGCAAGATGGCCCGCTGCGCGCCGGAGGACAAGTATTTCGACATGATCGGCACGTTGTTCGAGAAGCAGAAAGACTGGGCCCGCAGCACCGATCCGGCCCGCGGCATCACCGATATCGGCATCGCCGCCGGCATGGACGAGAAATACCTGGCAACCTGCTTCGGCAGCGACGCGCTCGATACCGCCATGGCGGGTAAAGCGCAGGAAGGCCGGCAGAAGTTCGGGGTGAATTCGACACCCACCTTTATCTTCATGAAGGGCGACGAGCGCCTGACGGAATTCCCTGAATTCCAAGAAATCTTTGACCGTTTGGGCAAGCACGACCACAATCACGATCATCCGCATTGAACTGATTTAGCGAGAAAAGCCCGCCTGCGCGAAAATGCAGGCGGGCTTTTTTACGCGAACAATATCAACCGTTTAAAAACCCATCCCCCTGATTTTTCACGAATTTTCTTGCTATTTATGTCTGGAAACTATATTACTACCCACGAGTTCGAAGTTACTCTTGCTGATGCTTTACGATTTCTCATTGCGTTTGTTTAGGAGTAGCCGGCCGAATTGATGGCCGGATTTTTTAGCTCAAAGGGATAACGCTCCAATGATGGCGCGCCCCGGACATACGCCAATGAAAAGGAAATCTACACATGGCAACAGGTATCGTTAAATGGTTCAACCCCACCAAAGGCTTTGGTTTCATCCAGCCTGAAAACGGTGGCGCTGACGTTTTTCTTCACATCACCGCTCTTGAAGCTATCGGCCTCAAGTCCGTGAACGAAGGCCAGCGCATCAGCTATGAAGTTGAAACGCAACGTGGCAAATCGGCAGCTGGCCAAGTCAAGCTGCTCGACAAAGCCGCCTAAGCTTTTTCACTAGAAAAAAAATAGGGTTGGATAATCCGGCATGTGCCGGCTGCGCTTGCTTACGCGCGGCTGGCCGCCGGGTATCACCCCAACAAGGAATAATAAAATGGAAAACTTTAATTCACTCGGCCTGCCCGAGGCGCTGCTGCACACGCTTAACGCGATCAGCTTTACCAAACCCACGCCCATCCAGGCCGCCGCCATTCCCGCAGGCCTGCAGGGCCGTGACGTGCTGGGTTCTGCCCAGACCGGCACCGGCAAAACCGCCGCCTTCTCGATCCCCCTGATCGTCCGCCTGATGTCGAACAAGGAAGAAACCGCGCTCGTCATGACGCCGACGCGCGAACTGGCGACGCAGGTGCTCGACACCATGAAGAAACTGATCCCGCCCTCGGCCGGTATCCGCACCGCGCTGCTGATCGGCGGCGCATCGATGTTCGGCCAGAAAAACCAGCTGCGCCAGAACCCGCGCCTGATCGTCGGCACGCCCGGCCGCATCAACGACCACCTGCAGCAACGCACGGTGCGCCTTGGCTCGACCCGTTTCCTCGTCCTCGACGAAATGGACCGCATGATGGACATGGGCTTCGAGGTGCAGATCGAACGCATCGTCAAGCAGATGCCGAAAGAACGCCAGACGCTGATGTTCTCGGCCACCATCTCGCCGCGCATCGAAAAAACCGCGCATGGCTACATGATGAACCCCCAGCGCATTTCCGTCGGCTCCAACAACACGCCGATCGCGAAAATCAAGCAGGAACTGCTGCGCGTCGAAGTCGCGCAGAAATTCAACCTGCTGATGACGCAGCTGGGCGAGCGCACCGGCTCCGTCCTGATCTTCGTCCGCACCAAGCGCGGCGCGGACCGCATGGCTGAAAAGCTGACGGGTCTGGGCCAGAGCGCCGCCGCCATCCACGGCAACCTGAACCAGAACCAGCGTAACCGCGTGATCCAGGCCTTCCGCGACAAGAAGCACCGCATCATGGTGGCGACCGACGTCGCCGCGCGTGGCCTCGACATCCCGCACATCGAGCACGTCATCAACTACGACCTGCCGCAGCAGCCGGAAGACTACATCCACCGTATCGGCCGCACGGCGCGTAACGGCTCCGAAGGCTCGGCGGTCTGCTTCATCACCCCCGAAGACGGCGAACTGTGGCGCGAGATCCACAAGCTGCTGAACCCCGGTGCTGCCCGCGAAGAATACCGCGGCGGCGCTAATCCCGCTGCTCCCGCACGCACCGCGCGTCCGAAAAGCCATAACCGCAACGGCTTCGAAGCACGTCGCCAGCGTAACGGCGGCGGCAAGAAAACCTCGGCCTTTGGTGGTCAGGGCGGCGGCGAAAACTTCCGCCCCCGTCAGGATCGCAGCGAAAACCGCTCGGAAGGCCGCGGTGAAAACCGTGGCAACTTCCGCTCTGAAGGTCGCAGCGAGAACCGTGGCGGCTTCCGTAGCGAAGGCCGCAATGAAAACCGCTCCGAAAATCGCGGCGCACCGCGCGGTGAAAACCGTGGCGGCGGCGAACGCGGCAACTTCCGCTCCGGCGGTCGTTCGGAAAACCGCAGCAACGATCGCGGCGGCTTCCGCAACAGCGAACGTCGCGACAGCGGCAGCAAGAGCGGCAACAAAGGCGGCCCCTTCGGCCAGCGCCGCAACGCAGCCTAACCAGCCGATACCAAATCCGCCCCTCTCCTTAACCGGAAGAGGGGCGGATTGCGTTTTAATTCAATGTATTGCACATCCTCTTGCATCGCGGCGCAGGTTTGACTATACATAATCCCATGTTCAGGCAACCGTCATTTTTGCAAAAGCTGTTCAAGCCGAAGGCCGATCCGAGGATGGATACAAACGTCCTGAAGGAACGCCGCGATGCGCATGACGCGCTGATCGTCCTGCACCGCCAGAATGGGATTGTGACCGGCCTTGTCGCCCGCAAGGACGGCACCTACGAGCGCTTCCTCGAAGGCGAGCTGCATTGTGACGACGGCCCGGCCATCACAAAACCCGACGGCACGAAAATGTGGTTCCGCAAGGGCAAGCTGCACCGCGAGGGCGCACCCGCGATCGAGGGGCCGGATGGCCGCGCCGATTACTGGGAAAACGGAGAGCCCGTCCACGCGCCGCCGCCGGTAAAAGCTGCTGAAGCGAAAAAAGCGATCGAAGCCATCGCCCCCGCCATCGATCAGGGCATCGAACAGCCCATCACCGTCTCGCGCCCGATTTCGCTGCGCAGGCTTTAGGCTTTTTCAAGCTTCTTCTTCGCCATCTCGATCCATTCGCGCTCGTACCGCTGGTAATGAGCGGGGGAATGTTTGGAACGCGTGACGATATCCTGGTAAACCGCGCGGGCCTCGGCGGCTTCTCCCATGCGTTCATGCAGCTGCGCCAGCGCGATACGCGCTTCCTCGCCGGTGAAGGTCAGGGTCAGGTGCAGCAGATGCGCCTTCGCGGTTTCAAGCTCGCCGAGGCCTATATAGGCCCGCGCGCGCAGCAGCTTGATGTAGTCCTGCGGCGCGCTGCCGTCGTCGCGGTCGTAAATTTTCTGGATGTAGGCCAGCGTATTTTTGTAATCGCCCTTATCGTAATAGGCATAGGCCAGCCCCTCCAGCAGCAGCACGTCGTCCTTGAAATGGTCGGCCAGTGCGGGTTCCAGCAGGGCGATGACCGCGTCGTAATTGCGCTGCGCCGTCAGCAGCTGCGCCAGCTTGATGCGGTTCGCGATGGTGGGCGCGGTGTCGAAGGCGTATTTCGTCTCGCGGAATTCCTTGTCAGGGTCGCGCCACAAGCGGAACTTGCGCTGCGCCTTGTGGCCGACGGGGCCGCGAACGACCTCCGGCAGCACTTCCACGAGGAAGTAAATCAGGCAGCCCATGCCGGGCAGCATCAGGATCAGGAAAATCCAGTTCATGTTCCGCCCCGTGCGGTGCACGTGCCACGCGAACAAGATCTGGACGATGACGGTCAGGATAAAAAGAACAGGCATGGAAGATCTATCCGCTGAAGGGGCCCCGATGGCCGAGCATACACCTCGCCCCGCGAAGGGATGCGGTACTAATGCACTCCATGCATTTTTGTTTACAGAATAAATTGACAGCGCAACTTACTTGCCATATAAGACCAACAGTTCAAAATTTTCAAACATCCCCGAAAGAGGTTCTCGTATGGCAAAGGATAATCCCATGGGCGGCAGCAATGCCCCCGGCAAAGAAGGCAATGGCAACAAGCGCGGCATGCACACGCTCATATTCGAGCTGGAGACGATGCAGGGCGAGTTCAACAAGCAGGCGGAGCATTATACGCGCATGACGAACACCGTCGGCGAGGCGCTGACGATCGTGAGAGAGACGCAGCGTCAACTGAACGCGGCGCAGGCGGAGCGTGACGCGCAGATGCTGGGCCAACGCGCGGCGCTGCTGGGAGGCGCAATTTCCACGGCGGCGAAAAAAGGCGAATTTGTTTTCCTCACCGACGGCTCGCTCAGCATGAGGATGGGGCAGTTCGATGCGGTGCTCGACACCGTCGCTCTCGCACGCAAGGGCAGCGGTCTTGTAAACGCGGCGCCGCCCGCGCTGGGGCTGTTCGGCAGCGCCCTGCAGTGGGTCACCGACGACATCACCGATGCCGCGGCGCGCAAGAAAATCGCCGAGACATTGCGCTACGATGCGCGCTTGCTGCCGGCCGTCGCCGAGATGGAAAAACTCGCAGCGGTGAACACGCTGAATAAAAAAGCGACGCATTTCATTATCTTCAGCGGCGGCGACCTGCAGGCCGATGCGGATAAGTCAAAAGCCGCGCTGGAAAAGCTCATGACCGCGAACAAGAAAGTGACGCTCGACATCGTGGTGGTCTCTCCCGCCAGCGCGAAAAGCGCCCGCGATCTGGCGGCGGCGCTGGCCGCGTCCTTCCCCGGCCGCGCGCAGTCGCATCTGGTCGTGCTGGAAAAACCCACCTACACCGTCGCTGATCGCGTGACGCTGTCGGTGAAGCTGCAGGCGGACGTGATGGATATGATGCTGCAGCGCGTGCAGTCAGGCGCGCCGAAGCGCAAATCCGCACCCAAGCCGTAAGCGCAGGGTCAATAAAAAACCCCTCTCCCGCACAGGAGAGGGGTTTTTATTTGCGGAATTTAGGGCTTCGGCCTTTTCGCGTCCTGCCGCGCCGCGTATTTCTTGCGGATGGCGCCGCCCATTTCGGCGGCGTTGTCGACCGCGTCGCGCGCTTTGCCGAGATTTTCGGCGGCGGCGTCGGTGAGGCCTTCCTTAGCGTCCTTGTTGCCGCGCAGCGCCTTGCCGATGCGGCGGCCCAGCGGTTCCGGCGCGGGCGGCCAGATTTTGTGCAGGAGTTTCAGGGCAGGCGGAATTTCATCGTCGTCGGGCTTTTTAGTGGCCATCTTCTACTGTTTCTCCGTGTAAAGAATCCCCGTCAGGCAGCGTAACCGCTTAAAATCTTAGGGGGATGTGGCGGGGTGTCAAATTGTTCTCAAATTGAGTATAATATTCAGGAAGTTACCGTATTCCGAAGCAAATTGACATAATACGAAAACCCGTGATACACTCCTTGAAATTCTATTTCAGACGGCTAACGGGACCTTTATGGCGCGGAAAGTTTTTTCGTCGAAATCATCACGCAATATCATCCTCGGCGGGCTGCTGATGGTTCCGCTGATGTTTTGCTTCAGCCATGGCGACGGCATCCGCAAGGCCTTCCACGACGCCAGCCAGCGCAATGTGCCGCTGGAGCAGCGCGATCTTATCAACTACAAAGTGCCGAGCGGCGATTATTCCGGCCTCGTCTCGGCTTCTTCCATCTCGCGCAGCGGCGATGTGCCCATCCATGCGGTCTTCAGCCCCGGCGGCGTCAAAATCGGCAACATGAAAATCGACTGGACGAAAGATGACGCCTTCACGCACGCCGTCAAGGCGATGGAAGAAAAAACCGCCGGCTGCATCGCCGCCGATCCGCAACTGCTTAACCTTGCCAGCCTGAAGACGGACTGGACGCCCGCGCAGCGGGATTGCTGGGATGAAGCCGTGGCAAATACGATTGCGGGCATCGTGCATAAAGAACCGGGCCTCGACAAATACCGCACCGAAACCTCCGGCGACGGAACCCAGCGCACCAACTATATGAATGGGCTGAGCCGCGATATCGAAGGCGGCACCTACAAGCTTGAATTCGACTGCGAAGGCATGTCGGTGGTGAAATGCGTGTTGCAACATCGCATGGCCGAGCGTTTCCTGCCCGCGCACCAGCGCACGCATTATTTCTACGCGACGGGGCAGGGGGAATTCGGCATTTACGACGAAGCGCCGGGCGGCCATGCCTTTATCGTGCTGGAGCGCGGCGGCAAGGTGACGGGGATTATCGAAGGCACGGAAAACAGCGACGTCTACCGCCGGCCCGCGCGCGACACCAGCTTCGCCGATTTCGCCACGAACAAGATCTTCATCGCGAAGGACGGTTCTTCCTACGGTTTCGAATACACGCACGAACAGGCCGACAAGGCGCGGCTCGAGGTCGGCATCAAGCCTTATAAAATCTTCATGCAGGAATTGAAGCAGAAACTGCAGGAAAGGAAGCTGCGGGAGCAGCAGGGCAAGTTGAGTTCCTGAGGCTTTGCAGGAGTTTAATAAAACCTTAATGTCATTTATGTAATATATTGGCAGGTTTCAACAGCGGCAGACTGAACCAGAAAATGTCTATGCGCGACGCCTTCAACGATACCGCCCAGCACAAGGAGCGGATTTACAGCGACCTGAATGGCCGCACGACGGCCCTCGGCACCGTTGTGCACACGGGCGATACGCTGGTGTTTGAAGGCAGTCTCTCCGCAGGCATCGCCCTTTGCTCGCATTACGCGGCCTTTGCCGCGGCGGCGCATCCGGACAAGAAATTCCAGTTCAGCTGGCAGGGTGAAACCCGCGTTATACCGCCGGGCATGGCGGCCTATGATGTCGCGCAGCTTGTGGCGGGGGAATCCATTCCAGCGTATCAGGGCGGCTTTACCACCCGCGCGCGCATGCCGCCTGAAGCCATGGAAGGTGCGATCGAAGGCGACGATCTCGGCGCGCTGCGCACCGTGCTGCAAAACAACGCTTGGCCCGATGCGGTCTTCAAGGACGGCAGCACTGCGCTGACGCTGGCGGCGGCAAAGGGCAAGAACTTTGTCCACCTGCTACTGCAACACGGCGCGAGCGTCAATCTCGCCATCAGGGATGGTATAACGCCGCTGATGGTGGCGGCGCTGGCTGGCGATATCGACACGGCGCGCATGCTTCTCGATGCCGGCGCCGACATCAACGCGGTCGACACGTCAGGCCGTGCGCCGCATGCACATGCCCCCAGTCCCGCCATGCGCGATTTCCTCACCGGCCCCTATCCTGTCGAAGCGGCGGAACGCATCGCCCGTAAAAAAGAAGCAGAGCTCGCCGCCGCCGCTACCGAAGCCACCACGTTGAATCACGACGTGAAGCCGATGGCGAAGCTGAAACTGAAGAAAAAACGGGACGGCGAGACGCCCTGATTTTTTCTGTTATCCCAGTGCCTTATTGAATACCATTTGCCGGAAATAACGATCCGTACTAGCGTTTAGTTATCAATGGATAACGACAACAGATCGACATCATTTTTATCCGGTTTCTTCAACACTTGCAGGAATAAACTCCGCCGTTTCAGTAAATGGTGCGTATCGCTTTTCGACTTCGGCAAGCAGGCATGGAAAGAACATGTCCCGATGACGAAGGCCAAGGCGGAGCGGATGCTGAAACGCGGCCTGCCGCGCGGCACGAAAGTCTCGGTCAAGGTCGATAGCGACGGGCAGGGCAGGCTCGAACTGGATGCGAGCTATATCAGCGAAGTCACCAAAAGCTTCGACCTCGATAAAAAGGTCGCTTACTCCGGCTACATGGAGCTGGCAAAAACCGGCAAGGGCATCGGGCGCAAGATCATGCGCAACCAGATCGAATTCTTCATCGCCAGCGGCTGCGAAAAACTTGAAATGCATGCAGGCCTGAACGCGGGCGGCTATACCTGGGCGCGGCTCGGTTTTCTTCCGTATGATAAAGGCGAGTATAAGGACGATTTCAGGGAATTAAGGCAGGAAGTGCGCGAGCGCTATAAAAAGGTCGCGCCGCTGCTCAGCGACAGCGAAAAAGAGCGCATGGATGAAATCCTGAAATTCAAGGACGCCAAGGCCGTGTGGAAACTGGCCGACAGCCGCATCGACCTCGGTAAACGCCTGCGCGACGTTTTCAAGGCCGCCGCCAACGACGACAGGAAGGCGCAGCGGCTGGAGGAAAAGCTGTCCCCCTTGGTCGACAGCGACGACCTGAAGGGCGACAAGCCCCAGCCAATCGGCCGCATCCTGCTGGCCGGCACCAGTTGGCATGGCGAGATGGATTTCAAGGACAAGGCCCAGATGAAACGCGTCTCCGACTATGTCGGCGGACTTGAGGCCAAGCCGCCGGCCCCTCATTAACTTTCAATCGAGCGACTTAAACTTTTCCGGTTCTGGCGGTCGGGATGGCCTTCTGATGCGGTTCTAGAGGCCTTCTAGCGCGGCGCTTTGGCGGGTACTTTGACGGGCGAGAAGCGGTCCCAGGCGCGTTCATGGAAGTAGAACGTGAAGGTCTGAACCCCCGGCTCGATCAGCGAGATGCCAAGCGCGATATCGGCCCTGCCGGTCATGATGTAAGCCACTGTAAAGGCGACGGTGACGTGCATGACGCTATAGGTCGCTGTTTTGGCGAGAGTACGCATGGGAAACCCCTTTTTTTTGACTGTGCCTCGGTACTCAAATGGGGGCTCGGGGGCGGGGTTTCAAACCCCTGTTCCCAAGCTCTTGACATAATTGACATAACGGGATAGAACCTCGGCATGGAGGCTCCCATGGAATTGAAAGCAGGCACAATCCTCGTCGCAAACAAGTTGCTCGACGACTATCCCGATTTCAAACAGTCGGTCATGCTTATCCTCAAGCACGACGAGGAAGGGACGATCGCTGTGAACCTGTCAGGAAGTCTGATGATGGATGGCATGGTCAATGTCGGCGGGCCCTTCCAGAGGCCTCCGGTGCTCTATATTCACCCCACCAACCCTGATTCCGACGCCCCCGCGCTGCCGCTCGGCGACAGCGGCTATAGCATCAAACCTCTCACAGCGGATGAAGAAGGGCTGGAAGTGCTTGATAAAAAGCCGGAAAAAACCATGCTGGTCATGGGCCATATGGAGTGGGAAGCGGGCGAACTGGAGGAAAGCGTGAAACTGGGCGCTTGGGGCGTGACAGCCATGCCGCTCGCCCAAGTGCTTGATACGGATGGCGAAGTGCGCTGGAAATACGCCCTGAAACAGGCGACTTTCGAAACGCCGGAAGCACCCGTGCCGCCCGCCACGAATCCCGCGCCGCAGCAATCGCCAAAAGCGCCAAAACAGCCCAAACCCTGATAAATGCGCCTAATATGCAAGAAAGCCCCGTAAGGGGCTTTATTCATTGAATGTTTTTCGCCTTCAAACGTTAGAAATATATCTGTTAAACGAGTTCTTAATCTATTCCTTGTATAACAACGAGATAGGGGAGCGTTTAATCTTTGATTTAAAAGGTTTATGATAATGCGTAAGTTGGTTTTTAGTTCTGTCCTGATGCTTTCGGTCTCAACCCTGTTCATGAGCATCCCCGCTTATGCCTTTGACGAACAGACGCAAACACCCGCAGAGAGCAGCCAGCAGCAACCGCTCCGCACGCCTTTTATCCTTTCCATGAACCCCTCGGCCGTTGAACAGCCGCCGATGGTCATCAATTATGATCAAAGCACCTTCGTCCAGGCCGCGATTATCGAAGATCCGGTCCGCGACAGCTTCCTGCCGCGCGCGCGCAACATGGAAGAGGGCACGATGGGTGTTGCTGAAGTCGGCTACACCAGCGGCAGCAGCCGCATCGGCATCGGCGGTTTCCAGTATAAAGAAAAAGACGAATTCCTTCCTTTCGGGGCCAAGCGCGTCAACGGGATGTACGTTCTTGCTGAGAAAAAACTTTACGAGAACGGCCAGAAATCCGTGACCGGTTTCGCCCGCGCCGGCAAGTCCGCCGGTGACCTCGCGCAGGGTACCAACGGCTGGAGCACCGGCTTCGCCATGAACGGCTTCATCGACAGCCGCCCCGAAGGACAGTTTGTCGTGGCGCTTTCCGGCAGCCGCGGCAATTCGCTCGGCCTGCTGCCCGGTGACGGCGGCATGGAAAGCCGTCTCGAACTCGGCTACCGCGACAAAATTTCCGAAAACGTGACCATCGCTCCCGGCATCCGTTACACCGTGAACCCGGATTACGCGCCCGACGAAGACCGCGACCTGTCGGTCGGCGTGCGCCTGCTGGTCAAATTCAAGTAAGCTGCGCACTTTATGCGCGTATTTATGTAATCAAAAATATCTGCCCCTTTCATGCGCCAAATGCCCTAAAATAACCTTTGGGGATTTTTGGCTGCACTGCGATTTGCGCAGCGCGATATGGAAGGGGTTTCTGGCATGGCGATCATTAACGGCAGTAACGGCAACAACGCCCTTTACGGTACGGCGCTGGCCGATGAAATCTACGGCCTTGGCGGCGACGACCTGATCTTCTCCTTCAACGGCAACGACACCCTCGACGGCGGCACGGGCGAAGACGTCATGATCGGCGGCGACGGCAACGACATTTATATCGTCGATGACGACGCCGACGTGATCCTCGACACGCGCGGCATCGACATCGTCCAGAGCAGCGTCAGCTACATCATCCAGAAAGACATCGAGAAAATGGTGCTGACGGGCGGCGCCAACATCAACGGCGTCGGCAGCTCGATCAATAACTCCATCACCGGCAACACCGGCAACAACCTGCTGCAGGGACTTGCCGGCAACGACGTGCTGATCGGGCTTGATGGAAATGACACGCTCGAAGGCGCGATCGGCAAGGATACGCTGACGGGTGGCATCGGCGACGACCTTTACATCGTCATCGACGCAACCGACGTACTGGTGGAAGCCCTGGGCGAAGGCACCGATACCGTGCAGGTGCGCGCCGGCAGCTATATCATGGCGGCGAATATCGAGAACATGCAGGTGGTGCTGACGGGTCTTGGCGGTTCGGGCAACGCGCTCAATAACGTGATGACCGGCAGCGCGATCAACAACAACCTGAACGGACTTGGCGGCGACGATACGATCGACGGCGGCGTCGGCACCGACAGGATGTCGGGCGGCATCGGCAACGACCTTTTCATCGTCGATAACAGCCGCGACACGGTGACTGAAAAAGTCGGCGAGGGCACCGATACCGTGCGCGCCAGCGCCAGCTTCAAGCTCGGCGCCGAGATCGAGATACTGGTGCTGACCGGTCCCGACAACATCAACGGCACGGGCAACGCGCTCAACAACACGATCACCGGCAACAACGCCAACAACACGCTGGACGGCGGTCTTGGCATCGACACCCTGGCGGGAGGGCTGGGCAACGACAGCTATGTCGTCGACACGCTGACCGACACGCTGACGGAAAACGCGGGCGAGGGCAGCGACACCATCCGCTCCTCGATCACCTGGACGCTGGGCGTGGATTTCGAGAACCTGACGCTGACCGGCACCACCGCCATCAACGGCACGGGCAACGCGGTCGACAATACGATCGCGGGCAACAGCGCCATCAATACGATGACAGGCGGCGTTGGCGACGACAGCTATGTCGTGACCCTGGGTGACGTCGTCATCGAGCTCCCGGGCGAGGGCACGCATGACAAGATATTTTCGGCCATCACCTGGACGCTGGGCCCCGAGTTCGAGGATCTCGAGCTGACCGGGACCGCTGCCGTCAATGCCTTCGGCACCGCCTTTGATAACACCATCACCGGCAACAAGGCCAAGAATACGCTGTCAGGCGGCGACGGCAACGACACTTACGTCGCTGATCCGACCGACGTCATCCTCGATACAAGCGGCATCGATACGCTTGTAACCAGCTTTTCGATGACGCTGATCCCGATCCTCGAGAATATGCGCCTCGCGGGCACCGGCAACATCAACGCCACCGGCAACGCCGGCGACAACACGATCACGGGCAACAACGGTCATAACACGCTGGACGGCGGCGCGGGTGCGGACAGCCTTGTCGGTCTTGCGGGCAACGACACCTATATTGTCGATACGCTGGCCGATACCGTTATCGAAGTGGCAGGAGAGGGGCAGGACACGGTGATGACCGCGCTGACCTACACCTTGGGCAGCGAGCTTGAAAACCTGACCCTGACGGGCGTGGCTGCCGTGAACGGTACGGGCAATACCCTCGACAACACGATCACGGGCAACATTGCGGCCAATATCCTCGACGGCGGCACCGGCAACGATACCTATGTCATCGACGCGCTGGACACCGTTGTGGTGGACATCGGCGGCGAAGACACCATCGTGCAGGGTTTTGGCAGCTACAGCATCGCCGCGCGCCTCGATATCGACAACCTGACGCTGACGGGCACTGGCGTTTTCAACCTGACGGGCAACACGGGCAACAACACCCTGATCGGCAATAGCGCTATCAACACCCTGACGGGCGGTGATGGCGATGACACTTATGTTCTCGGCAAGGGCGACGTGGTGATCGAGCTGGCGGGCGAGGGCAGCGACACCGTGCGGTCGAATGCGAGCTTTACCGTGCTGACCGAGGTGGAGAACATCACGCTGCTCGGTACCGGCAACTGGTACGCCATCGGCGACGGCGCGTCCAACACGCTGATCGGCAACAGCGGACACAATACGCTGAACGGCATGGGGGGCGCGGACCTCATGGTCGGCGGCAGCGGTAACGACATCTATGTCGTCGACAATATCGGCGATACCTTGATCGAATTCTTTGATCGTGGCATCGATACCGTCCAGTCTTATATAACCTACTCCCTGGGCGGCTTGCCCGATTTCGAGAACCTGAAGCTGCTGGGAACTGCTGCGATTGACGGCATAGGCAATGACGAAGACAACACGCTGACCGGCAA
>JBGGMV010000039.1:0-24580 GCA_041287865.1 Alphaproteobacteria bacterium | reverse complement strand
AAGCCTCGTACGCGGCGACGGTTTCGATGACATGCCTGAACTGCTTCAATGAATTCGGGATGCGGAACGGCGAGCCCGGAAATTTGATCGGCATGTCCAGCGTGCGCAGCGCCCCGGGCGTGGAAAATTCTTTGAGCTGCTCATCATTGAGCTTGCAGATCGTGACGGGCTTTCGCGGGATAAGGAATTTCTCGATATCCCAGACGGTATTCAGATCCTTAATGACAGGACTGTCATCCGGCACCACCAGCCCCTGCGGCAAATGTTTGCTGTCGGGAAAAATCTCGAAGCCCGCACTATCATGATCGGGAACAGTGAAATGTTTCCCGTGATAGGCGACCGTCGCAACATCCTTTTTCTGCGTTTTCATGAGTTTCCATCCATTGGGATTACATAATACACGAATAACTATGGCGCGCTAGCGATTAGTTATACTCAATTTGATTATAATTAAAAGCGCTATTTTCTGGACACCGCAAATTTGCCGTTAATCGTTTGAAAAACGTGATTTTTATTGCGCATGATATAAAACCGCCTCACGCCAAAAAACCAAAAATCGGCGCTCTGCGCCTCTAGGCCCGCCTCGATTCCAGCCTGTGCCTGCCTTTCGTTTTGAATATGGAACCATAGCCGCCCTTTCACCCATTCGCGCCTTGGCGTAAAATGATCACGGGTAGAAACGGGCGGGGCAATCATTCCATGAGCAGCAACGACGGCAATGCCGCTTTCACGGCGGCCAGCGCATCGAAATTATATAACATGACCGCCTTTGCGATCGTGCTGCTGGTTCTGGGCGCGGTCGGCTTGCAGCAGCACACGCTGGATCAAGAAAAAAGCCTGGCGCAGACGACGGCGCTGGCCCGCCATGAATCCGTTCTGGTGCAGCGTCTTGCGGTGCTGGTCTTCCACTACCGCGCCACGCTGGAAGAAAGCGTGATCAAGACGCTCGCTGCCACCAATGCCGAGGCCTTCACCACGCATGAAAGCGTCGCGGCGGCCGTGCTGCCGGCGATGCAGGGCCCTTCGGGCGACGCCGCCACGATGACCGCGAACGGGCTCGACAAGACGATGCGCGGCTATATCGAGAAATCCTTCGGCTTCGCGGCCGCACCGCAGACCGAAAGCGCCTCCGCCTTCGCCGAAGAGATCACCAAGGGCGCTCTTGGCGATGTCGCGCAGAAATGGAACGACGCCACCAACGCCTATATCGAGCGCGAACTGAAGAAAGTGACGCTTTACACCCGCATCGGCTTCGGCATGCTGGCGCTGGCGCTGATCCTTCTGGGCGTCGAGGCCATGATGATCGTGGCCCCCGCGATCCGCTATATCGTGCAGCTGCGCGAGCATATCGACCATATGGCCGCAACCGACCAGCTGACCGGCTTCTACAACCGCGCTATGCTGTTCAAGGTGGCGGCAATGCTGATGTCGGGCGCGAAACGCCACAAGCAGGAGGTGGCGGCCATCGCCGTCTCGCTTGACGATTTCAAGCACCTGACCGACACGCACGGCCGCGCGGCAGGCGAAGCCGCCATCAAGGCGCTGGCCGGCGTCCTCCGCGAAGTCTTGCGCAATTCCGACGTCATGGGACGCGTGAGCGGCGAGGAATTCGCCGTCTTCCTGCCTGCCACAAACGAATACCGCGCTGCCTATGTCGCCGAAAAGGTGCGCGCGGCGGTGGAGGAACTGTCCTTCAAGGTCAAGGATAACATGGTCGAGCTGCGCGTCTGCGCGGGCGTGGGCGAATTGCAGGCGCATCATAAAACGCCCGACGACCTGCTGCGCGCAGCCGAAGCCGGCTATAAACACGCGCTCGAGAGCGGCGGCAACCGCGTTTCCACCCACACCGCCAGCAAGAGCGGCGCGCCCGCCCCGGCCCCCGGCACGGCCGGCGCCGCCGGCGCCTCTGCTGCGCCTGTCGCCGCCCCCGCTGCCGGCTGATTTTTGTCTAACCCGTCCGTTAGTGGTATAATTGTTAAATGAGACATTTTATTACCATCGCCGCCAGCCTCCTCCTTCTTGCCGCCGCGCCCGCGCAGGCGCAGATGAAGCATGATGAAATCACCGAAAACCCGACCTGCGCGCCGGTGTTCAAGGTCTGCCCCGACGGCACATGGATGTCTCCTATAGGCGCCAAATGCGAAATACCGCCCTGCGGCGGCTATAAACCGCCCGCCGACCCCTATGCCCCGCCCCCCGGCGCCACAGGCCATTACGTGATGCCTGTCAGGCCGAAAGGCGACCAGAGCGCCGCGCCCGTCGCGCCCGTCAATACCTGCAACAACGAGGTTTTCACCTGCGCCGACGGCACGCAGGTCACGCGCGTGCCGCCCATGTGCAACTTCGCCCGCTGCCCTGATGTGGGGGAAGAGACTGAAGAAACGCCGGCCGAGGAAACTGAAGAATCGCAGGAAGAAAACCCTGACGAAGCGCCCGCCCAATAGCGCGGTACACGCAATTTTCTTTTCCTGCTTTTTCAAGCCTTAAGGCCCCAATGCGTCAAATTGAATGCATTTTTTATCGTTGGTTAAAGGCAACGGGTGTAAAATAGGTATTGTGCTATTTACCGGGGGACTGATGCTTAACCGTGTGCTCGCCATCGCCTTAGCAGGCCTTCTGATGCTGCCCTGCACCGCTTCCCAAGCGGCGGAGAAAGGCCCCGTCCTGAAATCGAAAGCCGAAATCGCGGCCGCGCTGGGTAATCCGCTGGTGCAGGCGAACCTCGCCGTTATCTACACCAAAAAACATGATTACGTGCAGGCCGCCACCTGGTTCAGCATGGCGGCCGAACAGGGCCATGCCCTTTCGCAATACAGCCTCGGCCACCTTTATGATGACGGCCTCGGCGTCAAGAAAGACAAGAAACGCGCCGCCAGCTGGTATTACAAGGCCGCCATCCAGGGCGACAGGGAGTCCCAGTACCGCCTTGGCAAGATGTACCTTGCCGGCGAAGGCGTGAAACAAAGCAACATGCTGGCCGTGCGCTACCTGCGGGCCGCCGCAACACAGGGCGACGAGCGCGCCAAAGCCCAGCTGACCCGCATCTTCGCCGGCAACGGCAGCAACGCCGCAACACCCAGCATGATCACCGGCCACGACACCGCACAGGACGGCCTTGGCACCGCGCTTGGCCTGATCTTTCTGCAGGGCGCGGGCGCGGCGGTGGGCACGGAAGCATCCTATCTCGCCCTGCTCTGCCTGCTCTAATCAAAAAGCAATGAAATCAGCCCCTTCGTTGCGGGGCTAATATCGCTTGCCATGGCGGCCCCTGCCCTTATTATGGACGCCATGTCCGACAAGAAAATATCAAAAGACTTCGGCGGCGCTGCCCCCAAAGTCACCAAAACCGACGCGATCATCGTCGGCGCGGGGCCGGTGGGCCTCTTCGCGGTGCTGGAACTGGGCCTGCAAGGCATCAAGGCGCATGTCGTCGACGTGCTGGACCTGCCGGGCGGCCAATGCGCGGAGCTTTATCCCGACAAGCCGATCTACGACATTCCCGCCCTGCCCGGCGTGACGGGGCAGGAACTGATCGACAAGCTGATGGGCCAGATCGCGCCCTATGACCCCGTTTTCCACATGGGCCAGCAGGCGCAGCAGCTGGAAAAAACACCCGAGGGCCACTGGCGACTGACGACGACTGCAGGCACGGTACTGGAAGCGCCGGTCGTCATCGTCGCTGCAGGCAACGGCTCCTTTGTGTCGCGCAAGCCCGACGTTGCGGGCATCGAAGCCTTCGAGGGCACATCGGTTTTCTACAGCGTAAAGCACAAGGACGATTTCAAGGGCAAGAATGTCGTCATTAGCGGCGGCGGTGATTCAGCGCTCGACTGGGTGCTGGCACTGGAAGCCGCAGGCGCGCATGTCACGCTCGTCCACCGCAGCGATACCTTCAGCGCGACGCCCGACAGCGTGGCGAAGATGCAGGCACTGGCCCTTGAGGGCCGCATTTCGCGCCGCACCGGCACGCTTGCCGCCCTTGAGGGTAAAGACGGCAAGCTAGACAGCATCACCATCGCCGGCAAGGACGGCAAGCGCGAAGAACTGCCCTGCGATGCGCTGCTGCCCTTCTATGGGCTGAGCATCAAGCTGGGGCCGATCGCCGACTGGGGACTGAACCTGAACCGCAACCAGGTCGCGGTGGATACCGAAAAATACCAGACCTCGACGCCCGGCATCTTCGCCATCGGCGATATCAACAGCTATCCCGGCAAGCGGCGGATTATTCTGTCGGGCTTCCACGAAGCCGCGCTGATGGCGCATGCGGCCTATTCCATCGTCTTCCCCGGCAAGAAACCCGGCAACGCGCATTCGTCGTCGAAGCCTGTGCCGGACAAGCAGAAAGCGCCTTAGGTTTTATTTTTGAACTTGATGGACTTCATGCCTTTCACGGGCGTCTCAACGGTGATGGCGGCCTGCGCGATGGCGTCCATGCCGGAGGACTTGGCGAAATGCTCGGCCAGTTTGAAATCGGCATCGAGAATAGGCGTATAGGGCGTAAGGTCAGAGACCCCGCCAAACCGTTTAAGGCTTTCGGTCTCGTATTTGAACATCACGGAAACCGCTTCCTCGAGCGTCGGGCGCCGCGTTCCCCAGCCGCCATTAAGCGGCGGCATGCTGCCGCCGACAGCATAAACATTGTTGGGATCGGTTTCGTGTTTAAGACGCGCGCCATTATCGGCGTAATGCTTGAAACGCTGGAAAAGATGGCCGCCACCATCGGCATGCTGCTGATAGACCATATAGGTGAGCATTCCGTCCGTATTGTCCTTGTTCCAGGGCTTGTCCTGCTTTCCGCCGAAAGCCCGGGTTCTCAGGTATTTAATGACATCGGTCATTCTTGTCCCTTTGCAGATACAGGCATTATAGCAAAAAGGCATTACCATGCCGTTAACGCTGCATTAACGATTGAAAACAAAAGAAAAGGGCGACCGTCGTTCATGCGGCCGCCCTCTTCCATTTTAAAGCCTACAGTTACGGCTTGAATATCTTTGCAAGGTTCGGCGCGCCCATCTCGGTGAAAAGCGCGCTGGCGTCGTCATGCTTGAATTTGGGGTGGACGATGTCCTTTACTTCCTGCTCGGGCAAAAGCGCCATCAGCGCCATCGCCTTAATCTCGGCGCGAAACACCTCAAGCGGGCCGCTGACGAGTTCCGGTGCAAAGGGCTTGATGCCCATGTCATTCTGGAACGAGATGACGGCGTTCTGCTTCGGGATATCGTCGCGCAATTTGCGGTCGCCTGAAATGCGCTGGCTGGCGGCGCTTTCAAAGCGGCTGGTCAGGTCGAAAACGCCCATTTGTGTGCCGGGCAGTACGAAATCACGCGGGTCTGTCATGCAATCCCCCTTAAAAAGAATTTACATAACATAATCCATATGGGGTACATTTGTCAACTAGATTTAACTGATTGATACCACATAGAAAAAGGGCGACCGTCGTTCATGCGGCCGCCCTCTTCCATTATCCGCTGAAGTCTAAAACCCCTTAGAGCCCTCTTATTAAAGATGGTAACCGCCCGACGCCTCGATGCGCTGTGCGGTGACCCAGCGCGCGTTGTCGTTGGCGAGGAAGGCTGCGATGTCGGCAACGTCGCCCGGCTCGCCGATGCGGCCAAGCGCGGTGTCGGACGAGAATTTTTTCATGTTCTCGTTATCCGCCGTCATCTTGCTGGTGCCTTCGGTACGGATCAGGCCCGGGTTGATGGCGTTGACCGTGATGCCCTTGGGGCCGAGCGCCATGGCGAGGTCGCGCGTCAGAACGTCAACCGCGCCCTTGCTGGCGGCATAGGCCATCATGTTCGTGGTCGCAACGCGCGTCAACGTAGTGGAAATGTTGATCACGCGTCCGCCTTCCTTCATCAGCTTCACCGCTTCCTGCGTGCAGAAAAACACGCCTTTGACGTTCACGTTCAACGTTTTCTCGAAATCTTCTTCCGTCGTGTCTTCCAGCGTGCCCATGGGGTAAATGCCGGCGTTGTTGACGAGGATGTCGAGCGACTTGAAGTGGTTGTCCTTGATCGCCTTGGTGACGTCGACGAAAAGGCGCTTGATGTTATACACGCGGGAAACGTCGCCCTGCAGTGCGATGGCCTTGCCGCCCTTGGACGTGATGGCCTGCACGGTTTCATCAGCGCCTTTCTTGTCGCTTGCGTAGCTGATCATGACGAAGGCGCCGTCGCGCGCAAGGCGCAGCGCAACCGCGCGACCAATGCCCTTGCTGCCGCCCGTTACGAGCGCGGTTTTGTTCTGGAGAGGAAGCGTTGAAGATGTCGTCATGAATTTGCCCTTTCTAAAAGCTGCGGAGAATCTGTGACTTGATGCCGTCAGAGTGTAGGCACAATTGGTTAAGCAGCCCTTAAAGCCGCCCTGAATAGCGCAAATACAGCGATTTAGCCCAGTTTCAGCTTTCGTTAAGGGCTTATGGATATAATGTCCGCATGGGCATTTTTTCTAACATGGAAGATCGCGCGCGGCTGCTGCTGTCAGGGATGGCCGATATGGTCGCGCCCGCGACGAAAGACGAATGGGACGAACGCCTGCGCGTCGCCGTGCAGCAGGGCACGCCCGGCATGGCGAAACGCGCCATCGATAACGGCGCGAATGTGCAACAGACGATTCAGGACGGCGCGCGCAAAGCGCCCCTGCTGACCATCGCCGCCGAACGCGGCTTTGCCGATATCGCGGCGCTGCTGGTGGAAAAAGGCGCAAATGTGAATGCAAAAGACACCTTCGGCGATACGGCAATTGTGAAGGCCGTTGAAAACGACTGGCCGAAAGTCGTCGCTGTGCTGGCCGCGAAAGGCGCGGCAGTGAACACGATCAACGCCAATGGCCAGTCGCTGATGGACCGCGCAATCGCAACTTACGCGCATGATACGGCAGGCATCCTTGGCAAGCATGGCGGCAAGCTTTCATCGCAGCTGAACGCGGCTGCCTCGAAACAACAGCCACTTTTCCCCGCCATCCCCGCGCCTGTCGCCGCCCAGACCGCAAAACCCTGATAAATCAAGGCGTTTGCTCTGTTAAGGGTTTTGTCTATATAATAGGGTATGGGCATTATCACCAAAAACCTTTCCGGCCGCCGCGTTCTCCTGATTATTTCGGGCGGAATTTCGGCGTACAAGTCGCTCGACCTGATCCGCCGCCTGCGTGATACGGGATTGGACGTGCGCTGCATCCTGACCTCCGGCGGGGCACAGTTCATCACGCCGCTGGCCGTGGCCGCCTTGTCCGAAAATAAAGTCCATACCGATCTTTTCTCGCTGACGGACGAAGCCGAAATGGGGCATATCCGCCTGTCGCGGGAATGCGATCTGGTTTTGATCGCACCCGCTTCGGCCAATATCATCGCGCGCGCGGCACGCGGGCTGGCCGATGATCTGGCCTCGACCGTGCTGCTGGCCTCCGACAAGCCCGTGATGTTCGCGCCCGCGATGAACCCTGTGATGCTGGCGGCGCCGGCGGTGCAGGAAAATATCGCCATCCTGCAAAAGCGCGGCTATACAATGATCGCGCCCGGCGTGGGCGAAATGGCCTGCGGTGAAACAGGCACGGGCCGCTTGGCCGAAGTGCCCGATATCGTCAAAGCTGTCGAAAATTTTTTTCTTGAAGGCGCCCCCTTGCGGGGGTTGAAGGCGCTTGTCACCAGCGGGCCGACGTTCGAGCCGCTGGATCCGGTGCGTTTCCTCGGCAACCGTTCATCGGGCAAGCAGGGCCATGCGATTGCAGAAGCTCTTGCGCTTGCCGGGGCGCAGGTGACTCTTGTGAGCGGCCCTGTGTCGGAGCCCCCGCCCCGCTTCGTCGATACCGTGCGCATCGGCACGGCGCAGGAAATGCTGGACGCCTGTTTAAAAGCCCTGCCCGTCGATATCGCCGTGTGCGCAGCGGCTGTGGCGGATTTCCGCCCCGAAGACGTGGCGGATAAAAAGATCAAGAAATCCGGCAAAGACCCGATGACGGTCAAGCTGGTGCAGAACCCCGATATCCTCGCCACGCTGTCGCAAAGCAACCAGCGCCCGAAACTGGTCGTCGGCTTCGCCGCCGAAACCAACGACGGCATGGAGAACGCCAAGGCGAAACTTGCCAAGAAAGGCTGCGACTGGCTGGTGCTGAACGACGTCGGCGGCGGCAAGGTTTTCGGGCAGGAAAACAATATCATCACGCTGCTGAAACAGTACGGCAGCGCCGAAACCTGGCCCGAAATGGGCAAACGCGAGGTCGCGCGCGGCCTCGTCGCCGAAATGGCGAAGCTGCTGAAGGCTTAATAGACAACGTTATCAGCATCCTGCGCGTTCCGCGCAATAAAACACCTTGTTCTGCCTGCGCGTGATATACTTAAGGTATGAACAACTGGTTCGATATAGAGACGCCCGCCCTCCATTTCCGCCGTAAAATGTCGCGCTTGCTGAAGAGGCTAAGCGGGCGAAAGCTGACGATCGACGATATCTCGGTCGTGCAGGTAAAGGACAAACACGGCACGAGTTACGAGGCGCGGCGCAGCAACGACGGCGGCTGGACGGTTTACCGCATGTACACGACTTCTTACGAGAAGACGCAGCAGCAGATGTACGAGAAAGTCACCGACACCGAAACGGTCGAACAGGCGCTCGAGGTTTTAAGCACCATATGCCCTGTCACGCAGATGAAGAACACGGGCAGTTACAACCACCCCGCGCAGATCGCGCGCCTGCTGCCGCCCGTCCCCGCTTAAGTTTATTCCCCGCCGCCAAACGTATGGCCGATGGAAAAGACCACGGCCGCATCGCAGCCGTCTGCGCATTGCGCGTTGCTGAGGTTGGTGTCGACGTAGGTGAGCGCCATGTCGACGCCCTTCCAGCTGTACTTCGCGCCCAGCGACCAGTCAGTGTAATCGGGCAGGCCGAAATTCACCTTGTTGTCGACGAACTGGTGGCCGACGGAACCTGTCGCTGTGAAGCCCGTTTCAAAAACAGGCACTTCTGCCGAAAGCACCGGATACCATCCGGGGCCGCTGTCGGCGAAGTTGTCGGGGCTGTAATAGACCTTGCCCGTCGCGCTGACGGGGCCGAATTCGCGCGTGGCCGCCACGGACAATTCGACGAAATCGTAGTCCAGCATGTCGGACGCGCCGGGATACCAGATGCCGTTCAGCATATAATCCCATTCGAAGCCGCCCCATTCATGCGTGTAGCCGATGTAGGTGTCGAGCTCGATATCAGCTTCGCCGCCGTCGTTGAAATCAACGCGCGACGCCCAGACGCCCGCATACAATCCGCTGTCATGTTCCCAGTCGACACTGCCCTGCAGCGCGGGACTTTCGTCGCTGTTGGTGACACCGCGGTCGCGGTATTCGGTGACACCGGTGATGGTGGCCGAAAACGCGCCCCATGGGCTGGCGGCTTCTTCAGCCGCGGCCGGTTCTTCGGCCCGTGCCGCGCCATGTGCAAACAGCGCCGCAATTGCGGCAGCAGTAATCAGTTTCTTCATGCGACATTCCCCTTTTGTCATGATCTCGAAATCCATCCTTTTTCGTGGTCGATATAAATGCGGAACCAAAGCTCCAGCGTCAGCAGCGCAAAAACCTGCTTCAGGTAAACCATTTCGCCGGTGCGGGCGCCGACCAGCAGCTCGCGCACGGCCTTGGGCTCGAAAAGCTCGCGGCGGCGCACGCTGGCATCGGACAGGCAGGTCTCCACCATTTCCTTGAGCGGGTTGGAGGAAAGGCAATCCTCCAGCATTGATTTCTTGCCCTCGCCCTTCGGCGCGGGCGCGGATTTCAGCAGCAGGCCGGGCAGCATTTTTTCGACATAATTGCGCACCATCACCTTGCCCTTGCCGTGGTTGCGGCGCATATGGTCGGGCGCGCCAAGGATGAATTCCATCAACCGCGTATCCATGAAAGGCAACCGGCCCGAGATGGAGGAGAACATCGTCATCTTGTCGAACGGCGCCAGCACGCCGTCGGGCAGCGCAGCGTCGCGCTGCATCGCCATCAGCCGTGCCATCATGGTGGGCCAGCCAGCCGGGTCTTTCTTGCAGTCGACATAGGTGCCGGAAACGAGCGCCATGTTGTCGGCATAGAGCGGCATTTTTTCGCGCGCGTCGAACACGCTGGTCAGCATCACCTGCTGGCGGAAGAGGCTGTCGTCCTGCATCGCGTCAAAGAAATCGCGGATCCGCTGCTTGGTGCGCGGGCCGATGCGGCCGAAAAATCCGTGCTTGCGCGCTAATGACGCCTGCGGCAGCGCGGGCATCAGGACTTCCATCATCCTGTAAAAAGATTTCGGGCGCTTATGCGCCAGCAGCATCGCGTCATGCGCGGGCCGGTTGGCGAAAATCTCGTTCGTGCCGGTGCCGGCCAGCACCGCCTTCACATGTTTGCTGGCAAGGCGCGAGAGGATATATAGCGGCGCAATCGAAATATCCGCGACGGGCTCGTCAAGCGCCCAGATTAGCTCGGGCAGCTTGTCCATGTCGTGCGCGATGAAGGGCATTTCTTCGTGATGGCAGCCAAGACGCGCGGCGACATCGCGCGACGGTGGCAAACCGTCACGGTCCCCGCCCGCGCTGGTGGAGAAAGTGCGCACCGGCGGGCCGCCGTCTTTCGCCATGGCGGCGACGATGGCGACGGATTCAAGGCTGCCGGTCAGGAAAGCGCCTGTGGGGGCGCTGCCGGTCATGCGGCGTTTCACCGCTTCCTCGAACAACTGGTCGAAGCGCGCCTGAAAATCCTCGTCGGTTTTCAAAACGGGGTCGGGCGTGGCGTAGCTTTCCCACTGCCAGTAAGGCTCGATCATCACGTGGAGGCCCGCGTTCCAGATCAACCTGTGGCCGGGCGGCAGTTTGTGCACCCCCTTGAACATGGCATCAGGGCCGGGGCTGTAACCCAGCGACAGATATGCGTCAACACCGGTCAGGTCCGGTTCCGCCGTAATCGAGGGATGCTCGAACAGCGCCTTGATTTCGGAGGCGAAGACGAAAGTCCCCGACTGCGTGGTTGCGTAATAGAGAGGCTTCACGCCCATCGGCCCGCGCGCAATAAAGACAAGGTCTTTCTGCATGTCGTGGATGGCGAAGGTGAACGTGCCGTTTAAACGATTCACGCAGTTGACGCCGTAAACCTCATAAAGACGCATGACGACTTCGGCGTCGCTGTCTGTACGGAAATTTATGCCCTTGCGCTCCAGCTCCGCGCGTTCCTCGCGGTAATTATAAATCTCGCCCGCGCTGATGATGGCGAGCTTGCGGTCGGGGCTATAGACAGGTTGTTCCACTGCCTCGCCGGCCGAAAAGCTGGCCATGCGGCGGATACCCATGAAGACGGGATTTTCGATGTGCAACCCCTGCCCGTCGGGGCCGCGGTGCATCATCTTGCCCACCATCGCCTGCAAAATGGCGGGGGATTGCGCGGAGCCTAAATACCCTGCAATGCCACTCATGCCGCTTCGCCCGTCATTTCGGGGTTGGCCGCGACCAACGGTGCAACGCGCACCAGCGTGATCTGGTTGCGGTGCTTTTTCAGCACTTCAAAGCGCACGTCGTGGAAATAGAAGACCTGCCCGATGGAGGGAATACGCTGGCTTTCGAACAGCAGCAGGCCCGCGAGCGTCGAAAACTCATCGTCCGGCAGGCGCCAGCCGAGATCGCGGTTGAGGTCGCGGATGGTGACCTTTCCCTCGACAATGTAGGAGCCGTCGGGCTGCTGGCGCACACCCGCGACAGCCGTATCGTGCTCGTCGTCGATCTGACCGACGATTTCTTCCAGAATGTCTTCCATCGTGATCATGCCGGTCACGACGCCGTATTCATCGACCATGATGGCCAGGTGCTCGCGGCGGCGGCGGAAGGCCTGCAGCTGGTCGAAGAGCGTCGTCGATTCAGGGATAAACCAGGGCTCGATCATCGCGTCCTCGATCTTCACCTTCATCATGTCGCCTTCGGCGGCGCTGAGCGCTTGCAGCAGCAGCTTGGTGTGGATAACGCCGATGATATTGTCGGCGCTTTCCTTCCATGCCGGAATGCGCGTATAGGCGCTGTGCAGCACTTCGTCCACAATCTTGTCTACGGGGCTGTCGATATTGATCATGTTCACGTTGCGGCGGTGAACCATGATTTTTTCGACCTTGACCGTGGCGAGATCCATGATCGAGCGCATCATGGCGCTTTTCTCGACGCCGCGCTCGCGTTCGGAGGCGACGTCCTCGCCCTCCCCTTCTCCGGGCGCGCGGCCTTCCTTGAACAGCTCGATTGCACCGCGCAGTTCTTCCTCATGCGCGGTTTCGGAATGGCCGTGGGTATCGAGGCCAAAAAGCTTGAAAGTCACGCCTACCAGTTTGCCCGCGACAATGGTGACAGGCGAGAACAGCATTACGACGATGCGCACCGGCACGGCCAGCACCAGCGCCATGCGGTCGGCGTACATCAAGGCGTAGGTTTTCGGCATCACTTCGGCGAAGACGAAAACCATAGCCGTGACGCAGAAGGTGGCGACGATAACCGCGTTCTTGCCCAGTACTTCGACCAGCACGGAAGTTGCCAGCGCCGAGGCGAAAATATTCATGAAGCTGTTGCCCAGCAGCAGCGCGCCGATCAGCTGTTCCTTTTTCTCACGCAGCTTCAGCACCAGCGTGGCCATCACGTTGCCATCCTGCTGCAGCGCGACCATGCGCGCGCGCGACGCGCCGGTCAGCGCCGTTTCGGCGCCTGCGAAAAAGCCCGAGGCAGCGAGCAGCGCAAAAAAACCGATGATCTGCGCGGTATAGAGGGACCAATCCATCAGGCGCACTCCTTCTCGAGGAACGATTTCAGTTTTTCTTCAGCCACGTCTTTCGCCACGAAGGACTGGCCGATACCGCGCGCGAGCACCAGCGTCATGCGCCCGCCGCTCGCTTTCTTGTCAGCTTTCATTCTTTCCAGCATATCCCCTGCCTTCACGGACGAGGGCGGTGCTACCATCAGCCCGCGGGCCTTCAGGTGTTGCACGACCTTGTCCGAATCCACGTGCGCGCATAACCCCAGCGCGGCCGAGAACCCGTAGGCCATTTTAATCCCAATTCCCACCGCTTCGCCATGCAAAAGCCGCCCGTCATAATTATAAATCGCCTCCAGCGCATGACCGAAGGTATGGCCGAGGTTGAGCAGCGCGCGGATGTCCTTCGTCTCTTTCTCGTCCGCCGCCACGATGCGGGCCTTGGCGGCGCAGCTGGCCTTCACGGCATGGATCAGCGCGGCTCCCTCGCCCGCCATCATCCTGTCCCCGTTCTGTTCCAGCCAGGTAAAGAGCGCAGGATCATCGATCAGCGCGTATTTGACGATTTCGGCATAACCGGCCTTCACTTCGCGCGCCGGCAGGGTTTTCAGCGTGGAGGTGTCGATCAGCACCGCGCGCGGCTGGTAAAACGAACCGACGAGGTTTTTGCCGTGAGAAGTGTTAATTGCCGTCTTGCCTCCAACCGAGCTGTCGACCTGCGCCAATAATGTCGTCGGCACCTGCACAAAGGGCACACCACGCAGCAGGATAGAGGCCGCGAATCCGGCGATATCCCCCACCACTCCTCCACCTAATGCAATGATGGCCGATTTGCGGTCTAATTTATAACTTAAGCATTTCTCTATTATATATTGTAAGCGTTCGAAGTTTTTCGTTTCCTCGCCGGGATGCAGGATCACAGGGGGCATGGCGTGGAATCCAGCCGCCTCCAGCGCCTTCATCAGCGGCATCAGGTAGAGCTTCGCCACGTTATCGTCGGTGACGACGCAGATCTTGGCGCCGGCGGGCAAAACCTTCTGCAGCCGCGTCCCGGCGTCGGCCAGCAGACCCTCCCCTATAGTAATGTCATAGGACTCGCGGCCTGTATCGACCGTTACTGTGCTGTCAGGCATCTTTTTCAAACTCCTCCAGCTCGCGCATGATGCGGCGGGCCATTTGCAGCGGTGTCTGGTGGTCAGTGACCACGGTTATATCCGCTTCCGCATATATAGGGTATCGCACATCGATCAGCTCCTGAAGCTTTTGCGCGCGATCGGTATTCTGCAATAGCGGACGGTTTTCGGTGCGCGCGGTGCGCTCCACCAGCGTTTCCAGCGTTGCATTCAGCCATACGGCGATGCCTTTTTCCTTCACAGCCGCGCGGATTGCGGGCTGAATGTATGCGCCGCCGCCCGATGCAAGCACGCGGCGTTCTTCGGTGAGCATGCGCAGCATCACTTTTTTTTCACCGTCGCGGAATTCTTTTTCACCGAGTCTCTCCCAGATTTCGGGGATTTTCATGCCGGCGGCGCGCTCAATTTCCCTGTCTACGTCAAGGAATGGCAGCTTCATGAGACGTGCAAGCTCCGTCCCGACCCGGCTTTTGCCGGCGCCCATCAGGCCCACCAGGACGATGCTTTTTTCCGAAAAACCCATTTTTCCCCATGATTACAGTTAGTTAATCTCGCAGCTTCCCGGTGCAAAAGCAATACTCTCGCGATATTCCAATGTTATGAAAAAAAGCAGTTGACTTATGCTCAATGCTGGCGTAAACAGGTAGCAGCTTTATGGTATATACCTCGAGTGCGAGTCGCCGATTATCTTCGGATTATCGAAGAAACGCACGAAAAGGTAGCGAGAACACGAAGCAAGAGGTATGGTGAAAACCGTGCCTCGCCGGACGAGGCAGATAAACATATCGTCCACGACAAGAGAGACTAAATACTATGATATCTAAACTTCTGATGCTTCTCTTCGTTGTGGCAATTATCGGCTTTGCAGGCAGTTTCATTGTTCTCGCGTCCTGGGATGTACCCGTAAAACAGATACCTGCGGAGAAGGCTCTTGAAAACAGCCGCTTCTTGGAAAAAAACACCTAGTTTTCCGCAGGTTCGTTACGGGGTAGCACCGGGGACGAATCAAGGCCTGAACGCAGCCGTGATTCTTCCCCAGTAACACAGGCGTACCTGCACACTAAGGTGCTCAAAAGAAGCACTTTTTGGGTGTTAAATGGACTAAAAGACCCGCAAGGGAAGATGTGAAGAAAAGACAATAAAATTCATGGGTTTGAGGAAGTTCTTGATTTTGAACCTTAAGCCCCTGAAATACTAAAAACAAATTTTCACATATTCCCTCTTGCCTTTTCGTTATGGATGCGGCTTTATGTCCTAAAGTTCACTTGTTACGGAGAAGTATGCGTTTATTCTGTCGTTTAGAAACCGACGGACTCGATGCATACCAAAGAAACTTTAAAAAGGAGAAACACACTATGGCTCGTCCAGGTCGTCCCAGAATGCCCAAGGCTCCCCTTCCCGGGACCGTCGAAGCATTCCTCGACATGCTCATCGCTGAACGCGGTGCAGCACTCAACACTCGTCACGCATATGAACGCGATCTCGCCGACGTCTGCGCCTTCCTGAAAAAAGGCAGCAAAGACATCGACGGCGCCGCGACAACCGATCTCAAGGCATACCTGAATGAACTGGGCGCCCGCGAGAACGCGAAGAGCAAAGGCGGCGGCAAAACTGCCGTTCGCACGATCGCTCGCCGCATCTCGGCTCTGCGTCAGTTCTACGGCTTCCTGGTTTCGGAAGGTAAACGCTCGGATGATCCGACGTCGACCATCGAAAGCCCGAAGCAGACACGCACCCTGCCCAAAATTCTGTCGGAAGAGGAAGTTACGGTCCTCATCACTACCGCGCAGAAACAAGGCGGCCCGGAAAGCGTTCGTCTGGTGGCCCTGCTTGAAATTCTCTACGCAACCGGCCTCCGCGTTTCGGAACTGGTCGGCCTGCCCCTCACCGCAATTGGTCCCGAAAGCCGTTACCTGACGGTTGAAGGCAAAGGCGGCCGCGAGCGCATGGCCCCCCTGTCGGATCCTGCCCAGAAAGCCATGAAAGGCTACATGGACATCCGCCAGAAGTTCCTGATGCCCGACCGTACCGACAGCCAGAGCAAGTGGCTCTTCCCGTCGCGTACTTCGGAATCCGGTCACCTGACCCGCCAGCGCTTCGCCCAGCTCCTGAAAGAGCTGAGCCGCAACGCCGGCATTGACCCCGAGCGCGTCTCTCCGCACGTTCTCCGCCACGCTTTCGCAACCCACCTGCTGAAGCACGGCGCGGATCTCCGCTCGGTTCAAAAGATGCTCGGCCACGCCGATATCGCTACGACGCAAATCTACACGCAAGTCGTTGGCGACCAGGCAAAAGCTGCTACGGAAAAACATCCGATGGCAAAAGCCGGTTAATACCTGCGGCCCTCGCGGGCTGCACGTAAAGACAATCTGGACAAAAGGGAGCATCTTCGGATGCTCCCTTTTTCCATTTCCGGGCTTTTTCAAACCCCTAAATGTCTATATAAAGGCGTCAGGTAATAACAAGGGTGATGCATGTACCATCTTGAATTCGAAAAACCCATCGTCGAGCTTGAGTCCAAGATCCTCGAGCTGCAGAACATGGACAAGACCGGCGGTATGAAGGACGACATCGCGCGCCTGAAGGAGAAATCCGAGCGCATCCTGGTGCAGACCTATTCCAAGCTGTCAGCCGAGCAAAAGGTGCTGGTCGCCCGCCACCCCAACCGTCCCCATTTCCTCGACTATACGAAGCGCCTGATACAGGATTTCACCCCGCTGGCGGGTGACCGCTGCTTCGGCGAGGACGAGGCCCTGCTGGGCGGCCTGGGCCGTTTCCGCGGCCAGTCCTGCGTCGTTATGGGGCAGGAAAAGGGCCACGACACCAATACCCGCGTGAAGCACAACTTCGGCTCCGCCCGCCCCGAAGGCTACCGTAAGGCACAACGCCTGATGGCGCTCGCCACGCAATTCAAGCTGCCCATCGTTACGCTGGTGGATACCGCCGGCGCCTTCCCCGGCATCGACGCTGAAGAACGCGGCCAGTCCGAAGCCATCGCCAAATCAATCGAGGCCTGCCTGCGCGCCACCGTGCCGGTGGTATCGGTCATCATCGGCGAAGGCGGCTCGGGCGGAGCTATCGCCATCGCCACCGCCGACCGCGTGATGATGCTGGAACATTCGATCTATTCCGTCATCAGCCCCGAAGGCTGCGCCTCCATCCTCTGGCGCTCCGCCGAATTCGCCAAGGACGCCGCACGCGCACTCAAACTGACCGCGCAAGACCTGAAACAACTCGCCATCATCGACACCATCATCGAAGAACCCATGGGCGGCGCCCACCGCGAACCCGAACGCACCATCGACGTCGTCGGCGACTATATCGAGACGGCGCTGGGCGAACTCTCCAAACTCGACGGCGAAACCCTCAAAACCCGCCGCCGCCAGAAGTTTCTGGAGATGGGGCATGCGGTTTAAGCACTTATAATTCAGGTATGGTTAAAAATCCGGTTGTCTTTACTTTTGAAACGGGCATTTGGGATTCTGATGCCCCTGAAGACGCTGGTAAAGGCGTCATGCTTTGGACACCGATATTAAGCCTTTACCCATCGGCGGAATTGGCTGCCGAAAGCGAAGAAGGCCTTAACTTCGTCGAGGGTGACATCAAATTTTTCGCTGCCGATGGATCATCGCTCGTTCCGGCTTTCTCTCAAGAGCCGTATATCAATTCTGAGAAAAATACCTATTTTGCGGGCGTATATACTTTGGTTCCAGCAGCAGGCAAAAACCTCATAACTGAATTACACAGTCGCATTGAAGCAAACGTTTCACCACATGCACGGATCATGATTAGATCCCCCCTCAAAGACGAAGGAGCAGCCTCGTGGGGGTGGCCAAGTGCGAAAGCCATGAAATTAGCCTTCGTTCAAGCGCTTAAAATTCTACCGCCTGATTTGGCCACGCGCGTCAATCCGCTGGAATGATGATCAAAGGGGTCGGAGTAAACTGGAACTCACTTCAACTTAATCGTCCGCCGCGACACCGTTATCGGCTGGCGTAGAGGAAGCCCTTCGTTGTGCCAGTCCTCGTCCGCCTGCTGGCGTTGGGCTTTGGCGGTGGCGGCCGCGACCTCGATGGCGGCACGGTTGTCGGCGGCTTCCTGAATCAGGGTCTGGATGGTCTTGTACTTCACCACGGTCACGCGCGGATCGGGCTTGATCCTGTCGCAAAGATCGGGATATTCCTTGATGGCGTATTCATTGTCAGCTTGAAGCCTGCGCGCCTCTTCCAGCGCCGTATCGCCCTGATCGCCGGGCGTATCCAGCTTTGCGCCCCGGTCCAACAGAGCCTTTACAATTTCTACCCGAGCGTTGTGCGCGGCGAGAAAGAGTGGGCTGTTTAGGCTATCGGGAGAACGCAAGTCGGGGTCGGCCCCCTTCTCTATCAGCAGTAAACCGATTTCATTATGGCCATAGCAGATGCAGGCCTGCAGCGGCCATTGATCGCGGTCGTTGAAAACATCAGGCGAGGCGCCGCGGTTGATCAGGTCGCGCACCAGCGTGTAGTTGCACTCCGATCGTGACTTGTGCAGTTCCGTCAGCATTTCGAGGCCCAGTGCTTGCGGGCTCGCGCTGTTATCGTTGAAACTGTCGGCTGTGGCTGTCATTGGTTTACTCACGGGCGATTTAACAAATGACTATACGCCTGCTCTTTTATTATGTCAAATATATGTGTTTAAAGTTCTGTTATTAAATAGTTTTATTGATAAACTTGAGCAATTTTCAAAGAGGTCACATGCCTGAGTCTATCCGCCCCGTCGATCCCGCCGCTATCGACCTGTCAGTCTTCAAAAAGCAGCTGGCCGACGCCATCGTCATGACCAAGGACGGCAAGCTGCTGATGCAGCAGCGCACGCCAGACTGGGGCAAATCTGCCGGAAAATTGACAGCCTTCGGCGGGCATGTGGAGGACGGCGAAACAGCATTACAGGCGCTGAAGCGCGAGTTGAAGGAAGAACTGGGCGCGGATGTAAACGATGCCGAACTTATCAGCCTTGGTGGCTTGACCGAGGAAGAAACGGGGCATACCGAAATCGTCCACGCATGGTTCTGGCACGACAAGCGCTGCACCATCACCGGCTGTTACGAATGCGAAGCCGCCTATTACGACCGCGCTGCCGGCGCTCTGGCGCATCCGATGATCATGGATTATGCGGTCTGGATGCTCAAGGAATGCGAGAAGCGGGGGTTGGTGAAATAAGCTTTATCGCCCTGCGCGGCACGGTGAGCGGCTTTTCCAAGGGCATTCCCTGCGCTTGCCATTCCCGTTCGCGGACGCGCGTTACGGCGGCCTGCTCTATCAACTCCATGATCGCCTTTGACTTAACAATCGTCACGCGCGGATCGGGGTCGGTTTTTTCGTTCAGCTCGGGGAAATACTTGATGTTGTTCTTCGCCCTTTTATAGTTATAGGCCGCGATGGAGAGCGCGGTTTCGCCCTTGGCGGTCTGCGGCTCCAGCAGTGCGCCGTGGTCCAGCAAGGCCTTTGCAATCTCCACCTGCGAGTTAAAGACCGCCAGGATCAGGGGCGTGTCGGATCTTCCGGGCGGGCGGAAATCGACATCCGCGCCCTTCCCGATCAACAGCATGGCGATCTCGTCGTGGCCGTGTGTGATGCAGGCCTGCAGCGGCCACGCGCCGATATCGTTATACACTTCGGTCGACGCGCCGCGCGCAATCAACGCGCGCACGCGACCGTAATTGCACCTTCTGGGCAGCGTATGCAGTTCGGCAAGAAGCTCCAGCCCCAGTTCTTCGGGGGTCTTGGCGGCCATGAAGAAATCGTCGGCGGTTGTCATGCTTTCCTGCAGTAAAATTCACTGCATCACTATAACCAGCTGTAATTATTATGTCAAATAACTGGTGTTTTTATAGCGCTTGAAATGATTTGCTGGGTTTTTATTCAAGCTAGCCCGCGACGCGGCCGACGTCCTTCGCCACGCGATAGACAACGGGCTGCACGTGCAGCGTCCAGTTGAGCACCTTGGCGATGAAGGGATGGCGGGCATTGGCATAGGCCAGCACCTTGTCATAGGCGGGCCCGACGGCGTAAGGGTTGGGCGAGATATGGGGCAGCACGATCAGGAAGCCCAGGAACAGCGCGGCAATCGCCCCCTGCCCCGCCGCCTGCCAGCGCAGGCCGACTTCCTTGCTGCCCGACCGCAACACGACGCGCATCAGGGCGCAGAGGCCGCGCGTCAGCGTCACGATCACGATCGACAGCGAAATCACCAGCGAGATGGTAGGCACGTATAGCGCCTCGACATAATCCTTGCCCTCGGCCATATCGCTGGCGTCTGGGGCGTATTTCCGCTTTTCCTTTTCAAGGTCGCCCAGCATGCTGTCGACCATTTTCTGGTGTCCGGGCACGACGTGGCGCTTGAAGAAATCGTCTTCCTTCATCGTCATCTGGCTGGCCGTGGGCAGCTGGTCGATGCCCAGCATGGCCAGAAACTGCTGTTCTCCCATGCCCGGCGAAATGGTGTCGCCGAAGCGCTGCTTCCACGTCGCCTTCACCTTCTCGCGGATCATGCCTTCGATCTTGCTGCGGAAGGTGGTTCTGTCATACGTCCAGTCGTCGGGCAGGCTGAAGGTCGGCGCGTCCATGCGCTGGCGCACCGCCGACTGAACCTTTTCGCGGATCGCATCCTGCGTCTTTTTTTCGGCCATGAAGGTCTTGCGGTCGGGAATGTCGGAACGGTAGCCGCTGCGCGCCTGGAATTCCCGCTCTGCCTTGTCCTCGGCGTTGCGCAGCGCACGGTCGATATCGACGTCTTCCGCGACTTCGTCCACCGCGCTCTCGCACAGGCCGCTGTCGCAGGCTTCGCTGAGATCGTCGCCATGCGGGATGATCGCGCCCGCGCCAAGCCGCGCATAGGCGCCCAAGGTCTGCTCGAATTCCCGCACGCCGGCGCGGTACCGGCGCCAGCCGTCCTCGATGCCTGCTTCGACTTCTTCGGCCGCTTCCGCCGCCTGCTTGCTGATGGTGGCGGGATCCATGGCCTTGGTGTACATGTCGGAGGCACGGCGGTAAGGCACGTAATATTTCGTCATGACGTTTTTAACGTATTTGTCGCGCGTATCGCTGATCTTGGCGACGTATTTCTTGTACTGCTCTTTGCCCGAGAACCACTGGCCGCTGGTGGCGGCGTTCTCGACCAGCCGGTTGCGGCTGTCCTTCAGCTCGTCAATCACATGGCCGGGAGAAAGCATCCAGAGCGTACTCACCACGATGCGCGCGGCCTTCATGTCGGCGGCGCCAAGCCTTCCGTCGCAGAACTGGATGCCGCCGAGGTCGAGCGAGCAATCCTCCAGCCCCGCGCGGAGCATCAGCATATAGCGCGCGTTCTGGCGTTCTTCCCATGTCGTCTGGTCGATCAGGTAACGCTCGATCACCAGTTTCTGGCCGATGAACATCGCGGGCCAGGCCATCAGGCATATGCCGATGATAAGGTGGACGCGGAATTTTCCCGCCGACATCAGCACCAGCGCGATGCCCAGCAGCGGCATGACGAGCAGCGGAAAATCGGAAAGATCAAGGTGCGTGCTTTCGGGCACATCATGATGCGGCCCGATGCCAGTCTGCTGCGCGGTCACCACCAGCGGCATGATGCAGAAGATCGCCAGCAGCCAGAAAGCGACCCAGCGCCAGCGCGTATCGATGCGGAAGCTCCTGCCCGCGAAGATGCCCAGCATCAGCAGCGAAAAGCCGTAGCCTGAAATGGCGCGGCCGAAATATTGCAGGGAATTGATGGCGGAAGGATCAGACTTCACGCTGCCCGCCACATCGAGCAGGCGGATATTGAATATCGCCTCCGCCACGATATAGACCGCGCTGAGCGATAAAAAGGTAATGCCCGTGGGCGTGAGCAGCTTGGCCTTCTTCTTCACCATGCCCCGATGCTAGCACGGGCATCAGCGGCGGCGAAAGGGTCAGCCCCGTTTCTTGCGGCCCTCCTCGAGCCGTTTTTGCACCAACCCGACCTGCTGGTGGGTACGGGCGGCGGCGCGGTAGAATTCCAGAAGGAAGACCCGGATGGCCCCCGTAAAGGGCGCGGCGGGCTTTTTCATGTCATGGATGGCGCCGCAGAGGTCGTGGATGCTGACCCCTTGCAGCAGCGCCACTTCGCGCAAGGCATCCCACATCTCGGGTTCCAGCCGTACGCTGGTGCGGCGGTCGTGAATACGGATATTGCGGCTGATAAGGGTGCTGTCGACTCCCTCCGCGCCGTCCGCCGGAACATTTTCAGCCTGCCCTGCTTCCCGCGATACGTTCATTTTCAGCCCCTTTTTGAAAATACGCCCGTATGTTCACGCTACATTCGGCCGTTCCCTTTTGTCAACTTTAGATTGCATTTTTTACATGCACACAACGAAAGGTTACATACAGGCGGGTTATAACGGGCAACACCCTTTCTAACTATTTGATACTAAATAATTATTTTTAGACTTTGGGACTGCGGCGCGTGCTTAAAAAAATATTTTCAGGAATAACCCTCTGACGGCTCGTGTTAAAATGGAAAAAGGCTATCTATTCAATACGGGCTCATCCTTGATTTGGGCCTAGCGGAAGGGTGATACTGCCAGAATGTGGGATTTTAAATTCACCAGATCGTTCCTGAAGGAGCATGAAGAGACGCTGCCCGTCGTACGCAAGGGCTGCGACATTCAGGGCTGCGAGCATCTGGGCGAATACAAGGCGCCCAAGTCGCGCTATGACCTGCGCAGTTACTACTGGTTCTGCCTCGACCATGTGAAGCTCTACAACGCCAGCTGGGACTTCTTCAAGGGCATGAGCGGCCCCGAGATCGAGAACCACATGCACCGCGCCTCCGTCTGGGACCGCCCCACGTGGCGCTCGACGCAGGCCGGTTTCAACGAGGAACGCACGCGGCAAAAGATCTACGAAGCCTTCACCAAGGGCGAAAGCGTCTTCGGCGATTTCGGCGCGCGCACGGCGGAAGACGCGCCGAAGGAAAAGGCGCATATCGACGTTTCCTCCATCCCCCACCCCGCCGTCGAGGCGCTGCAGGTGATGGACCTCTTCCCGCCGATCGAGTGGGAAGAGGTGCGCGCACGCTATAAAACGCTGGTCAAAAAATACCACCCTGATACGAATAAAGGGGACCCGCAGGCAGAAGAACGCCTGAAGAAGATCAACCTCGCCTACTCCATCCTCAAGCTTTCCTGGCAACACTACACAACACTGGACGAGAAATAATCATGGCCACCTCCGCTGCCGCGCAGAAGCGCGTTCCCGACATCATGGTTTCGGTCAAGCAGGTTTTCGGCATCGAGGCCGAGGATCTACAGGTTCCCGCCTTCTCGCAGAAGATGGACAATGTGCCGGATGTGGACGAAGCCTACCGCTTCGACAAGAACACCACGCTCGCAATATTGGCGGGCTTCGCACACAACAAGCGCGTGATGGTGCAGGGCTATCACGGCACCGGCAAATCGACGCACATTGAACAAGTCGCGGCACGGCTCAACTGGCCCTGCATCCGCATCAACCTCGACAGCCACGTCAGCCGCATCGACCTGATCGGCAAGGACGCGATTACGCTGAAAGAAGGCAAGCAAATCACCGAATTCAAGGAAGGCATCCTGCCCTGGGCGCTAAAAAACCCCGTGGCGATCGTCTTCGACGAATACGACGCGGGCCGCCCCGATGTGATGTTCGTTATTCAACGCGTGCTGGAATCCGAAGGCAAGCTGACCCTGCTCGACCAGAACGAGGTGATCCGCCCGCACCCAGCCTTCCGCATTTTCTCGACCACGAATACGGTGGGCCTCGGCGATACCACGGGCCTTTACCACGGCACACAGCAGATTAACCAGGGCCAGATGGACCGCTGGAACATCGTCGCCACGCTCAACTACCTGCCGAACGAGCAGGAGATCGAGATCGTGCTGGCGCGCGTGCCGGCCTTCAAAACCGACGAAGGCCGCAAGACCATCGCCGCGATGGTGCGCATGGCCAACCTGACCCGCAAAGGCTTCATCGCCGGCGACCTCTCGACCGTCATGTCCCCCCGCACCGTCATCCACTGGGCGGAAAACACGCAGATCATGGGCGATACGGATTTTGCCTTCACGCTCACCTTCCTGAACAAGTGCGACGATCTTGAAAAATCCATCGTCTCCGAATATTACCAGCGGTGTTTTGACCGGGCGCTCGTTAAAGTCAAGGAAGACTAGCAGCTGGAGTGTTATTACCATGCATCCAACCTGCTTTTGCCTCGAAAAAATTGGCGAAATGTTCCTCCTTTATATGGGAGAAAGGATCACCACTGCCAACGCTTTAGCAATTTTTCCTCCTGCCTCCCCAATCCAAGTTACCGAGTTTGAAGGCGAAAAAGATAGGGGCTCACAATGGGTTTCTGCAAAGGATTTGCCGCCCATGCAGACTGTTGGCGAATTGATGAGTTATCTCAAGAAAAACGACGATATTGCCCTTGTCGATTTTGCTGGAACAATCAGCGATGCAGAGGTCCTTAGCACACATGACGATTGGGAAGCATCTCTGACGGTTACTTCACAAGCTCGCGCAATTGAAATTTTGCGAGAATTCATAGAGCCGACAGCTCTTGAAACTTTGCTTGCAAATCCCGGCAAGTACATTTCCGTACTAAATGGAATGGTTAAGATTTTTTCTACATTCGATGATTGGGTAGAAGATAAAAGAAACGCAGTATCATAAGGAGACACTTTGCCCGACAG
>JBGGMV010000038.1:0-8335 GCA_041287865.1 Alphaproteobacteria bacterium | reverse complement strand
CTCCGCCAGCATCATCAACGCTTCGTCATCCTCATCCACCAAGGCCTCGTCGCACCATTCGAGAGCTTTATTGTATTTCTCCTTCAGGACGTGATAAATGCACAAGTCATACTTCGCGTCGGTATCGTAACCCGCTGCCATCACCCTTAGCTGGCCTACTAGCACATTTTTCCCGACACGGCCCGAATAAACGTCGGCATCGACTTTGCCTTTCCACTATTCAAGGCTATTTTTGGCTGCTTGTTGATACAATGCGAAAGCGGCGCGGGGATCTGCGGGAGTGCCCTGTCCCATCCTGAGCATATAGGCCACCATGTTCTGTGCGCCTACATCCCCCTTCGCGCTGGCGCTTTTGCACCAGTACAAGCTTTCCTCATAGTCTTCCCGCGTGTGATAGCAGGTGCAGAGGTCATTCATTGCATCCACATCCTGTCCGTTCGCCATGACGAGAAGCTGGGCAACTGTTGGTTTTGTCCACGTTCCGTTTTTTACGGTGCGCATCGAGACATTGCCGGCGCAGGTACTCTGCAAGTCCGCGTCCGAGCCCGGAGCGATTTTCGGCGTTGGGTCGGTCTGCGCAAACGCGGCGGCATTCATGAATAGAACAACGCTAATGAAAAGAATAAAACGCATGAACCAAATGCTACAGCAAAAGTGTGCTATCGCAAGTAATTAAGCGCAAATAGGCCATTTTCTGTAGGTCATTGACTGCCTATGGCAACTGACATAGTATCCCCCCAATCAACATCCTTAACGTCTCCCAAGGCCTCTCGATGAAATGCCTGAGACATATGTTTGTCGCGACTGCGGCGAGCCTTTCTGTGGGCTGCGCCACCGTGGGCAATGCGATCGCTGTCGAGCATCCCTCTGCGGCGGTGAAGGCGGAGGCGCTTGATCATGCGCTTGTCGTGCTGCATCCCTACCATCCGGGCAGGGATGATGCGCAGCTGGTGACGACGGCGAAGGGGCTGATGGGCAAGAGCCATTCGGGCTTCGATGCCGCGCTGTTCAATGTGGATGGAAAATATTCCTTTGTCTTTTACGGCTATAACAACGGCCGAGACCTGAACGAAGTCATCCGCGCGGGCTTTATCGGCGTGCCACGCCAGCAGCTGCGCGAGGCCGATGCCTTCGTCGAGAAGGCGATGGAGACATACAACATCAAGCCCGCCGACATGCAGTTTATCGGCCATTCGCTGGGCGGCTATATCGCCAAGGCCGTCGCGCCGCATGCGGGGGCACCCGAGGTCTGGGCCTTCAATAGCCCCGGCCTGAAAAAACGCGACCCCGCCCGTATCGAACGTCTGCTGGGCAAGCCCGCGAACGACACAGCGCCGCTGGTTTATAACTTTAACTCACGGCAGGATGTCGTGGGGCTCTGGGGCCATCAGCCCGGAAAAATTTATGAAGTCGATACGCCCCGCCGGCCGCATGCGATGGTGGAAATGGCGAAGGCATTGGGCGGGGAAAACGTGCCTTTGTTGAAAGAGAAAAAACCGGGCGTGATCTCGCGCATGTTCGGGCGTATTGCGAATTCAAAGCCGGTGCAAAAGATACTGCATAACCGTTTCCGCCGCGAGCCGCCGAAACTGCTTAATTGAACTTCGGCTTCCGCTTTTCCTTGAACGCCGTCAGCGCTTCCTTGCAATCGGCGGATTCAAGGCATTTCTTGAACACTTTGGCTTCTTCGTCGATGCGTTTCGCCACGCTTTCGAATTCGCGTTTCAGCAGTGATTTGGTTTCCACCAGCGCCTCGCGCGGCTTGGATGCTAGTTTTTTGGCGGTTTTCAGCGCGGTGGCTTCGACATCCGCCGTTTCGCACAATTTATTGGCAATACCGATCTCGAGCGCGGTTTGCGCGGTGAAGGGTTCGCCCAGCATCAGCAGCTCGGCCGCTTTCGCATGACCGGCAAGACGGGGGAGCAATAAACTCGCGCCAGCCTCCGGCACAAGGCCAAGGTTGACGAAGGGCAGGGACATGGGCGCGTCTTTCGCCACGTAAACGAAATCGCAATGCAGCAGCATGGTGACGCCGATGCCGACGGCGGTGCCGTTCACGGCGGCGACCAGCGGCACTTTCGCTTCCGAAATTGCCTCCAGAAACGCCAGCACGGGGCTGCTCTTTTCATTCTTGGGCGGGTTGCTGATGAAATCCTGCAGGTCGTTGCCGGCGCAGAAACTGTCGCCGCTGCCGGTGATCATCACCACGCGGATGTCGGGGTTCTTGTCGGCGTCCTTGATCGCCTTGGCCATGTCTTCGTACATCGCCATCGTCAGCGCGTTTTTCTTGTCCGGACGGTTCATGCGGATGGTAAGAATCCCATCCTTTGCGGATGTCTCGACGAGGTCTGACATGCTGGTCTCCCGAAATTTTGAATTATCCTTTTTATCAAAACCTCCCCCTTATAGCAAATCAATTGACTGCCGTATTATGGCTAGCGGCGATTTACGGAGACGCCGCGCTCTGCTTTAATCACCGCCATGCCAGATAAAAAGAAATCGCCGGTGCTGCTCGTCACCGCCTTCGAACCTTTCGACGGCGCGTCCACGAACGCCTCGCTCATCCTGCTTGAAAAATTGCAGAAGCTAGATTGGGAGGGGCGTGTGGTTTTCTTCGGTCCCGTGCCGGTGTCGTTCGAGGACGCATGGCCGACGGTGAAGCGCGAGATGGATAAGCATCCCGGTCTGCAGGGCGTGATCGCGCTGGGACAGGCGGAGGGCAGGGACAATATCAACCTCGAACGCCTTGCGCTCAACTGGGTCGAAACACGTACGCCCGACAACGACAATTTCGTGCCCAAGAAAGGCAAGCTGGACGAAAAGGGGCCGGAGGTGATCTGGTCCGGCTTTCCGTGGCAGGAAATGGAAACATCGAAGCTCTGGAGCCGTTCCTATTCCGCCGGCACCTATGTTTGCAACGCGCTGATGTATAGTCTCACCGACTGGGCGCAGAGCGAAGGCAAGACGGCGGGTTTTGTGCATGTGCCGCTCGTCAAATCGCAGTTCGGCAAGGGCAGCGATTTCACCGTGCTGGTGCCGCATATGGAAGACGAAGTGGCGCTCAGCGGCCTTTGCCGCATGATCGAATTCGCGCTCGACAGGATCGACCCGCGCCCCGATATCACGCCGATTCCGCGGCAAAAACTGAAGCTTCCGCGCCCACCCGCCGCCTGAAAGCCGCCTTTACGAATACAGTCAAATATGCAAAAATCGTTGCGGTATAAGGATTAATCATGTCTCCGCTCCGCTTTATCCTCGCGCTGCTTTTTGCCCTGACACTGGGCACTGCTGCCTATGCGAAAGAACCGGATAAAGTTTTTATCGGCGCCTATGTCAACGACATCCAGAACATCGATTTGCATACCGACAGCTATCATGTCGATTTGTATGTCTGGTTCCGCTGGAAAAATCCCGCGCTCGACCCGTCGAAAAGCGCGGAGTTCATGAACACCTTCGCGCCCGCCGAACATGTGCATACGATGATCTACGACAAGCCGCAGAAAATGCCGGACGGGTCTTTGTACAACGTCTTCCGCCACCAGGGCCGGTTCAATGGAAAATTTGCGCTGCAGCGCTATCCGTTCGACAAACAAGATTTGGCTGTCTCGATAGAGGATACGGTGCATCCGGCCAGCGAAATGGTTTTTGTGCCCGACGACAAGGCCGCGCCCCTGACACTCAGCGCCAAGATACGGCTGCAGGGCTTCAACATCGGCGCGCCTGCGGTTGCGGAGCAGGCTTTCCCCTACGATACGAATTTCGGCGACCTGACGCAGAAGGACAATACGGCCTATTCGCGCGTCACCTTCGCGGTGCCGGTGGAGCGGCCTGTGTTCAATACGGGTATTAAAGTCTTCCTCCCCGTGCTGCTCATCATCCTCTGCACCGCGCTTGTGCTGTTTGTGCATCCCGCCTATATCGAGGGCAGGCTGGGCGTGGCGATCACGGCGCTGCTGACGCTGGTGGCGCTGCAGCTGACGAGCGCCAGCGGCCTGCCGGAAGCAGATTACCTGCTGATGGCGGACAAGGTTTATATGCTGTCGTACCTGTTCATCATCGCCACGCTGACGCAGGTGGTGCGCACCTCGCGCCTTGTGCAGGCGGGCCGGCATGACGCCGCCACGGCCAGCGACCGCGGCGCGCTCTATTGTTTCATTGCCGCTTTTGCGGGCGGCATCTTTGTCATCCTATTAACCACCTTCACGGGATAAGCCATGAGCAAGCAGGACAAAAAGAAAGAAGCCCCGAAAGCCGCGCAATCGCGTTACGCGCGTCTTACAGCGGGCGACCCTGCGCCGTGGTTCGTGGGCCGCGAAACCATCAATCCGCAATACCGTTTCGATACGGCGGGCGGGCGCTATATCGTGCTGTGCTTCTTCGGCAGTTCGCGCAACCCGATGGCCCAAAGCCTTTTCAAAGACCTGCTGAACAAGCAGCGCGGCATGTTCGACGATGCGAAAATATCTTTCTTCGGCGTCAGCGTCGATACGGGCGATGAAGGCAAGCTGAAGGAAAGCATCCCCGGCATCCGTTTCTTCCACGACAACGACCATGCCATCAGCAAGCTCTATGGCTCCTCGCCGCTTGATGCGGAAAAAGCGCCGGGCGAGGGGGTCAATATCCGCTGCGTGGCCTATGTGCTCGACCCCACCATGCGCGTCATGAAAGTCGTGCCGCTCACCAATGATAACCGCCACGTCGACGAGCTGCTGGCCTTCCTCAAAGCCCTGCCTCCTGTAAACCTCTTTTCGGGCATCGAGCTGCAGGCGCCCGTCATCTATCTGCCGAATGTATTCGAGCCGGAATTGTGCCGCGAATTGATCTCCCTGTACGAAAAAGAGGGCGGCGTTGAATCAGGCTTCATGCGCGACGTCGACGGCAAGACAGTCGAGATCCGCGATTACGGCCGCAAGAGCCGCCGCGACACCATCATTACCGAAGAACGGCTGCTGAATGAATTAAACCTGCGCATCCACAAGCGTATCGTGCCCGAGATTAAAAAGGTTCATCAATTCGACGTCTCGCGCATCGAACGCTATATCGTCGCCTGCTACAGCGCGGAAGAGCAGGGGCATTTCTCCGCCCACCGCGACGACACGACACTGGGCACGGCGCACCGCCGCTTTGCCGTCACCATCAACCTGAACAGCGAATTCGAAGGCGGAGAGCTCAGCTTCCCCGAATACGGTTCGCGTTCCTACAAACCCCCGCCGGGCGGGGCGGTCGTCTTCTCCTGCTCCCTGCTGCATGCGGTGTCGAAGGTGACGAAAGGCAAGCGCTACGCCTTCCTGCCCTTCCTCTACGACGAAGCCGCCCGCAAGGTGCGCGAACAAAACTTCAAATTCCTCGCTTCGAACACCGGGGAATAAATACAACAGAATGTCCCGCCAGCACGTTCCCCATATCGGCATTTCACTGACGATTTCGGCCTATTTTTTCCTGTCGCTGTTTTCGGCCTTGAACAAGGCCGTGCAGGAAGCGGGGTTTCCGTGGTCGCAGGTGATGCTGTTTGATGGCATCGTGGGCGCGCTCTGCATGGTGTTTATTTCGTGGACGCAGAAAGACCTGAAGGGCCTGCGCTGGAAAAACTGGCAGTGGCAGGCGCCGCTGATGATCATCAACACCGCCGGCGCCTACCTGACGTTCCAGGCCTATCCCTATCTGCCGCTGGTCAACGCCTACCTCATCGCCTTCTGTGGCCCGCTGATTATCGCGACGCTCAGCGCGATCTTCCTGAAGGAGCGCATGCGCCTGAAACAGGCGGCGGCGATTATCGTCAGCTTTATCGGCGTCGTTATCGCCATGGGGCCGCAGGATGTGGTGGTGCATGCCGATATGCTCTCGGCGATCGTAAAGATGTTCGCGGGCATTTCGATGTTTGCGATTGCGCAGGTGATGGTGCGTAAATTAAGCGATACCGAAAGTACATGGTCGTTCCCGTTCTATTATTATGTGGGCATGGCGGCTGTTTCGGTTCTGCTGTTCCATGCCGAATATAAAATGCCTGTCGCGCCGCGCGAATGGGGCATGCTGCTGGGCCTCGGCGTGCTCGACGCGGCGGCGCTGGCGATGATTTATATGGGCCTGCGCTATTCGAAGGCTTCGGTGAACGCGCCGTTCCAGTATTCCTGCCTGCTCTGGGTCGTGCTGCTCGACATGGTGCTCTGGGATAAATTCCCGCAGGCGCATACATGGGCGGGGGCGGCGATCGTCGTGACGGCGGGGATTTACCTTGCCACGCTGGCGCGCAAGCGCCCGAAAAAGCGCGACTAATTTCCTCATTTCGTAAAATGCCGCTACCCCCTTGATTATGGGATGAAAGGGGCGTACTGAATCTCTATCAACCAATTCCGTTCTGCCAAAGGTGACCACGGTGGCCTATCGCCCCAACCAGTCTTCCGTCGTGCGTGACAGCTATCTTGTGATGGCGAAACTGCCGCGCGTGCCGGGCGGGCTCGCCGCCGAATTTGGCAGCGTCGCCGAAGGCAAAGCGCAGGCCGCCGAGAAAATGGTCGGCGCCATCCGCCGCCTTGCCAAGAAACACGGCGCCGACGTGCAGATCGAGACCAAGGGCATTCTTTCCAGCGGCTTCGTGAAGATCAAATGTGATCGCTACTTCGCGGATCTTGTCGCCGAGCTGCCTGCCGTGGCACGGTGCGAACAGGAACGCGCCGTGGGCCAGCATAACAAGGGCCCGCGCTTCAACCGCTAGGATTTACCATGGCCGACAGATTCAAGTCCTTCGAGGAATTCTGGCCCTATTACCTGAACGAACACAGCAAGAAATCCACGCGCAATATCCATGTCGCGGGCACCGGCGCGGCTGTCGTGCTGCTGGGCGCGGCAGTGGTGACGGGGCAATGGTGGCTTCCCGCTGCGGCGGTGGCTGCCGGTTATGGCTCCGCCTGGACGGCGCATGCCTTTATCGAGAAGAACAAGCCCGCGACGTTTAAATATCCGCTCTGGTCTCTGCGCGGCGATTTCAAGATGCTAAAGCATTTCGTCACCGGTACGCTGGAAAAAGAAGTCGAAAAGCATGTGCGCAAAAATGAAATTGCCGTGCCTGCGCCCGCGTCGACATCTTTCGCGCAGCGTGTGAAGGGCTTGACGCAGCGCTTCAAAAACGCTGTCTCGCCCAAAAAACAGGGCCCGCAGCAACCTGCGCCCCAGCCCAAACCGCCGACACCATGAAACGCCTTGCCGTTTTTCTGTTCCTGCTGACTTTTGCGTTTCCTGTCTTCGCCACCAGCTCGAGCGATGATTTCAACGCGCCTGTCACCGTTTCGGAAAGCGACGAGCCCTCCGACGATGCGATGAAGGCGATCTATGACGCCGCGAGCGAGCGGGAGCAGCAACGCGCCGTCGCGGCGGCGCAGGCGCTGGTGAATGCGGGCGATATGCAGGCGGCTTTCCGCCTTGGCCGTTATTTCCACATGGAATCGACCACGCCCGATTACGAACGGGCGCTGAAGCTGTATCGCAAGGCCGCCGACAGTGGCCACGCCTGGGCCACTAATAATATCGGTGTCATGCATCAGCAAGGGCAGGGGCTGGAGCAAAGCCACGAAAAAGCGCGCGAGTATTTTAAGAAAGCCGCCGAGGCCAAGAATTACTATGGCTACCACAATCTTGCCATCCAGCATTTCAAGGGCTATGGCGTGCCGGTCGACCAGCAGGAGGGGTTCAGCTGGCTGAAGAAGGGCATGGCGGAGGGCATCCCCGGCTGCTACCGCGACATGTACGAGATTTTCCGCTTCGGGCGCTACGGCGTGCGCCGCAATATTGTCGACGCGCTGCATTACCTTGAACTGGGCGCCAAGGACGGCGACCCGCAATCGGAATGGCAGCTGGCCAAGGAATATATCGACCATAGCTGCACGGATGCCGGCATTCTCGCGGCGCTTCTGGGCCGCCCGCGCGAATGCATCGACGGCGGCACGGCGAAGGGCATCGAGATACTGGAAGACATGGCGCGGCGCGGCTATCCCGCCGCCCACAACAGCCTTGGCGCGCTCTATCACCACGGCGACGGCGTGCCGGCCGATATGAAGAAAGCCATCGACTACTGGGAAAAAGCGGCGTCGAAAGGCCATTGCCGCGCGATGATGAACCTTTCCGCCGCTTACGATCAGGGCAATGGCGTGACGAAAGACGAGAAAATAGCGACCGGCTATATCACCCGCGCTGTCGATTGTGACCCGCATGACGATTTCAATACATGGAAGCTGGCCACGCGATACAGCAGGGGGCGCGGCATTGCGCAGGATTGCCTGAAAGCCGAAACGCTGTTCCAGAAGGCCGCCGCCCTCGGCTCCGAAAACGCGATCACCGACAT